>CAYXPR010000038.1:0-1052 GCA_964467255.1 uncultured Rickettsiales bacterium | reverse complement strand
CAACGTGATCACTTTCACAGTAAAAGGTCAGCTGGGCGACTTCCCCGGCAACAACTACTGGAACCCGGACACCATGGCCATATTCCTGTACACACAGTGTCTGCCAATAGGCGATTACACCGTGCGCTACACGGCTGAAGACGGCTGCGGCAACACGTCGAGTTGCGAATTCAAGATGACCATCGCCGACCTGGTACCGCCGGTATCGACCTGCGATGAGTTCACACAGGTGGGCCTGGGCGGCAACGGCGAAGCCTTCGTGGATGCCTCCACCTTCGACGACGGCTCCTACGACAACTGCGCTCCGGTGCACTTCAAGGCCCGCCGCATGAATGCCAACGATTGCCAGACGGATACCCTGTTCCACGACCAGGTCAAATTCTGCTGCACGGATATCAACGATACGATACAGGTAGTCTTCCGCGTCTACGACGTACCGGTTCCGACCGGCACGGTCGCCCTGGATGCCTACGAAGGCCACTACAACGACTGCATGGTTCAGGTGTTTGTCGAAGACAAGATCAAACCGATCTGCACGGCTCCGGCACACGTGACGGTAACTTGCGAAAACTTTGATCCCAGCCTCTGGGCCACGGGTTTTGCCACGGCTACCGACAACTGCTGCATCGACACGATCACGGTGACCAACAACCTGGGCCTGTTCGACACGGTGTGCAACAAGGGTACCATCACCCGCACGTTCCGCGCCATCGACTGCGGCGGCCAATCGAGCACCTGCACCCAGCGCATCATCGTGACCTACGAACAGGATTACTTCGTCAAATTCCCGAACGATGTGATCGTGACGGTATGCGACGGCACGGGCAACTACGGCGAACCGACGTTCTTCGGTGAAGACTGCGAACTGTTGGGCGTATCCTTCGAAGACGAAATCTTCACGGTAGTGCCCGACGCCTGCTTCAAGATAGAACGGACCTGGACGATTATCAACTGGTGCACGTACAATCCGAACCTGGGCTGCATAGAGGTGCCGAATCCGAACCCGAACGCGACGGTGAACCACCCGTCGAACCTGCCCGGCCCGACCGTAT
>CAYXPR010000037.1:0-1111 GCA_964467255.1 uncultured Rickettsiales bacterium | reverse complement strand
TAAGTAATTGTACAAAATTAATTGCCATTAAATTTTGAGAAGGCGATTGAAAGATCAGTTCCTACAGTTGCCAGCGCTAAGTAAACAGCATAAAAGAGTGCATCAGAAGAAATGTAGTCAGCGGGAGCAATCCATCTGGCCTTCAATTCTTTCCAAAGTCTTTCAATGATATTAAGGTGAGGCGAATAAGGGGGGAGATAAAAGATAAAAAGCCCTCTGTTTTGCCAAACCTGTAAACGTTCTTTGATTTTATGGGCAGTATGAATACTGGCATTATCTAAGACAACTACAGTTGTTTTTTGAAGGTTTAAGGAGAAGGAATCTAGTTGTTGGAGTATGAAGTCGGCATCAATCGTGTTGTAAGTTGTGGAAAAGATAAATCGGTTGTCGCGGCAAATCAATCCCCAAATATTGACGGTTTTACCCTTTTGAGCGGGTATTTCCACTACTTCATTCTCAAAAACCCATCCATATGGCACATAACCAGATTCAGCCACCTGACTTTCATCCCCATAAAACAAATCAATACGGCCTGCTTCGCTCTGCATTTCCAACAAACCAAGCATTTGGCGACGAACATCATAAAGTTCTTCATCGGGTTTGCCTTTTGGGGTCAGTCGGATGCGTTTGAATCGGCACTTAAGTTTTTTAAAAAACGCTTTAGAGTCATTAAACTGAACTTCTTGTTTAAATCCGATTCCAATAATTCCTTCGCTTTCGATAGTCGCTGGCGTTCTTGTTGTACTCGTAGTCTGATTAACATTTCTTCTTGCTGTGAATCTAATATCTGTTTTCGTCCCTGACCCGGTTCATTGCGCAAAATATTGATACCATCTTCGATGTACTTCTCCTTGTAGCGTTTGACCCAACTGTTAATCTGTTTTTGGCTCTTTATGCCGACAATTTTGGCGATTTCTTTACTAAAACGGCCTTCTGCTTTAAGTAAAATTATCTGACAGCGTTGCCGAAAAACGTGGCTTTTGCCGTAGCGATATCCTTTTTCAAGTTCCGACCTCTGTGCATCGCTTAGGGTGATTGATAATTTTCTGCCCATTTGGACTTTTTAAACGCAAAGAAAAATATTAGCAATTAATTTTGTACAATTACTTAA
>CAYXPR010000036.1:0-1139 GCA_964467255.1 uncultured Rickettsiales bacterium | reverse complement strand
AACCACCTGCGGCCAAAGCAACGGCGCGGTGAACCTCAGTGTCCTGCCGGCCGGCACTTATACATTCCTGTGGTCCAACGGCGCTACCACCGAAGACCTCGCAGGCATTCCCGCAGGGGCTTATGCCGTCACCGTCACTTCAATCGCCACCGGCTGCACCGCAACGACTTCGGCGGTCGTACAGAATAATAACCCCGCTATTAACATCGCCGGAAACTCCACCCCCGTTACGTCCTGCTCCGCGCCCAACGGCGCTATCGACATCACCGCTTCGCCCGCTGGAACATACACCTTTGCCTGGTCCAACGGGGCTACTTCCGAAGACCTCGCGAATCTCAGCGCCGGTACCTACTCCGTTACCGTGTCGGCGGGCGGAAGCTGTACCGCAGCCGCCACTTTCTCCGTGGCCAACAACACGCCTTCGCCCACCACAACCATAAGCATTACCCCAACCACCTGCGGCCAAAGCAACGGCGCGGTGAACCTCAGTGTCCTGCCGGCCGGCGCTTACACATTCCTGTGGTCCAACGGTGCAACCACCGAAGACCTCGCAAGCATTCCCGCAGGGGCTTATGCCGTCACCGTCACTTCAACCGCCACCGGCTGCACCGCAACGACCGGCGGGCAGGTATCGAATCTGCCCGGTCCGATCGTTTTTGTTGAACCCGAAGTGAATCTGGTATACGGCGCCCAATACCAGCTACATGCCATAATCAGTGGCATAGCAATCCATCAGATCGATACCGTGATTTGGACGCCATCCGAAGGATTAACATTTGAAAGCAATAGCATTTTACATTTGCTAAACCCGATTGCACATCCGGAAGAATCTGGCTCTTTCATCGTCACTGTTATCTCAAAAGGCGGTTGTTCAGCATCTGCAATGGTAAATTTTATTGTTACCCACGACTATCAGGTATATGCTCCGAATGTGATCCGGCCGGAAGACCCAGATGGGAATAATAGCACCTTTTATATTTTTACCAAACCGGGCACTGTTCGGGACATCAGAAGGTTACAGATTTATGATCGTTGGGGCAACCAGGTTTTTCTGAATGAGCATTTTGAACCGGATAATGAGCAGTTTGGCTGGAAAGGTGATTTCAGGGGCCAACCCATGAATCCGGCGGTTTTTGTGT
>CAYXPR010000035.1:0-1194 GCA_964467255.1 uncultured Rickettsiales bacterium | reverse complement strand
TGCTTACTTAATAATCTTAGCTACGACACCCGCGCCGACGGTCCTGCCGCCTTCACGAATCGCGAAGCGCACACCTTCATCCATCGCAATTGGATTGATGAGGGTTACAACGAGCTTCGTGTTGTCGCCCGGCATGATCATCTCCGTGCCTTCCGGCAGTTTGATGGAACCGGTTACGTCAGTCGTACGGAAGTAGAACTGCGGACGATAGTTAGAGAAGAACGGCGTATGACGGCCACCTTCTTCTTTCGTCAGCACGTAAATTTCCGCTTCAAATTCGGTGTGCGGGTTGATGGTGCCCGGCTTTGCCAGCACCTGACCGCGCTCTACGTCATCACGCTTCGTACCGCGCAGGAGAATACCTACGTTGTCACCGGCCTGACCTTCATCGAGCAGTTTGCGGAACATTTCCACGCCGGTGCAGACAGTTTTCTGCGTCGGGCGGATACCCACGATTTCTAATTCTTCACCCACCTTCACGATGCCTTTTTCGATACGGCCGGTCACCACGGTGCCGCGACCTTCGATGGAGAACACGTCTTCAATCGGCATCAGGAATGGTTTATCGACTGGGCGTTCTGGCTGAGGAATAGAAGCGTCCACGGCTTCCATCAGTTTCAGAATGGCCTGCTTGCCGATTTCTTCGTTCTTGCCTTCCAGCGCGGCCAGAGCAGAACCTTTTACAATCGGAATCGTGTCGCCTGGGAATTTGTACAGAGACAGAAGCTCGCGGATTTCCATTTCCACCAGCTGCAGCAGTTCAGGATCATCCACCTGATCCACTTTGTTCATGAACACAACAATCGCTGGTACACCAACCTGACGGGCCAGAAGAATGTGTTCGCGCGTCTGCGGCATAGGGCCGTCAGCAGCAGATACCACCAGGATCGCGCCATCCATCTGCGCGGCACCCGTGATCATGTTCTTTACGTAGTCGGCGTGGCCTGGGCAGTCCACGTGGGCGTAGTGACGCTTCGTCGTCTCATACTCAACGTGAGCCGTGTTGATCGTAATACCGCGGGCTTTTTCTTCCGGCGCTGCGTCAATCTGGTCATACGCGCGGTAAGTCGCGCCACCCGTTTCAGCAAGAACCTTCGTAATCGCTGCAGTCAATGACGTCTTACCATGGTCAACGTGACCAATCGTGCCAATATTGCAGTGCGGCTTCTTACGCTCAAATTTCTCTTTCGCCAT
>CAYXPR010000034.1:0-1212 GCA_964467255.1 uncultured Rickettsiales bacterium | reverse complement strand
CTACCGTATGGTTACCGCCGGGCAGACCCGTGAAAAATGCCGCCGTCTGGAATGCCGATCCGTCGAGTGCATATCTGTACGGCGCTTTACCGCTCGACATGGAAACGCTAATGCTGCCGTCGCGGGCGTTCCAACAAGTTTCTGCTGCTGCCAGGTCAAAACGCACCTCGGAAAACGCAACCACACTGACCTCAACGAGGGAGTCGCAGCCATTGGTCGCAGTGTACACGAACGCCTGCGAACCGCCCGCGGGAATGGATACGCCGTTAAACACAGCACTTTCGCCTACGCAGGCCTCCAATTGCACTTGTGTCAATACAGACTGCGCTAACACGGTGTTCGTCACCACGAGGCTGTCGCAGCCCAACCGGTTGGTCAGTAATGTCTGTACCGTTCCCGTATCCAGCACATTGCAAGTGGTCATTTCTATCCAGGTAATGTCGCTTTGTAAGGGTATGAGCGTAAGGCTGGCCGTCGCTGTGCAGCCGTTGGCATCGCTCACCGTCACCGAATAAATCCCGTCTTTCGCAATGGTGATTTGTGGCGTCGTTTCACCCGTGTTCCATTGGTAGATTGAAAAACCGGTGCCTGCACTGAGGATAACAGTGTCGCCGGCACAAGCAGCAGCGGGGCCGCCGATGGCTACCTGTGGTGGCACGGGTCCGCCAACAGACACCAGTTGTGTGTTGGAGCAGCCGTAAGCATCGGTGACGGTGACGGCGTAGGCCCCGGCGGCGAGGTTTTGCAAATCTTCGCTTGTGGCCCCGTTTGACCAGAGATAGGTGTAAGCGCCGGCCGGCGACACGGTCAAATCCAGTGCTCCGTTTGCTGAAATACAGGAGGTGTTTGCCATAGCCGCGGCACCGAGGGAAAAGGTTGTATTGTTATCCGGCACAATCGCCGCGACGGTGGCAGAACAACCGTTGGCGCCGGTGACGGTGACGGTATAAATTCCGGAAGGAATATTTTGCAAATCTTCGTTCGTTGCTCCGTTTGACCATAAATAGGCGTTGCCGCTCGTGGGCGTCACGTCGAGGTCGATGGCGCCGTTTGGCAAACCGCAAGTGGCTGCCGTGGCGACAGGCACGAGACCGGGCGCGCCGGAATTATTGGGCACCGTGTAAGCCGCCGTCGAGGTGCAGTTGCCGCCCGCCGAAACGGTGACGGCGTAGGCCCCGGCGGCGAGGTTTTGCAAATCTTCGCTTGTGGCCC
>CAYXPR010000033.1:0-1313 GCA_964467255.1 uncultured Rickettsiales bacterium | reverse complement strand
CGCTAGTTCGGGGAAAAATCCACCGCCATTCACTGTACTTAACTCCAGTGCAGTGGATATTCAATTGATCGTTAAATCTGCCGTTGGTTGTGTGGATACGGCCTATAAAAATTTCGTGGCGAAGGCCTTCCCTGATGTAAAAGTCCAGACCCCTGAATTTACCTGTGACGGCTCTGCCGTACCTATCACCGTAACCGGAGATGCCAACCTGAACTATACCTGGCTACCGCCCGATGAGATAACATTTAACCCGGACTCCCGCCATGTACTTGCAAATCCGGCGTCAACCACCCTTTATGCTTTGTTGGTCAGCGATACGACCTGCTTCGACACGATTAAATCCATTAAAATAATCCGCCAGCCTGTACCATTTTTACAAGCGACGGACACCAGTGTTTGTGCAACCACGGCTACCCTCCTGGCAAATACTAACCTGCCAACGGTGATTTGGACGGCAGTGGCTACCGGCGACACCATAAACCCTGCTGCTGTGCCCGCCGGTTTCTATATAGTAACAGCCAGCGATTCCTAATGTGTGTTGACTGATACTGCACAGGTACAGACGAATACCATATCGACAATAAATTGCAGCGTGGTGCAACAGCCCAGCTGCGGCCTGAACAACGGCATTATCACGGTCACGGCGAGCGGTTGTACGCCGCCCTACACCTATTTGTGGAACACAACCGATACGACACAAACCGTGTCCAACCTCGGCCCCGGCACTTACACGGTGACCGTGACGAGCGCGGATGGCTTCACGGCCACCTGTTCGCTGGTATTGAACCCATCGAGCGGCCCGGAGGCTGTATGTAATGCGGTGCAACACCCGACATGCGGCCAGAACAACGGCATTGTGAGCGTGACGGCCAACGGCGGCACGGCTCCTTATACCTACGTTTGGAATACCCTCGATACCACCCAGACCGTCACGGGCCTGGGCGGCGGCACTTACACGGTCACCGTCACCGACGCCAACAACTGTACGGCTACTTGCTCGGTAACGCTGACGCCAAGCGGCGGGCTGACACCGGTTTGTAATGCCGATCAACAACCGAGTTGCGGTTTGAACAACGGCACGGTGAGCATCACGCCCGGCGGCGGCGCCGGCCCTTACACCTACGTTTGGACCACGAGTGATACCACCCAAACGGTCACAGGCCTGGGCGGCGGCACCTATACGGTCACCGTCACCGACGCCAACGGCTGCACGGGCACCTGCTCGGTGACATTGACGCCCATCAGCGGGGTAACGGCGAATTGCAGCGTGGTGCAACAGCCCAGCTGCGGCCTGAACAACGGCATTATCACGG
>CAYXPR010000032.1:0-1832 GCA_964467255.1 uncultured Rickettsiales bacterium | reverse complement strand
ATAGTGAGTAGCTACTATTACGATACTATGGCGAATTAGGCGTGGTAAGAGTGTTTAAATGAAACGCCTTACTTTTTGAGATTGCCCACCTTTTAGCAATATCTCCAATACTTTTAACAATATCTCTAAGAGAGGGCTGGTGAGTGTACGGCCCCTGGAATAGTTAAAAAATTAATAAATGCTTAACAAAACTAAAATAAATACAGCGGGTGTTTTACAAAGATTGTTAGCTATGTCACACTGCTAGGTGCTAGTAAATTAGGCAACGTGCAACTTATATCCCGTGTGTGGCGGGTGTGGGCTTATGAAAAAACAGGCAAAAACACACCAAAAGTACGATATATCCAGCAAAAATAAGCCAAAATCGCGGCGTGGCGTGGCGGGTGTTTCGCTGATGGAAATTGTTGTTGGTATAGTGATTGTCAGCTTAATGCTGGCGGCGGTGATGGCAGGCCGTTCCGCGGTGAACACAGCACAAGCCCTTCGCGTGATTGCGGAAGCAGACGTATTTAAGGTGGCCGTATCAACATTCCGTAAGCAATATTATGGCTGGGCGGGTGATATTACGAATCCGGGTGATTTTTTCACTGACCCCGCTGCTATTGTAGCCGGTGATGGTAATGGCAGGGTTGAGGGCTCAGAGACAAACGTGATGTTTGCCCAATTAGGACCCAAAGGTGCGGGCCTTATTAAGGACGATTTGACCGGTGACGGTCCGTCGATGGCGCTTGGTGTAAACCGTCCGGCATCGCAATTAGCCAACAAAGCCTGGAATTGGGAAAACGAAGTAAATCCGAATTGGACATGGAAGCCGGAAGTGAGGCTTTTCCGCGTGCTTGGCATGTATGGTTCTAATGATATGGGCGAGCGCTCTGTGGATGGCGCTATGGCCCGAAGCATTGACGTGAGGATTGATGACGGCATTCTCGACCGCGGTCATTTTGTGGGCGGCATGCAGGCGCGCGCACTGGATGGCACGACTGTACCGGTAGCAGGCCGTGACTTTAAAATGAATGAAAATGGTGATGCGGAATACATGGATGGTAGGGTGGTTGCCTTGTTTGTGGAGGCCATTAATCTTGCGGCGGCTTCCGGCAGTAGCTCCAGTGGCTCTAGTGGTTGCCCGACATGTATGGATGGTGAAAGAACCTGCCAATCAAATGCTAGCTGCGATCAAGATTGCCCTCCAGGTGAACAAGGTGTGTGCTTAAATGGCTGCTGTTCTTGCACGACCAGTAGCAGCTCCGGTTCAAGCGGCTGTGAGGCTGGCTGTTCTCCGGGCATAAGAAGTTGCGATAATGATGCTGTGTGCGACCAAGATTGCCCGCCAACTGAGCAGGGTGTGTGTTCGGTAGGAGGGTGCTGTGGCTGCACTAGCAGCGGTAGCTCCGGCTCCTCAGGTTCTTCGGGCAGCTCCGGCTCCTCAGGTTCATCGGGCAGCTCAGGCTCCTCAGGTTCTTCTGGTTCCTCTGGTTCCTCAGGTTCCTCAGGTTCATCGGGCAGCTCAGGCTCCTCAGGTTCATCGGGTAGCTCAGGCTCCTCAGGTTCATCGGGTAGCTCAGGTTCTTCTGGTTCATCGGGTTCGAGCGGCAGCTCCGGCAGCTCAGGTTCTTCTGGTTCGGGCAGTGGTTCGGGCAGTGGTTCGGGCGGCGGCGGCGGCGGTTGCCCTGCTTATTATGTGGCGCTCGGCTGGTGCGGCGGCATGGGCGGAGGTGCTTGCCCTGGCGGCGGTGCCCCTGGTAATCCAGGCTGCTGGGTGTGTGTGAACTCACCTGTTGGTGCGGGCCATGGTTATATTCCAACCGGTTGCTGCGGTCAGTGGGAAACGATGG
>CAYXPR010000031.1:0-2465 GCA_964467255.1 uncultured Rickettsiales bacterium | reverse complement strand
GATCAAAGATAATTTCCGCGCCCTGTGGCTCCATCATGCCATTTTGATGGGCGGAGCAGCGCTCACTATCGCCTCCACTTTGTTGTTTCAGAAAGGCGCCTTGTCGCCTATGTTGTGGATGATACTGTCGGGCGGTGGTATTTTTCTATCCTATATTCTTTTCAACGGGGTCATCTTCGACCGGCTGCTGGCCGCTTTTCGCGAACGCGGCAACGTCGGTTTTTTGATTTATATGGCCGATGCCATCGGTTATCTCGGCAGCGTATTGGTGCTATTGTGGCGCAATTTCGGCCGGGCCGATCTGAACTGGGTCGGTTTTTTTGGCGATTTATGCCTGTATGGGTCGGTATTGATTATTTTTTTTAGTCTTATTTCATGGCGGTATTTTGTTCGGCGGATGCAGCAAAGTTAAACTGCCCTACCGCCTTTTATTCCTCCCCCCTGCCCTTTAGGGCAATGCCGTTGAGTTAAGGGAAAAAGCGGGTGTGGAAAGTGTAAGTTTGAGTTGGAATAATTCAAACACAATCGCACACCCGCCATGACAACAAAAGTAAAAAGCATATTGGAAGGGATGAAGTCCTTTGTCCAAAATGCGCTGACTACCCCTGATAAATACCTGAGCAGAGCACAGGCTTTCACGCGGCAGCGCGTTCTAAGTTTCGACAAATTGTGTTTTTTTCTGATTAATCAATCTAAACGTTCTTTGAGTATTGAATTAAATGAACACTTTGGTTATTATGAGCAGCGGCCCTGTACAAAAGGGGCCTTGAGTAAAGCGCGGTATCAGGTTTTATGGCGTTTTTTTCGAGATTGGCAACGGCACTTTATTTCTTTGGTTTATGCCCAGCCAAAGGATTTAATACGCTGGAAAGGCTATTACCTAAAAGGTATTGACGGGACGAGTTTGTACCTATTCAGGGATGAAGAAGTGGAAAAAGAATTTGGCAGCCAATCCAATCAACATGTACGAATTCCAATGGCTCGTGCCGGTCTGGAAGTAGATTTGCTCAACGGATTTTGCACCCAAGCGCAATTACAACCCTATTGGTCTGGTGAAAAGGTATTCGCCGAAGCGTTTTTGGAGCATGCTAGTGAAAAAGACTTATTAATATATGATCGTTATTTTGCAAGTTTCGAATTGATATTCAAGCACATGCAAAAAGGCATACCGTTTTTAATGCGTTGCAAAATCGGGTTTAACCAAGTAGTCAAACGCTTTGTAGCCAGTGGTAAAAAGCAAGCCCTGGTGGAGTTTCCTATCCCGGATAACTGTCGATATGCGCTTCAAAAACAAGGATATGAGGTCAACAATAAAACAACTCTCCGCCTCAGATTACTCCGAATTGATATCGGACAAGATGAACCGGAAATTCTGATTACTAACCTCTTGTGCCCCAGGCGCTACCTACACGCTGATTTCAAGGAGGTCTACAAGTACCGCTGGGGAGATGAAACCAAGTTCGATCAGATAAAAAACAAACTCCAGATCGAAATTTTTTCAGGCCACAAACCGCCTGCCATTTACCAAGATTTTTTTGCCACTATTATCGCTGCTAATCTTCACAATTTAATCCTCCGTCAGTGCGATGCCGAACTTAAACAAATCAATGCGCACAGAAAAAAACCTGTGGCAATTAATCAAAATGTTTCAATCGGCCTGCTTAAACCACGCTTGATTGAACTGTTCACCACCAAACAGCCCTCTGCTATATTTAATGAACTCAAAGAACTTTTTTTAACTCACTTGGAATTGGTCCGTCCAGGTAGAGTGTACCCCAGAACCAAAACCGTCCGACGACTAAAAGGCAAATATCAAACCTTCAAAAATTATCGAAGAGCAGCCTAATTCCCTTAACTCAACGGCATTGCCCTAAAGGGGCAGGGGGGAGGAATAAAAGCCAACGCTTGCCTTAACACTAACTTCAAACAAACTTAACCCATCATTCGCCGGCCCTCGCAGTCGGTGCATCTACTTTTGCGTATCCAAAAAACAGGCTTATACGGTTGTATTTCAAGCAGGATTGGTCATACGTTGTTCGCCTAAAAGAAGGCGCGTGGACGGCTTTTTTCACGGGATTTAGATTTCGGAAATTTGAAAAATTTCCGAAATCTCATACTCGAATCTCATTGCAAAAGTTGGCGAAGAATCTCGCATTGCTTTTTATTCCGACTTATGAGACGGCCATGTGATGGCCACAGTAAACCCGCCAACCCGAAACCTTCTAACCCGTAACCCTCCAACCCTGATCTAATCCAGTTTCACCTTTCACCAACCAATTTCTATTTATGAAGGTAACATGTTACACCTTCAAGGGCCTGTTTATTGCCCTTGTACTTGCTATGCTATCCGGCGTGGCTGTTGCACAACGCATCAGCGGTACCGTGCTGGATGCCGACACCGACGAGGTGTTGGTAGGCGCGTCCATCGCGCTGCAAAATGCCAGTCGCGGCGCCGTTTCCGACGC
>CAYXPR010000030.1:1218-2555 GCA_964467255.1 uncultured Rickettsiales bacterium | reverse complement strand
GTGGTGCAAATCGCCGGCCCGGCTTCGGGCACGGTGGTGCCGGTGGGCGCTCCGCAAACGATCACCTACCGCGCCTTCGACGCTGCCGGTAATTCCTCAACCTGCGCCTTCCAGGTCCAGGTGGTGGATACGCAAAAACCGGAACTCGACGACGATATCCTGATGCCTGGCGACGTGACGGTGGAATGCGACGCAGTGCCTGCACCCTTCGTGCTGACCACTGCCGACGTACACGACAACTGCACGCCTTCGGCCAACCTGCTGATCGCCTTCACGGAAGTGCGCACCAACGGCACCTGTCCGTTCAACTACGTGCTCACCCGCACCTGGACGATCACCGATGCCGCCGGCAACCAACGCATCCATGTACAAAAAGTGACCGTTCGCGACACCAAAGCGCCTGTGGCGATTTGCAAAGCCGCCACGGTAACTTTGGATAAATTCGGCCTGGCCACCATCACGGCCGCCGATGTGAACAACAACTCGACGGACAACTGCACGGCACAAGCCAACCTGACGCTGAGCGTAACGCCGTCGACCTTCGACTGCTCCAACCTGGGCGCCAACGTGGTGACGCTGACCGTGACCGACCAGTGCGGCAACGCTGCCACCTGCACGGCCATCGTGACGGTACAGGAAGGCATCGCGCCCTGCACACCGCAGTTCAGCGTGGTGACCACCTGCATGAACAATGCCACCAACCTGGACAACGGCCAGTTCCTCGACGTGATCACCGTGAAAGCCCCCGCCGGCCAAACCTGGACGCTGGGCGCCAACACGGGCCTGTTCTCCACGGCCAGCGCCACACCGCCCGCCGCCCCGACCGCCCTGCCTGCCGGCACGGTGTTCACCATGGGCTCGGCCGACGGCCTGAACAACGACGGCGACGGCCAGACGGATGAAGCCGACGAGATGATCTACTACACCCTCAAAGGTTTGCACGTGGATGGTATCGGCTACGCCGTGACCATCGGCAACAACCTGGGTAAAACCGGTACGATCAGCAACAAAGGCTACTACCCCAACCCGTACTTTGTCAACCTGTACGATCCGTTCTGTATCGAAACCGAACCGTTCGTGATTGAAGTGGGCGAATACAACAATGCTCAAGGCGTTGTGACCCAAATCACGGTGAACGGCGTAGTGACGAACATCTTCGACGCACAAGCCCTGGGTATCGGTTTCCACACCGTGACGGCTACCTTCGACGCCGGCTCGGCCACCACCAACCTGGTCATCGACGGCCAACTGGTGGGCGGCACCGACGCCCAGGCCCAGGCCGACCCGGGCTGCCAGCAGAAGATCACCAAGGTGATCCAAATCGTGAACACCCCCAC
>CAYXPR010000030.1:0-1208 GCA_964467255.1 uncultured Rickettsiales bacterium | reverse complement strand
ACCGTGGTGGTGTGCAACGACCTGGTGCACGTGTCGCTGGATGCCGACTGTGTGACGGATATCAACCCGGATGACGTACTGGAAGGCACCTACGCCTGCTTCGACGACTACTCGATCGTGCTGACCTACCCGGCCGGTACCAATACCTACAACCCGGCCAACCGGGTGGATGCCACGCATATCGGCAAGTTCCTGAACTACACCCTGGTGCACGCCACCAGCGGTAATATGTGCTGGGGCCAGATCAAAGTGGAAGACAAACTGGCGCCGGTCCTGGACTGCCCATCCGACATCACCATCGCTTGCTCGGAATCGACCGAAGTGTCGCACACCGGCAACGTGGGCATCGATGACTGCAGCACGACGACCACCCAGATCGACGACGAAGTAGCGGATAACGGCGATTGCTCCAGCCCGCGCTCCATCATCACCCGCACGTTCTTCGTGACGGATAAATGGGGTAACCAGGCTGCCTGCACGCAAACGATCACCGTGCTGCCCTTCGACCTGAACAACGTGGTGTTCCCCGCCGACGTGACCTTGAACTGTGAATCCACCTACGGCAACCCATCGGCTACTGCCCCCGGCAACACCGGCGCCCCGAGCATCAACGGCGCCTCCATCGTGGGCAGCGTGTTGTGCGACGCCAAGGTGAATTACACCGACACCTACTTTGACGGCTGCGAAGGCACCTACACCATCCTGCGTACCTGGAGTGTGCTGAGCGATTGCCTGCCCGTGGGCAGCAACAACCCGGTGACGAAAGTGCAACGTATCGAAGTGGAAGACAAAGCCGGACCGCAGTTTGCCTGCCCGGGCGACGTGACCGTTTCGGTTGATCCCTTCGGCTGCTGCGCTACCGCTGCCCTGCCCGACATGATCGTGTCGGAAGGTTGCTCGCACATCAAGGTGCTGGAAGCCAAAGTGACGGGTATCGACCCGGCTACCGGCAACGTGATCACTTTCACGGTGCAGGGCCACCTGGGCGACTTTGCCGGCAACAACTACTGGAACCCGGACACCCTGGCGATCTTCCCCTACACGCAGTGCCTGCCCATGGGCGTCTACACCGTGCGCTACACGGCTGAAGACGGCTGCGGCAACACTTCGAGTTGTGAATTCCATCTGACGGTAGCCGACCTGGTACCGCCGGTATCTGCCTGCGATGAGTTCACACAGGTGGGCCTCGGCGGCAACGGCGAAGCCCT
>CAYXPR010000029.1:0-2646 GCA_964467255.1 uncultured Rickettsiales bacterium | reverse complement strand
CCGCCTGCTTAGGTAGTATGTTTGTAAACATCTCATAATACCCATCAAGCTGGGGATAGCATGCGTCATTACAATAAACTGACAGCACTTTCTTACTACTGGCCTTGCTGTATGCCGCCACAAAAGGAATCGTTACAAAAAATACAACATCCACCCTATAAATGTACTGCACCACTCTAAAGTAAAGACCGCATAAAAAAATATAAGGCTTATAGGCATAAAGTACGGGTTTATAACGCGTTCTTGTTTTCGCTCCGAGCCTGTTCATTAGCGCAAGTGCAGCACTATGAATGTGTTCACAAATGAAAAAGGATCTTTGTAAAAAAAAGAAGTGGTCTGACCCAATAACATCAAAGTTTTTTCTGAGTTGCTGGTCGATATAAAAATATGTACCCGACCACATAATTCTTTTTCCTCTCCCTTGCCGCATGGCGTGCAAAAAGAGCAGGCGCTTCTTGTTTTTCATGAATCTAGCTTCTGAGTTATATCTGAGTTTGCCTTGTGCATAGTAACCACAGACACCGGTAATTATGCAAGCACCACATGATGCTTATGCGGCGCACAGCATTCTGCATTATAAATGCGGATAACACAGAAGCTACCATCAGTGCCTTTTTCCGCGAGGGCTTCACCCAAATAATGGGCGAAATAGATTTCGCCCTAAGCTGTCTTCTGCTTAAATTCGCACAGCGTGCGTATTACGCATTTACCGCACTCGGGTTTTCTGGCCTTGCACACATAGCGCCCGTGCAAAATCAACCAGTGGTGCGCGTGCATTTTCCACTCGTTTGGAATATTTCTTTCCAACTGTAATTCCGTAGCCAGCACTGTTTTTGCCTTGGCGATACCAATACGGTTACTCACACGAAATACGTGCGTATCCACCGCAATCGTCGGCTGGCCAAAAGCACAGTTCAGCACCACATTTGCGGTTTTCCGCCCCACGCCGGGCAGCGCTTCCAGCGCTTCGCGCGTTTGCGGCACAGTGCCGCCATGCTCTTTCACCAGCTTTTCACTAAGCGCGATGATGTTTTTGGCTTTGGCATTATATAGGCCAATGGTTTTGATGTATGTTTTAAGCCCCACCTCACCTAGTTTCAGCATCTTTTGCGGGCTGTCCGCCACTTTAAATAGAGCCGGCGTGGCCTTGTTTACACCCACGTCCGTCGCCTGCGCCGAAAGCACCACCGCCACCAGCAGCGTGTAATCATTGGTGAACAGCAGCTCGGTGCGCGGCTCTGGGTTTGCCGCCGCCAATGTTGCAAAAATCTTGGATACCTGTTCTTTTTTCACTGCTATGATTTAACCTAACGTTAACCAATAAACGGCATACTATACGTCATATGGTTTCGTACAACACAAACAGAATGCTGGAAGAAACACGCGGAGAATATCATTCCTTCCGCGACCTCATGTCTTTTGGCACCAAGCCGCAACCGGCGATTTATAAATCGCTCACTTCGCCGCGTGGTGAGGCATTGTTTAATGCGATTGAGGCGGCATTAGACAATATCGGATTCCGGCGGCTTTCTTTCTTGGGGCAAGGCGAATTTTCGCTCGCATTTTACGCCACTGATGGCATGGTGCTACGCCTTGCCAGCGCACGCGAGCCCGAGCGCATTAACCACCCGGCCATCGCAAAGCCCATCGAAACACTGATAGTTTCCGCAGACCATGATGAAGGCCCCACTTCGCGCTGCAAACTTGAAATACTGCCTTACTTCAATTCAAAATTAACCTCACGCAAGCATGTTATGCAGCTTTATGCCGCATTGGAAGCCTCAGGATACGAGGTGGACGACCTTGCTAAAAAAGGGAATGTCGTCGTCATCCCGCATAATGGGGGGTGGTTGCCGCTGTTGCTGGATATCGGGCTTTTAAAGCCAATCAAAGGCTTTGAGGTTAACGAAGAGGCCCTAAAACGTATCCTTGCGCCGTGGGAAGGCGCACAGGAAGCCTATGATTCGCGCATTGTCACCCACACCATCACCGATGTCGTGTCCGCCGAAAACCTAAGGCGTATTGAAGAATCCCTCACAGGCGGCGAGCGCACGAGCAGCATTGTGGCCGCCCTAAAACGAGGCCTATACCCCTCCGAAATCGAGCACGTTTCACACTCCGCCATTCTAGACAGCGAGGGGAATTGCCAAAGCTGGAGTGAATACTTTCACAAAGGGCTTGAAAATTATCGCCCAGACCCTAATGCCGGCACGCCCAAAGGCCGCGGAAAAGGCCGAGAATAGGCCAAAAAACACCCCTGTATTATTTTTTTTAAAATATTGTTGACAGGCTTCGGGCTTATGCTTATAACACAGCCCTCGCCCAATCGGAGTCTACTTCGAAACAGGCTGCTCTTTTACATCGTGAATCCAGAGGGAAGAAGTGAAGGCGGTGACGCGCACGTTTAGATAATAAACCGGCGTTTTTCATTGCTGTTTCACTTTTTCTTAAAGTCAAACACACCTGAAACATATGCAAATATGTTTCAATAAGTAAAAGCAGTGTAAAACGCACAGGTACTACAATTTAAGACCTGTGCATTATTTTTATACTCGTCAGAGTTAAGATTTAGTGCGAATACAGGTTTCGAACTTTCAACTTGAGAGTTTGATCCTGGCTCAGAACGAACGCTGGCGGCAGGCCTAA
>CAYXPR010000028.1:1260-2766 GCA_964467255.1 uncultured Rickettsiales bacterium | reverse complement strand
GCGAAACCTTTATTCAATGGTGCGGGCGACTGGCCGGAATAAGCGGGTTTCAGGCCTGCGCCGGTGGTGCCATAATGGTTGCCCAGTAACGTGATATTATAACTGCCGGTTCCATTTGGATCTGTCCTGATTGCAAAATTGTTATTTAAAAATTGGCTACTTTTTGCAAACACGGTCGCTCCTTTCTGAATTGTTAATCCGTATTGGGCATCCTGTACGGAACTTTTGTCTAACTCTAAAGTAGAGTTTGAGATTACTGTTATGCCATTCCACATGGCACTGCAACCGAGTATTTGAATAGTCCGAAAAACAGACTTTTGGTTACTAATTCGCATTGCGGCTCCGGGCGCGCAGAATATATACCGAAGGGTATCGTTCTCGTACTCAATCGGCGATGTGAAATCCAACCGGCCATTTAACAGTATGGCGACTGCAGTCGCCGGCAGAGAGTCTGTGATACTGGTTGACGATGTTCCTATCTGTATGGCATAGTGAATACGCCGCTCTTTTGTAGCAAGAAGGCTTCCACCGCCCGAATAAACATTCGTTCTCACAAGGATGCTAGAAAATGAAAGACCGGATAAGTCGTCCTTCAGTTTTAGTCTGACGGAGAAGGCCTTTTTTTCCTCGGGAGCAAATACAACTGGTTTTTCCTGACCGGTGGAATCCAATATCCTCAACACCATCAAAGAACCTACCTCCATTGCAGTGAAAATGCCTGCATCGACAACTTCAAATCCTAATTTACTAAATTCTAATCGGATTCTTCTCCCGGCTGAATCACAATTATTCCACACTTCTGTCGCAAACTCTACTTCTTCATATCCTTCGCACCCACTTGCCAAAACTTCGGGATTATTCATATCCATTATCGTTACCTGGCAGTGCATACAATTACTGTCAACAGAAACTTGTATTGCGGGTTTCAGACAGTTAATGGCTATAGTATCTGTCAATGTGTTTTGCAAAATCGTGTAGTCACAACTTGTTAACTGGGTAGAATTATTATTCGATTTACACATTAAATATGCCTGAGAGGCACAAAGCGTTTTACATGCTGATAATCCATCTTCCAGGTGGAGTAACCCAAAATTGTGCCCTATTTCATGTGCAACTAATGCCAGATTATACAAACTATCCCGAATTACTTCATTAGAACCTACCACTCCATGCAGGGTAATTGCATGTCCGGGAAGACATTTATTATTATCGAGAATGCTTCCGGGGCTCCACCCGTAAAACGATTCTCCTAGCGGAGTTCTCAATTGGCCCGCTGAATGTCCGGAAAAAACATGGAGTATATCCGGGTTATCAGTTGCACAGGGATATTTAAACTCCCAAAAACCTCTATGGTTGCCCCATATGACTTGGTCTTTCAAAAAACCGCCATAAAGCGGATAATCATCCATTATAACGTCATTGGCAATTATTCTAAATTTATATATATGTACTGTGGGATTATAACCATTAAAAATCGGCTCATATTTACTGATAACACGGTTAAGT
>CAYXPR010000028.1:0-1250 GCA_964467255.1 uncultured Rickettsiales bacterium | reverse complement strand
CGTATCCATAAAATTTTTGGCTGCCGCCTTGGCTTGGGGGTCGGATGGGCCACCAAAGCGCATAAAAAGTTCTTTGTCTCCAAGAGCGGCAATGTCGATATAGATGGTATCCGGCGGCAGAAAGAGAGATTTTCTGTTTCCCGTAAATGCTGTTGCTCCGACAAGAATCAACACGACGATGCATAATGCCATACGGGATTTCAATCCGGAGGTAATTTGATTCAGTGAGGATAGGTAGAGTTTCATAATATAAATAGTTTATTTGGTGAACAAATGCTTATTCGATCTCAGTGAATTTCGCTGGGTATAAAAATCGGGCTTTATGCTTTAAAAATTTTAAAGGCTTAGAGCGTGTCTAAAAATTTTTGATTCTCCAAGTTCTCGGTAAGCAGGTTTAAATTTTGTCAGGCCTGCATACGCCCCAAAATCACTTGGATGTTGGCCAACAAGATCATAGACTCCGAACTTTTTGTTGATTTTTCATGGTCTTTATCCAATCGTCGGTAAAAGTTAAACCATCCGAAAGTTCGTTCATTGACCCATCGTTTTTTTATTGGTACAAAGCCTTTGGATGTAGGTGGACGGGAAGATATTTCAACTTCGAGTCCAAATTCATTGCTGGCCAATTGGGCAAAAGTCCCGGCATAGACAGCATCCACCAGAATTTTTTTAAGGCGGGCAAATTGCCCTTTGCATTGACGGAGCAAGTATATACCCACCTGCCCGTCGGCTTTGTTCGCCGCGCTTACCACTACACCCAATATTAGCCCCAAGGTGTCCACTAAAATATGCCGCTTTCGGCCATTCACTTTTTTGTTGCCATCGATACCCTTTTCTTCACTGACGAAAGGTCCTGCTTTAACCGATTGACTATCAGCGCAAATAAGGCTCGCATGTACTTCCTTGCCCTGAAACATCCGCTCTAATTCCACTAACCAATCGTTCAGTTTTTGCCAAATTCCATTTCTTGACCAACGATAAAAGTAATAGTACACGGATTTCCAAGGTGGAAAATTCCTGGGCATATTGCGCCATTGACCGCCTGTACGATGAAACCAAAATATGGCATTGGCCACTGAACGTAAACAATGCTTGCGTTTTCTTTGGTAGGGTAGAATTTCCTTTAGAACTTCCCACTGGGAATCGGTTAATTCAGTAAACTGGATTTGCATAATTTAAAGTTTTGGTCAACTCAAAATTACGCACCGGTTCCCTTCTTTTTTAAAACAAATAATTTTTAGACATGCTCT
>CAYXPR010000027.1:0-6123 GCA_964467255.1 uncultured Rickettsiales bacterium | reverse complement strand
CCCCAGCTTGATGGGTATTATGAGATGTTTACAAACATACTACCTAAGCAGGCGGCCTTTATTCGCGAGAGCGAAAAAAGGGCCTTGGAAAACGCTGGGCTTGTGGTGATGTCAAATGAGTGGGCGACAAACGGAACATTGCAGCATTATGGCATTCCGAAAAATAAAATTGAAACGGTTCACTTCGGTGCGAACATTGACGTTGTGCCGTCAATCAAAGAAATTGGCCTACCCAAACAAACCGCCCGATGCAACCTATTGCTGATAAGCATGGATTGGGAGCGGAAAGGCGGAGATATAGCTGTTGAGGCGCTTGAGGAGTTGCTAAAAATGGGATTGAGTGCGCACCTGACCATTGTGGGTGAGCCAGTACCTGAGGCCGTAATTAGTCACAAAGAAGTTACATTTGTGGGGCGGTTGGACAAACGGAAACCCTCAGACGTTATAAAGTTGGAGCGCCTGTACAAGGAGGCGTCGTTCTTGATTTTGCCCTCCCGTGCGGAATGTGCCGCGATGGTTGTGGCCGAAGCCAATGCCTATGGTGTGCCAAGCATCGTTTCAGATACGGGCGGCCTGAGCTGCATCGTGAAACGCGCGCAGAATGGCTATGTTTTGCCCTATGAAGCAAGGGGAGAGCAGTATGCGGCGCAGATAGCCGAAATATTTAGTAAGCCGCAGGAGTATCATCGGCTGTGCAGGGCTTCCCGAGAGCACTATGATAAGAGCCTGAATTGGGACCAATGGGGAGAAAAAGTCAACAAACTGATTATGCAACGGCTTGATTCATCGCGCAGATAGTTTGTTGCCGGAGACTATTGGTGCCTATGCGCTGAAATAGTTTTTGACGGGGGAAAAACAATCTGTTAAAAGCCTCGCTCCACGCTGCGTATGCAGTATGGCCCCATCGTCTAATGGTTAGGACACCACCCTTTCACGGTGGTAATACGAGTTCGAATCTCGTTGGGGTCACCATTTTAGGTGCCATTGGCGCACAAATATTAATCATTTCCAGCATTATTTTTGCAGTTTTTTCGCTCAGGGGCCATTTTTTTAATATACTGATATTCAGTTATTAAATGGCGTAAAGTGGATAAAATTATTAACGAAAATTAACGAATTCATAAAATTGTCACAATTCCATTAACGTTCTGTTAACAATTCTGTGGCATGATAACCAATATCAGGAATTAAACACGCCAAGCCCACGGCAATTTTGAACAAACAGGGCAAGGGAACAGATAGGTTTAAAAAGGGAGATATTTATGGCTATCGCACGCACGGAAAAGACGGTTGATAACGAACTGAAGAAGCTTAAAAAGGCAGTGGATCTGAGTGACATTGCTCCTGCAGCCGGTGCGGTGGATTTTGCCGATGTGTATAAAGACCAAGACCTTACGGCCATAAAACAAAAGACAGACTTGCGTGGTATAAGGGTGAACGCCGCAGGCGAGACTGTTGTCACTACCGATTTTAAGCGTTCGGGTGTTTTCTTTGATTCAAACACCGACGCAAAGCTGATGTCAGAAATAATTGATCGCATCAAGGCTGCGGGCCTTATTGCAACGGATGGTAAAGAGACATTCACCGCGCCATCGCCCGATGCTTCCAGCAAGGATAAGTCCGATTACGTTTGGAACATGATTCAGGTGAATTACTCGAAGAATCTCGATGGGCTGAAGAGGGCTTTTGAGGGCATTGAGGGTCTTGATGTTGCAAAAATTGATAATAATTCAAGAGCAGCAATTGAAAAGCTTGATCGTGCAACGCTCGACAAGATGATTGATGCGATAGAAAAATCTGGCCTTAACAAGGTGGCGGCGCCTGGCCGTGGTGCTACAGAGGCTGAAATGGCTGCATTTGTTAATGCCGTAATCTCGCAGAATCTTGATGATCCGAAGGCCTTGAAAACACTGAATGAATCATTCCAGAAAATTAAAGGCTTGGAATCTATGGTTGTTGGCGAAGCAGGCAAAGTCAGCCTCAGCTTCTCCACAGAGGTAAAGCTGAGCGACTGGCTTAAAGCTGCCGATGCTGAAAAAATTGAAGCCCTTGATAAGGTGGTTACTGCTGCGGGAACTTCAATTAATCACACCGGCACAAAAGATGTTGAGCTTGAAAAAGCTGTGAAGAAAATAGAAGCGGAAACCAAGCTTTCCACAGACAATTTCCCGAGCAGGCTGAAAACGGAAATTGTAGACAAGCTGGGCGTGAAGGAAATCCTTGAAAAAGCGATGGCTGAGGGTCAGCTCAACGTGCTGACTAAAGATCAGGCCAATACGCTGTTTGGCGAAGGTAACAAGGGTGTTTTCCAACTGGGTTTTGATAAAGCGGCTGGTAAGTACACGCCAGAATTTGATAAAGGCAAACTGATTGTCCAAAAGTCTGAGCCAATCATCACGTTTAGCGGTGGTCCGGGCGCCAATGAAGAAAGTCTTGCGGGGCATCTGACAGCTAAAAAGACAAGCCCGACGGATTTATACAAAAAGGTGGAGGCGCTGCTGAATGACCCACAGAAGGCTGAAGTTGCAGCCATGGTCGCCAAACTGGCTGACAAAGATAAGCCAGGTAAGGACGATCCTTCCGTGATGATTCAGTATATTCTGGAGCACAAGGACGACAAAGTGCTGAACCGCGGTCTTTCTGAGGTAATGCGCAGCGTAGATCTGAAGCCAGACCTTAAGGAAATTCCGGGTGAAGCGCGCAAGCAGGTAGTGTTCAGCGAGCGTGTGGATTTGGTGCAGCATGTTCAGGACCGCATCAAGAATGGTGAAGTGAGCATGGATGCGCTGCAGGGTGTGGTAAGAGGGCTGGATAAGAGCCGTGAGGATGAACTTGCGGCTAAAAAAGCGATAGAAGCTCGAGATGCAGCGGATGCTAAGGCTGCGGCAGCGAGTGTTGAAACCAAACGCGTGCTGGCAAAAGGTAGCGATGTTGCAAAGGATCTTACCAAGGCGGCGCTGGAGCATAAAGTTGCCCCGATGACTGATCTTGAAAGCAAAGCGCAAGGCATCGAGGCGCAGGTGGATACGTCAGGGATGCTGGCAGGTAGTGCGGCAGATAAAGCGGGTCGCGGTTTATTTGGTGGCATTAAAGGCGACAAAAAAGCGCATGCGGACAAAGTGGAAGCGGCAAGAAATGATGCCATTGTTGGCACCGCTGTGAGCGAGCTTTCAAAGATTGCAAACAACGGTGATCGTGGCGAAATACTTGGCCAAATGCTGAAGGATGACAAGATATCGCAGGAAAATGCCGCTAAGGTGATTGTTAAGCTCAGTCAGGGTTCTGGTACGGATATTAGCATCCGCTCAGAGATTGACATGCTGCAAGGTATGGCACGCACCCGTGGTACGAGTGCCCCACTTGTTGTTGATATGCAGAAAGCAGTAAATGATGCAAACAGTCTCGTAGAGCCGACAACCAAGGTAACCACTGTGGCGCTGGAAGCGGCACAGGTTACGGCTAACGCCAGTGTTGCTGGGGAAAAATTGAATAGTTTGCTGGAATCGAAAGCGGTGACTCCTCGTGAGGCTGGTGCAGCAGTGGATGCCATGGGTGTTGACCCCAAGGTGGAAGTTGAGGTGATAAAAGGCGTTAAAGATACCAAAGTTCGTGCCGAAGTGGGCGTTGCTGTGAAGCAGGCTGAAACGGAGAGAACGACACCTCCACCTACGGCGAAATCAGCGCCTTCAAAACCAGCAAGCAAGAGTGTTTCTCCTGCTATTGGTGAAGAAGCACCGGCAAAAGACGAAGGTGTTTCTAAATATATTGAAGGCCTTATCAAGGGCGGCGTGCCGCCACTTAAGATTGGCGAGCTTGTTGCAGCCTATGAGAAAGCAGCAGAAGCGGCAAAGGCTGGTGGTAAGTCCATCTAATACAGGCGATTGCTTATCGTTAGTGAATCGATTATTCTCTACCCGTGTGGATGTGCGCATCCACACGGGTTTTGTTTTTTTTAACTAGTGGGCATGTATGAGTTGGGTCAGTAAATTCGGTAAGCCGCAGCATGAATCTGTGATGGACGTAACCGAGAATGATTTTCCCATCAGCGAAGTGAGTTTTATGCGTATCGGTTCTGCACATGCGCGGGATTCTTCGGTGGGCAGCAAAATACTTGTGCAATTGCTAGAGAAGTTTATTGAGCACGTAAACGTACCGTTCGACGCAGAGAGAGAGAGGCATGAACTGGAAATGGTTACTTTGCCTAAGGAGTCTGATTGATTATGGAATTGACGCGCTCGGATAACTTCACGTTAGATAAAATGTTCTGCTGTGTCCTTGTGAAAGGCAAAAATTCCAGCGGCGAGGTAACATTCGTATATCTGGGCGTTCATCTGCATAACTTAATTAAGATTGTGGATGCTATAAAAAACAGCGGCTCGTTTAATCCTAAGGATTATAATGCGGCGGTCCTGGCTTGGTCGCGCGGGGGTAGGCCTTCGGATAATATGCGCGAATTTATGCGTGAAAAATTTAGCTTCCATGAAGACAAAGTGGTGCTCGAACTCACATCCGCATAATGTGTGCTAATTTGCTGTAATGTTTAAATTTTTTTGCTAGAATGGCTTTCATATGGCCAAATACGCAAATATAAAAAACCCAAATATTGAAGCCGTAGCAGAGGGGCGTTTCCGCTTCGCCAGCAAAGCGCAGGCCACCGAGCGCCTTGAGGTTTTTAGGGAAAATTTTATTCTTTCCCGTCGTCACCCCGACAGCAGTAAAAAAGAAAGTATTATCCTGTGGATTCGCGGCTATAGTATTACGCCTGAAGAATTTGAAAAAGGCTATCTTGGCAACTATGCGCTTTTCAGCATCCATGAAGTGGGTGAAGCAAAATTCACGCTCAAAGCAACGAAGCTTGATTCAGAGCTGAAATTCCACCCGCAGCGCCACCGTCCGAAGCGCCAGCATCCGAATTGGGGGCATCCGGTGATGCGCGGCATCAAAAAAGGCAAACGTTATCCCAGCATTGAGGCGGCGGAGGCTGATTTACAGAAATTGCATGAAGAATTCCCCACGGTTTCTATTCCGGCAAACGCCAAGCTCTACACGATGGTGTTCAGCAGGCAGGACGATTCCAAGAACCCTGTAAAAAAATACGTTCTGGAAATTGAATCTACCAAAGAAGGTGATTTTGTTATCGTCAGTAAGCCGAACAATTATGAGTCGATGCAGCCTTCCTCCGGCGGCAAGCCTGCAACAAATAAGCCAAGCGATAACCAAGCCTCCGCCCCGACAGCAGCGGCGTCGCCAAAAGGTAAGTTTACCGCCATGGTGGAATTAAAACGCAGCAAACGTGGCAGAAAAGGGCCTGTGCCGCGCAAAAAACCCGAAGGCGGCGCACCCACGGACAGCACCTCTTAATTCGAATTTTTTATTTCATTGATGCCAATGCCTGCGACTTCTTTGCATAACACGGCCCCAGCAGCGCTTCCCGTTTTTGATGATGTGGCAAAGGCGGGCGAACGGCTTGCGCCCTTTATTCACCGCACACCGCTTCTGATATCGGAGCACTTAAATAACTGGCTGGGGCACGAAATTATATTCAAAGCTGAAATATTCCAAAAGATTGGCGCATTCAAAGCACGCGGCGCGCTCAACGCGCTACTGGCACTCAAAGAAAAAAATCAATTACCAGAACATGTGGTGGCGTACAGTTCGGGCAATCACGCGCAGGCGGTGGCATGGGCTGGCAGCATGCTAGGCGTACGCACCACGATTTACCTACCGAAGATTGTTTCTGCCGTGAAGCAGCAAGCCACGCGCGGATATGGTGCAGAAGTTGTGGTGACCGAAACACGGCAGGAAGCGGAAGACAGGGTGAAGGCGGCCGCAGCCAAAGGTGCTGTGGTGATTCCGCCGTTTGATAACGAAGATGTGATTGCAGGCCAGGGTACGGCATGCCTTGAGGCGCTTCAGGATATGCGTGCCATGCCGGATGCTATTTTTGCACCTGTGGGCGGTGGCGGGCTTGCAACGGGCACCTATATTGCGGCAGAAAAACTTGCACCACGTGCAAAAGTATTTGCGGCCGAGCCGCTGCAGGCAAATGATGCCGCGCAGTCCTTACGGCAGGGCAGTATTTTCCGCTTTAAAGACTCACCACAAACGATTGCCGATGGTGCG
>CAYXPR010000026.1:0-10343 GCA_964467255.1 uncultured Rickettsiales bacterium | reverse complement strand
TGCGGCCCATGTAAGCGGACGCAATGTCATGCCCACGCGGTCAAGCAGCAGAGCAATAAAGAAAAGCGCAACCATCACAAAGGAGCGCTGCGCCGGCACCGGACTGCCCGCAAGCAGTAAATAAAATGCACCGGCACTCAGCGCCAGAATGGCGGATATTTTTTTTGTGTTATAGCGAAGCGCAATCGGGGGAAATAGTGCCAAAAGGCGGCGAAAGCCATAGAATATGGCCATGGTCACCATGGCCATATGCAACCCAGAGATTGATAAAATATGCGCCAAACCGGAAACGCGCAGCGCCTCCAGCTCTGCCTTTGGAATATTACCCTGAAACCCCGCCAGCAATGCGGTAGCCACTCCGCCTTCTGCAGCATATTTTTCTTTTGCGGTGCTCTGAATACGCACGGCAATGGTCTGGCGGATTTTTTCTATGTACGCAGAAATTGTTACAACCGTTCCTCCCTGTGGCTTGCTCACATCCTGGCCTTTTTCAAACCAACCGAGGCTGCGGGGCGAGTCGCAATTCAGGCACTGCGGCACCGTCAGTGCAAATCCCACCGCACCGATTTCTTGAAAATAGGCCCAGCGCGCAAAATCATACCCACCGGGATACGCAGGGCGGGCGGGTGCACGCAATGATGCACGCAATGCAATACGCCTTCCGGGCTCTATCCCGCTTGGCACTTCATGTATTTTCAGACGGATGTATTTCGGTGTTTCGTGGGGCGGCACTTGCCACACATCCACCTGCTTTAGCAACACACGGTATCCCTTCGGCAATGCCTCAAGCCGCTCCACCGTGCCATGCACCGAGCGCGGTGTTTCACCCCCGCGCCACACGGGCGACTGCAGCTGGTGCGTGCGATATTGCATCAACACAAAGCCCGCCACAAGCATCAGTGCCAGGAATAGTATGCGTTTTTTTATCGCGTACGTAATAACCAAAATACTGGCAACCGCAATGAATACGGCACGAATGCTTGTTAATTCAGGTTCGTGCGGTAAAGAAAAATACGCCGCCACCCCCAGGCCGAAAAAAACCGGAAGCAAATAAAAAACCTGCGCAGAGTCCTTGCGCAGATCACGCCGGATCGCAAGCACGGGAGAAAGAGTTTTTTTATAGATAGAGAGCGTCGCCACGCATGGATTTAAGCACTAGGGCACACCGTATGGCAACCTATTTGGCTTGGTTACTTGTCTTCTTCTTTATCTTTTTCTTTGTTTGTGTCGCCTTCGTCGCTATCACCCTTTTTTTCAGGAGCCTCATCTGTCTTTTCATCGGCTTTCTTTTCGCCGTCACCCATTTCGATTTCGCCGGTTTTTTGAGCCTTATCTTCCGCCGATTCCGGATCCTGACCGTTCAATATGGCCTCAAATTTTTTCTCATCTTCCTCATTTTTGAACACAATCTCAATTTTATTGCCACTATCATAGGATTCATAATCTTTGAGCTGCTTGAAACCCATCTCTTCCATGGCCTCTTTGATTTCACGCTCCTTATCGGCATTCTTGTCCCAATCCATTTCAAACACTTTTACTGGGCGACCTTGAGCCTTACTTTCATTGTCCTTAGCGCCAGTATTGCCCTTCCCTTGTGGTAAGGCACGCATCGTGGCCCGCACTGTGGCAGCACTTGTTTTCTTGGCAACGGATGCTGTTGCTTTGGCGGTTGTCGCCGCTGCGCCCACTACAGCGCCTACAACGCCACCGCCCGATGAACTACCGCCGGAGCTACCAGCAGCTGAGGAGCCACCGCCCGCACTACCGCCACCGGATGAACCTCCGCCACCAGAACCACCCGCAGGAGGTGTACTGCCGCCGGAACCATCATCGCCCGAGCCACTGCCACCACCAGAGCCACCACCCGTCCCGCTGCCACCGGAGCCACCGCCTTTGCCATCATCTTTATCGTCTTTGCCCTTATCATCCATGCCGGGAATACCGGTGCGGGCATCACCTTTTTTACCATCATCATCTTTTTTGCTGGTCGCCACTTCCGCAGCGCCCTGAGTTGCTTCTACACCACCTTCTATAACCTTGACTGTCGCGCGTCCTGCCTTGATGGTAGCGCTTGCCGCCTTAGCCGCCGCTTCTGCTGCTAGTTTTGCTGCTTCCGCAGCATCTCCAGCCGCTCCACCTATTTCGCCCGCGCCCTGCGCACTCACTTTAAGCGATGCGCCGAGAGTGACTGGCGCAGCAACAACACCGCCAAGAACCATCGCGCCACCGGCACCGCCACGCGCTGCCGCCTGACCGCCTTTAGCTGCAGCTTGACCACCTTTTTGTGCAGCCTCCGCGGCATCTTTGCCGGCTTCTTGCATGTCCTTGGCGCCTTCTTGCATTTTTTTCATGCCGCCTTGTACCTTTTCGGCACCTTTCTGTGCACCACCGCTCAGGCCACCCGCAATTTTCTCGCGCGCCTGTGTCACGCCACCGCGAATCGACTTCACCCCATCCATCATATTATTTTCCATCGTGACAAGTGTGTTGGCCGCCTCTGATCCAGGCATCACGGAAGGCGTAACCACTGCACCACCAAACTTCACAAGCTGTTGTGAAACTGCGCTAACCTTCCCCATAAAGCCAAACAAAAGGGCCGACGTAAGGAAGTATGTCATGCAGAAGAATAGCAGGTCATACAACGCCGCGCCAATGGCAGACATAACAGAAGTAAAGCACGGCACCTCAATACGAAGCGCCTCTGCGATGCCGATATCACCTAACACGATTTCACAACTTGGGTTTACATCCTCATCATTCATCATTGCGTCCTGCATGCTGGCGTCATGCAGAATCCTGATGCCACCAATCAGGAATACGAAAAATAAAATCAGTGCTATTTCCAAGGAATAGGCCATAACGGAACGCAACCAGCCAAAAAACAAGTGGCTCGTGCGGCTAAATAACAGCATTGGAATGAACACCGGAGCAAACATCAGTGTAAAGGAAAGCGCAATCAGCGCCGTTGCGTAAGCCACCAACACGCGAATAAAGGCGGCAAGCGCCATAAGAAATCCAAACAGCAACAACCAAAAAAGCGGTATCCCGATAATCAACACCGCAAAAGCAACAGCAAGCAGCATGTAGCCAATCAGTTCTGTGCCACCCACAATCAGGTTGAACATCGTATCGAGGTTGCTGATGACGCCCATACGCTTGCCCTCCACCGTACCAGCCGCGCCGGCACCCTGAAACCCTGTGTTCGTAAGGTCCACAGCAAACATGTATTGGGAGAGCGTGTCCGGCAATGAAATCACAAACACGTTATAAAGATAGTCATAAAAAAACGTTGGGTTTATCGCGAACGTATAGATGAGCGATATTTTTATCAGACGCATGGCCCAGTCTTTGCCGTCTACAATCTGCGTCAAAACCGCAATACTGAAAATCGCAATATACAGCACCAGACCAGCACGTATCACTGGCGCCACCGCGTTCACCAGTGCGCAATACATCGTAAACATGGCGTTGCCCATGGAGGCGCGCACCAAGCAAAATGTGGTTTCCATAAAATTGAAAACAATGTTCCCACCGGTTGTTCCTGTTTGATTCACACCAGGGCAACTGCTCGGATTCAGAGCAATCGGGTTAATCATGGTATAAGGAACGCCACCCACTGTGCAGGTTGCCGTAATCGCCGCATCAACCCCTTCCGGTAAAAAAACAAACACACCGGCAAGAAGCGACGTTATCCATAACCACAGCGGCATATTAGCCTTTCTGTTTTTTGCTGGCTCTTTCCCGGAATATGGGAAGCCACTTGCTGGCGTCATCCCCAACATCGAGCATAATATTCTCCATGAGGGCGATGCTTTCCTTGTTGCCAGAAAGCACGGCAATTATATCATGCATTCCGCTCAAATCCAAGGTTGCAACCACCGCTTCTTGGTGGTGTTTCAGCAAAAATTCGCGCCGCGAGCCACTCATGGAGTTAAGTAATTCAAACTCCACATTATTTAAGCCAAACACCGAACGATATGCCTCGGTCGCGCGGGGGTTTGGTAGGTAAATTTGGGTGGCCATTTTTTGGGTAACCGGCTGAGTAATAGAGCTTTCTTTTATGTTGTCTACACTCTCTGTCGCAAAAATCACCACCGCATTATTGGCCCGCAAATCATCGAGCCACGCTGGAATAAACGAGGCAAAAACGGGGTTATCCACCAAAGACCAGGCTTCATCGAGCACAATCATCGTCGGGGTGCCATCCAGTGTTTGGCGAATACGATGAATCAAGTATGAAAAAATAGGAATGAGGGCCCTTCTCTCTTTCACTATTTCGGTCATCCCAAAGCCATACACCATTTGATTGAATACCAGCTCGTCGTGGGGACTATCCATAATATGCGCATATTCACCTTGCCCGTACCACCGCGCCATACGCTGCCAGCTGACCTCCTGCACAGGAACAGAGCCCGTGCCGGAAAGCGCCGCGAAAGGATCCGCACTTACCGCAACGGGGGCTTTGGGCAATTCTGTTTGTGGCCAGAATTTCGGAATCACATTTGAAAGGCGACGCTCTGGCTGCGGCAATAAGAAAATATGTTCCACCGCCTGTTCGGCAAGCTGCCTATCTTGTTCACTGACCTGCAGGCTTTCGTCCATCGCCATATATTGTAGCATGGCCCTCAGAAAGCTTCGGTTCTGCGGTGTGTCCGACATTTGTAGCGGATTCATCCGCAATTGGTTTGATGGTGGCTTTTTCATCATACGGCGATAATTTCCACCCACCGCACGAATAAAAAGTTCCGACGCACGTTCCTGATCAAAAAAGAAAAGCCTATTATTAAATTTGCGCGATTCGCACACAAGGAAGTTGAGTAGCACGGTTTTGCCGGCACCGAACGGGCCGATAATCATGCTATGGCCATTATCGCCCACATGGAAGCTGAAGAAATACGGGGTACCCGCACGGGTATAGAACACCGTCGTCGCAGGGCCCCAGTGGTTGTTATCGAGCTTGCCGGCCGGAAAATTATAGAGCGAGGCAAAGCCGCCAATGCGGCGGGTGTTAATCGGCGAAAGCCGGCGCAAAAATTCAAAATTCCCAGGCAACTGCGACCAAAAAACCTCTTCCATCATCACGTCTTCGCGCACTGCCACAATACCCACGCGGCGAAACGCATCAAACGTCTGCTTCACTTGCCGCTCCAAATCTGGCAGCGAGTCGTTCAGCAACATAATGCTAATTTGATGCTCACCAAAATCCACGGACCGGCCACGGTTACTCTGCATAATATCCGTCATGCCTGAAATATCTGAAAATTCGGTATCGCCACTCAGCTTTATCAGATACTGCTGGTGCTCAAATTTTTTAAGCGCTTTCTCACTATTAATAAAATCAAATGTTTCCGTGATAATAAATTCTTCCTCAAGCTGAAGAAACGTATCAATCGCCGATGAACTCACATCGTGGTATTCCTTTACCGTCAACACCGTACCGAAGTGCCGGCCCGTTTCGCCTTTCACCTCCAGCACGTTAAAGCCAAAGGCAATTTCATGCGTTGGCAAATAGGTAGAAATATCCATCACCGGCACAGGCGTTGGTTTTTCATAGAGGTTCACAATTTTTCCGAAAAACTGTAACGGCTCGGAATAACTCACACCGCGATGCTCCAAAATACCCAGTCGGCGTGCGCCGAAGCCCTTTAGTGTGCTTAGAATACCCCCCACCGCTTCGTCGAGTTTTTTATGCGCCTCTTCCATGCATTTCAGATGGTATTTCCGCTCTGCCAGAAAGAAAAGGGTGCGTGTAAAGTTCTTGGCGCTCAGGTTAAAATTCTGACCTTCGCAGATTATTGTAATGTACAACTCGTTCACATATTTATGTTCCCAGTCATGGCGCTTTCCCCATGCGCGGTGCACATAATCTTCAAAACTGCCGGGCGTGTATTTTCCGCCACCGGAAAGATCTTTTTTGCGGCGCACCGTATGAATCCAGAGTGCAAAATCATTGGTTTTGATGCTGGCCTGCACGGCGTCACGAATCACGTGGCGCAGGGTTTTTTTCTCCCCATCGCCTGCATTCACACTTTCAAAGCTAAAACCGGTGATTTTAATGGTCTGAAGAAGTTCGCCGTTTTTTGTTATCAGCGTGGTGGGGTCATAGTGGCACGCAAGCGGAATAAACTCCTCGACGGCAGCTTCCTGCCGATCCTCGTTGGTACGCGCCGCTTTATCAAGTATGGCAAACATAGGCTATCAATATACTGAATTTAAAGACAACTGCCTATAAAAAAACCGCCGGATTTCTCCGGCGGTTTTTTGAACTTCTCTGCGGTGTTTATGCGCAGGCGGTCTGACCCGATACTGCTTTCGCAATAGCGGCAGCACCGAACAGGCCGGCCATACCGATGGCCACCAGAACAGCAAGACCCCACGTTACCTTACCGAAGAAGGCGGCAACGCCAAGAATAAGAATAGCAACCGTTGCAATAGCGGCGCCCGTCGGGCCCGTAACGAATTTTACTGCGTTGCAAACGATTGCGTCCATGGCCACAGCAGCCGAGGCGCTGCCAGGAAGCATAGCGAGCGCAAGGCCGAATACGACCAGCGCCAGTGAACGTTTCATATGTATTGATTTCATCATGTTTGTCTCCTTACAATTTATTAGAATTTCTGTGCCAACCAAAAACTGCACGTTTTATTGAACTTGGGGTCAGTGTAACAAAGAATTGTGACAGTTTGATGACAGAATCATGACGTTTCCGTGAAGAACTTCCGGCATAATACTGTTGCCAAGGCGGCAGGAAGGCGGCATATTCAGCCATCCAGACAACCCGTACTCTATATACAGCAAGGAGTGACTCACCATGTCAGCGACAGCAAAAGCCACAGCAAGCAGCGGCAGCATCAACGCCCGCCTGAAAGAACTTGGCCTCACCCTGCCGGAAGCCAAAGCACCCGCTGGTGCTTTATACGTTCCCTTCACCATCAGCGGCAATCAGGTGATTATCTCTGGCCAGCTTCCGTTTAAAAACGGCCAGCTCGTTGCCACGGGTCAGGTCGGCGGCAAAGCCACTCAGGTCGAAGCCGAGGCCGCAGCCTATGCCTGCGCCGTGAACGTGCTTTCCTGCCTGAACACGGCGGTAGGCGGAAACCTCGATAGAGTCAAAAAAACCCTTAAATTAGAAATACTTGTCAGCGTTACGCCGCAGTTCACCAGCCCGCAACTGGTGGCCAATAGTGCTTCAAAGCTGATTATTGACCTGTTTGGTGAAGAAAAAGGCCGTCATGCCCGCGTGGCCTATGGGGTTGCCAGCCTTCCGCTGGATGCCAGCGTGGAAGTGGCCGCCACCTTTGAAATCGAATAAGGCTTAAAAAACAATATCCCTCGCAGCATTGCGGGTGGCACATTCAAGGCGCCGGATAACACCGGCGCCTTTTTTGTCATGATTCTTTCACAGAACCGTCAAATCTTTGTCATACGCGAATGCTATAGTCTTTTTTCCCCCGAAAGATGTCTTTTTTGAAGCAGAGAGCCAATGACAGGAAATTTTCCCACATGTTTTGTTAGTTGTAAAAATACAACACACCGTTCCCGATTCGCATTGGATCGCATCCAAACTATCGGGTTAACGTTTTGTTAACGTTTTGGGAGTATCCCGAAAGGTACAGGGCAGAGAAACCCATACGAAATTGATGACTAAAAATTTTGGAAAGTTTTACTAAAAATTAACCCATGAGCCGCCGCGCCCATGTAGTGTTATCGGAGGGGGAGATGGAAACTGTGTTACACGAATTTGCCAGAGTCACTGGGCAACCAGATGTCATGCTGCGCGAGCAAGTAGCCCGCCAGATTTGTACTCAGTTCAATGCCGGTGGTTTCACCGCAGAAGAAATGGACATCGTCAAAGACATCCTGCTCCTTTTATCAGAAGACATGGAAGTCCGCATTCGCCGCGTGCTTTCGCTTGAGCTGAAAGAAAACCCGAACATGCCGCACAGTGTGGCGATAAAACTAGCGCGCGATGTACAGGATGTTGCCCTGCCCGTGCTTGAGTTTTCATCCGTGCTGACCTCACAAGATTTAATTGAACTGGTGCACGCCACGCGTGAAGCGGCTCGCCATTCAGCTATTGCACGCCGTGCCACTGGCATCAACGCCGATGTATCGCGCGCACTGATTTCAACCGGTCATGCACAGGTCGCGGGCTTTTTGTTTGGCAATGTTCATGCGCAAATTGATGAGCGCGGCATCGCACAAGCTTTCATTTTATACAAAGAAAATGGCTCCGTGCTGGAGCGTTTGGTGCAGCATGGTGGCATGTCCGTTGCGCTGGCAGAACGCCTGATTGCCTCCGCCTCAAGCGGCGTGCAGCGCATGTTGGCGCAGCGTTTTGGCATCACGAACAGCTTGGCTCAAAGCATTACCGACCCCATTCATGCCGAAGCAACCGTGGCCGTACATCAGGTGAGTGAGTCTGTCACGAAAACCCAAGAGCTCGTACACCAACTTTTCTTAAACAACCGCCTGACCCATTCCGTTATTTTGCGGGCATTGTGTCAGGGCGAAATTGAATTTTTTGAAACCGGTATGGCCAAGCTGGCGGGCATTCCGCTGGCAAACGCTCATAAATTGATTCGCCAGGGCAATGGCCAAGGATTTCAAGCGCTATACCGCGCCTGCAACATGCCTGAAACGATGCTGGAAGCCACCGAAATGCTGGTGCGTATCGCCCTTGAAGAGGAGCCTCAGTCCGGCAAACGCGAAGTGTATTCCAGCCGCATGATTCAGCGCATCACCGAGCGTGGCTACGACCGCACCATTCCCAATATGGGCTACATGCTCGCGCTGCTGCACGATAAGTCAAAAATCGCAGCTTCGTTACATTAATACCGCTATTCCTGACTCTTTTCCTCCGCCGCGCATGGGCGCTTTGATTTGTTCATATTCTGGTGTAAAATGAAGGCCTTACTTTGCGAGGGGCCATGACTGCCAATTTTCATTTAAGCGCGGAAGACGTCAGCCGCCTGCTGGAGGATAAGTCCCCCCATGTGCGCGTGGAGGTGTTTGAAAAAGTCGCCGGCACCTATAACGACAAGCAATTTTCTGAACAGCAAATTAAACTCGCCGAGCAGATTTTCCGCACGCTGATGCAGGATGCCGAGGTGATGGTGCGGCAAGCCTTGGCTGAAAATTTTAAAAATAATCCGGATGTACCGCACGACATTATCCTTTCGCTCGCCAAAGACGTCGATCAGGTCGCATTACCGGTGCTACAATTCTCCAGTGTGCTGACCGATGAGGATTTAGTCGACATCATCCACTCCAGTAACAGCACCGAGCGTTTGCTAGCCATTTCCAGCCGCGAAACCGTGTCTGCAAAAGTGTCGGACGCGCTGGTGGAAACCGAAAACTCTCAGGTCGTGAATCACCTGCTGAACAAAGCCTCAGCCAAATTCTCCGAAATGGGCCTTAGCCGCGTGTTTGATATTTTCTCGGAAGACAAAGAAATTACCGAGCGTTTGGCGCAGCGTGAATCCCTGCCCGTCGCGCTCACTGAAAAAATGGTAATGCTAGCCTCTGACAATATACGCGAGCTCGTGCTTGGCAAGTATGAGAAAAAATACCCGCACCTCAAAACCGTGTTTGAAAAAAGCAAGGAAAGCGCCACGCTGAAATTTTTAGGACTCACCTCGCAGGACGATATCCGCAAGCTGGTGGACGAGATGGAAAAATCGAGCGGTATTTCACAAAACATCCGCGCCGCCAGCGAAAATGTCAGCCACATCATTGAAAAGCTGGAAGATGAAGGGCGGCTCTCGCCCATTTCGGCGCTCTGCATGGGTCACTTAAGCCTGTTTGAAGTCAGCCTCGCGCGCGTCACCAAAGTGCCGGTGTTTAACGTGCGCAAGTTACTATCTGACGATTCCGGCGAAGGCTTCAACGCACTGTATAAAAAAGCGGAATTCCCCATTCACATCCACGATGCGGTGTGGATGGTGGTGCGCGTGCTGCGCGAGATGGACCATGAATCTCCTGGCAAGCGCCACCCCGCGAAAGAGATTATCAGCCGCCTGCTGCTCAAAGCAGAGGCCGAGAAAAAAGGTGTAGAGAATTTGTCGTACTTCATCAGCATGATTCATCAACATTCTAAAATTTCTAATGCCAGCTAAGGTGCGTGTGTGAAAAAAACACCCAAACAAATAAGCACAAAAGCAACCGCCGCCAAGCCCACCATTGGTGTGCTAGCGAGTGACTCTGATGCCTCGCAGCAAGCGCTTCAGCGTTTAATGCTGCGCTACAACCTGCTGCTGCTGAAAGACGAAAAACCCTCCCGCCTACCCAAGCTAAAAGCAATTCTGGCGCTGGGCGGCGATGGTTTTATGCTACATGTGCTGCA
>CAYXPR010000025.1:0-17037 GCA_964467255.1 uncultured Rickettsiales bacterium | reverse complement strand
GGTAGCGGCGGTGAGCAAACTGGCAGCGGTAGCGGCGGTGAGCAAACTGGCAGCGGCAGCGGTGGTAGATTCTTTAGAAACTGATGTCTGTGGTGCAAGATGAATGCTTTAGATGAGGAACATTATGTTTAAGCGGCTTGGTATTTCTTTTTTGTTTAGTCTGTGGTCGCTCGTCTGCATCTTTTTATTCAGCGGCACCGCCTCGGCTAACGGTTATCACTGCCCCGCCATGTTACGATTTCCGCCGGGTACGGTTATTACAGAATGGAGCGTTACCTTTTGTAACAGCGTACCAGGCTGCGTTGTCGTCCAGCCGGATAGTGGGATTACGTGTGGCGGCCCAATCGGGTGCGACTGCGTATGCCCGACCTATACCAGCACCGTTACTTGCCCTCCGGGGGTGAGTATTGAGTGCCCAACAGAAAGTTTCTGTCGCTGTACGCCCGGTCAGGTGAGCAACGTGCCGGCATGTGTGCCGCCGCCGCCGCCGCCACCACCACCACCACCACCACCACCGGCCGGCGAGTTATGTAATCCTTACGGCGAGAGCTTTGTGCCAACAGGTCAGATCAACGTATATCCTGATGATGGCCCAGGCTGCGCAGTCTCTGGCCCTCCAGGTTCCTATAATTATCCACCACCGCGTCCGCCGAATAAGGTGCTGAAGCAGCACCCGGGATGCGATCCGGCTCAGTGTTCCTGCACGGATGCATGCCCTCCGGGTATGCCGCCACCGCCCACGCCCGTCACGTGTTCTACCGAGCCGGGCCCTGACTGCTGCAGTTATTTTGAATATAACTGTAACGAGGGTGGTGACTGCGGTGATTGCGCCTATGCCAATAACCCTTACACCATGACGACTTCAGCGCCTGTTCGTTGCAATCCGGTTTCGGGTGAGCGTGAGTGCGCCGCACCGTGCGTCACGTGTGAATCACCTTGCATGCAAGAGTGTGAGGCAAAAGCGTGCGATAGCCTTGATCCAAGCACCTATCAGGCGTGTGTCCAGGCTTCTCATGCTGCGGCTGCTGATTGTATCAGCAAGTGTGCGCCGAATTGGTGCCGCTTCTTAGGCGAAGAGCCTTGCTGCGCACCGGAGCCCTTTGACCCTTATGCCGTGTGCATGGGCGGCAGCTCGGGCGGTGGTTCGGGTGGTGGCTCAGGCAGTAGCTCGGGCACAACACCAACGCCTTAAGCGTTCGCAACAAGACCTCAACAAAAACAGCCCCGTAAATCGGGGCTGTTTTTCGTGGTATTTGCCCCTTTAACGGTGCTGTTGACTATACGTTGCGGAGCGCTTAGTATCCGCGCCGTAAAAATGCATTTGTGACACGGGAAACCACCATGAAACCAACACAGAAACCTGCCAATCCATGCTTTTCTTCCGGCCCTTGTGCTAAACGCCCAGGCTGGGACGTTAGTGCGCTCAAAGGCGCGGCAATTGGCCGCTCGCACCGCTCCAAGCTCGGTAAAGCCAAGCTGAAGGAAGCCATTGACCTCACGCGCGAAATTCTCGGCGTACCGGCAGATTACCGCATCGGCATCGTTCCGGCGTCTGATACAGGCGCGGTGGAAATGGCCATGTGGTCCATGCTCGGCCCACGCGGCATTGACATGCTGGCATGGGAAAGCTTTGGTGAAGGCTGGGTTTCTGACGTGCAGAAGCAGCTGAAGCTGAAAGATGTGCGCGTGTTCAAGGCCGGTTACGGTCAATTGCCGAACCTCGCGGAAGTCGATACCAAAACCCGCGACGTAGTGTTCACGTGGAATGGCACGACATCTGGCGTCTGCGTACCAAATGGCAACTGGATTGCGTCTGACCGCGAAGGCATCATCATGTGCGACGCCACGTCTGCCGTGTTCGCCATGGAACTACCGTGGGACAAGCTCGACGTCACCACCTATTCGTGGCAGAAGGTCATGGGCGGCGAAGGCGCGCATGGCATTATCATCCTTTCCCCGCGCGCGGTGCAACGTCTTGAAAGCTACGTGCCCGCATGGCCGATGCCGAAGATTTTCCTCATGACCAAAGGCGGCAAGCTGATTGACGGTATCTTTGTGGGTGAAACCATCAACACCCCTTCCATGATTTGTGTGGAAGATGCCATTGACGGCCTCAAATGGGCAAAATCCCTCGGCGGCCTGAAAGGGCTGGTGCAGCGCTCGAAAGCGAATCTCGCCGTGCTCGAAAAATGGGTCGAAAAATCGAACTGGATTGATTTCCTCGCCGAGCGCAAAGACATCCGCTCCAACACCTCCGTGTGCTTCAAAATCAAAGACAATTGGTACACCAGCCTTTCCAAAGAAGCACAAGAAAATGCGGCTAAAGAACTGGTAAAAATCATCGAAACGGAAAAAGCCGGTTACGACATCGGCGCATACCGCGATGCACCGGCAGGTCTGCGTATCTGGGCAGGCGCAACGGTGGAGGCCGCCGATTTAACGCTGCTCACGCAGTGGCTCGACTGGGCGTATAACGAATTAAAGGCGCAAGCGAAAGCCGCCTAACTGACTCTTCTAACTCTCAAGGATTACTGATCATGGCTAAACCAAAAGTACTTATTTCCGATAAACTCAGCCCACGCGCCGTTGAAATTTTTAAAGAACGCGGTGTGGATGTGGATGTAAAAACCAGCCTCACGCCAGAAGAGCTGCTGAAAATTATCGGTGAGTATGATGGTCTTGCCATCCGCTCCGCCACGAAGGTCACGAAAGACGTCATCAAAGCCGGAAAGAAGCTGAAAGTGGTTGGCCGCGCCGGCATCGGCGTGGATAACGTCGATATTCCTGCCGCTACCGCAGAAGGCATTGTGGTGATGAATACGCCGTTCGGCAACTCGGTCACCACCGCAGAACACGCGATTGCGATGATGTTCTCCGTTGCCCGCCAAATTCCACAGGCCAGTGCCAGCACGCATGCCGGCAAATGGGAAAAGTCAAAGTTCATGGGCGTAGAACTCACGGGCAAAGTGCTCGGCCTGATTGGCTGCGGCAACATTGGCTCTATCGTGGCAGACCGCGCGCAGGGCCTTAAAATGAAAGTTGTGGCGTATGATCCGTTCTTAACCGCTGAGCGCGCCAAAGACATGAATGTTGAAAAGGTGGAACTGCCAGAACTGCTGAAACGTGCTGATTTCATTACGCTGCACACGCCGCTCAATGATGCAACGCGCAACATCCTCAACGAAAAATCCCTCAAACAGACCAAAAAAGGCGTGTATATCGTCAACTGCGCACGCGGTGGTTTGATTGATGAACCTGCGCTGAAAAAACTGATTGATGAAGGCCATGTGGCTGGTGCTGCGCTCGACGTGTTCCTCGAAGAGCCTGCAAAAACCAACGTGCTGTTTGGCTCAGAGCACGTGGTGTGCACGCCGCACCTTGGTGCCTCTACCAATGAAGCACAGGAAAATGTGGCCCTGCAAGTGGCCGAGCAGATGTCAGACTTCCTCACGGCAGGCGCGGTAACGAACGCGGTGAACATTCCTTCCCTTTCCGCTGAAGATGCAAAAAAACTGAAGCCGTACCTTGATTTGGCAGACCAGCTCGGCAGCTTTGCTGGGCAAATTACGCAGTCTGGCCTTAACAAAGTGAAAATCGAGTATCAGGGCCGTGTGGCAAAGCTCAACACCAAGCCACTCACCTCTGCACTGCTGCGTGGCCTTCTGGCGCCGATGGTGGAAACGGTGAATCTGGTGAACGCGCCAGTGATTGCGAAAGACCGCAACATCAGCATCAGCGAAGTAAAGAACGAGCAGACGTCTGACTACCAAACGCTCATCACTCTCACGATTACAACCGACCGTCAGGAACGCTCGCTTTCTGGCACGCTCTTTTCCGGCAAGCCGCGCATCGTTTCGATTGGCGACATTAAGCTCGAAGCGTCCCTCGGCAAGAACATGCTCTACGTAAACAATGAAGATAAACCGGGTCTGATCGGCAATCTCGGCAAGCTGCTGGGGGATGCCAAAATCAACGTGGCGAACTTCCATTTGGGTCGCGGTGAAAAGGGCGATGCCGTGGCGCTGGTGGAAACGGACCAGCCGGTGGATGGTGCATTGCTGAAAAAAGTCAGCGAGTTGCCAAGCGTAAAGCTAGCGAAGGCACTGACCTTCTAAACTCATACATGCGGTCGCTGTTTTTGCTTTGCTTCACTTGAAATGCAACGGTAATATGCTTGTGTTCTTAGCACGGCAGGAGCGGCGATGAAAGATACCCCCACACTCACACTTGTTTTCACCCTTCTGTTTACGATGGGGGCATTGCTGTACCATGCGAGCAAGTCAAAACTAACGCCCCAATTAAAAGCGGTTTTAATTGCCGCCTCTTTTGTCTCCGTTTTTTACTACACCAGCTTCGGCACAATGATGAATATACGCGACCCTCTCGTGCCGACCAAGCAACGCAGTGCCTTTTTGCATTGGCATGAAGTTTTTCATTATTATATCGGCGCTAAATATTACAAAGAACTTGGTAACGACGGTCTATATGTCACCTACCTGCTCGCCGACACTGAATCTGCCAGCCCGCAATATACCGGCACACACCTGCGCGATTTATCCAATCAGGTGTATCCTATCACCGCCGCAGAGGGCCTGAAGCGAGCCAATGAAAAATACCGCCCACGCTTCACTGAATCACGCTGGCAGGAATTTAAAACCGATACCGAGGCGCTGAAAAAAATTGCCTTTCCGGGTTGGCTGAATTTAGGCTTATTTGATGCTGGCTTTAACCCCCCACCATCGTGGAACGTCATCGGTTATGTGATCGCCAATGCAATACCCATTTCAAAGAATGGCGGTACACTGAATTTGAATTGGGAATATATTGAACTGATACCCTTTCTGGACGTAACGCTTCTCGCCATTGCCAGTGCGTTTATCTATCGCAGCTTTGGATTGGTTGGTCTCACTGCTTTCCTTATCACATTTGGCACCAGCTATCTTTCCGGCATGCGCTGGACCGGCGGTAGCTTTTTGCGCCATATGTGGGTTTTCTGGCTTATCCTTGGCACCTGCCTGATGAAAGAAAAAAAATACCTCGGCACTGGCATTTGCTTAGGGTTAAGTGGGCTTATGGCTCTGTTCCCCTTTGTTTTTGCCATTGGCGCAGGCCTATGGCTGGGTATGCAATCTATTCAAAAGCCAAAGATGCTGACACACTTGCAAGATTTCGCGATTGGCATTGTCGGCATCACCCTCCTGTTTGTGGGCATTAGCCTCTTTATGTTTGGCCTTCCGGCGTGGGTTACGTTCTTTGAGCGCATACAAACACACTCCAACATGTTTTTTGTCTGGCATATTGGGTACAAAAAAATTGCCACGTGGGCATCGTGGGTGCCGGGGCAAAATTTCTGGTGGCAGGACGGACTCAATAATTTCCGCGGCTGGAACACCCGGCTTAATGAGCGCTGGAACGACTTGCTGTGGTTCAACCTGCCACTGATTGGTGTAATCGTTGGCAATTGCGTGTGGGCGATGCGAAGAATGCGCGGTGAAGAAGCCATGATTCTGTTCGGAGCATTGATTATTTTCTTCTTCTCTATCCCCGCTAATTATTATTACATTTACTATGCCCTGCTGCCTGTAGTCATTTTCCAACCAGTTGCAAAAGACTGGCGACCAAATGCTACACTCGCCGCATTCCTTGGGTTATGGTTCCTGCTGCACACCGTATCCCGCTTCGGAGGCGATGACCTGACACAAGCCTACCGCCAATGCTGGCTGATATTTATCTTCCTACTGGTCTGGGTTGGCTTGCACACATTCCACAAAGACTCTGCGCTGACAAAATACGTCAGCAGGGCATATCGGAATTAAATTGAATAAGAAGCGATTAGCTGTTCTTCTGACAGAAATCGACAATCACGGGCACAATCTGCTCACGGAAGCGGCGGCCGTTAAATGTGCCGTAATGCCCCACACCTTCCTGCAGATGGTATTTCTTCATCTTCTCTGGCAGGCCCGTACACAGCTTAATCGCCGCCTTGGTTTGGCCCACGCCGGAGATATCGTCTTTCTCGCCTTCAATGCATAGCAGCGCTGTTTTCTTGATATCTTGCGGCTTCACCTGACGCCCGCGCGACACCATCACGCCCTTTGGCAGCGCATAGTCTTGGAACACACTCTTCACCGTTTGCAGATAAAACTCTGCCGGTAAATCGAGCACCGAAAGATATTCGTTATAAAACTTGCGATGGGCTTCGGCGCTTTCACCATCGCCATCCACCAGATGCATGAACAGCCCCAGATGCTCACCCACGTGCTTATCAAGATTCATCGTCATGAAGCCGGTCAGCTGCACAAACCCAGGATACACCTTGCGCATGAAGCCGGGATAATTGAACGGCACACGGCTGATGACCGAACGCTCGAACCAATCAATCGACCGCTCATGCGCCGTTTTATTTACCTTGGTCGGATTGATGCGCGTATCAATCGGCCCGCCGATAAGTGTCATGGTTTTCGGCACAGCGGGATCGCCTTTGCTCGACATAATCGAAACGGCGGCCATCACTGGCACGGAAGGCTGACACACGGCCATCACATGCACATCACCACGCAGGTTATGCAAAAAGCCCATCAAGTAATTCACATAGTCGTCAAAATCAAACGTGCCTTTTGACATTGGGATGTCACGCGCATTCAACCACTCGGTGATATACACATCAAAGTGCGGCAGCAATGCCTCCACCGTGCCGCGGAGCAGCGTGGCGTAATGGCCGGAAAGCGGCGCCACCACCAGCATCTGCGGCTGCTTGATTGTTGTTTTTTTCTTCTTCAGGTGCAGCAAGTTGCAGAAGGGGCGCTCCCTAACGTACTCCTCCACAATTTCCACCGTCTTGCCATCCACCTTCGTGTGCGTAATGCCAAACTCTGGGCGCGCATAATGGCGCGTCACACGCTCTAGCAGTTCGTAGTACGCGGCGGCACTACGACCCATAACCGTATAAGAAAAGGGGTTGAACGGGTGTACGTGAAGTTCGCGATGGGCCTTGGCGGCAACGTTTAAAGGACTCACCATCGCGCGCTGCATTTCCATGAGCGTGTAAAGATGCGTGCTATCAAAGTAATTTTGCATAGAAGCGGAGTATAGTTGATTTTTCCTTATCCTTCAAGAAGATAAGCTAGGAATGCTCCACCGCATCCTGCAACATCAGAAGTGCCTTTTCAGCAGCAAAAAGGCGGATGGCGCTGCGCCCACCGTCAAAATAGCATACTTCGTTGCGTACACCCTTCGTCGCGCTGGCAACAGCAATATGCACCAGCCCCACCGGCTTATCCTTGGTGCCACCATCCGGACCCGCAACGCCCGTAAGGGCAACAACCACTTGTGCGCGACTGTTCTTAAGCCCTCCTTGCGCCAATGCACATGCCACTTCCGCGCTCACAGCACCACAGGTTTCAATCAATTCCGGTTTCACACCCAGCATTTCGCTTTTAGCCGCATTGGAATAGGTTACAAATCCGCGGTCAAACACATCCGACGCACCAGAGATATCGGTAATCAGTTTTGCCACTAAGCCGCCCGTACAGGATTCAACCGCTGCAACTCTGACTTTCTTTTTCCGGCAAATGCTTATCAATTCCTGAGCCAGTCGCTCCATATTAAAATGGCTTCCATGCTGTGTTTATAAGTAAGCCATAAAGACCCAGCGCCATCGCGGCGGCAGCAATTGCGGCCAACACATCATCCAGCATCACGCCGAAGCCACCTTTTACATTGGCATCAAACCAGCTGATGGGCCACGGCTTCACCACATCCATTACACGGAAGGAAAGAAACATCACCGCCATCAGCTCCAGCATGTGCGCACCAAAAACTTCTTTTACTTCACCCAACACAAATTGCTCGACATAACCCAAACCACTAAACGTGAGCAGAATGGTCAACACCATGCCCACCACTTCATCCACCACGATTTCGCTCGGGTCGTGGTCTTTGATTTTTTTCATGTAGGCATTGCTGGCGCGTATACCTAAAACAAATAACACAATCGTAGCCGTGATAAGCAGTGCAACCGCACCCTCGGCATCTGCCACCAGCGCACCAAGCGATGCCACCACCACAAAGAATAAAATACCCGCAACAGAGCCAAGTGTGCCCGGTGCATACCAAATGGTGCCTACGCCACCAAACGTCACCAGCAGGCGCGTACGGTTAAAGCCCTTATCGTCGTTTTTGCTATTCATTTTTTTTATCGGCTTACGCGTGAGGCCTTTGCGGATGCGGTCGGCGATGGACATTCAAGTATCCTTTTAATTAAAGGGTAATTCTACGGTAACAACCGCCTGTGCCGCAAGCCCTTCTTTTCTTCCAAGGAATCCGAGCTTTTCAGTGGTTGTCGCTTTAATGCTGATGCGGGACAAATCCACCTCTAGTAGTACCGCCAACTTCTTGCGCATGGCCTCGCGGTGCGGGCTGATTTTAGGCTCCTCACCCATAAATGTAATATCCGCATGCACCAATCTGCCGCCCGCTTCTTGGAGCAACTTCATCGCATGTTTTAAAAACACAGTGGAGTCAGCATTTTTCCAGCGCTTATCCTTCGGTGAAAAATGATAGCCGATATCCTCGCGCGCAATCGTGCCCAATATCGCATCCGTTAGCGCATGCAGCCCCACATCGGCATCGGAATGCCCTTCCAGTTTGCAACCATACGGCACCTTCACACCGCACAGCAGAATATGTTTGGCGCTGCCCTCCGGCTCAAACGCGTGCACGTCAAACCCTTGCGCCACACGCGTTTCCATTTTTGTGCCCAGTAATGCTTCTGCCCGCTTCATATCTGCCTCAGTCGTAATTTTGAAATTCTCCGCATCGCCCTCAACCACTGCCACATTCTCACCCGCTGCTTCCAGCAGCGCCGCATCATCGGGGTATTGGTTATGTTTTGCGGCCCGATGCGCTTTCAGAATATCTGCAAAATAGAAACCTTGCGGCGTTTGCACGGCGACAAGCGCATCACGCTTCAGTGTGCTTTCCACCTTACCGTTTTTGGTTTTCTTGATAGTGTCTGCCACTGCCACCGCAGGCACCGCCGCCTTATTTTTTGCCAGTGCTTTTAGCACGCGAGTGATAATTTTATCAGACACCAGCGGACGGGCCGCATCGTGAATCAATACCTGCGATACGCCTATTTTATTAAGGATTTTCAGTCCGTTAGACACAGATTGTTGGCGCGTGACGCCACCCATCACCGGCGGTAGTATTTTTAGCCCCTCTACGGCTTTTTCGTAGTGTTTCCGGTCTTCCGGGCGGATGACTACACACACCGCATCCACCTGCGGGTGCTGCAAAAACGCCAGAATACTGCGCCTAAGCACGGGGACTCCTGCCACGCTGCGATATTGCTTTGGCACTGCGCCGCCCAGCCTTTGGCCGCTGCCGCCCGCCACAATCAGGGCCACTATGCGTGTTTTCTTGCCTTTTTTCGGCATTTTTAGTATGTTCCCCGCCTCATTTACAAAACATGCATCATAAACATGACCATCACCATCGGCAATATCAAGCTGGAGAATGACGTCATTCTCGCCCCCATGACGGGCGTGAGCGACCTGCCGTTCCGCCGCTTAGTGAAGCGCTTCGGCGCTGGCATGGTCGTGTCCGAAATGATTGCCAGCCGCGCCATGATTATCGAAACGCGCGATAGTCTGCTCAAAGCCAAGAACGAGCCGGAAGAGCACCCCATGGCCGTGCAACTAGCGGGCTGCGAGCCTGATGTAATGGCCGAAGCCGCCAAGCTGAATGAAGACCGCGGTGCAGCGCTGATTGATATCAACTTCGGCTGCCCCGTGAAAAAAGTAGTGAACGGCCATGCCGGTAGCGCCATGATGCGCGACGAAGTGAAAGCTGAAAAAGTGCTCGAGGCGGTGGTGAAAGCCGTGAAGCTGCCCGTAACCTTAAAAATGCGCAAAGGCTGGGACGAAAATAGTTTGAATGCACCCAAGCTCGCAAAAATCGCCGAGGATGTCGGTATCCAGATGATTACCATTCACGGCCGCACGCGTCAGCAGCTCTACAAGGGCGTTGCTGATTGGAGATTTATTCGCAACGTAAAAGACGCGGTGAAAATTCCCGTCATCGCCAATGGTGATATCACCACGCTGGAAGATGCTAAGCGCGCGAAGGAAGAATCCGGCGCCGATGGTATCATGATTGGCCGCGGCTCCTATGGTCGCCCATGGTTTGTAAACCAAGCCGCGCATTACCTAAAAACCGGCGAGCAGCTGCCAGAACCAACACTCGCGGAACAATATCGCGTTATCCTTGAGCATTACGATGCCATGCTCACGCATTATGGCACGGAAAATGGCCTGCGCATCGCGCGCAAGCATTTAGGGTGGTATACCACTGGCCTTTATAATTCTGCTGAGTTCCGCCATGCTGCTATGCAGGCAACGGATGTAGAGAAGGTAAAATCATCCCTCATGGAATTTTTTGTGCCGCTGATTGAAATGGGCGCCACGCGCAATGGTAAAGTAAACTTTGCGGCTGAGGCAGCAGCCTAGGCGACGTTTTTTTCTTTCGATTTCACCTGCTCCCACGGCTTTTCTGTGCGCGGCGGCGTAGCGAGCGAAAAGTCTGCTTCCATAAAATCCAAATTCGGATTGTAATACGGATCATTCCCAAGCCATTCTTTCCAACGCTTGCGCATGAACGCCACTTCGCGGGCGGCACGTTCCATTTTTGCGGGCGTATCTTCCGCACCGCGCGTGGCCGATTCATGGTGGTATAGCTCAGCGTATGGTGTCCAGATATTGCGGTAGCCCTTCTCGCGCAGCTTCAGGCAAAAATCCACATCGTTAAACGCCACCGTCAGGTTCGTTTCATCCAGCCCATCTACTTCTTCATATTTTTTCTTCGTCACGGCAAGGCAGGCTGCGGTTACGGCAGAAAGGCTCTGCGTCATCATCGCACGGCCAAGATAGCCCGCATCATCGCGCGCAAGGCCGTGGAACATGTGCGTGGCCACAGGGTGAATCGCGGCACCGCCACCTAAAATCACGCCTGCATGCTGAATCACGTCGTTCGGGTAATACAGCTTCGCACCCACCGCGCCCACATCCGAACGTATGGCATGCGACACCATCTCACGCAGCCATTCCGAGCTAATCACTTCCGTATCGTTATTCAGCAGTATCATCACTTCGCCTTTGGCGTGCTTCACGGCAAAATTATTGATGGCGGAATAATTGAACGGATGCGGATAATCTAAAATCCGCACATTCGCTTTTTTGGCAATCTGCTTGAAATATTCCAGCGTGTTCGGGTCATCGCTCTGGTTGTTCACGATAATGATTTCATACTCGCCGTCATATTTCGTGCGCTCTAAAATGCTTTCCACACATTGCTTCACCAGCACCACCGCATTGCGTGTGGGGATAATCAGCGAGGCCTTCGGTGTTTTCTTCGGCAGCGGCCACAGCGTGCGGTGGAATTGGTCGAGGTTTGATTCCACCAGCTTCACGCCCTGCCCTTTATAGCGGCGGTCGAGATACGACTGCATGGCGCGGCGCGAGGCCTCAAGCGCATAATTTTTCTGGTCGATGTGCCGTGCGGTAGAGCCTTCAATGGCGCGCCAGTGGTAGAGAATGCGCGGAATATGGCGCACGCCCTGCTCGTCCACCGCTTCTAAAAAGCGCAGCGCAAGGTCGTAATCCTGCGAGCCTTCCATACCTTTTCTAAAGCCGCCGATTTTTTTCAGTACGCTGCGGCGATACACGCCTAAATGGCTAATCATATTCTGGCAATAGAATAAGTCCGGATTCCAATCTGACTTGAAGTACGGATAGAAGCGCTTACCCTGCTCATCCATTTTATCTTCATCGGAATAGATGAGATTCACCTTCGGGTCTTTATTGATTTCCGCCGCCACGAAATAAAGCGCGTGTTCTGGAATCACATCGTCATGGTCCATCAGCGCCACAAATTCGCCTTTGGCAATTTCAAGCGCGCTGTTGCTGGACTCCGAAATATGCCCGTTTTCCTTGCGGTAGACCACGCGGATGCGCTGGTCTTTTTTCTCATATTCTTTCAGCACTTTTTTAATGTGCAGGGCGGGTGATGCATCATCGGCGATGCAGAGTTCCCAGTTCGTATAAATTTGGCGACGCACGGAATCAATCGCTTCGCGCAGCCATTTTTCTTCCACGTTATAGACTGGCATCACGATGGAAATCAGCGGCGCATGACTCATCTGCTCCACATGTTCGCGCATGGCACGTTTGTCGCCTTCAGAAAACGTATCATACAGCTGCACCCATTCTTCGTAATGCTGCTTGCCGTGCTGAATCTGCATGCTGGGGCCTGAGCTACGCACACGCAGCGCATACAGCGCCAAATTCAATAATTCCTTTGCGCCATAAATGCGCAGAATCATGCTCATCTTCTTATAGGTTTTCGGGCTGAGCGCCAGTCGTGCGAGAGAGGATGTCACGCGCAGCGGCCATGTCACCTTCCACGAGGTCGAATTTACCACCGCTTCTAAAGCCTGCTGCAAACCATCAGCACGCTGAATGGTGCGGCTTAAGTCTTTGCGCGCGATGCGCAGTTGCGCGCCAAGTTCACGGATTTCGCCCTGCAGTTTATGCATGTCCTGCTGCTGCTTTTGCACGTGGCCCACATAAAAACGGCCACGCAGCGCTTCTTCCACCCAGAAGTGCATCAGGCCACTCGCGCTATCCATCTGCACAGTGATATCTTCATACAGCGCATCGAGGGCTTTGGTATCGGTTTCGCCTTCGAGCGCACCTTGCCACAATAATTTCGTCGCACGCTTTGCCCACGCACCAATAAAGGCATTTTCCACACCCACCGGCACGGCGCGCGCATGGTGCACGAGCGACGGATTGATAAACGCTTCCACATCTTTTGCCACCGTCCGCGTCTGGTGCGGCCATTTGACGGCAAGACCTTTAGCAACCTTTTTGGTAACGGATTGCCAATCCTTCATCACCTCATCCATCGTCAGCAGCACGTGCGGGTGTTTGCGCGCGCCGCGTTCCGCCTCCAGATTATAACGGCACCAGAGCAGCAATGATTTTTCCACCGGAAAGTGGTTGCGTTTTTTGAGGGACGCTGCGGTGGAAAACGGGTCGCGCAGCACAGTTACGAACACGGGGCGGATTTTTTCTTTCTTCAGAATTTTCAGCCACAGCGGCAGTAGCAGCGAAAGACGCGGGTCTTTAATTGCGAATAATTTGCTCTCGGCAAAGTCGCGGCGCAGCACGGCGCGGATTTCATTTTCATAGTCTTTAATCGCTTCCGCTTCGTCCCATCCTTTGGGGCTAAAGCGCGTATCATCCCAGCACGAACCCATGCCTGCAAGCAAGCGCTCATGGACGTCCACAATGTCTTTGTGTTCCCAGAAGCCTTGCTGGTTATCTTCTTTTGCTTCCAGCAGGTTGGGGCTCAGTTCGGCGCCCATCAGGTTTGCAAGGCGTGTAAACGCCGACGTGCCGCTGCGGTGCATACCCAGCACCAGCAAGCAGGTGCGCTGCGTCGTGGCGATTGTTTTTTTCTTTGCCGCGCTCATGGCTTCAGCTTCCGGATGATGTCGTCAAATTCTTCGAGTACATCAATATAGAGTTGGCGCTTAAACGAAACAATCATTTGCGGTAGCACATGGTGTTCCATCCACGTCCATTCCACAAACTCAGGCTTTTCCGTGTCGATGTTAATGTCCGCATCTTTTCCGGTAAAGCGCATGGCGAACCATTTCTGCCGCTGCCCTTTATATTTTCCGCGCCATAATTTCGTCTGCAGATAATCCGGCAAATCATAGGAAAACCATTGCTCACTCTCGCGCAGAATTTCCACATCATCCGTGCCGATTTCTTCCATCAGCTCGCGCATCACCGCCTCGGCGGGGGTTTCATTGCCATCGATACCGCCCTGTGGCATTTGCCACGCTTCGCTGCGTGTGTCGATACGGCGCGCGGCGAACACTTTTCCCTTGTTGTTCAGCAGCAGCACGCCTACACCGAGGCGATACACATCACTACTCTGTTGTGTGTGACGCGGGCTCTTCTGGCTGCCCTTCGGGCTGCTTTTGCTCTTTGGCATCCGTCTCTTCCTTCGGTGTTTCTTCTTTTGAATTTTCTTCTTTTGGTGCTTCTTCCGTTTTTTCTTCACGTAAGGAAACGATGCGCACACCCCGTGCAGCGGTAGAAGCCAGCCACTTATTGATGGTTTCCACTGTCATCGGGTAAGGGCGGCCCACCGCCACAGCAAAGCCGGATTCTTTTGCACGGGCGGCTGCAGCATTTAGCTGCGCCATGATGGCATCCGCCGCCAGCCGTTCGTCCAGCACCGTGTGATATGGCACCAGCGTAGCACCGAGCTGTTCTGCGGCAGCGGTTATAAACTGGTTGCCCGGTTTAGCGGCATAGTAAAGCGGCATCTTTTTTTCTGCCATCACCCCCAGCACGGGAGAAATGCTCTTCACCGAATAGGTAAATTGCTCGTCCACCGGTGCCACCAACCCTGTGATTTCTTCTGAAAGCGACAGAAGCGCTGAAAGCTGATCAAGATTTTGTTTCTCGCTGGATGCTGTCAAGAGCGCCAACGGACCTGGATCACTGAGTGGATAATCCGCAGGCTCAAGCGGAACATCGAGCAGTACTTCATAGCCCTGCCCATGTATTTCTTTCACCACGTCTGCCACTTTGGCAGCATAGGGAGAAATGCTCATCGTTACGTTAGCAGGCAGCGTTACCACCATATCAAGCGTGCTACGACTAAGCCCCACACCGGTAATAACAATGGCGAGTTTCGGGTCGGTCACCGGTGCTTTTTCTGCTACCACAGGAGCAGTCGGCTCTGCGGCAGGAACTGACGGTGTGCTTGCACCAATTTCTGCTGCGGGCGCTTCTTGTGGCGTTTTTACTACCGCACCTTCAGCAGCAGCTTTATCAAGCTGCGCTTGCTTCATGGCATCGGTTTCATCCCTCGGCTCCGTACCCGTCACCGCACCTTCACCCGCCGCCTGTTTTTCAAACGCCTCATCGTGTTTTTTAGCAATTTCTTCTTCCGGCACAGCCTTCAGTGCAGCGAGCGTTTCGCGGCTTTTGATAAGCCCGTCCGGCGCAGAAATTTCAACCCTGCGCCCTTGTTCCATCAAGTCTTTTCCCACGCCGCGGTAATGCAGGAAAAACTGCACAATCGCCAGCACGAGCAGCGCCGCCGCCAGCAGGTTTGCCACCTGCCAGATGCGCCGCGCCAGCCCCGCGCGTGAAAAAATTGCCTTCAGTTTTGCCAGCATGTTATGCCCTGTTCATCATCACTATTGTTTCTTTTCTTCGAGCGAGCTGCGATAGAGATTCAGTGCACGCAGTAAGTCCACCGCACGTGCCAGCTGGTAATCTTCCTCATACAGCTTGGACTCAGCATCTTTATCCTTGTCTTTGGATTTGTCCTTATCCTTGTCTTTTTCTTTTTCTTTTTCTTTTTTCACAGGCTCTTCCTCCGGTGGCGCAATCGGCGCTTCCTCGCCTTCACCGGCCAGATGGCCTTTCAAGCTGGCTTCGTCCATACGCGGGAAGTTGTTTTTAATTGGCTCAAGCTTTGCTGGCTCTACTTCAATATCCGGCGTGATGCCTTTGGCCTGAATCGAATGGCCTGACGGCGTATAATATTTCGACGTGGTAAGGCGCATCGCCGTATTGTCCGGCAGCGGAATCACCGTCTGCACCGAGCCTTTACCAAACGACTTTGTGCCCATCACAATTGCGCGGCGATGGTCCTGCAGCGCACCCGCCACAATTTCAGAGGCCGAAGCCGAACCGCCGTTAATCAGCACCACCACGGGCAAACCACCCAGCACATCGCCTTTTGTGGCGTTAAAGCGCTTGGTGTTTTCCGCATGGCGACCACGCGTGGAAACCACCTCGCCTTTTTCGAGCAACATATCGGATACCTCTATCGCCTGATCGAGTAAGCCGCCCGGATTGTTACGCAAATCGAGCACCAGACCGCGCAATTTTTCGCCCAGCTCTTTCTGCTGTTTACGGATTTCTTTTTCCATCAGCTTCGAGGTTTGCTCAGAGAATGACGTAATGCGTACATAAGCCACATCGCCCTGCGGTTTGCCGCGCACGGATTGAATTTTAATCACATCGCGCTGCATCTTGGCTTCAAACGGCTCTTTCAGGCCTTCGCGCAAAATAGTGAGGACAATTTCGGTGCCCACTTTGCCGCGCATTTTTTCAACCGCTTCATTGAGCGTCATGCCCGCCACGGAATCACCATCAATATGCGAAATCAAATCGCCGGACTTAAGACCCGCTTTAGAAGCGGGCGTATCATCCAGCGGGGATACCACTTTCACCAGACCCTTTTCCATCGTCACTTCAATGCCGAGACCACCAAATTCGCCTTTGGTCTGCACCTGCATTTCTTTAAAGTCTTTGTTGTTCAGGTAGCTGGAATGCGGATCAAGGCTCGTGAGCATGCCGTTGATGGCGTTTTCGATCAGCTCGCCTTCATTTGGCGCTTCCACATATTCTTCGCGCACTTTTTCAAACACATCGCCAAACAATTCCAGCAGGCGGATAGTATCTTTCGGGTCCTGCGGCTTAGCGGGCTTTGCTTCTTCCGCTGCAAAGGCCGGCATGGAAACCGTCACCAACAGTGCTGCAAGAACCAGAGATTTTGTAATAATGCGCATAGTATTTCCTTCGCCTTCTTTCGGTTATGTGTTTAGGCTTTTATCAAGTTAACGCCTGTCATTTCTTTTGGCTGCGCCAGCCCCATGATGCCAAGCACCGTGGGGGCAATGTCGCACAACCTACCGTTTGCAAGTGTAATATCGTCAACCCCCGCCACTACTAAAGGCACTGGGCCCGTGGTGTGCTGCGTATGGCGGTCTTTCGTGAGCGGGTCTACCATCGTTTCAGCGTTGCCATGATCTGCGGTGATGAGCAGCACGCCGCCCACTTCATCCACGGCTTCGCGCACTGCGCCAAGGGCAACATCCACCGCTTCCACTGCACGGCGTGCAGCTTCTTCAATGCCCGTGTGCCCCACCATGTCGGTATT
>CAYXPR010000024.1:0-17040 GCA_964467255.1 uncultured Rickettsiales bacterium | reverse complement strand
GACGTCATGAATGACCAGCGCAAGGTCATCTACGAGCAGCGCATCGAGCTCATGCAGGCAGAAAATGTTTCAGAGCCCCTGAAAGAAATGCACACTGAAGTGGTAGATGCCGTTGTGGCAAGCCATATTCCGGAACGCGCCTTCCCTGAGCAGTGGGATGTGGAAGGGCTGAAGAAAGAACTATTCCGTATTTTTGGCGTGAGCTTACCGGTTGATAAATGGGCACAGGAAGAAGGCATTGCCGACCGCGAAATTTTTGACCGCGTGATGCAGGCCACCGGTAAAATATTCTCTGAAAAAGAAAAGCAATACGGCCCGCCGATTCTGCGCGACGTGGAAAAGAAAGTGGTACTCTTCACGCTCGACCAATTGTGGAAAGAGCATCTGCTTGGGCTCGACCATCTGCGCCACGGCATTAACCTGCGTGCTTATGGCCAGAAAGATCCGCTCAATGAATATAAGCGTGAAGCTTTCCTGATGTTTGACACCATGCTTTCTAGTATGCGCGAGATGGTGATAGCACGGCTTTCACACCTTGAACTCCACGTGGGTGATGGTGAATCTGTGGCCCCTATTGCGCCACGCCGCCAGCGCATGACCGAAAGCCGCGTGGATCCCGCGACAGGTGCTGCTGAACAGCGGCAGGGCGGCGTGAGGCTTGGCACCGTGGTGCATAAACCGCAAGGGCCGATTGATCCGAATGACCCAAACACGTGGGGTAAGGTTGGCCGTAACGATGCCTGCCCGTGCGGTTCCACCAAAAAATTCAAGCATTGCCACGGCGTTCTAGCTTAAAGCCGTTTAGCCTTGGCGAAGCCCTTATAACTTGATAAACGTCAATGTTGTGATTCGCTTACATTGGTAAAGGATGGCCACATGACCGAAAAAGCTGAGAAAAAAGAAACCGTCACTTCGCTTTCGTTTGAACAGGCTCTGGGGGAGCTTGAGCACATTGTGCGACGCTTAGAAGGTGGCGCGCAGGATTTGGACAGCGCGATTAAGGACTATACCCGTGGCACACAGCTTAAAAGTCATTGCGACAAAAAATTGAATGAGGCCAAGCTGAAGGTGGAAAAAATTGTCGCTGGTGCCGATGGTGCGCTTAAAACCGAACCGTTTGACGCAGAGTAATCATGGCAAATGCTGCAGTAAAGAGCACGGCACCCGCTTCTGCCTATCAGGCAAAGGCGGAGCAATGGTTCCGCACACTGCGCGACGATATTTGTAAAGCATTTGAAGATTTAGAAGACGAGCTTGCAGGCAGCAGCACAAAAGCAGGCCACTTTGAGCGTAAGCCGTGGCAGCGCGAAGGTGGTGGTGGTGGCGAAATTTCTCTCATGCATGGCCGCGTGTTTGAAAAAGTTGGGGTGAATATCTCCACCGTGTATGGCGAGTTTTCCGACAGCTTCGGCAAGGAAATCCCCGGCACCACCCCAGATAGCCGTGGCTTTTGGGCGAGCGGTATTTCGCTGGTGGCGCATATGCAGTCCCCACTCGTGCCAGCAGTACATATGAACACGCGCCACATCGTGACGACGGGAAAAAACTGGTTTGGCGGTGGGGCTGACTTAACCCCAATGTATCCTGACAGTACTGACACAAAAGATTTCCACGCAGCATTCAAAGCTGCATGTGATGCGCATAACCCAGACTATTACCCAAAATTCAAAAAAGAATGCGATGAATATTTTTTCCTGAAGCATAGGAATGAGCCGCGCGGCATTGGTGGCATTTTTTATGATTACCTCGAAACCGCCGATAAAGATGATGATTTTGCCTTTACGCAGGATGTCGGCAAGGCTTTCCTGAAAATCTATCCTTCACTTGTGCGCCGCCACATGCAGAAAAAATGGACGGATGAACAGCGTGCCCATCAGCTAGTGAAGCGCGGGCGGTATGTGGAGTTTAATCTGCTCTATGATCGCGGCACCAAATTTGGGCTGATGACAGGCGGTAATGTGGAAGGCATTTTAATGTCGCTCCCGCCGGAAGTGCGCTGGCCTTAGGCCTTTTCCTCTAGGCCTTTTCTTTTTCAGTATCCGCCCGGGTTTTGCCTTCACCAATATAATGTTTGCGGATGGTTTCAATCAGTTCTTTACGATTGTCTTTATAACCTGCCGCTTCCCATGCATCTTCTACTTCGCGCAGAATAATCCCCACTTCTTTGCCCGGCATAACACCAAGCTGGATGATATCCTGCCCGCGGACAGGAAATACTGGCGGAATCCAGTGGTTCGTAAGCAGCAACATGTCGCGCAACGTCGGCAAATGTTTCGGATGGCGCGCCATTAAAATCAGTACCGCCGCACGGAAAAGCCCGCGCCCCATTTTGCGGAACACCGCTTTTTGCGTGGGCTCATCCGCATCCGGCGCTAGCATATGCTGCAATTGCAGCAATGCCGCAAGCCACGCTTTGTCGGTATTGGAAAAGCGCCAGTGAATGGCGAGTGCTTCAAATTGTTCATCGTTCAAATTAATCGGGAGCAGCGCCGCAAGCCGAATCAGTGGTTGTGCCTGCCCGTCACCTGCTTCTTCGTCCAGCTCATGCGTAACGAGCTGGCGGAAAGTTTCTACATTCAGCGGGCTGATTTCCGGCAGGATATATTTAAACACGCCGGATTCCTGCATGGTTTCCATCACTCGCGAAGGTTCTGGTGCAGCGAGGATTTTAAACATCTCCTGATGAATGCGCTCACCGGAAAGATTCTGTAAACCCGCCATGTGGGCACGGATGGCATCCATCCCCTGCCCGTCAAACTCACCTTTACCAAAATAGGCATGGAAGCGGAAGAAACGCAAAATGCGGAGGTAATCCTCGCGGATGCGTTCATCGGCATTGCCAATAAATTTTATTTTTCCGGCTTTTAAGTCGGCACGACCATCGAAGTAGTCAAACAGGTTGCCCGCCATATCGAGCGACATGGCATTAATGGTGAAATCACGCCGCGCCGCATCTTCTTCCCACTCACTGGTAAAAGACACTTCAGCGTGGCGCCCATCGCAGTTTACATCCTTACGCAAAGTGGTGATTTCAAACGAACTGCGCCCCACCACCGCTGTCACCGTGCCATGCTTCAGGCCCGTAGGAATCACCCGTATACCGGCTTCTTTCAAAAGCCGCATGGTTTCTTCCGGCAAATGCGTGGTAGCAATGTCGATGTCTTTTACTTGCCTTCCGGCCAGTGTGTCGCGCACCACGCCGCCCACAAAACGGGCTTCTTTGCGACCAATAGCGTCCATCACTGCCTTTACTTCCGGCAGGTTCATCCATGGCTTGAGGGTAATACGCGAGCGGCCTGTCACTTCGCTTCCTCGTTCACGATATGGCCGGGAATTAGCTGGCCGTCCTTATATTCCGCAGGCACATACGTGCCGCCTTTGTCGCGGCTTTGCACGGCACCCAGTGCCAACATCGAAATCACCAGCAGCACAAACGAAGCGCCCAGCGCCCAAATCCACAGTTTTTCCTGCCACGGCAGCAATGTGCCGTTCTTTTTGCTTTTGCGGCCCCAGCCATACCACCACACCAACCACACAATCAGTGGAATCCAGGCCGGCCAGAAACGAAATATCAACATACGGAGCATGGGTGCTAAAAAACCTTAAACCAAACACAAATCTGTGGTATTGAGCGCAAATATACTTTAAAGACTGACGTTCTTCAAAGGATAAAGGTAGCCACGGTTATGGGCGTTAAAATCGGGATTATTGGCTGCGCTGGGCGCATGGGACGGATGCTGGTGGCAGAAGTGCTGGCAAACAAGGCCTGCACGTTGGCTGGCGGCGTGGAGCCTGTGGGCTCACCCTTCATCGGGCATGACATGGCCATGCTGATTGGCGAGAAGCCCTGCAAGAAGCTTGTGACATCGAACCTAGAAGCACTGATTAAGGCCTCAGACGCGATTATTGATTTCACCGCACCTGAATCCACGCTGAAGGCCGCAGCATTGGCTGCGAAGGCTAAAAAAATCCATGTGATTGGCACCACAGGCTTCAGCGAAAAGCAAATTGCGGAGCTACGTAGGCATGCTTCGAAAACCGCCATCGTATTTGCCCCGAATATGAGCGTGGGCGTAAACCTGCTTGCCAGCCTTGTTCGCCAAGTTGCAGGTGCCTTGGGTGACGATGATTTTGATATCGAAGTGCTGGAAATGCACCACAGCAAAAAAGTGGATGCACCCTCTGGTACTGCGCTGGCCCTTGGTAAAGCCGCTGCCGAAGGCCGCAAGGTGAAGTTAGAGAAAGTTGCCCGTCGCGAGCGCGATGGCGTGATTGGCGCCCGCCCGAAAGGTGAAATTGGCTTTGCCACCCTGCGCGGTGGCGATGTGATTGGCGACCATACGGTGATTTTCGCCGGTGATGGTGAGCGCATTGAGCTGACGCACAAAGCATCCAGCCGCACGATTTACGCCAAAGGCGCTGTGCGCGCCGCATTGTGGGCCAAAGGCAGAAAGCCAGGGCTTTACACCATGAAAGACATTCTGGGCATCGGCTAAACCATGAACACACCTTCTATCGCCGAAGCGCAGGACATCACCATCAGCCTCGCAAAACCTGAGGATGCGGACGCCGTTTTTGACATTTTCCGCGCCGTGGTCTCGCAAGGCAATACCTATACCTATAAACCCGATACCACGCGCGCAGAGGCCGAGGCTATCTGGCTGCATGACCCGCGCACGCGCTATGTGATCCGCCACAAGGGCAAAATCGCCGGTTTTTATGACTTAAAGCCCAACCAACGCGGCCTGGGCTCGCACATCGCCAACGCCGGCTTCATGATTCACCCTGATTTTCAGGGTCTGGGTCTTGGCAAAGCCTTGGGCCGCCACGCACTGAAAGAAGCCAAAAAGAAGGGCTTTCTTGCCATGCAGTTTAACATGGTTATCAGCACAAATACGCGTGGCGTAAACACGTGGAAATCACTCGGCTTTAGCATTATCGGCACCATCCCAAAGGCCTTCAACCACCGCGAACATGGGCTGGTGGATGCCTACATCATGCACCGCTTTTTAGATGATATTGAGGGCTAGAGCCCGTATTCCTCGTGCCGCTTCACCTGCAAATGGAAGCGCAGCTTGTGAAGATATTCCATCGGGTCTTTCGGCTTTACTAACGCGCCTTCCACCTGATTCAACCAATCATAGAGGCGGCTGAGCAAAAAGCGCATGGCCGCACCGCTGGCCAGCACCGGCAGCGCCTCTAGCTCCTCGCGGCTGAAGTTCCGCACCTTGTTATAAGCATGCAGCATATGCCGCGCCTTGGTGATATTAAATTCCTTGTTGTTTTCAAAGCTCCAGCAATTCAGGCAAATAGCGAGGTCATAAGCAAAGTAATCGTTGCAGGCGAAGTAGAAATCGATGATGCCCGTGAGCTTATTACCCTCAAAAAACACGTTGTCCGGGAACATGTCCGCGTGAATCACGCCCATCGGCAGTTGTTTGGGCCAATGATGCTCAAGCCGCTCCAGCGCATGCTCCATCTCCGCCGCTAGCCCCTTTTGTACCTCATCGGCGCGTGGAGCACAGGCTTCAAACAACGGGCGCCAGCTATGCATACCCATGCCATTCTCGCGCTTGCCCTTGTAGCCCCAGCTAGCGACGTGCATCTCGGCCATGGCGCGCCCCACTTCGGCCACATGTTCACTTTGAATATGCTTGTGTGATTTGCCCTCCAAAAACGATACCAGCGTAGCTGCCTTACCCTTAAGTTCATTCAGTAGCACGCCTTTCTTATCTGCCACCGGCAGAGGGCATGGCACCTTCTGGCGTGAAAGATGCTGCATCAGGCCAAGAAAAAAGGGTAAGTCTTCGCGCTTTACACGCTTTTCATAGAGGGTAAGGATATAGCGCTGGCCACTTTCCATGGTAAGCAGAAAGTTGGAGTTCTCCACCCCTTCGGCGATTCCCTTGAAATCGCGCAGGCTACCTAAGTCATATCCTTTAAGGAATGATTCAAGCTCTTGCTTCGTGATATCCGTATATACTGCCACACCGCCTCTTTGCTATGGCTTAACGGATTAAACAATAAAAAACGCAAAGGCAAGCCTTTGCGTTTTTTAAATCAAAATAACCGTCTAAACTAGGCGTGCAGCCACCATGCATTTACGCTGCGCTTATCGCATGGGCTGCCTTCAGCCCCCACGCACGGGCTTTTCAGTTCAGGGGACTTCGACGTGCAAGCCTGCACCAACAACGCCACCACAACAACTGCAAGAATCTTTTTCATGTTCTCTAGCCTTTAAAGAATTTTACACGGCATATGAAAGGTATCATAACAAACCAAATCAAAAAATCAATCGATTGAATGCCTCCTCAGCCATTTTAACTACCTGGCTTATTCTTCTTCGCCGCCTCTTCGGCTTTGCGCGCTTCCTCAAGCGCTTGCCTTAACTCTTCGTCTTCCTCTTCCTGCTTTTTCTTCTTACGGCGGGCTTCCTCTGCCTGCACACGCGCTTCGCGTTCTTTTTGTCTGGCCTCTTCATCACGCTGTTGTTGCAGGTGGTCTACTGGTTGTTCAAATGGTGTAGGTGCCTCATCTCGGGTCGACGGCTTTTTAACCTCTTCTTTTGGTTTTCCTTCACTATCACCAAACATCCAGCTACTGGTCGCCTTTTCATTCCCCGTATTAGATTTTCTGGTCTCACCCATTTTCTTAGAAGCCTCTTCCTCGGACTTCTTCATTAGGGCTTCAACTTCTTTTGGCGTTGCGCCTGCGGCAAGAAGTTCTTTTTTCTGAGCATCTTTCTGCTCTTTTTTAAGTTGATGTTCTTGCTTTGCAACCTCTACAACACGACGGTCTGCATCAAACACATTACTCTGTATGTCCTGATCCTGTTTCGCTTCATCTTTTTTCTCTTCCCGTTCAGCTTCATCGCGCATGGATTGCAATGCCACGGCAGGGCGCTCTTGGGTCGTGTCATTTTGAGGAGGCGCATCACTTTCCATTTGTGCCACCACTTTGTCTAGCTCTTTATCAAATTCTTTGGTGACCTGTTTTTTCTGAATGTTTTGTTTGGCCACAATAGCAGCAATACCCTCAGCTGTTGTTGTGGAATGTGCGGACCTTAGATTTTCTTCTTCCTTTTTGGACTCTTCATCGAAACGGGCACGGCTTACCTTAAGCTCATCATTTAGCTTCTGGAACTCTTCCGCCTCTTTCTTTGCTAATTCAGGCTTACTGAGACTAGAGATTTTACGACGCTCTTGTTGTTGCTTGGATAGCTCTTCACGTTTTTTCTGGTGACCCGCAAGAAGTTCTTCAAGTTTTTTATCTTGTGCTTCTTGTAACTGACCAATACCTTTTCTAAGATCACCCTCTCTTTGCTTAGAAAATTTCTGCATTTCCACATCAGTGCCCTCGGCAAGTGCCTGAAGTTTTTGCTGCTGACGCTGTAAAAGCTGAGTAATTTGTGCACGCTGGGCACTGGTTGCTTTAACCCCAGACATGCCGGCCATAACAAGTTTGGCCTGCTTGTCCATTTGCTGCCCTGCTTTTTTAAGACCCGCCGCAGCGGCACCCGCTTTGCGGGCGTTCGTATCCGTGCGTAATTTGTCGAAGGCATCATCAACTTTTTTCCGAAGAGCGACTTTTTCGCCTACTTGTTTTGCAGCGACATCAGCAACCTTCGTTTTACGTTCTGTTTGAGGGGAAGGAGTCTTCATGGCTTTCGTCATGCTATCCATTCTCTTCATGGTCTCCGTATCAACACCAAATACATCTTTCGCCGCCGTACGCATTGTGCCCTTTACGCCTTCGCCTGCTTTTGCCGCCATATTGCCAGCAGCGCCATAAAGTACATTGCCTGCTATGCTGAGCGGAGCCGTTAAAACTTTACCCGCAACCTCAATAGGATTACCTCGTATAGCGTTGCGCAGCACCTTGAGGTTGTTCACATTCCACAAGCCGCCTGTAGCGCCGCTATTGCCTGAAAGACGGGCAATGATGCCACCCTGACCACCTTTACCAAATACAGCACCGCCAACACCACCCAGCGCCACCCCAGCAACGCCACCCATCGCAGTCCTTGCCGTCGCCCACCCGATTAGTGCACCAGTGTTCTTCGATGTTACCTGCGCAAGCTCAGTTCCCATTTTATCTGCCCACGTGAACATATAGCGCATAATCCAGCCAATCATGATAAGCACAAAAAATCCTGCAAAGCTAAATGGCACTTGTGCTTTTGGCCCTTCTATCGTTACCGCATCTGTGCCGAACTGCCACCAATTGAGCTGAATAATATCCCCCGGCATTGGCCATAGCTGCTTGTAACAAATGTTCGTCGTAGTCGTAATGAGCCTTCCCATAAAATAATCGTACATTGCTTTTAAGAAGCCCAGCACGGCGAATATCATTACTGGCTTCAATGTAAAGCCCACTAACTGCTTAACCCACCCGTTAAACATATCTCGCGTGGATTCGAACATTAAGAAGACGAGGAACATCGGAGCAAGGGCATATAAAAGGTGCCTGCCGACGAGCGAAATCAACACGATATAAATTGCTGTGAGCAATCCCCACATGTAGCTAACAACCAAAACAATCATAAGCAGTGCATAGCCCCAGCCATTACCGCCAGTGCCCACAAGTGCCAGAATGATTTTTAGTGTGTTATATGAAACAATATCGCTGATGATCTGGTCCATAAATTGTACACCGGTAAGGCCCTCTGCAAGAGCTCCGGCCAGACCTGCACTCAATGAATTTACTGCGCCTTCAAAAAAGTTCTTGATGTAATTTGTAAAATTACCCCAACTCGTCGCCAGAAAAAACACAGCGCCAATTCGCATTAAATTGGCAATAATATCGTAAGGCGTGAACCGATGGATCCCCACCAAGATGGTCGTTGAATATAACGCTATGGCTAATGTTGCTGCCGCAGCCAGTGTGGGCCTATACCATGGTTTTGCAGCAATCCTTTCGAAAATATTCTGGCTTGTGCGGTTAAGCTTGCATTGCATATAGTCATGGATATATGACACCACGCCCAGTGTTCGTGGTGTGTCGCCAGCATTGCAGGCAAATGCTTTTTCGAGCTTGTATGGGCTCGTCATACCCAACGGCTTACAGACGCTCGCTGCTTGATTATCAACATCGCCACCACTTGCGCCTTCAGGCCCACCATCAGACATGGTCGTCTCAGGTAGCGGGCATGCCGTCAGCGTTAGGCACACACACAAAAGGCACAGCACCTGCGCTATTTTCCGAACAGCCCATATCCTAGGCTTATGTGTCGTGTTATTTTTTTCCATCTAGCATACTACCTATGTTTGTACGCATCGAGCCCGTAGCTCCTTTTCCGAACCCTGTTGTTGCGCCGCCAATCGCACCAATAACATCGCCCTTAGCTAAACTACCCAAGCCTTTTCTAGCACCAGCGCCCATGCCGGTGCCCATAGCACTGCCTGCAATCTTTGCAACACCCTCTAGGGCTGTTGACCTTATGGCAACACCAGCGCTGGCTAAGTTTGTAGCCGCATCTTGGATGAAGTTTATGAAGAAGAGCATAAACACACAGAAAAATATGCCAATGCATGCAACTAAGATATCGGTCAGCGAATCGTTCGCTGGAGACGGGAGCGTCCTAACCCACGGCAGGCCTGTGCTGCCATCCACAAATTGGAAGCGGTAAAATGAATACCAGCTGTCAGAACCAATAAGGCTAGAGGGCGCAGGAATAGAAATCCAAGCCATGTAACATAGGTCTGGCGCCAATGATTGTGCGATGAAACTCATAATCCCAATCAACAGTTCATGTATAATTGAAACGAACGCCACCAACATCACCGCCTGTATAATAAAATTGATGACCTGACCGACCCAGTTATCAAATAACTGGCGGGTTTGCCTAAAAATAAGTGCTAAAAAGAATAGCGGCGCAAGCGCATACAGGAAGTAACGCATAATCATTGCAAGAAGAAGGTAGTACACCACCTTTAATGCCGCCAAGACATAAATTATAAACATAATAATCATCAGCGCAAAAAAGCCGAACCCCACCAAGCCATTGAATGCTATCGCAAGCAGGAACTCAAAAAATTCCATCGACAAAAACATATTCAAAAATCTATCCATTGCGCCAGTAACTGACAGCTCCGCCTGAGCCGTGGTTACGGTTCCAAATGTAGAAAGATTCGTCAAAAATATGGCGGAAAGGTCAGTGACTATCGCCTCACCGAGATCCCGAGTCCATGTGGAGATAACGCTATAATCGGACACCATGTAGTAGACGATGATGACTTTAATCATCACTGTCAGCATGTCGCTCCAATGCGGCGAGGCACCGCCCGTTAAAACAAAGACAAAGTATATTGCCGTCATCAGCGTGATAAGCGCAATGACCGTACGTTTATAACTAGCGTCATTCACAATGGAGGTAACAATTGCCTGACTGCTCGCCTGAAGCCTATCCTTCACAACCTTTACAATATATGAAATTGGACCAATAGGCGCACCGCCACTTGGCGGGGGGGCAGAAACTTTTAAACCGGTTGCGGTAGGAGGAACGCGGAATATCTGATTGGTAGGAATACACGCCCTGCAATCCCTGCCATCTGGGCAATTGCCTTTGATTGTCATCGTTGTGCCACCACCACCATCATGCCGCGTTTTAATATCAGCCGGCGGCGTCGTACAACTCATCAAAAAAATGCAAAGAACAACAAGTGCCAAATGTCGGGTAAACTTAGAAAATAGCGGGGTCATATCATCCACCCTTACCTATCGCCCCGCGCATGGCATTCATACCGCCCGCCGTCATTTGCTTCATGCGGTCACCCATACCCTCCACTAAGCTTACCTTCTGACCGTCGGCATTTGTCATTTGAACCGCATTGGCAAGTTTCGGAATTGTGCTATCGCCCGTACCAACAAGCTCGGTCACCATACTTGGCAACTGCTTTTGGAATGTAAACATCACGAGCATTGTGACTGTGCCAAGCATCATTGTGATGGCAAACTCTTTAACGCGCGCCCATGTCCAATCCAGGAAGGGGAATGTAATATATTCCCTCACCAGCCCCCTGCCTTCTTCCACCACTGCGCCAATAGTGTTGTCATACACATAATCCCCAGCATCGCTCGCCCAGTCGATAAGAACCCATCCGGTTCTTTCGCTTTCTCCCGTATCTTGGGGTCTAACCTGCCTTGCAGCTAAATCCACACCCGTTATCGTGTGCCTTTTGTTGGGGTCGTTCATTGTATTATAGGCGTCCAGATAAAGCGCATCGAGGTCGTAGATAACGCTAAACATAATGTTCAGCATGAAAACAAAGAAAACCGTCAGTATCATCGGCTGCATGCTATAGCTTATAACCTGCGAAACCCACGCCTTGAAAATTGGGTGCCCCCACGACTTAAACAAAATGAGCGGAATAATCATCGGCCCAATTGCGGTGAGGAATAGAATAGCAACCATTGCGGCGATATACATATACACTGCCATCGCCAATGAAAAGAAGGTCATGATAACGGTACACAGCCCAATCATAACCACCCACGTGCCTATTGGGCCGAGAAGAATTAAAAGCACAAGAACAATAAATAAGAATGCACCGTTAATCGCTATTCTTTCTGTAGCCTTCCCGGGGGCATCCGTACCGCTTACCCCCAGCAATGTCCGAATCATCTCATCAACAAACAACCAAATATTGCCCCCAGGTATGTTAGTGGGATTTGAGTTAAGATTCTGAGCCGCTGCCATCGGGTTTTGTTCACTTACCCTCCCCCCTCCAGAATCGGAAAGAAAGCTTTGATCACGCGCAGAGGCCACTTCAAATGGTAAAACCTCAAGCGCTGTATCTGTAATAATCGAGGTAGCCCTGCTTATGTCATCTTTTATATCAATAAAATTAGTGCCCAATGCGAAATAGCTCACCGCAGCCATTTTCAGCATAAGAACGCTCAGCTCTTTGCCAAGGTCCTTCTTCATGCTACCAAACATGATGCGCAGAGAAATAATAGCAACCGCAATTGCCATCATGGTGGCAACCGTATTACGAATGCCGTTCACCACAGGCCCTACCATTGACGTGCCAAGCGCATCAACAACTGCTTTAAGGCAAACTACAACCGGCTTTGTGATTCCCGGAGGAGAACCTGTTAGGGCATTTTGAATCTCCGTCCGGCAGGTCGTCGATAAAATCGTAGCCACCGCTGAAGCTTCAGCATCTTCAGGAAAAATGATAAGTATCGCAGAGAATAAAAACAGCAAAAAGCCGATGCACAAACTAGCGTGCCGATTAAAAAAACCACCGTGCATGATGCCATTCTTTTTCATAGGCCTTACATCTTGCTTGCGTTCTGCATTGCACCAGAAATACTGTTTTTCATACTAAGGTCAGCGCCGCCTGATGCAACGGCCGCCGTTGCATCCTTTGTCATATTTTTTGCCATATTAACGGCCATACCATAGTAATTGATATTGCTCATGAAGGTTGCAGACGTGCCTGCGCCCACCAACTCACCACCTCTTTCCATCACGTTGTTCATGAAGCTAAGCGTCAGCACCATCATTAATGCCAGAATCATCAGGTTAATCTGCATATGCTGAGAGCGGCAAAGAATATACTGAGCATTGTTCCCAGCTAACGGTGAGCACACGTTTGTGTCTGCAGTGTTGAACTCATGGCTGGTAACAATAAACGACCAACCCTCTACTTCTGAATTTTTTCCATCCGCAGGGGTTGCCACCGTCGTTGTCACATCAAGGTTTTCAACACGCGATTGCCCCTCAACGACTGTTTTGTGCGAAACGTAAGAACCGCCATTAACCGTATTCACAATATCAGCAGCGATTCTCTTTAGCCCCAAGATATTATTGGGTCCAGCGGCAGGTGGAGCAATCACGTAGCTGTATATTTGCAAACAAAAAGCAATATAACCGAATAAAATCATTGGCATTAGTGTGTAGCCAATCAGCATCTTAAACCAGAGGTCAAAAATGGTCTTTGTGCTATTAAATAGAATTGTGGGTATCGTAATCGGCGAAACCATCATCAGCACTGTCAGCGCGATAATGCACATGACATAGGCCATGCAGGCTGTTGCAATCGCTGCCGCAAGGAATACAAGCATTATGCCAACAAGCAACAAAATAGGCAGTCCCTGAGGCGTCCAAATGAGCTGTCCAGCAATCGTAAGTAACGCCCACGGGTTCGTGGTCCCGCCCACAATATCACCTGCCATAATATGGGCGATATTACAATCGATTCGAACCCACATGCGGGGATAATTACACGCCGCGTTCCCCGGTATGGTCGAGGTTATGACATTTGTCAGGCCCTGCATGAAGCCATAAAATGAGGGCATGAAATACTCAACCCCTCCGTAAATGACAAAGAATGTAACGCCCGTGAATTTAAGAACAACAATACCAAATTCAGCCGCATGGCTTTTGTCGAAAGCATTGAAAAGCGTTTTATACCCCATGATCACAAGATAAAGTACCAGAACACCAACTACCGTATCTTTGATCGAATTTCGGAAACTGCTGAAGCTCGACATACCAAAAAAGACAATCATGTCCTCCATGCACCCAACCATCGGGTGAGTAAAATCGGCATACGCTGCTGGCGGCAGATTGTTATACGGCGTACCCGGGGCACCACCGCTTGGATTAGTCGTCATGTAGGTAGTGGCACCGCTCCAGTCCTTTATTGGAATGGATGGACGTGTTACGCAGTTAATTGCCCACGCTTCGCCCTGCCACAGAAACATACCGCACAAAAGCAGCAGCGCCGCAGCGAAACGTTTAGCGTTATAACTGGTTAACCCTCTCATAAAATATCGGCAGCCATGTATCAGGATTATCACCCACTTCAGCACGAATTTCGTCAAGCAGCCTTACGGTCTCAGCCCTACCAGAGAGGACGTGAATCGCGTTTGTCATTCCCGAAAGGTCAATACGCGCCACCACCACTTCCGAGCCTTGTTTTACAAGGAAGTATCGCGTAGATGGCGGTGTTGTTTTAATAATCTGGAACTCACGGTCACTCAGCATGAACGTCTTTTTATATTCCTCTGTTGCCTTCGGATTTGGCAGGAATATCTGTGTTGCCGTCTGCTGAATGAGCGTATCACTGATGTTACTTTTTGACGCGTCTTCCACGCTCTGAGTAGCAAAAATCACCATCGCATTTAATTTACGCAGTGTTTTTAGCCAGTCTTTAATTTTTGGTGCAAAAATCGGGTTATCAATCAACGCCCATGCTTCATCGAGTACGATAATCGTTGGCGTTCCATCCAGCGACTGACTAATGCGATGGAATAAGTAAAGCAGAACCGGACCGATGCTAACTTTATCTTTCAGCACCTCACCCATTTCAAAACCAAACACTTTTGATTTGCTGAAATCGAGCGAATCTTCGGGATTGTCAAAAAGCTTGGCGTGAGATTCGCCGCTGTGCCACATCTTAAAGCGCCCCGCCAATGTGCCCGGACCCTCAAGGCCTAAGAACGCCGCAATGTTACTTGCAGTCCTTTTCTCTTTGGGCATTTTATAATTACCTTTGATGGCATCCGTGATGGCATCAATATCTTCTGGGCTTACCTTATCAACGTGACTCGTAACAAGGGAAACCATCCAGTCCTGAATAAAGGAACGGTTCTCTGACGTATCGTCAAGCTGCAATGGGTTAAAGCCAGACTCTTTCCCTGGCTCAATGATGGTAAAAATACCGCCGAGCGCACGGATAAAAATCTCAGCACCGCGGTCTTTATCAAAGAAGAACATGCGGCCGTTAAATTTCTGTGCCTGAGCGCAAAGGAAGTTCATCAACACCGTTTTACCAGCACCCGTCGGACCGATAATAGTGGTATGGCCCACATCGCGAGCATGGAAATTGAAAAAGTATGGCGTGCCTGACGTCGTATCGAACACCGTAACCGCATTGCCCCAATGGTTCCCAACGCGCTTACCAACCGGATAGTTGTGCATGGAAGCAAAAGACGCAAGATTGAGTGAGTGAATTTTTGCTTTGCGGGTTAAGTAATCAAAGTTTCCCGGCAACTGCCCCCAATAAGCCGCCATGAGGTTGACCGTTTCGCGAACCGGAATAACACCAAAGTTCACCAGTTCACCGTAGGTCATGGAAAGATTGTCTTCCATCTTCTTCATGTTTTCATCCATGCACATTACGGTCATGTGATGGTAGCCAAAGGCAATATGGCCACCCATCGCAAGGTCAAGCGCGCTTGTAATTTCAACAGCCTGCGACATCCCCGCATCGCCACCGCTTACCATTTTACGCTGCTGCGTCTTCATGTCAGCGATTGCCGCCGCACGGTTCATAAATTGGTACGATTGGGAAATAATATATTCAAACGGCAGTTGCAGGAATGAATCCATCATGCCCGCCGAGGTGTGCGAAGGGTATTCTTTCAAACTAACAATGCCCGCATACTTACTTCCGGTAGGACTGCGGATTTCTAACGCTCGTGGGCCAAAATAAAGCCGGCTTGTTGGCAGGTAGTGCGAGATATCGATCGTCGGCACAATCATGTTGGCGGCGTTGCCACCATTCACCAGCATACCCAAAAATTCCAGCACCTCCGAGTGATAAACCCCATCATCACGCTCCACCATTCCAAGAAGCTGAGGCTTGTAGTCACGCAACGTTGCCATTACACGCTTCGCCAAATCTGCCACTTCCTTATGCGAAGCTTTTATTTGCATTTCCCAAGCTTCTTTGTCAGCTTTTTGCTGTAAAAGCTTCATGAAATGTTCAATTTTCGCGACGCCTTTGGTGTCCGACTTAATCATCACCGTCATATACAGCTCGTTGCTGTATGTCTCACGAGCATGATGTTTTTTGCGCCACAGACTTTCCAGATATGTTGCAAAACCCGGCGGGTGATTACCCTCCACATGTACAGAAATTTTACGGCGAAGGGTGTGGAACCACATCGCATAGTTACCTTGCGCCACACTCTTTAACAGTGTGTTACGCAGGTTTTTAGCCATATCAACATATTCGTCGTCGGCCGTTTCAAAGGAGAAGCCATCAAGCTTGATGACCTGCATCAGCTCGTCGCTTTTGGTTACAATCGTATTGGCATCCCAGTGGCAATAATACGGTATGAATGCGGACTCAGAGAATTCCTTGTCAGCCACGGCAGAGTAGCGCGAACGTCTGCGACTAAACTTTACCATCACCCCATCCCCTTAGTATGTATCAAACGATTGCGTGAAGCCGTGAAAACCCGTATTGCGGCACTTCGAACATTTTTGAAGACGCGTCATCCATAAATCCATGAATCGCGGCTCTTTAGAGCAAATAATGTATCCCAAAAGATGCGTCAGGGCCGCGCCAGGAATCAGCACGCCAAAGTTTTTGGCGTTAATAAAATACATGGTCCATATCATGCCGTTAATCATGAACCAGTTATAGGTCACACCCATCATCATCGGGGGGCGGGTCAGACCCAAAAAGAGAGGGTCAGCGGAAAGCCTCCCAACATCCTTCTTATCATCGGCCATCGCACACTCCTCATTCAGGTAAAAAAGAACACTTTTTCAGTGTTTACTATAGTACACGAGAAGGATTAAAAAAATATTAACAATTTGAGATAAATTCCGGCTAAATACCCGTATTGGCTACTAAATGTAGCGGATTAGGCACAACCGCCTGCTATATATACCAAAAAAATCCCCACACGGATATTCGGCATCCAGACAAACAAAAACCCCGGCGGTAAAGCCGGGGTTTTTGTTACATTTGGAATATGACATACGCTGTTTTCACACTTGCTTGGTAGGCCTGGCAGCAACGTACTCTCCCATGTCTTAAGACATAGTACCATTCGCGCGTGAGGGCTTAACTTCCGAGTTCGGGATGGGATCGGGTGTGACCCCTCAGCCATAACCACCAAGCCAACGAAGCAAGCGTAAAAACAGTAATGATTTCAATCTATTATGAATCAGCTAATGTTATTGTGCAGGTTTAATGCTGCATACAACAACGGTAGCAAAATTTAAGCCAATGAAGCAATTAGTACTGGTAAGCTAAAGGCATTACTACCCTTACACACCCAGCCTATCAACGT
>CAYXPR010000023.1:0-24579 GCA_964467255.1 uncultured Rickettsiales bacterium | reverse complement strand
CGTTCAGGGTCGTAAGCAAAAGGCTGGTTACGCAGCATGCCTGAGCCCACAATCCCCACAAACGTTTGGCAGGCATCACGCCAGCCTTGGCTATACGCATCATCGCCTGAGGGGATGCCACGCATAAAGAGCGGCCGGGGCTCAAGTGCGCTACCAAAAGTACCGCGCTCCGTGCATGCCGTAAGCATCACACCCAGCAGCACCACACCCAAAAGCCCTGTAAATCGGGAGCGACAGCGCATATAAATCCTTTTTCTCCAACTACTTAATTATAGCATAAAGGCTACCAGAAAAGTATTAAGAGAATATTAAGGAATGTTGGATTTAGATAAAATTGTATTGACCGCCCTACGCATGGCGTAGAAAAACTAATAAATTCAATTATTTCAAAAGCTTAAAAGTGGCGGTATCCCGCGCGGGAAAAGACCATCTCTTGCCCAGTGGCGTCTAATAACCTTACCTCCGGCTTACCCTTTTTTACTTCACCAATAGCGGTGATTTTAACCCCCGCCGTGCGGGCAAGTGCTTCTATTTTTTGCTGCGCGCGACGCGGTGCCGTGAAAAGCAATTCATAGTCATCACCGCCGGTGCACACCTGCTCCCACTGTGCAGAGTTCATTTTAAATGCCTCTTTCGCCGCCGCTGAAAGTGGAATTTCGGATTGGTACAGCACCGCACCAACCCCCGATGCGGCGCAGATATGCCCCATGTCAGCCAGTAGCCCGTCAGATATATCCATAGCCGCTGTCACCGCGCCGCTCTGTGCCAGTGCGCGCCCAAGCGCCACGCGCGGGTTCGGAATATGGTACCGCTTCAAAAGAAATTCTGCGGATCTTACCGAAAGGCCTTTTAATTTTCCGTTCATCACCTCAAGGCCCAGTGCACCATCCCCCACCGTGCCGGATACAAACACCACATCACCCGCCTTTGCACCTTTGCGTTTTAGGCTTTTGCCTTTTTTTATTTCGCCCAGCAGCGTTAAGGAAAATGCAATATCGCCCGAATGCTTCACGGTATCGCCGCCGATAAGAGTAATGCCAAATTCTTTCTGGTCCGCCGCAAGGCCCGCAGAAAAATCTTTCATCCATACATCATTCACCGACGGATTTAGAAACGCGGCAATCAGATAATATTTGGGCTCAGCACCCATCGCCGCCATATCAGAAAGATTTGTGCGCACCAGTTTGCGAGCAATTTGTGCAGGGGTAACGCTGGCGCGGGCGGCGCCGCCTTTGGTCACCGGAAAATGAATGCCTTCCACAATGGCATCTTTGGTCACCACCAGCTCGTGCCCCGCGCGGCAGGAAAGAAGCGCGGCATCGTCCTTCAGCCCAAGCGCACCCGATGCCGCTTTCGCCAGCGGCGCAAAGTGACGCGCAATCAGCTCAAATTCCTTCAAGAGATGACTCCCTTTAAACGAGGAGAGAAATTATTTTTTGAATTCCGCCGGACGTAGCTTATGTGCAATCGCATCTAAAATGCCGTTCACAAACCCCACTTCCTTTTTCTCGAAGAAAGCGTTCGCCATATCCACATATTCATTGATGATGGTGCGGGCGGTGATATTCGGCTTTTCCATCATTTCATAAATCGCGGTGCGCAGCAGCGCTGCAAGCAGGCTGGAAATTCGCTCCAGTGTCCAGCTTTTATTGAGATGCGCGGTAATCATCGCATCCAGTTCTGCCCTGTGCTCCATCACGCCATCAATAAGTTCCAGCACAAAACCTTTGTTGATGGTCGCGAGCGTGGGGCGACCCTCATGTTCGGACTCTTCAAAAATCTCAATCACATGTTCAATCAGCGCATCGGGGTCAGAAGCCAAACTTTCCGCGAGCGTCCCATCGGTTACTTCACGCACATAGAGCGCCTGCACCGCCATTAAGCGGCTCGCACGTTTTTCCGCCGGAAAATGTTTTTTTGATTTCGCTTTTGCTTTGGTTTTTTCAGTCATTCTTCACCTTAAACTGCTTTTTAAGTGCCATCATGGCAAGGCAGGCTTCCACTGCCGCCGCGCCCTTGTTCCCTTTGCTCACCAGCGCGCGCGCCAGTGCTTGCTTCCGGTTTTCAACCGTTAAAATACCATAGCCGATAGCGGCCTTATGCTCCAGCGCCAACTGGTTTAATCCGCGCGCGCTTTCACCGCACACATAATCGTAATGCGTGGTTTCGCCGCGAATCACACAACCGAGCGCCACATAGCCATCATATTTGCCGGAATCGATCGCAAAGCGGATGGCTGCCGGAATCTCAAATGCACCCGGCACCGCCACCACATCATATTTTATTCTTTGTTTATCAAGCTCTTGGGCTGCCCCCTTCACCAGTTCATCGGCAATATCTTCGTAAAACCTAGCAACAATTACCAGCACGGCAGGCATGCGTTTCCCACGGATTTAAGAGTTTATTAACGTTACAGCGCTACACTAAAAGTTAGTTCTGTAACCACTTTATACGGCCTGCACACAATGAACGCAAACACTTCGTGGCAGCCACGCGTGATCCTGCAAGATGCCGTTGCCATAGGGTTAAACGGTAAAGTTTCGCCTGTGGCTGAGGCGGGGCTTCTTTCTGATAAAAGCCTGTTGCAGTTGAATCGACATGAACTTACACCCGAAGGCGTAAAGCATGCGGCGGAATATGCACTGAATCACCGCATCCATGCGCTAACGGGTGCCATAGCCGATGATTTATCCAAATGCAGCCACAAGCAGTTCAACACAGCAATCGGCATCGCGCCACCGGGCAAGGGCGCACCAACCGACGGGCTCTACCAGGCTTTTCTTGATAAGCCCAAAGACGAACAGAGAAGATCTGTGTATGCCAGCCTGACAAGTACACTGAATCAGATTATAGCCGAGCCGGAAAAAACACTGGAACGCGTCGCGCCGCAGGCTGAACGCTTGCGGGGTGGATGGCGCCAATCCATTGTGGGTGCTATCGACCGCCTGGAAGCTGCACTGTTCCCAGCGGGGCAAGAACCTTTAACCCCAGAAAACGCCGCGCAGGCATCAGCAAATATAAATTCAAACATCCCTGAAAAAAGTGGCGGACTGTTCAGAAGTCTAGTCGGTACGTATAACGCTGTGTATCAAGCCGTGGTGCCAGAGATTGTTCAGAATATGCTTGCCCCAATAGATCGGGCAATACTTTCCGCTGTGGGAAGCATCACTCGCCCCGTGATGGGTATGCTCCGCGATGCACTCACCACATCCGCACCCGAAATTGAGAATGGTGAGGCGCTGGCCAACGCCGCTGCGCGCGCCGTTGAAATTTCCATGCCGGAACGGCTGAAGCCCATTTATGACAATATTCCTACCAAACCGATTATTTTCGTTGGGCAAAGTCCTGCTTATGGCTTGAAATATTCCTCAACAGATGGACCAAACCCGGTCGGCATGGCAAGTCCCGGAGACCGCGCAATCTGGATTCACGCGGGGATTGCAGCCACACCCGGACATATTGCACGCGAAGAGCTAGAGCATATCGCCAATGATGCCGTGGGTGTAAATGAAAAACAGCTAAATCATGCGGCACAACACGACCTGAATTACCCTGAGGCAAAAGCGTTTGTGCGGCAGGAGGCGCAACATAATTGGGCAAAAAATTATCCGCCGGAAAAATGGGGTATGGAGCTGCTGAACGACGTAAACCGGTGCTTTGACCGCTTGTGCCAAACCATGCCGCCGGAAAAAGCGTTTGAGGTTGTCGGAAAATCATTGCCTGAGTTCGGCAAACTCTTCCGCGAATTCAGAGCACATGAGGCCGATTACATTAGTGAGCTAACATTCCACGCGTCAAACCCCGAGCGTGGCACCGCCATCCTAAAAAATGCCGAGCCAATCCTAGACGAAACCAAAGGGCCAAATACACCACCACGGCATCTCCCAAAAGACTATACGCCGAAAGATGCTAGCGCCATCAGCGCACTCGGCAAAGGAAATACAACGAATATCAAACCTGAGTTTTAACCCAAGCCTATGGTTTAATCGGCTTGCGATCTTTAATGACAAGGCCATAGCCCTCAAGACCAATCACCGCGCGGTCAGAGTTCGAGAGCAGCACCATGTCGTGAATGCCAAGGTCGAGCAATATCTGTGCGCCGATGCCATAATCCCTGAGCGGCTTTGCTTCGCCCGTTGACTCTTTTTCTGCTGCTTCGGCATGTTTTTTGAGACGGGCGGAAAGCAGATTGCGGCGCGGCTCACGAATCAGCACCACCACACCGCTGCCGTGCTTGCCAATCATGCTCATGGCGCGCTGCAACTCACCGGCCTTGCCAGACTGTTCATCACCCAACACATCGGCCATCACGTCCATCGCGTGCATACGCACCCACACGGAGCCTTTGGAAATATCACCTTTTACCAGCACTACATGCTCCGCATATTCCACCGTGTTCACATAAATCATCATGCGCCATGTGCCGCCAAACTGGCTGTGCAGTTCGGTTTCCACCTCACGACGCACAAAGCGGTCATATTTGCGGCGGTACGCAATCAGATCAGCAATCGTGGCAATTTTCAAATCGTGCTGCTGGGCGAATTTGACCAAGTCCGGCAGGCGTGCCATGGTGCCATCGTCATTCATAATTTCGCAAATCACTCCCGCGGGCGTAAGACCTGCAAGGCGCGAGATATCCACCGCTGCTTCTGTATGCCCTGCACGCACGAGCACACCGCCCTCGCGCGCTTCTAATGGAAATACGTGCCCGGGAGAGGCAACATCCTGCGCGCCTTTGGAGGGGTCAATTGCCACCGCAATGGTGCGCGCCCTGTCGGCGGCTGAAATCCCTGTCGTTACGCCTTCTTTGGCTTCAATGGAAACAGTAAATGCCGTGCTGTGGCGCGAGCTGTTATGGCGCGCCATCGGCGGCAAGCCTAGCTCACTCACACGCTGCTTGGTCAGCGCCAAGCAAATCAGGCCGCGCCCGTGCTTGGCCATAAAATTGATGGCTTTGTCGTCCGCCATTTGCGCAGGGATAATCAGGTCGCCTTCATTTTCGCGGTCTTCATCATCCACCAGAATGAACATTTTTCCCTTGCGGGCGTCCTCAATGATGTCAGCAATATTTGCCAGATGCGCACGGTGCGGCATAACTACCTTCGCCTCTTGATGCCAAGCAATCGCGCTGCATACCGCGCCAGCATGTCGACCTCTAGGTGGAGCATGTCACCTTTTTTGTTTTTACCAAAAGTGGTGACCTCCCATGTGTGCGGAATAATATTTACGGTAAAACTATCCGTTTTCACCTTGTTCACGGTAAGCGAAACACCATCCAGTGTGATTGAGCCTTTTGGCGCGATGTAACGCATCAGTTTGCGGGGAGCCATCACCGTCAGTTTATAATTCTCGCCTTCTGGCGTTGCTTTTTTCAGCATGGCAAGGCCATCCACATGGCCGCTCACAATATGCCCGCCCAGTTCGTCACCTGCTTTGAGCGCGCCTTCCACATTCAGCTTCGTGCCCTCTTTCCAGCTACCGATATTGGTGCAGCGGAGGGTTTCAGGCGAGACATCAGCCGCAAACCAGCCTTTGCCTTTTTCCACCACCGTGAGGCACACGCCCGCACAGGCAATGGAAGCACCCAGCGATATTTTATTCAGCGGCAACCGCGTGGCCACCACAAGGCGCACACCACCCTTGCGGGGAGACGCTTTTTTGACCGTGCCAATATCTGTGACAATGCCTGTAAACACACTTAGCCTTTAGAGGTTTTCGGGCCTCACTTTAGCGATTTTTAGGCAAAAAGAAAGGGAAACTGCCGGATTTTTAGCCTGGGCCACCGCCGCCACGCCCGCCACCACCGCCGCCACCCGAAGGTGGACGGCCCTTATAAGTGCTGGTGCGTGTGTGCGGTTGCCGCATGGGGTCACCCATCACATCATGCTCGCCGGAGGTACCTGCCCGCATCGCCTGTTCCACTTCTTTGGCCTCAGGTGGCTGGAATGGCTCAGTCGTAGCACCTGTCAGTGTTTTCACCACATAGGCCGCCACATGGATGTAATGGCAATTCACCGCGCTATACACCTGCCGTGCCACGCCCAAAGCGGCGGGCTCTTGCGGGCTGCGGACAGCGCCTGCTGCCGCCTCCATCTCTGCAATTTTCTGCTGAATAGCACCAATTACGCCTTCGGCTTTACCGCCGCCGGCGATCCAGCCCGGGTCAGCGCCTCTGGCGCTTTCGCCCGCCGTTTGGAAACGCGCCAATATCGCGTCCATCTTGGCTTTGGCTTCCAGTTTGGTCAGCCCGTTTTCGAACTGCCCCACCAGTTCCAGTACTTGCGCTGTTTTTGAGGGGTCAAATAACGGGCGCTTTAAATCTTCAATTTGTTTTTCAGCCATGTCAAAGTCCTCCCTTGTAATGATTGTACGATTTTGCTTTGATGCTGGCGAGCTTTTTTGAAAGTGACCTTACCCATGAGCGTTTTCCGCATTTCCCGTCATGTTGCTATGGCGCTAGCACAGTCTCTGACTGCTCTGGGGGCGGGCTATTTCTGGAAAACCTTAGCCCTTACCGCACTTATTTGTCTCGGCATTTGTGGTGGCTTCTTCTATTATGTGTGGGACTATTTTTCGACTGCCCAGTTTGAAGATTTGTGGGGTTTTGAGACACTGATTAACACGTTAGGGCCGTGGTTTGCCGGATTTATCGCCCTGCTGATTGTGCCGCTTTTTTTCCCACTGGTATCACTTTTGTTTCTGGATCAAGTCGTCAGCAAGGTGGAGAAAACACACTACCCCGACGCCCTCTCAAAACCGATACCCCTTATTCAATCCATCGAAAGTACCGCGATCCTGATGAGTGTAGCGCTGTTTCTAAACATGCTGCTCATGCCACTATATCTCGTACCAGGTTTGAACCTGCTGGTGTATTTCACGCTAAACGGCTACATCCTCGGGCGCGAATATTTTGAAATGATTGCGCTCAGGCACATGGGTAAGGGTAAGGCTAAGGAACTACGCCGCGCCGCGCGCCTTGCCGTGTGGGTGGCAGGGGTGATTATCACCTTTAGTTTTATGGTGCCGGGGCTGAACCTGATAGCGCCGGTTATCGCCACCGTGTTTATGACGCATTTGTTTCAGCGGCTGCAAAAAAACACTTAAGCGAGTGGCTGCTTTTCACGCGCCAGTTTGGCTTCGCGGGCGCGCTTCAGGCGCTCAAAATCATCACCCGCGTGGTAAGATGAGCGCGTAAGCGGCGTGGCGCTCACCATCAAAAAGCCTTTGCCACGCGCGGCCTGTTCATACATTTTAAATTCTTCCGGATCCACATAGCGGTCAATCGCCGCATGCTTCGGCGTGGGTTGTAAATATTGCCCGATGGTGAGGAAGTCTACATCGGCACTGCGCATGTCATCCATCACCTGCAGCACTTCCTCTTTCTTCTCGCCCAAGCCCACCATCAACCCAGACTTGGTGAAGATGGAAGGGTCCATCTGTTTGATGCGGTGCAGCAGGTTGATAGAGTGGAAATAACGCGCGCCCGGGCGGATTTTCGGGTAAAGCCCCGGCACAGTTTCAATGTTGTGATTAAACACATCCGGACGTGCAGCCACCACTTTTTCAAGCGCGCCATCTTTGCGTAAAAAATCTGGCGTTAAAATCTCGATTGTCGTCTCCGGCGAGGTCTGCCGAAGGCGCTGGATACAGCGCACAAAATGGTCGGCACCACCATCGTTCAAATCATCGCGGTCCACTGACGTAATCACCACATGCTTAAGGCCCAGTTTGGCAACGGCGGCAGCGAGGTTTTCCGGCTCATGCGGGTCGAGCTTGTCGGGCATGCCAGTGGCCACATTGCAGAACGCGCAGGCGCGCGTGCACACTGAACCTAGAATCATAAAGGTCGCGTGCTTCTGGCTCCAGCACTCGCCAATATTCGGGCAGGCTGCTTCTTCGCACACTGTAATCAGCTTGTGCTCACGCACCAGCGCCACGGTGTCTTTATAACCCTGCGACACCGGCGCTTTTACGCGAATCCAATCCGGACGTGGTAAGCGCTCGGAAGGAATATTCTTTTCCTTCTCCGGATGGCGCGGACGCAGTGGTTTATTATCAGTATTTTCCATATCCCTTAACCTTCAAGGGCCGCGAGAATAGCCGGATTTTTGGCGGTTGGCAAGCTACTGCACACCCCGCTCCGGCGGCAACTCAATATCCTGAGATTCCAGCGTTTCAGCCCATTTTCGGCAGCGCTTCATGCAAAAAAGAACGCCCCAATCGTTATTTTGGGTGCAGCTTTGGTAGCATTCATACTGATTTTTCGTTACTTTTTCCGGTGTTTTAGAACTGGGATGCTCGCAAATACCTTGGCAAATATGGGCGTACTGCCCATCCTCCAGACAGCGCATATAGCAGGGCTGGTGCAGCACCACAGGCGGCGTTTCTTCTTGCTGTGCCGTTACCGGAGAATCTATTTCATCTTCCGCCGCAAGCGAAAGCGGCAGTGCGCTCAAAAGAACAATTAAAAAAGCAATTAATCTTCGCTGCATAGCGTGCGGCAATCCTGCAATTTATTACCTGCATCGCGGCACTCTTTAATGCAGGTAAAGTAAGGGCTCCCGCCGCCTGACGCGGATGAGCCATTGCCCTCGCTCGCCTCTTTTTTCTGCCCCGGGTTTTCTGTGCGGCGGTAATTATCCAGCATCGCCGGCATGTCTTCATCACCCTCTGATGCGTCTATGCGTTCGGCCGCACCCACGCGCTGTTGCTGCGAAATACCGCATTTGGAGTCACAAATTTCCGGCAAACCGCCCTTGGCAAGGCAGTCATATTGGCATGCCACGTCTGCCCTGCTTTCAAACGGCAGGAACAGCAACACGGCCAACAGCACAGTGAATAAACGCACGGAAATCCTCCCCTGTTATCCGAGGCATTATACTATTTCCGGCGCGTAAATGCTATGGGTCTAGTATTCCTTGAATTCTGGAAAAATCTGCACGGCACGCACGGCGCTGGTGGCCAGAATACTAAGCGTTTTAAAGCGTTTGCGGTAAGGCTCAAACTTTGCCTGATTTTCCACGATGATGTCGTAAAACGCGCCCCAGGTGGAGATGTTGGTCACATACACCAGCAAATTCACCGGCACGGAATAATGCTTCATGGCTTTCTTCTCAATGGCAGAAAGCAGACTTTCCATAAACACATCTTCAAGCTTCTCCAGCGTCAGCCCGCCATTGCCTGGCAATTTATTTTTTGCCAATTCTTCGGGGCGCTTAAATGCTTGCGTAATTTCATAGTCGGTAACGCTCTCGGTGCCCTTCGCGGTCAGCAGCAATTGGCCATCTGGAAACTGGTCATCACAAATACGGATTTTATATTGCTGGTTCTTGTAAGCCAGGCGGGCATATTTGCACAACACCCATCCCTCGCGGAGACTTTTGAATTCATTTTCGTAGTAAAAACGGTAGCTGGCTTTTTCGCGTATCGGCTCTACGTTATCTAAAAAATCCTGCGGCGTACACCATGTGTGCAAATCGCTCACGGGAGCATCTTCACTGCTCATTCATTCCCTCACTCGGCAACGCTGGGTAGCGCACAGATAATAGTGGTTATCTTCTTGTTTCATCATACACTGCTGCACGCAATTGCGATAGGTGTAATAGCGCTTGGTATCGCGCAGATAATTGCCCCGATAGGCGAATTTCGGGCATTGTTCATGACATTCGTCGCGGCTGAACCCATGCAGCACGCAATGGTTCACACATTCGGCATCCGGCAGCAGCTTTTCCGCCAGCGCAGGGCTGGATATTAGCACCAAGGCACTGATTAGCGCGCTAAATATGTAGTGCTTTGCCATACGCGCTCAGCACCGATTCATGCATCATTTCCGAAAGTGTCGGGTGGGCAAACACGCTGTGCATCAGGTCAATTTCCGTTGCCTCCATGCCCATCGCCACGCCATAGCCCTGAATCATTTCCGTCACCTCGGCGCCAATCATGTGTGCGCCGACCAGTTCACCGGTTTTAGCGTCAAAAATGGTTTTGATGAGACCGTCGGTTTCACCCAGCGCAATGGCTTTGCCGTTCGCGCCGAAGGGGAAACGCCCCACCTTCACCTCGATGCCTTTTTCTTTCGCCTTCGCTTCGGTCAGGCCGATGCTCGCAATCTGCGGGCGGCAATAAGTGCAACCGGGAATCAGGTGTTTTTTCATCGGGTGTACGTCTGGCAAGCCAGCGATTTTTTCAATGCAAATTACGCCTTCATGGCTTGCCTTGTGCGCCAGCCACGGGGCACCCGCCACGTCGCCAATCGCATATACACCCTTCTCGCCGGTTTCGAGCCATTCATTGGTTTGAATCTGGCCACGGTCCACTTTTACGCCCGTGCCTTCAAGCCCCAGATTCTCGACATTACCCACCACGCCCACGGCCATAATCACACGCTCGACCTTGAGCTTGGTCTCTTTGCCGTCTTTGGCTTTCAGTGTGGCGGTTACATCGTTCTTGCCCTTATCCAGCTTCGTCACCGTTGTGCCCGTGATAATTTTCATGCCCTGCTGTTCAAACAGCTTCTGCGCGATTTTAGAAATCTCTTCGTCTTCCGCCGGCACCACGCGGTCCATCACTTCCACCACGGTTACATCTGCACCAAGGTTTTTATAGAAGCTGGCAAACTCAATGCCAATTGCGCCACTGCCCACCACGAGCAGCGATTTTGGGAACGCATCCGGCACCATGGCTTCCTTGTAGCTCCACACTAATTTGCCGTCTGGCTCCAGCCCCGGCAACGTGCGGGCACGTGCGCCTGTGGCGATAATGATGTACTTGGCTTCTACGTCCGCCACTTTTTCTGAATCACGTTCCGCATTTTTGCGCACGATGATTTTGCCTTTGCCGTTCAGCTTGCCGTGACCGTTGATAACAGTGACTTTATTTTTTTTCATCAGCCCTTGCACGCCACCTGCAAGCTTCGCGGAAACATCGCGCGAGCGCTGCACGATTTTCTTCATGTCGAATGACACGGTGCCGCTGATTTTGAAACCATACTCTCCCGCATGCGCTAGCAGGTGGTTAATTTCTGAGGCGCGCAGTAGCGCCTTGGTGGGAATGCAGCCCCAGTTGAGGCAAATGCCGCCCATATGCTCGCGCTCGACCACCGCGGTTTTAAGCCCCAGCTGGCTGGCGCGAATTGCCGCCACATAACCGCCCGGCCCGCCACCAATAATCACCACATCAAACTGCTCTGCCATATTGCCTCATCCACTTCTATATTTTTGGTCCCGAGACACCCTACACAAACATCCGCACGGGTTCTTCGATAAACTTCTTGAACGCCGCAAGGAACTGCGCGCCTAGCGCGCCATCCACTGCGCGGTGATCCACCGAAAGCGTGGCACTCATCACCGTGGCGATTTCCAGTTTACCGTTTTTGGCAATCGGGCGCTCTTCGCCCGCGCCTACCGCAAGAATACATGCCTGCGGTGGGTTGATGATAGCTTCAAAATGTTTGATGCCAAACATGCCGAGGTTCGACAGCGAAAAACCGCCGCCGGTATATTCTTCCGGCGCCAGCTTGTTTGCACGCGCACGCGCGGCAAGATCTTTCATTTCGTTGGAAATTTGCGGCAGAGTTTTCTGGTCCGCGTTGCGGATGATGGGGGTAATCAGCCCGCCTTCCATCGCCACAGCAATGGATACATCCACGTTGTTGTAGCGCACAATTGCATCGTCGTACCACGACACATTTGCGTCCGGCACTTTCTTCAAACCAAGCGCGACGGCCTTGATAATAAAATCATTCACTGAAAGTTTATAAGCAGGCGCGCCGCCTTTGCCTGCAGCGCTCTGCGCTTCATCATTCAGCATCTGGCGCACTTCCATCAGCTTATCGAGCACGCATTCAATCGTCAGATAAAAATGCGGTACTTGCTGTTTGGATTCCGTAAGACGGCGCGCAATGGTTTTGCGCATATTCGTGTTCGGAATTTGTACAAACTCCACGGGGTTGCGCTTCACTTTGCCGACCGTCATCGCGCCGCCACTGCTGATGGCTTCTTCCACATCTTCCCGCACGATGCGCCCATGCGGGCCAGTGCCAATCACCTGCGCTAAATTAATGCCTGCTTCGGTTGCGATGCGCTTGGCGAGTGGGCTGGCTTTTACGCGACCATTCGCCGAGGCTACTGCGGTAAGTGCCGCTGCCTTTGGAGCGGCTGTAGGCGCAGATGGCGCCAGTTTGGGTGCAGTAGGAGCAATGCTCGGAGCGGGCGCAGCGCTTGGCGCTGCCGCCGTAGGCTTGCTTTCTGCCTTAGGCTTTTCATCTTCCTTCGGCTTATATTTTTCGATGGCTTTTTTGTCTTCGCCTTCTGCCAGCAGCAGCGCAATCAACTTGTTCACCGGTACATTATTCGTGCCTGCCGGCACCATGATTTTACCCATAATGCCTTCGTCCACCGCTTCCACTTCCATCGTGGCTTTGTCGGTTTCGATTTCAGCAATCACCATGCCCGGCTCAATTTTATCGCCTTCTTTTTTATTCCATTTCGTAAGGTTGCCTTCCGTCATGGTGGGGGAAAGCGCAGGCATTAAAATTTCAATCGGCATAGTATCCTCTGTTTAACGCTTTTGTTTTTCGCACAGGCCCTGTGCTTCAAATTCCGGCGTGCAAACCAAATCGCCGCCTTTAAAAATCTCCTGCGATTTATGGGTTTCCTGCGGCGGGCGCACCGAAATGTTCGGCATGTGCGAGTTGCAGCCGGTTAAGAAACCAAGCCCGAATGCGGCCACTCCCAGTATCGTACGTCCAATCATCAGGCTCTCCTCGTTGTTATTCTAACGCGCGCGGTAGCAGAGTTCTTTGGCTTTCGTCACCACCTGCGCCACATCCGGCAGCGCCATTTTTTCAAGATTCGCAGCATAAGGCAGCGGCACATCCAGCCCTGCCACGCGTGCCACGGGCGCGTCTAAATCATCAAACGCTTCTTCCATCACCACGGCAGCCAGTTCGGCGCCGATGCCGCATACGGGCCATGTTTCTTCCACTGAAATCAGACGGTGCGTTTTTTTAACCGAAGCAATAATCGTTGCCGTGTCGAGCGGGCGCAGGCTGCGCAAATCAATCACCTCAGCGTTGATGCCTTCTTTGGCGAGCTGCTCCGCTGCATCCAGCGCCGTCTTCACTGAAATGGAGTAAGCCGCGATGGTAATATCCGTGCCTTGTTTTAGTACTGCGGCTTTGCCAATTGGCGTCAGCACATCGTCGCCCTCTGGCACTTCAAAACGGTGACCGTAGAGGATTTCATTTTCTAAAAAGATGACGGGTGTTTTATCCCGAATGGCCGATTTTAGCAGACCCTTGGCACTCGCCGCGTCATAGGGCGCAATCACTTTAAGGCCTGGCACGTGTGCAAACCAGCTTGCATAGTTTTGTGAGTGCTGTGCCGCCACGCGTGCAGCCGCACCGTTCGGGCCACGGAACACAATCGGTACGCGCACTTGCCCGCCCGACATATAATTCGTTTTTGCCGCAGAGTTGATAATTTGATCCATCGCCTGCATCGCAAAATTCCATGTCATGAACTCCACCACAGGCTTTAAGCCTGCAAACGCCGCGCCCACGGCAAGACCCGCAAAACCATGCTCAGTAATGGGCGTATCAATCACGCGGGTGGGCCCGAATTCCGCGAGCAATCCTTCGGTAATTTTATACGCACCCTGATATTCGGCAACTTCTTCGCCCATCACGAATACGTCTTTGTCGCGGCGCATTTCTTCTGCCATTGCATCGCGCAGCGCTACCCTTACCGTCTGTTCTGCCATTTTTTAGTCCCCTGTTAATCAAATCCTAATGTTGCCACGCAATCGCTGATCGGCGTCATGGCATCTTTTTTCGCATAACGTTTTTCGTTGATGATTTTGCTCACGCATTCTTCCAGTTTATAGGCGCGCTTGCTGATTTGCCGTGTGGTCAGTTTTGTGTCGCGGTTGGTCAGTTCCAGCACATAGCCGAGTGACTCCACCCTGTCTTCTTTTTCGAGCGCCATGAACTGCTCTTTGGTTTTGGGGTCAAACAGCAAATCGCGCGGCTTCATCGGATAAGCCTCCGCAGAGACTGAAAACAAAAACACAGCGCTCATCACGGCATATTTCATCATGGCGCATACCCTAATTTGAACAGGCATTTCGTAATCGCCGTGGCAACGTCATAGCCTTCAAACGCGCTGTCAGACAATTCTTCACCCGTGCAATCATTTACCTTCGGGGTGGCTTCTTCCAGCTTCGCGCCGGAAAGTCCGTTGAAGGTCATGGTTGGTAGAATATCTTTCAGCACTTTTTCGCGCTCGGGGGCGGAAAGCGCGGCCCATTCCTGCTTCTTTTTTGCATCAAACAGCAAATCTTTCATGCGCGCTCGGTCGGCATCGGCCGTATCTTTCACCTCTTCGGGCGGGGCGACGGGTGAAGCTTCTTTTGCCGCCGCCGCAGCGGGTTTTTCTGTGTCAGGCGCTGGTTTTTCTTCTGCCGCCAAAGCTTCTACCTTTGGCGCTTCAGATGGCGCAATTGCCACCGGAGCCGATGCCGCAGCAGGTGCCGCCGGAACCGAAGGCGCGGAAGGTACTTTCGGCACACTCGGCACCGCTTGCGCAGCAAGCGCGGAAGCGCCGAACCATAGTGTCGCTACAATCGCAGCACAATAAAACGCGGGGCGTTTAATCAGCATATACATCCGTGAATAATTCGCTGACATCCGGCTCGGGGCTGTTCTTGGCGAACTCCACCACTTCTTCCATCTGCTCACGAATGTCTTTTTCGATTTTCTTCAGGTCGTCTTCTTTGGCGAATTTATTATCAAGGATAAATTTTTTGAGGTTGTTGATGGGGTCGCGCTGCTCTTTGATGCACTCAACTTCTTCCTTGCTGCGGTATTTCGCGGGGTCTGACATCGAATGTCCGCGGTAACGGTAGGTTTTCATTTCCAGAATCATTGGCCCACCGCCATCGCGCATCTGCTGCACCACTTCCATGCCCACTTCGCGCACCTTTAAGATATCCATCCCATCCACCTGAATGCCGGGAATGCCGAAAGATTCACCGCGGCGGTAGAGCTCCGTGGTGGAAGAAGAACGCGCCACGGACGTGCCCATAGCGTATTCGTTATTCTCAATCACATACACCACCGGCAAATTCCAGAGCTTTGCCATGTTGAACGACTCATACACCTGCCCCTGATTCACCGAACCATCACCAAAATAGGTGAAGCACACATTGTCGTTCCCGCGGTATTTATTAGCAAAAGCAAGGCCTGTACCGATGGGCACCATGGCGCCCACAATGCCGTGACCGCCATAAAAATGGCGCTTGAGGTCAAACATGTGCATGGAGCCGCCTTTGCCGCGTGAGCAGCCCGTGGAGCGGCCCAAGAGTTCGGCCATAATCAGCTTGGGGTCGCTGCCCACTGCTAACATGTGGCCATGGTCGCGGTAGCTGGTAATCATCTGATCACCTTCCTGCGCGCAGTCCTGCAGGCCCACCACCACCGCTTCTTGGCCGATATAAAGGTGGCAGAAACCGCCAATCATGCCCATGCCATACAGCTGGCCCGCCTTTTCTTCAAAACGGCGAATCTGCATCATATTCTTATAGAACGTGAGGAGCTTTTGCTTGGAAAGCTCTAGTTTTTCGCGGGTGGCATCCTGTTTGGCTTTGCGGATTACAGAATCGGGAGTCACCATAAAACGTAGGTCTTTCCTTGGTAAATTGGGCGTTGTGGGCAGAGCCTAGCCACAAACACCCCCCTACGCAAGCAAGAACCGCATTGTTAAGACTGATTCTCATTATTAAAATAGGGGTGGGGCACTTAATACTTTATTATTTCGGGGAAAGCCGCTAGAACAAGCTGCATTCACTTTTGACACAGGAAGACTATGGACGCGATTTTGAAAGCCCTGCCCAACATCCACAAAGAAGGCGTGATTTTCGTACTGATTTTTGCGGGCGTAACCTTTCTGATGGGCATGTTTTCCGACACGCTCGGCTGGCTTGGCACCCTTCTCACCTGCTGGTGCGTCTATTTCTTCCGCGACCCTGAACGCGTCACGCCGGAAGGCGACCAGCTGATTATCAGCCCCGCCGATGGTATTGTGAGCAAAATCGAACAAGCCCCGTTGCCGCCAGAACTGGAAATGGGCAGCGAAGAACGCACCCGCGTCAGCATTTTCCTGAACGTATTTAACGTGCATGTGAACCGCTCTGCCGTGACGGGACGCGTGTCGCGCCTGCATTACCACCCCGGCAAATTCTTCAATGCCTCGCTTGATAAAGCCAGCACCGACAATGAACGCCAGAGTATCTGTGTCACCACAGAAGATGGCAAAGACATCGTGTTCGTGCAGATTGCAGGGCTGATTGCCCGCCGCATCGTGTGCTATCTCACGCAGGGGCAGAACATACAAGGTGGTGAACGCTTCGGCCTCATCCGCTTCGGCAGCCGCGTGGACGTATATCTGCCCAAAGCCGTAAATCCGCTGGTGGTGGAAGGTCAGGTGATGGTGGCGGGTGAAACCATCCTCGCCGACATGAAAAGCCACGAAAAAACCCGCACTGGCAGCCGCCGCTAACAAAACAAGGATGCTTCCGCGATGAAAAAAGCACGCAGCATAAAATCGCAAAACGGTAGCCCGGAAAGCCGCCAGCACAACCTTGCGCGCGTATTCCCGAACATCGTGACACTGCTCGGTTTATGCGCGGGGCTTTCGTCACTGCGTTTTGCCCTGCTTGAAAAGTGGGAACTGGCGCTGACCTTTGTGGCCATCGCTGCCTTTATCGATGCAATGGATGGGCGTCTCGCGCGCCTGATGAACAGCACCAGCACCTTCGGTGCGCAGCTTGACTCGCTGTCAGACTTTTTCAATTTCGGCGTGGCTCCGCCAATGATTTTGTATCTGTGGATGACACACGAGATCAAAGGCCTTGGCTGGGCACTCGTGTTATTTTTTGCCGTATGCGCCGCTATCCGCCTTGCGCGCTTCAATACCAACATTGATGCACAAACTGGCAAAACCAAAAAATCTCGGGCCGACACATTCTTCACCGGCATCCCCTCACCTGCCGGTGCAGGCCTTGCCTTACTCCCCATGATTCTAAGTCTTGAGCATGGCGCCGCGTTCCATGATTTGTTTTTCCTCGCAGGTCGTAATTACCTGCCACTGGCGATTATTGCGTATACCACATTGGTGGCACTCGGTATGACCAGCACGCTACCCACCATTTCACATAAGCGGATTTCGTTCCGCCCGGAATACACCTCGTGGGTGCTGGTGATTGCAGGGCTTATCCTGATTTCCCTTATTATCGAGCCGTGGCTAACGCTTTCGCTCATCATTGTGGGGTACATCGCGCTGCTTCCGGTTGGCGTTATCCTTTACTATTTAGGCCGTTAGAGACCCCTTACGTGGCCCCATGCAGGCCGTTTGCTAAGCCCCCATTCAATATGGTATAATCGCTCCCACTGATTTGATTTACCCGCTCTTTAAGGAGAAAACCATGCTACACCCCTCTCGTCGCACTCACACACAGGCTGGTGTGACACTGGTTGAAACCGCCATCGTGCTCGTGCTCTTGGGCATGTTGGTTGCTGGCATTGTGGCGGCACAGCAATTGATTGCCGCTGCAAAAGTGCGCTCCATGACGCGTGAAATTGAAAATAAATTAAGCGCCGTCGATATGTATGTCGATAAATTCCGCGCCTATCCCGGTGACATGGTCAACGCCACCACGTTTTTTACCACCAGCGCAAATGGCGATGGTAACGGCCGCATTGTATATGCTTCTGGCGAAGGAAACCTTGCCTGGGAGCATTTAAGCCTTGCCGGGCTTGTGGAAGGCACGTTTGAAGCCAACGGCGCAGATGATATTCTGGACACCAACATCCCACGCTCCAACGCCGCAGGTGGCGGTGCGGGCTTTGCGCTGGATTATAACGACGCCATCGGCAACCATGTGATTCTAGCCCTTGCCGATGGCACAGGTGCATTGAACAGCTCGGTGCTGACGCCGGAAACATCTTACAACGTGGATAAGAAAATGGATGATGGCCTGCCGACCTCTGGCGTATTGCGTGCCACCAACCTAACCGCAGGCACAGGTTGCCAAGACAATACGCCAAACCCGCCGGAATATGATTACGATAACGACGAGTTGGTGTGCTTCCTTCAGATTACGCTGAACTAAGCAGTGGCCATGCGCATATAAAAAAGGCGCCCATTTCTGGGCGCCTTTTTTGTACCACAATCTGTAATTATTTATGACCTTCCGGCACCATCATAATCACCATCTGGCGGCCTTCAAGGCGTGCTTCGTGTTCGGCCTTAGCAACACCTACTAAATCCTTCTGGAAACGCTCAAGCACTTCTTTCGCGAGGTCGATATGGCTCATTTCACGGCCGCGGAAACGCAGCGTGATTTTCACCTTGTCACCTTCTTCGAAGAAACGCTTTGCTGCTTTCAGCTTCACTTCGTAATCATGCACGTCGATATTCGGACGCACTTTGATTTCTTTGATGTTAATGACTTTTTGTTTTTTCTTGGCTTCTTTTGCTTTTTTCTGTGCCTCGTAGCGGTATTTGCCATAATCGAGGATTTTGCACACAGGCGGCTCAGCATTTGGTGAAAGCTCAACCAAATCAAGGCCCGCTGCAACCGCAGCTGCTAAGGCTTCACTCAAGGGCACAACGCCAACCATGGCGCCATCAGCACCAACAAGCCTTACAGGGTCGCTACGGATAAATTCGTTGATATTATGCTCGTCTTCGCGCGGAGGTGGTGCTGGGCGAAAACGGTTGCCGCCACTCGGACGGGGCGGCCTAGGGCCAAAGTTCGTGTTAATAAATCAGTCTCCTGTTGTTGTTAATGACTGCTGCCCGATGTGTCATCGGGAACGGCAGCTTCCGCCCTCAGTGTAGCGATGATGCTTTCAAGCGCAAGCACTTCCTGCTTTTCAGAGCCAAGGCGGCGCACGGATACGGTCTTTTCTTCCATTTCACGTTTACCGACTGCAAAAATCACAGGGATTTTACCCAATGAATGTTCGCGGATTTTATAGCTGATTTTATCGCTGCCCGTATCTACCTGCGCGCGAAGCCCCGCTGCTTCCAGCGCAGCTTTTACCTCGTGGGCATAGCTGTCGACATCGTTCGTGATGGTTGCAATCACCACCTGCACCGGCGCAAGCCACAGTGGGAATTTGCCCGCATGGTGTTCAATCAAAATACCGATGAAGCGTTCAAAGCTGCCTAAAATCGCGCGGTGCAGCATCACGGGGCGGTGCTTGGCACCATCCTGCCCGATATAGGCGGCATCCAGTCGTTCCGGTAGCACAAAATCCACCTGCAGCGTGCCGCACTGCCAGTCACGGCCAATGGTGTCTTTCAGCACAAATTCCAGCTTCGGGCCATAAAATGCTCCTTCACCGGGGTTTAGCGTATATTCAAGACCCGCCGCTTTCACGGCATCTTTCAGCGCGCCTTCGGCTTTATCCCACGTGGCGTCAGTGCCCGCGCGTTTAGCGGGGCGGTCTGAAAACTTCACACGCACTTCGGTAAAGCCCAATTCCTTATACACCTGCTGGAGCAGGTTACAGAAGTTGACTGTTTCCGATGTAATCTGGTCTTCGGTGCAGAAGATGTGCGCATCGTCCTGCGTGAAGCCGCGCACGCGCATAATGCCGTGCAACGCGCCGCTTGGCTCATTACGATGGCACGCACCGAATTCCGCCATACGCAGCGGCAGGTCGCGGTAACTTTTTAGGCCCACGTTAAAAATCTGCACGTGGCAGGGGCAGTTCATCGGCTTGATGGCCAGCACGCGTTCCTCATCAGATTCTGACGTGAACATATTCTCGCGGAACTTTTCCCAGTGGCCAGATTTTTCCCACAGTGTGCGGTCGACTAAAATGGGGGTTTTCACTTCCTGATAATTATTCTTTTTCAGCTTGGCGCGGATGTAGTTTTCGAGCGCGCGATATAGCGTCCAGCCTTTATCGTGCCAAAACACCTGACCCACGGCTTCTTCTTGCACGTGGAATAAATCCATCTCACGGCCAATGCGTCGGTGGTCGCGTTTTTCGGCTTCTTCCAGCTGGGTAAGATACGCATTGAGTTGCTTTTCATCCACCCATGCGGTGCCGTAAATACGCTGCAACATTTCATTGCGACTATCGCCGCGCCAGTAGGCACCCGCCACTTTGGTCAGTTTGAACGCTTTGGCATTCAGCTTGCCGGTGGAAGGCAAATGCGGCCCACGGCACAAATCGATGAAGTTGCCTTGGCGGTAGAGCGAAATATCTTCATTCGCCGGAATGCTGGCAATAATTTCTGCTTTATATTTTTCGCCGATGCTTTGGAAGAATTTCACCGCATCATCGCGCTTCCACACTTCGCGGTTTATCTGCTCATCGCGGGCAATAATTTCTGCCATGCGTGCTTCAATTTTTCCGAGATCGTCGGTGGAAAATGGTGTGGCGCGTGAAAAATCATAGTAAAAACCATTTTCAATCGCAGGGCCAATTGTCACCTGTGTTTCAGGGTAGAGTTCCTTCACTGCTTCGGCCATCAGGTGCGCGAAGTCGTGACGGAGAATTTCCAGCGCCTCTTCGCTTTTGCCCGTGATAATTGCAATGCTGGCATTGGCATCAATCGGGCGGGAAAGGTCCCACTCTTCGCCATTCACTTTCACCGCCAGCGCCGCTTTCGCAAGGCCTGCACCGATGGCAGCAGCAATCTGCGCGCCAGTTGTGCCTTTGGCCATTTCGCGCACGCTGCCATCGGGCAGTGTGATTTGAATAGCGGAAGTATTTTGTAACGTGGCCTGCGACATAAAAAAATTCCTAGGTTTTGGGCGGCCTAGACTAGAGAATTTCTAAAGTGTGTCAAGTTTTAGCATCTCGGCAATCAGCGAGAGGACATCCTTTTCCTTCATGTCGGGAAGCTCCTCTTCCTGCAGCAGGCGAACATTCTTACCCCGCGGGGCACAGAGTGCAGGGTCGGAGTAACCCGAAAACAGACAAATCGTCGGGCGTTTACCGAGCGCCAGCATATGCATGGGGCCGGTATCATTGCCGATGCACAGGGTGGCGCGCCGCCCAAGCTCCGCAATATCGGCAAAGCTCGTCTGCCCGCAGAGATTAATCGAGCCTTTGACCATACGGTTTAGTTCAATAATACTTGCCTGCTCCTCAAACGTGCCGATAAAAACCGGTGTAATACCATGCTCCATCAAATAACGCGCCACAGTTTCGAATCCCTTCAGCGTCCAGCGTTTTTCCGGGCGGTGCGCTGAGCCCCCCGGCACAATCAACGCAAAACTTTCTGGCAGCAGGTAGCGGGAAATATCAGACTTCAGCCACGAAATATCAGGGCTCGGAACATTCTTAATGCCAGTGAGCATGAGTTGTTCTTTTTGCCGGTCAATCGTGTGCATCTTGGTGCGGAGAATGTTTTTGTGCGGATGCGAGCACCAGTCAATAATGCCACTCCACAATGGTTTTTTACGGCCTAGCAGGCGGAAATACCAGTTGGTGCGGCTCGAGGTTTGCAAATCGTAAATCATTTTGAATTTAGCGCGGCGAATTTTTTTTAGCAGCGGCCACCAGCGCTCCACTGAAATCAGCGGCGCGCGTTCGTCAATCCACACCTCATCCACAAAGGGGCACATCTGAGCCAATTCTTTATAGGGCTTTGTTGTCAGCAGCACGATGTGTGACTTTGGGTGACGAAGGCGGATGGCCGCCATCGGGCCAGTCGCTAAAATAAAATCGCCCAGCGCCCCATGCTTGATAATGAGGTATTTCTTTGTGGGTGCTGTGGTTGTTTTTGCCATGCGTTAGATAGTGTAAAACAAGGCAGGCCTAAGTGCAATCACGCCGCAGAGGATTCTTCCATCAATTTTTTGTAAAGGCCGATGGTGGCATCCGTCATGTGCTGGAGCGAAAAATTCTTCCGGATGTGCGCCTGTGCTGCCTTTGCTACCACGGCTTTATCCGCCTCGCTCATGCTGAACACATGCTGCAATGCATCGGCTAATTCTTTAGGATCTGTTGGGCTCACCAGCCAGCCGGTTTCACCATGCACGATGGTTTCGGCTGCACCGCCATGCCCCGTTGCAATCACCATTTTACCCATAGCCTGCGCCTCGGTTACCACGCGCCCGAATGCCTCTGGCTCAATCGATGGGCACACCACCACATCGGCCAGCATATAGCCCGCCGCCATCAGCGGTGTGTGTGGGCATAAATGCACATGCCCGCGCATACGGTAGGTTTCGATGATTTCCTGAATTTCGCGTACATATTCCGGATGTTTTTTAATATCGCCCACCATGATGCAGGTATAGTCGTGATGCGGAATCAGCCGCAGGGCCTCCAGCAAAAACTTGTGGCCTTTCCAGCGCGTGAAGCGCCCTGGCATGGCAACCACCGGCAGATATTTTTGTGGCTTCCACTGTTTCTCCACTTCGCGCATCTGTTCTTTTTCCACCCGCTCCGGGTTGAAATAATCGAGGTCCACACCACGGTGAATCGTGACAATTTTCTCAGAAGGCACCTGATAATATTGCTGGATATGCGCCGCGATAAAATCTGAAATCGCAATCACGCTGTCGCCCCGCGTCATCACAGAGTTATACCAGCGTTTCATTGGCGCTTTCAGGCCATAAAGCCCGTGAAACGTAGTCACAAAACGTGCTTTGCAGACACGTGTGGCGAGGTAGGCGCTCCATGCCGGCGCGCGTGAGCGCGCATGTACAATCGCCACCTTATGTTTGCGAATCACCAACATCAGCCGCAACGCATTCAATATAATGATGAACGGATTTTTACTATCCACCGCCATGCGGACGTGCTTCACGCCCACCGCTTCCAGCGACTGCACCATCGGGCCGCCGGACGAAACCACGATAGAATGAAACCCCTCGCGTGAGGCTGCGTGTGCAATTTCCACTGTGCCGCGTTCTACCCCGCCGGAATACAGCGAAGGCAAAATTTGTAATAGCACCGGATTTGCTTTAGAAGCTTTGGTCATATTTTTGTGTTTTTACCCTAGGACCTGCGTGATGCAAGAAACTACAGATAAAATTTCAAATCTCAAGCGGCAAGATGGTCACACACTGGCCTATGCAAAATTAGATGGGCGTGACAATGACCGCCCAGGCGTTGTTTTCCTTTCTGGTTTCAAGTCCGATATGCAAGGAAGCAAGGCGCTATTTTTAGAAGCACTCTGCCGCCGCGAGGGACTTTCTTACCTGCGTTTTGATTATTTCGGCCACGGGCAATCCTCCGGCGCGTTCACCGACGGCAGCATCAGCCGCTGGTTAGAAGACACGCTTACAGTGCTCGACGCACTCACCCGAGGCCCACAGATTATTATCGGCTCTTCCATGGGCGGATGGCTCATGCTGCTGGCCGCACTAAAGCGCCCACAGCGCCTGCATGCGCTGCTTGGCATTGCTTCGGCACCTGACTTTACGGAAAACCTAATCTGGAACGCACTAAAGCCAGAGGAGCAAAAAACCATTCTTGACCACGGCGTGTTCCATTTGCCCACGGAATATTGCAACGACCCCGCGCCAGATAGCAGCTATCCCATCACTCGGCTGCTGATTGAAGACGGACGAAACCACATGCTCCTCGGCAAACCCATCGCCATCACCTGCCCCGTACGGCTGATTCATGGCATGAACGATGCCGATGTGCCGCCAGATGTTTCACTTCAAATACTAAATCGCCTAACCAGCACCGACGCAACCGCCACATTTCTGAAGTCAGGCGATCACCGCATGAGCAGCCCCGATGCGCTCGCCTTACTTGAAAAAACACTTCTGGAATTAATTGGTTAGTGAGGGCCGAGTCTCATTTTTAGACAAAATTCGTTAAAATTTTAATCAAATTAACGACTTTTTAAGAAATTCTGTGGCATATTCCTTACCACACAAGCCCATGTTCCGGCAGTCGCCCACTCTGAATAGCGCGTTGCATGCCTCGTCAGATTTAAAGGCCTTCTACTAGCACAATTGCCCCAAAGCCACTGCCGGAACAACCCCGTTTTCAAGCACTTACCCCCTTATCCGTTGCCTTCGCGTAACACCTCGGCGCTAAGAACAAATACAAATTGCCTAAAATTTTAGAAAATTTAACGATTTATTAAAGCTTGGTGCATATAATGATGAGCAGTGCCATAGTGTGGCTCATGGAGGGATTTATGAAACGTTTTTCATTTATGTCGGTTCTTTTTGCATTTGCTGTGTTGTTCAGTGCTTCAGCAGCAATGGCGAATCCCTGCACTGTTCCCCCGCACTATTGTAAACCTGGTGCCGTAGAAAAGCCTTATGGCGGCGAAATCGTTTGCCATGTCAGCAATCGGCCCATTGCCAACAACCACGACCTTTGCGGTACTGAAGGCAACTCCAGCGGTAACACCAGTGGCAATACAAGCAGCGGCGGTTCCTGCGAAGAAGACTGCGAGGCAGAATTTCTTCCTAACAGTCCTATCCAATATCAACTCTGCTTAGAGGGATGCGGCGGTAACAACTCCAGCGGTAACAACTCCAGCGGTAACAACTCCAGCGGTAACAACTCCAGTGGTAACAACT
>CAYXPR010000022.1:0-25287 GCA_964467255.1 uncultured Rickettsiales bacterium | reverse complement strand
GGCAGCGGCCGCCTGCTTCTCTTCAAGCTTTAGTTTTTTGCGCCCAAGCTTTAGCGTGGTGCGCCCCAGCGCCACCGCGCCGGAACTGACGATAATCACGCTCACGCCTTTTTTCTTTAAGGCAGCAATATCAGACGCAAGACTGGCGAGCCACTTTTCACGCGGTTGCCCGTTCTCGTCGCACAGCAGCGCCGAGCCGATTTTGATGACCAAAGATTTTGCGCGGCTTAACTCCACAAAGGCCCTTCGTTATTTCAGTTCTTCAATTTGTTGGTCCGTCAGGTGCGCGGGCACCACCAGCATCGGCACGTGTAATTTTTCATCGAGCTGACTGATGAGTGCGCCAAGCAATTTTGCGCCGCCGGAAGCCTTGGTGGGGTCAGAGCTCATGACGAGCATGCCGATGTCACCCTGCTCGGCAATGCAGGCGGAAATTTCTTCCGCCACGCCGCCTTCGCGGATGTTGATGGAGGGAATAATGCCGGACCATTCCTGCGCTTCTTTTGACATGTCGCTCAGGATTTTTTCCACCTCGGCACGGCGCTCTTTACGCATGACATCCGACACCGCGAAAATGGAGTTATAGTCGGTGGGATTAATCACAAATAGCAACTCGACCGGTTGATTTTTCTGCTTGGCTTTACTGCACGCATAGCGAAGCGCCACGCGGGAATGTTCGTGGTCGTCAATGAACACCAGATATTTCGCCCGCGCCTTGAGCGCAGAGGACGGGGCGGTGGATGATTCGCGCACGGTATGTTTTTTTGCAGCCATACACTTTCTCCTTACTACATTTTACGGAACACGACACTGGCAACCCAGCCTGCCAGCAAAGCTAGACCCACCGCCACGACACCATACAAGGTGGAGTAACGATGGGCAAAATCATACATGAAGGCTTCAAAGCCGATTTTACTGACTTCGAGCGGCGTGGACTGCACGCCCACCAGCTGCCCGTCGCTGAACAAATAGACTTCCGCCGTGTACATGCCGCCGATGATGTTTTTCGGGAACTCAATGACGGTGCGGAATAGCGTATCGCCCCAAAAACTCACCTCGGCGGTGCCTTTTGGGTAAAGGTTGACGCGTTGTTTTTGGCGCACCAGTGCCTCGCGAAATTCTTTCACTTTGGCCGTGTCGGTTTCCGCATAGAGCGGATGTACCGGCACATGCTCCACACCTACGCCCAGCGCATCTAAAAGCTGGTTATTGTTAATGACAGAGAGCGGGCGGCTGCTGGCGATGGCATAAAAACTGCTGGTGGGTTCAAATTCCATGGCGTTGCGGTTTACCCAGATACCCCCGACGCGACCTTTCTTATGCACGGTGTAGCGGCGCTCTGGCCCGCGCACTACCACCACCACATCGCCCACATCTTCGCGTGCTCCGAACAGCAAAATATCGATGCCTTTAAAATTGTGGTCAATGTCGATGCTGCGGATGGCAAGATCTGCCACCACGGGCCGCGCGAATCCGGTGTGCGGCACTAACAAAAAAAGAAATATGAACAGCAGCATTTTGCGCATGCGCACTACTCCGCAACCATGATGGCGAAGGGTTCCGCCGGAGTGAGCACCAGCCCCAGCGCCAGCTTGAAGCATACAGCGAGCACCATGAGTGCGAGCATGGCACGTAATTTTTCTGCTGATACTTTAAGGCTCAGCGTGCTGCCGAATTGCGCGCCGATGACGGAGCCGGTGAGCAGAATCATCGCCAGCACGACATCCACTGTTTGCGTAGTAGCGGCTTGCAAAATGGTGACGTTGCCGGTGGTGAAAATCGTTTGAAACAGAGATGTGCCAACCACCACAGCGGTGGGCATGCCGAGCAGGTAAATCATGGCGGGAATCATGATGAAGCCACCGCCGATACCCATGAGCGATACGAGAATACCCGCCACCACACCCACGCCTAGCGGCAAGAGCGCGCTGATTTCAAGTTCGGAGCGTGGGAACTTCATTTTGAACGGCAGCGGCAACGCATGCAGCGCACGGATTTTTTTGACCGGCGCAGGCTGCCCACTTTTAATGCGGCGTATGGCGCGGAAACTTTCCATCGCCATCAAGACACCGATGGTGCCAAGGAACAGCACATAGGTGAGGGAAATCACCAAGTCGATTTGCCCCTCAGATTTTAACCACGCAAACAGTGCTACACCTAAAGTGGAGCCCAGCACGCCCCCTAAGAGCAAGACAATCCCCATTTTGATATCCACATTCCCGCGCCTGAAATGCGCAATGCAACCGGAGACGGAAGCGGCAACAATCTGATTTGAGCTGGTGGCAACAGCAACGGCCGGAGGCACGCCGATGAAGATGAGTAGCGGTGTCATCAAGAAGCCCCCGCCAATGCCGAACATGCCCGCTAAAATACCAGCAAGGCCGCCGAGTGCCAGCAGCAGGAAAATATTCACCGGAATTTCTGCAATCGGCAGATAGATGGTCATGGGGTTACCGCTTGTTTAATCGCTTCGCGACGGATGATTCGTTCGCCCAGCACGATACCATATGTTTTGGCCTCTCCAGCATTTAATTGCAACACGGATTTTACCAGCCCCGTGCTGGTGAGAGGCTCCGTTGTATAGGGGGTGGCGACTAAAATCTCTGTCACGCGGCCCGATTCATCTGCGAGCACAAGGTCGCGCGGAACCCCCAAGAACTGCAAGGACACAGAAAGGGTTTGCGGCGTGCTGAAAACATTTAACTGTGCGCCATTTTCAGGGAAGCGCTGCGAAATCGTGAGGCCATCGGGGTAGAGCCTGTCGCTATTGTAAATATGTGCGCGTAGTACCTTGCGGGCTTTTTCCGGCGGCGGCATTTCGTTGGATTCACTTACTGGGTGGACTTCCACGGACTGGATACTAAAAAAAGACTGCTGTGCAGAAAGACTTGCCGGCAGCAACAGTGCCATCAGCACCAGCGAAACGGTGCGGTATAATTTATTTGAACGCACGGTGCCGTACCTTGTCGCCCACCGCAACACTCCATTTTTTGGCAAGGCCGCCACCCACTTCCAGCACGGAGATTACCGGTGCATCGGCGCGGATAACGTCGGTGGAGTGGGGTGTGGCCGTGGCGATTTTAACGATGGTGCCGGAGCGATTGATGAAAAGCATATCGAGTGGCAGCGGGGTGTTTTTCATCCACATGCCGATATCACTTTCTTCTGGCATGAGGAACAGCATGCCCTGATTTTCCGGCAGCTCGGTGCGTTCCATCAGGCCACGCGCACGCATTTGCGGCGTATCGGCGATTTCAACACGCAGCGCAACCGTATCACCCGTTTTGGTGGCGATGACCAGCGCCTCTGTGGGTGCAGCAAGGGCTGGCGAAACATAAAAAACCAGTAGGAAGGAAAGGAGTGACGCGGTACGTAATAAACGGGCGATCATTGCTTTTGTGGATTTAATGCGCGGTCAATCAAGCCGCTGATTTTATTCTTGCGATCAAACCCGAAGGGCACTTTTTCAATGTAGCCTGACTTATTCACCACGGCGATGTAAGGGTAGCTGCCAAGCTCAAAGCTTTTACCGCCAAGGCGGTAAATTTCGGCATAGAGATTGTCGAGCGAGGCCTTGCCCGGCGGCTGCACGATGAGCATGTGCAGCTTTGAACCGCCTTGTTTATAAATCATTGCGGCGACATCCATCGGGTTTTCATCGACCGACACCATCAGGATATTCAGCTGGGTGCGGTTGTATTTGTCGGCGAAATGCATGACGTCTTTGTAGTGCCAGCGGGAAAGCAAACTATTCGCATCGAACACATACAGTAGGGTGATGCGGCTGTTGCGCTGGCCGGAGAGAATAAGGTCGCGCACCTGTGACCCATTTGTGGCGTGCACTAAGGGCAGATAAGCCTGTGCCATGCGGCGGTCTGCTTCGGTTTCCATCGTGTAGCGGTAGCCATACCACCCCGCGCTGGCAAGGGCAGCAATCAGGATGATTTTCTTGAGTAGATACCAGATGCGTCTCATGATAGCATTACCATCACCGGGGGTTTAGCACTGCCCTAGTGTACGCAACTTTCGCGATGAATCAAATGGTAAGCACAGCTTTCACAAAAATGGACGGCGCCGAGAACGACTTCGTGATTATCGATGCGCGCCACACAGACCTATCGCTGGATGAATGGGCCATTCGCAAACTTACCGCGCGCGATAACCCCATTACCAAGGGCTGTGACCAGCTGGTGTTGCTGCAGGATTCTTACGTGGCGGACTGCAAAATGGAGATTTATAACGCCGATGCGGGCCGTGTGGATGCCTGCGGCAATGCCACACGCTGCGTGGCGTTTATGGAAATGCAGCGGCTGAAGAAGCAGACGGTGACGATTGAAACGCGCGCAGGCATTTTAAGGGCGGCCAATGCCGGCATGGTGAATGTGCAGGTGGATATGGGTGAGGCCAAACTGGACTGGAATGAAATACCTCTTTCAAAACAGATAGATACCCTTCATTTAAAAATTGAAAACGGTATACTGAAAGACCCGGTGGGTGTTTCGATGGGTAACCCGCACGCGGTGTTTTTTGTGCCGGATGTGAATACGGTGCCGCTCACTGAGCTGGGCCCAGCGTTAGAGCACCATCCGCTCTTCCCGGAACGCGCCAATATCGGGGTTGCGCAAATCCTGTCTTCTGATACTATCCGCCTCCGCGTTTTTGAACGGGGAGTGGGCGAAACGCGGGCCTGCGGAACGGGTGCATGTGCTGCTGTTGTGGCGGCGAGTCGTCGCGGGTTGATAGCGGGTCGGCATGCCTCGGTATTTTTACCTGGCGGTACGATAGAGGTAGACTGGCTGAAAAATGGCCGTGTGCTGATGACGGGGCCGGTCAATATGCAGTTTGAAGGCACCGTCGAACTTTAAGCCCCCAAACGAACGATTTTATACAGTATGGCACGGGATATTATTACCTTTGGCTGCCGCCTCAACGCCTATGAGAGTGAGGTGATTCGCAGCAATTTAGAGAAAACCGGCACGGAAAACGTGGCGGTGTTCAACACGTGCGCCGTGACCAAAGAGGCAGAACGCCAAGCACGCCAGGCCATTCGTAAATATCGCCGCGAACACCCCGATGCGAAAATTATCGTGACGGGCTGCGCCGCGCAGGTGAACCCGAAAGCATACGCTGACATGAAGGAAGTAAACCTCGTGCTCGGCAACGAGGAAAAGCTCAAAGCCGAAAGCTATGCGCCGCCCGCCCCCGATTTTATCGGCGATGCCGAGCGCATTAAAGTGAACGACATTATGGCGATTACAGAAACCGCGCTGCATCTGGTGGCGGGGTTTGAAGGCAAAGCGCGTGCGTTTTTGCAGGTACAAAATGGCTGCAACCACCGCTGCACTTTTTGCATTATTCCCTATGGTCGCGGCAACAGCCGCTCGGTGCCTTTAGGCGAAATTGTGCAGCAAGCACGCGCACTGGTGGCGCTGGGATATCAGGAGGTGGTGCTGACCGGCGTGGATATTACGGATTACGGCAAAGATTTACCCGGCACGCCCACGTTGGGGCAGATGATGCGCCGCCTGCTGGCACAAGTGCCGGAACTGCCGCGCCTGAGGCTTTCTTCTATCGACGTGGCGGAAGTGGATGAGGATATTTTCCACCTACTGGGGCATGAGCCGCGCTTGATGCCGCATTTGCATGTGAGTTTACAAGCAGGCGACGACATGGTGTTAAAGCGTATGGCACGCCGCCATACTCGCCAGCAAGTGATAGAATTTTGTGCGAAAGCGCGCGAACTAAGGCCTGACGTGGTGTTTGGCGCGGATATTATTGCGGGCTTTCCGACGGAAACGGACGAAATGTTTGAAAACACCCGCCGTTTGGTAGAAGAAACTGGCCTGATTTACCTGCACGTGTTCCCGTATTCGGAACGTGAAGGGACTCCGGCCGCAAAAATCCCCCCCAGCAAGCAGGTTCCGGTGCCGGTGCGCAAGGCTCGGGCGAAGATTCTGCGTGAGCTGGGCGAAAAACAATTACAGGATTATTTGAAAACGCAGGTGGGCAAAACTCTGACAGCCGTGGTGGAAAAAGCAGACACGGCGCGTACGGAACATTACGCCACCGTGAAACTGACAACGCCCCTAGCGGCGGATGCGGCAGGAAGTGTGCTGTCGGTGAAAGCGGAATATATGGCAGAAGGTGCATTGTTCGGCGCGGCGGCGTGAGTGAAAAAGAGCTGAACCTGTTAGTGTGTGGTAGGTAGCAGCAGCTTTTCTTTCCGGCAGTCGGCGTATTCTTTGGCCTTTGCCTGATTGATAAAATCCACTAAGTCGAGTTGCGACGGAGTGGCCATCAATAAATTTTGAGGTGACTTCGTGAGTCGCATTTAGTATCTCCTTAACCCAAGTTCCCAAGTAATAAGTCTATTAGTAGAAGCAAGTTCCCTAATAACCACTATACTTGGTAGATGATTAAAAAATCGTTAACAAAGCGGAACAATTAAAAACATGAACTGGTTCAAGCGCTTAAAAGCGGGTCTTTCCAAGAGTTCGGGCAAACTGAGCCAAGGAATTGACGAAATTGTGGAAAAAGGTGAGGTGAAAACCGAAATACCTGCACCGGAACCGATTCCTGCGCCTGAATATGTGCCCGAGCTGCCGCCAGAACCCTCTGTGCCCGCTATAAAAGAAGAAAAGAAAGAAGCGCTGCCGAAGCACGAAATAAAGACAGCCGCAGAACTTCCGCCTGCGCCGAAAGCGCCGCTTCCACCGGAACCCAAGCCAGAAAAAAAGCCTGAGCCTAAGCCGGAGCCAGAAAAACCAGAGCCTACAGTGCAGGTGCCGAAGCCTTCTGCACCTGCACCAAAAGAAAAACCAGCGCCAGAGAAAAAATCGTTGGTCGGAAAACTCACCAGTGTGCTGGGCAAAAGCACCGCCATCGTTACCAAGCGCAAGCTGGACGAAGCCATGCTGGAGGCGCTCGAGGAATTGCTGATTAGCTCCGACATGGGTGTGAATGTGGCCTCCGAAGTAACGGCCGCACTTGCTAAAGACCGCTTCGACAAAGAAGTGAGCGCGGAAGAAGTGCGCGAAGTGCTGGCCGAAAAAATTGCGGCGATTCTGGCGACTTCGGCGCAGCCATTGACGCTGAGCAACGCCTCTCCCCACGTGGTGCTGGTGGTGGGCGTGAACGGTAATGGCAAAACCACCACGCTGGGCAAGCTGGCGCAGCAATATAAGAGCGAAGGCAAAAAAGTGATGATGGCAGCCTGTGATACGTTCCGTGCTGCCGCGGTGGAGCAGCTAAGCGAGTGGGGCAATCGCGTGGGCGTGGAAGTGATTTCTGGCCCTGCACAGTCAGACCCCGGCAGCGTGGCGTATAAGGCGCTGGAGGAAGCAAAAAAGAAAAACATCGACGTGCTGCTGATTGATAGTGCTGGCCGCCTGCAAAACAAAGAAGGGCTGATGGAAGAGCTCGCCAAAATTATCCGCGTGATGAAAAAGCTCGATGAACACGCGCCACACCACACGGTGCTGGTGCTGGATGCCACCACGGGGCAGAACGCGCATTCGCAGGTGCAGGTGTTTAAAGAGAAAGTGAATATCAGCGGACTGATTGTGACTAAGCTCGACGGCACGGCCAAAGGCGGCGTGGTGGTGGCGCTGGCAAAAAAATTCGGCCTGCCTATCTATGCTGTGGGCGTGGGAGAAGGCGTGGAAGACCTGAAACCCTTTGCCGCCGCCGATTTCGCGCGGAGCCTGATGGGATTAGGCAATTAGCGTGCGCCTTTGCGCGGAATGCACGTAGGATAAAAAAGCTATACTTACCGTATTCAATCAGTTACTTTAGGGCGGCGTTATTGGTTGTGTGACGAGTGCGGACGTAATGGCTAATTTTTTTGCATTGCTCCGATATTTGCTAGGCAAAATGCTGCTGCGTAAATATCTGGTGCTCTATGGTGTGGTGGTGTTCGCGCTGGGCTTTGTTACGGCGCAAACGGTGGCGACTACGCACCACCTCCGCACCGCTCCGGTGGAAAGAGCCGCGAGAAACGCAGAGGCGCCTGCTCAGAAAGCCGCCGAAAAACCCCCTCAGAAAAACCCATTCATCGTTCAGGCGGTTGAGGAAGAAAAACCCACAACGGAAAAAGCGAACCTGCTGGCAATCAAGTCTCCGATTACGGAGGATGGGCCGCAGAAAGTGCAGCTGGTGGTGGAGCGCGGCGACACACTGATTGGCGTGCTGACCAAAGCGGGGGTGGAGGATAAAGAGGCGTATCAGGCGGCGAACGCACTGAAGAAAATTTATGACATGCGCTCAATTAACGTGGGGCAGGAAATTTATGCCAGCTTCACGGAAAAAGAAGAGACGGGCGATTTAGACTTTGTCTCTCTCACCATCGAAAAACCAGATCACCGCGTAGTGGTAAAAAAGAATGATAAAGGCGAATTCGCCGCGAAAAAAGAAGAAAAGAAACTCGAAAAACAAATCAGCCGCGCAGGCGGCGTGATTTCCAGCAGCCTGTTCCAGCTGGCGGGCGCCTTAGAGGTGCCGAGCAGCGTGATGCAGCAGGCGGTGAAGGCATATAGTTATGACGTGGACTTTCAGCGCGATATTCGAAACGGCAACCATTTCGAAGTAATTTACGAAGTATTTGTGGATGAAAACGGCCAGTATGTGCGCGAAGGTGAAATGCTGTTTGCCTCACTGACGGTGAACGGTGAGGAATTAAAAATTATTCGCCATACCACGCCGGACGGCGATACGGATTATTATACGGAAGATGGTCACAGCGTGCGCAAGGCCCTGCTCAAAACCCCCATCAGCGGAGCGCGGATTTCATCGGGCTTTGGTATGCGCCGCCACCCCGTGCTCGGCTATTCCCGTATGCATAAGGGCGTAGATTTTTCTGTGCCGCGCGGCACGCCGGTTTATGCGGCGGGTGATGGCGTGGTGGATCAAGTGGGTAAAAAAGGTGGCTATGGAAATTATCTTCGCATCCGCCACACTTCTGAATATATGACGGCGTATGCGCACTTGCATAAATATGCCAGCGGCATCAAGAAGGGCCGCAGGGTGAAGCAGGGTCAGGTGGTGGCGTATTCGGGCAATACTGGTGTTTCCACGGGCCCGCATTTGCATTACGAAGTGATTGTGGCGGGCCGCCAGATGAATCCTTCCAAAGTGAAGATGACGCCCGGCCGCAAGCTGAATAAAAAAGAACTCGCCGGCTTTAACGAAGCCAAGAAAAAGATGATTGCGCTGCGCACGTCGCTGCCGATGCGCGAACAGGTGGCGTCAAACGACTAGGTGTTTGCAGCGCGCCCACACCCGCACGGTTGCAAAATTACTATACAGCGCCTGTAAAATTTCTTACACTCATGAGCAAGGTGCTGAAGGCACTTGATTTTTTACGGCCACAGGGCAGAATTTTTACATGTTCGGCAAAAATAAAAAAGGTAAGGGCGCGGGTGCGCTGGAGGAAGCCAAGAACTGGTATGCCGATCGGTATCAGTTCGTGGTGGTACAGCGTAACGTTTTGGCGGTGGTTACCATTATCGCGCTTGCGGGCCTTGGTGTTACGACCTTCGCGGTGTCGCGTATCGCAGACAGTAAAACATTCGAACCGTATGTGATTGAGGTGGAAGACCGCACGGGCGTGACCGCGCTGGTGGAAACAGACTCCATTTTAAAGTACACGGGTGACGAAATGCTTATCAGGTATTTCCTCAACCAGTATGTTATGGCGCGCGAAGGTTTCCGCGCAGAGTTTTATGAATATGACTATAACACTTTGGTGCGTCTGCTTTCAAACAGCGACGTGTATTTTAGTTTTTATGAATCGATTAAGCCTGAAACACCCGGTAGCCCCGTTGCGCTCGGCGCGGGCTTTTATCGCGAGGTAAAGATAAAGTCGATTGTGTTTATTGCTCCGAAGCGTGCGCAGATTCGTGTTCAGGTGGAGCAAGTGGCGCCTGCCAGCTCAGACGGCGGTTGGGTGAAGCACTTCATTCTGACGGTAGACTTCGAATTTTTCCCGCTGGAACTGTCGCTTAAAGACAGATATACTAACCCACTGGGTTTCCAGGTTACCGGCTATCGTAAGGATGAGGATACGGCCAAATGACGAAGCGATGGGTCGCAATAGCAGGGTGTGTGGCGCTGATAGTGTTTGGTGCGGTGAGCGCGCAGGCGGCAGGAACTCCGATTGCAACGGATAGCAGGGTGCGCACGTTTGTGTATGGCGAAAACGAAGTGTTTCGCATCACCAGTAGATACGGCTACCAGTCGAATATTGAATTTGGCCCCAAAGAAGAAGTTGAGACAGTTTCCGTCGGTGATGGTGTGGGTTGGAAAGTAACCCCCGCAGGCTCCCGCCTTTTTGTAAAGGCGATGAAAGAGGGTGTGACAACCAACCTGACCGTGGTGACGACAAAGCGCGCCTATCAGTTTGAATTATCTTCCGATATCAAAAAAGAAGAGGACGTGGTGTATGTGGTTCGATTCTACTACCCGAACCAGGATTTTGACAGCGCCCGCCAGCGTCCGGTGGACAAGGAAACCTCTTTTGAGTCCGGCGCCCTGATTGATGCGTCGTATAATTTTAACTACAGCCTGACGGGACCGAATGATGTTGCCCCGCTTAAGGTATTTGATGATGGTCAGTTTACGTTTTTCAAGTTTGCTGGCAATAATGCAGCGATTCCGGCATTTTATGCTGTGGACAGGAATGGTGTGGAAACACCCCTTATTACCCGTTCGGATGGCGAATATATCATTGTTGAGCGTGTGTTGCCGCAGCTGACGCTGCGACGCGGCGAACAGGTGGTGTGTGTGTTTAACGATAATTTGATTGTGGCACCTGCGGCTCAGGGTCAGCAAGCACAATAAGCCAGAGGCACAGTAATGGTGGACGATAAAAATCAGGCAGGTGACGGGCAGGGCGGACCACCGCCGCCTGAAGATTTTCCACCGCTTGATACCAACCAAAATACAAACATTAACGCGGGCGTACCTGCCGTCGCCGCGGGGCGTACCAAGAGTATTTTTGCATTGGTGGTGGTAGTGGGCGTTGCTGTGGTTGTGCTCTTTAACATGTTGGCCGGGCAGCGCTACGAAGAAAAAAAACAAGAAGTGCAAATCACCCCCGCCCCTGCGCGCGCAGAAAATCTTCCGGCGTTGGCGTTGGAGCCACCTAAGGCACCGCCTGTGGCGCCGCCTCTTCCTCCTGTTCCAACCCCTCCAAAGCCAGCCGCATTGCCAACGGCCGTGGATAAGAACAAGCAGGCGGGCACAACACCACAGCGTGTCAAGGCTCCGATGATTGCAGGTAGCGGTGGCGGCGGCGGCGGTACCGGAGTGGAATTGGAAGGTGGTGCTGCGGCGGCGACGAAGAAATCTTCTTATCCCAAAACGCAAGCACAGCAGGTGGAAGCGAGCCGTGCGGGTGACACAGACCGGATGGTTGCGCAGGGAAAAATTATCGATGCGGTGCTTGAGACGGCAATCAATACCGATTTATCTGGTATTTTAAGAGCGGTAGTTTCGCGCGATGTGTATGCAGAGTCAGGTAAAATTATTCTGATTCCCAAGGGTTCTAGGCTTATTGGAAGCTATGATACGGCCGTGAAGCGTGGCCAAAGCCGCGTGTATGTTATTTGGAATCGCGTGATACGTCCCGATGGGATTGATATGATTATTACGTCTCCGGGCTCGGATCTTCTTGGTCGCGCGGGTGTGGAAGGCAAGGTGGATAACAAGTATCTCGAGATTTTCAGCAACTCGATTCTGCTAAGCACGTTGCAGGTGGCATTTGCGTATGCTGCGGAAGAAGTAACGGGTGCAGATGGTGTGAGTGAAAAAGAAAATGCTACGGGCAGCGTTACCACCTCTGGATCACCCACCGACCTTGCGGTGGCCGATGCGGTGAATCAGTTTGGTTCAACAGTTAAAACCATTACAGGTGATTTGGTAAATGTGAAGCCAACGATTACGGTTGACCAAGGCACGCGCCTCAAAGTCTTCGTCAACAAAGATGTGATATTTCCGCCCGAAGTTACGGGTGGGAATACGCTGGTGATCCGATGAGCCTAGCTGCTTTAGAGACCTATCTAGGGCCTTTAAAGGCCCTGCTCGACAAAGATGGGGTCAGCGAAATTTCCATTAACCGTCCGGGTGAGGCATGGGTCGAAATTCGTGGTGATATGCATCACGAGCCGATTCGGGATATGGGGCTTGAGCACCTTCGCGGCCTTGCCAAGCTGATTGCCCAATCCACAAACCAGATGGTGAGCGAAGAGCATCCACTGCTTTCCGCCACTCTGCCTGGCGGGTATCGTGTGCAGGTGGTGTATCCGCCTGCTGTTGAAAACGGAACCATTGCATTTTCCATTCGTAAACAAACCGTGATGTCGCTCGACCTTGACCAGTATGAGGCGCTTGGGGCGTTCCAAAATACGGTGATTGAACAGCGTGAAGATGCAGCAAACGTGCAGCTCCGTCAGATGTTGGAAGAAGGCCGTATTAAAGATTTCTTGAAACTGGCTGTGCAGTCAAAGAAGAATCTGATTGTGAGCGGTGGTACCTCCACCGGTAAGACCACGTTTATGAATGCCATGCTGAAGTCGCTACCCAATCATGAGCGCATTATTACGGTGGAAGATGCGCGCGAAATTCAAATCGAGCAAGTGCCAAACCGCGTGCACTTGCTGGTATCGAAGGGCGGACAAGGCCGCGCGAAGGTCACCACGCAGGACCAGATTGAAGCCTGCCTGCGTTTGCGCCCCGACCGCATTATCGTCGGTGAGCTTCGCGGCGCCGAGGCGTTTAGCTTCTTGCGTGCCATTAACACCGGTCACCCCGGTTCGATTGCGACCTTGCACGCTGATACGCCCGCGCTGGCGTTTGAGCAGCTGGTGCTGATGGTGATGCAGGCGGGCCTTGGTATGAACCGTGAGGAAATTAAAGACTATATTCACAGCGTGGTTGAGATTGTGATTCAGCTCAAACGCGGTGAAAAAGGCCGCCGCTTCGTATCTGAGGTGTATTTCGGCTATGCGAACAAGAAAAAACAAGGGGCGTAGCCACGCATGGAGAGCCATGAGCTAGGAAACCGCTTGATGATAGCCAGCTTGCTGCTGGTTATTTTCGTTGTGTGCGCCTATCTCGGCATCGCTACAAGCGTTATCTGGGTTTATGGTTTCGAGCAAATTGGTTTGGTTCAAGACCCGTTTGTGGGCACGCAGACATATATCGCCCTTGTGCAATATTGGCTGGAATATAAAGCACAGCTTCCCTCTATTTTTGTAATGCAGATTGGCATACCGCCCTCAGTCATGCTGTTTTTCAGTCTTGTGATAGTTTTTGTTCTGCGCGCGCCTCTTTCTGACTTCCGGCCGTTTAAAGCGAAAGAAGCACTGCACGGTTCGGCAAAATGGGCCGGTGAAAAAGAGGTAAAAAAAGCCAATTTGCGCGGCAAAAAAGGCATGCTAATGGGAACCTTCAAGGGCAAGTATTTGATTGCCGACGGGTATCAGCATGCGCTGCTCTTTGCGCCAACCGGCTCCGGTAAAGGTGTGGGCTTCGTGATTCCGAACCTATTGTTCTGGGATGACTCAATTGTGGTGCACGACATTAAGCTCGAAAACTACGAACTGAGCAGCGGCTGGCGCGCAAAAGTGGGGCAAAAAGTATATCTGTGGAACGCGGCGTCGCCTTCCGGCTATAGCCACTGTTATAACCCGATTGACTGGGTAAGCCCCAAGATGGGCCAGATGGTGGATGACGTGCAGAAAATTGCCAACCTGCTGCTACCCGAACAAGAATTCTGGCAAAACGAAGCGCGCAGCTTGTTCCTTGGTGTGGTGCTGTATTTGCTGGCGGTGCCAGAGAAGATAAAATCCTTCGGCGAAGTGGTGCGTACGCTGCGCAGTGACGATTTTGTGTATAACATGGCGGTGGTGCTGGATACGATTGGGCAGGACATTCACCCTGTGGCCTACATGAACATCGCCTCGTTCCTGCAAAAAGCGGATAAGGAACGCTCTGGCGTGGTATCGACCCTGAACTCATCCCTCGAACTTTGGGCAAACCCGCTGATTGATGCCACCACGGCGAAGAGCGATTTTGACTTTAATAAAATCAAAAAAGAACGCACAACGATTTATGTAGGCCTCTCGCCGGACAACATTGAGCGCTTGAAACCACTGATGCAAATTTTCTATCAGCAGGCGTCACAAATTTTGACCAAGCACATGCCGCTGCCGGAAGAAAAATTTGGCGTGATGTTCCTGATGGACGAGTTCCCGACACTCGGGAAAATGGAGCAATTCCAAAGCGGTATCGCATATTTCCGTGGGTATAAAGTGCGTCTGTTCCTGATTATTCAAGATACCGAACAATTAAAGGGTATTTATGAAGAGTCGGGCATGAACTCATTCTTATCGAACGCCACCTTCCGCGTGACGTTTGCGGCAAACAACATTCAAACCGCCGAGCTGATTTCCAAGCTGGTGGGCAATAAAACCGTGAAGCAATTTTCGCGCAACACGCCAGTGTTCCTTGACCTGAATCCGGCGAGCCGCTCGAAAAACGTGTCAGAGGCACAGCGCGCGCTGCTGTTGCCGCAGGAAGTCATCGGCTTGCCGCGCGATGAACAGATTGTGCTGGTGGAAGCCTGCCCGCCGATTAAAACCAAAAAGATTTTCTATTTCAAAGACTCCTTCTTTACCAAGCGTCTGCTGCCCAAAACCTTTGTGCCTTCGCAAGAGCCGTATGACCCGCGCAAGAAAAAGGCCGAAGCCGAAGCGAAGGCCAAAGCCGCCGCAGGGCAAAAAGCGGCCGGCGCGAAGGCGTAGCACCCCTTACACAGCCACGCACACCCAAAAATTGTAATATTTACAAAAACACAACCTATGGTAGTATGCAAAAACCTTTTCATCGGTGGCTAAGGAAGGTTTGTGGAATATTGCAGTGTAGCTCTAATCCCCGCCAAATTTTCTTCACGGCGGGCGGAACGACCCTCTTTAGAAAGCACTCAGGTAACAACACGTCGACTCGTGTGTTTTAGCCTGCTGGCGCTTCTACCAATTTTTGCGTATGTGCTCTGGTCTAAAATAGGCGTGATGCCAGAGGGGCTGCTGCGCCTAGATTCCGAGATGCGCATTCATCAAAATGGCGGGGCTCTTCACGATTTCATAGAATGGTGTATGCCCGTGCTCAGCATACTGACAGGAATTATTGCATGGCATCATTATAAAGTGGATGCGCAGAGAGTGGTTCTTCTCTTTGGATTTGGCTTTGTGATCACCAGCTTCGTAGAAGTGAGTGATATCGTGATTCCCGGATTTTTTTTCAGCACAACTGACGCAAACTACCGCCTGTATGCGAACGCAACCGAATACTTAAATCGCCCGATAGTGGCATTGTTCATGTTGGCGATTATTTTTCAGGCACTTCAGAATAAAAAAGCATCGCAGAGCAACGCCAGAATTTTTAGGATTATTGGGCTCATGGTTTTAGGACTCATGATTTACTACCTGATTCCCATAACGGGAACTGGAAAGCAGCTGTATCTCTGGTCAGAAAGAGAACGCCGGATTCTAAGTCTGGCCTCACTGCTGATATTCATTGTTAGCGTGCCATTCATGTGGCGCATTTTTGTTGCAGACCCCTCCGTTCTTACAGCCAGTTTGTTTCTGAGCATCCTACTGCAAGCGTCTGCGCGTATTTTGCGCGGTGTGGATGACTTATTCTTTCTAGTGCCCGGCGTTGATGTTGCAACACACGGGTTAAAACTACTCAGCTATTTTGTGCCCTGCGTTGGTTTTTTTCTAACCTATAGCGCGAGCTTCCGTGCGCAGAAAAAAATACTGGAAGTTTTGGAAGTTCAGGCCGCCGAGCAACAAGAAATGTATGATGCATTGCTTCAGAACGAAGCAAAATACCGTGCAATTATCCAAGACCAGACCGATTTGATTTGTCGCTATGACACACACTACCGGTTGGTATTTGTGAACGAAGCATTTTGCCGCTTTTATAATAAAATGGAAAAAGAATTGCTGGGCCGAGATATCAATCTCGATCTTTCGGCGGATGCGGCTCGTCAGCGGCTTTCAGCACTGGCAGCACTTAGCACTGACCAAACCTCACAAACACAGGAGTACCGCATATTTATTGAGGGCAAAGACTTGCGCTGGCTCAGCTGGACCGACCGCGCCATTTTTGATGCACGTGGAGAGGTGGTGGAATATCAGTCCGTGGGCAAAGACATCACCACACAAAAACTCTATATCGAAAAAATGAAGGCCTATTCCGAGGCTTTAGAGTTGCAAAATTTTGAACTGAAAGCAGCACATGATGAAGTGGAAGCAATGGCTGCCGACTTGGTGAAGGCCAAAGAAAAAGCCGAAAGTGCCAGCAAACGCGCGGAAGCCGCCGCAGAACTAAAAAGCCAGTTTCTTGCGAGCATGAGCCATGAAATCCGCACCCCATTAAACGGTATGATTGGTATGACGAATTTATTGCTGGATACCAAGCTTGACGCTCAGCAGCGCCGCCATGCCGAGCTGGCGCTGCAATCGTCGGAAAACTTACTTGAGCTGATAAACGATGTGTTAGATTTCTCAAAAATCGAAAGCGGCAACCTGATGATGGAGTCGATTGCCTTTGATGTGGCCAGCACGGTGACGGAGGTATTGGAAATTCTGGACGTGAAAGCGCAGGAGAAAAAAATTGCGCTGAAACACGAACTGTCTTCATTGCCTATCGTGGTAGGCGACATGGGGCGTGTGCGGCAGATTTTATATAATTTGGTTGGTAACGCGATAAAATTTACCGATACAGGCCATGTGAAGGTGCTGCTCTCTACCCCCATTAAATACAATAACAGAATCCATATCGAATTAGTGGTAGAAGATACCGGCATTGGTATTCCGGAAAACAAGCGGGAGGCGATTTTCCACAAATTTTCGCAAGCCGATGCCAGCACCACGCGCAAATATGGCGGCACGGGGCTCGGGCTTTCCATCAGCCGCGAATTGGCTCGCATGATGAGTGGTGACATTGTGGTGGAAAGCGAGCAAGGCAAGGGCTCACGTTTTATCGTAACGCTGGCGCTTGCCATCGCTACGCCGGAGCAAGTGCAGGATATGCAGCGCGAACATGAGGGGCATAAAGGCAAAAAACAGACCGTGCAAAAGAATGACAAAATCATTCAGGTCTTACTGGCGGAAGACAACCAGGTGAATCAGATGGTGGCCACGCAAATTCTAAAAAAATCCAATTGCCACGTGACTAGTGTGGCCAACGGGCAGGAAGCGGTGGATATGTTGAAAGTGCGTCCATTTGATGTGGTGCTGATGGATTGCCAGATGCCCGAGATGGATGGGTTTGAGGCCACGAAACAGATTCGTATGCTCGAGGCGCAGGGTGTTTTGCCGCGCATCCCCATCATAGCGCTTACCGCCAATGCCATGAAGGGCGACAAGGAAAAATGCCTCGCCTCAGGCATGGACGATTATCTGTCCAAGCCCATTCGCCAGCAAGATGTGCAACAGATGGTGGAGCGCTGGGCCTCCGCATAAACAGTTACGCAGAAACTTTGACGCCCGCCCCAAAACCCGCTAGAAAATAATCAGCGGAAAAGGAGATACTATGCTGAAAAAGAAAAATGCCGTCGTAACGGGCTCCACCAGTGGGATTGGCCTTGGGATTGCACGCGCACTCGCCGCCGAAGGCGCCAACGTGATGCTGAACGGTTTTGGCGACAAGAACGAGATTGAAGCACTCCGTGCCGGCTTAGAGAAAGAATATAAAGTGAAGGTCGCCTACAGCGATGCGGACCTTAGCAAGGCCGATGACGTGAAGCGCCTGATTAAAGTGGCCACGGATGCCATGGGCAGCGTGGACGTGCTGGTGAATAATGCGGGCATGCAGCATGTGAGCCCCGTGGAAGAATTCCCCGATGACAAGTGGGAAATGCTGATTCGCCTGAATCTTTCCGCTGCGTTTTATGCCATGAAAGCGGCGATTCCCGGCATGAAGCAAAAAGGCTGGGGCCGCATTATCAACATCGCTTCGGCGCACGGGCTTGTGGCGAGCGCAAACAAATCAGCTTACGTGGCGAGTAAGCACGGCCTGCTGGGCCTCACCAAAGCCGCCGCACTTGAAAATGCAAAGGGTAATATTACCGTGAATGCCATTTGCCCCGGCTGGGTGCTGACGCCGCTGGTGCAAAAACAAGTGGATGCTATGGCCGAGCGCGAAAAAATTCCGGTGAAAGATGCAGAGCTGAAACTGCTGTTAGAAAAGCAACCCGCCCAGCGCTTCGTGACGCCGGAAGAAGTCGGTGCCCTCGCCGTGTTCCTGTGCAGCGATGCCGCCCGCACCATGACCGGCGCGAATCTTTCACTCGACGGCGGCTGGACCGCGCAGTAGGAATATTTTAGTTGCCTCCGTTCGGCGTTGCCTCACATGGGGCGGTGGCGGATGCGCCACGCTGACGGCTCTGTTTTCATAGTGCTTCCGTTCGCTGACGCTTACATGAAGCGCAGCCGTACGCGGCTGGCTGGCGGCTCTTACACCTTCTCGACGTAGCCTTGCATCACGGTTTTGATGCCGGCTTTATCAAACGCGATGGTGAGGTGCTCGCCGCTGGCCTTGCGGATGATGCCGTAGCCAAACTTCTGGTGGAACACGCGTGTGCCGGATGCAAAGGCCGATGGCGTAACAACAGGCGCGGCGGGTGTGCCAACCGCCTTATTCGCGCCATACATTTTACCGGAATTAAACACCTGACGCTGGCCACCTGCGGCGGGTGCACGGTAACCCGTTCCGGTCCGAACAATTTCAGTGTGCTCGGGCGGTAATTCATCGATAAAGCGCGAGGGGATTGAAGACTGCCACTGATTATAAATGCGGCGATTGCCCGCAAAGGTGATGGTAAGCCACGCCCTCGCGCGTGTGATGCCCACATAAGCAAGGCGGCGCTCTTCTTCTAAGCCCTCTTTGCCTTTTTCGTCCATCGAGCGTTGATGCGGGAACAGCCCTTCTTCCCAGCCCGTGAGGAACACGGAGGAAAATTCCAGCCCCTTGGCGGCGTGGAGCGTCATGATATTCACCATCTCGGATTCATCGACTTTATCAGCATCGGTGACGAGGCTGACATGTTCTAGGAATTCTACCGTGGATTCAAATTCTTCGAGCGCGGTGAAAAGTTCTTTGATGTTTTCGATGCGGCCTTCGGCCTCGGGCGTTTTTTCATTCCGCCACATGGTGAGGTAATTCGATTCTTCTAATACTTTTTTCATCAGCTCGTGCGGCTTGGCATTTAAGGCAGCCTGCTGCCAGAGCGTGAGCTGGTTGCAGAAAGTTTCAAGCGTGCCGCGCACGCGGGCTTTGAGTAAACCTTCTTTCAGCATCTGCTGCACAGCCTGCAACAGCGAAAGCTGGCGGCCGCCCGCGAAGCTGCGAATTTCTGCCAGCGTGGATTCTCCTAAGCCACGCTTTGGCACATTGATGATGCGCTCAAACGCCAAATCATCTAGCGGCTGCATGGTGAGGCGCAGGTAGGCGATGGCATCACGAATTTCCATGCGCTCGTAGAAGCGTAAACCGCCGACGACTTTATATGGAATGCCCATCGATACGAATGCTTCTTCAAATGCACGCGTCTGGAAGCCAGCGCGCACTAAAATAGCAGCATCGGACAGCGGCAGTTTTTGCGCACGCTGCAGATTTTCAATTTCCTCGCCGACATATTGCGCTTCGTGCTTTTCATCCCACAGCGACACGACTTTGACTTTTTGTGTATCAGGATTTTCCGTCCACAGTGTTTTGCCGAGGCGGCCTTGGTTAAAGCCAATCAGATGCGAGGCGGTGGCAAGAATGTCTTTTGTGGAGCGGTAATTGCGCTCAAGCCTTATGACCGTGGCACCGGGAAAATCTTTTTCAAATTTTAAAATGTTGCCGACTTCCGCGCCGCGCCAGCCATAGATGGACTGGTCATCGTCGCCCACGCAGCAGAGATTGTGATGGCCTTGTGCGAGCAAACGCAGCCAGAGATATTGCGCGACGTTGGTGTCTTGATATTCATCGACGAGCACATATTTAAAGCGGCGCTGATACTGCGCAAGAATGTCCGCATCGGTGCTGAGTAGGTGCAGCGGGTAGAGCAGTAGGTCACCAAAATCCACCGCTGAAAGGCTTTTAAGCCGCGCCTGATAGGCCGCATACACTTCAAGCATGCGACCGCCCGCGACTTCACTCACCATGCTGGCAGGCACGCTGCCCGGCATGAGCCCGCGGTCTTTGTAACGCTGAATTTCGCCGGAGACAACGCGCACCGGCCAGCGTTTTTCATCGATGCTGAGCTCCGCCATGAGCTGCTTTAGTACGCGCAGCTGGTCGTCGGTGTCGATGATGGTGAAGTCCTGCCTGAGACCCATTACTTCCGCATGGCGGCGCAGAATTTTAGTGCCGATGGCGTGGAATGTGCCAAGCCATAAACCCTGCACCTCGGCGCCCATTGCTCTTTCCACACGCTCTTTCATTTCACGCGCGGCCTTGTTGGTGAAGGTGACGGCAAGAATCTGGCTGGGGAAGGCGAGGCCGCGATGTAAGATATGTGCGATGCGGCTGGTGAGCACGCGCGTTTTACCCGTGCCCGCACCTGCCAGCACCAAGAGCGGGCCTTCGGTGGTGGTAACCGCCTGCTGCTGCTCAGGGTTCAGGCCCGACATAATGGCATCATCTGCGTTCATGGCATTGCGTGGCACGTGACTGGAAGGTGAGAATAAGTTCATGGCGGTGTGCTACGATACCTGCTGTAGGCTCTGCAGAGCGGATTTAATCATGCTCATAAACGGCGGCTGCTGGAAATCCGTAATCATAAAACCACCCCACATACCAACGATGCCTACGAGCGAGGCGATGGCAAGCTTCGGGCTGATGCGCCATGCAGTGACGGCTACCGGAATGGCCACGCTGGGCGTCCATGAACCCCACGAGGCCTGACTGGCCCACGTGCCGAAATCTAACCCGCTGATATACTTTGGCAAAACGAACTTTTCGAGGCTGGCGAGTCCAAAATAAAGGAAGGCAGAAATAACGGTATTCACGGCAACAACGGAAAAAAGACGATCCATCAGACGGCTCCCTGCAACAATGTTTTTCTAACGTAAGGGCTTTACTTTTATGGGCGGAAGCCCCATATAACCCTTACACGGAACACGTTACCCCGATTACGCCTATAGCTCAAGACATATAGGGAGGGCTTATGAGCCATAATTATTCGAAGACCACGCACGACATCCGCATCTCGGTGGAGCCGGTGTATCTCGAGCATCAGTCATCACCCACCGACAACCAATATGCGTGGGCGTATAATGTGCGTATGGAAAATATGGGCAAGGACGAAGTGCAGCTTATCAGCCGCTATTGGAAAATCACCGATGCGTTCGGCATTACCAAAGAAGTGCGCGGCCCCGGCGTGGTGGGCGAACAACCCGTGCTGAAACCGGGAAGCCAGTTTGAATATTCCAGCGGCACGTTGCTGCCGACGACGTCCGGCATTATGGCGGGCACGTATCAGATGGTGACGACCGACGGTCGTGCGCTGGATATTGAAATCCCCGCATTCTCACTCGATGTGCCGGGCCAGAAAATCCGCTTCAACTAAACGTCAAATCGTATAGGGCTGTGCGAACATTGCCGCTTGCAGGGGCGGCGTGTCCTTCGGGCGTTCGGCATCGAGCCCCAGCGCCTCAATGCGGCGATACAAAGTAGAGCGCCCCACACCGAGTTGCCGCGCGGCTTCTGAAATATGCCAGTTATAATGCTGCAAGGCGGCGCGGAGCACCTCGGCTTCAATATCCGCCAGCGTGCGAAAGTGACCGTTCGCGCCGGTGAGTGCCACACGCGATTTTGCTGCCGGAGGCAGCGCAGGCTCTGCTGCATTTTCGGGCTGCGCCATGAGTCCGGGGAAATCATCGACATCCAGCATGGTATCATCGCACAGCAGCACCGCGCGCCGGATGCTGTTTTCAAGCTGGCGGATATTGCCCGGCCAACCATATGCTTTCAGCAAATTTTTAGAAGAAGGCGTGAATCCCACCACGACGGAATGTTCTTGTGCCACGCTGCATTTTAGAAAATGGTGCGCGAGCAGGAGAATGTCTTCCGCGCCACGTTCTTTTAAGGTTGGCAGCGTGATGGGAAAGGCGGTGAGGCGATAATATAAATCTTCACGGAAGCGTTTCTGCGCCACCGCCTCTTTTAAATCGCGGTTGCTGGCGGCAATCACCCGCACATCAACGTTAACGGGTTTGCTGGCACCTACGGGCTCAATTTCTTTTTCCTGCAACACGCGCAGTAATTTGGTTTGTGCGGGCAAAGAGAGCTCCGAAATTTCATCGAGAAAAATCGTGCCGCCTTCTGCGGCACGGAACTTGCCGACGCTGCTGTTCACTGCGCCGGTGAATGCACCCTTTTCATGCCCGAACAACGTGCTTTCCACTAGATTTTCCGGCAGCGCCCCACAATTGACCGCAATGAAATTCTGGCTCCTCCGGTCGCTTTCGGTGTGAATGGCGCGCGCAAAACGCTCTTTCCCCACACCGCTTTCCCCGCGCAAGAGTACGGTGATATCCGACTGCGCCGCCTTGCGTGCCAGCGCCAGCGAACGCTGCAACGCCGGAGAGGTGCCGAGAATTTCAGCAAAGCCATCCCCATTGCCGTGGCCCGCCAAAAGGCGTCGCACTTCCTTGCGTAAATGCGCTGCTTCCAGCGCATTACGGATGGCAGTGAGGATGCGTTCTTTCGGCTCCTGCTTCTGGATAAAATCCACCGCGCCGAGTTTTAAGGCCTGCACCGCACTGCCGACATCGCCATAGGCGGTAAGAAGAATCACGGGGAGCTCAGGAAGCAGCGGCGTGATTTTGCGCAGCACGTCAAACCCGCTCATTTCCTGCAACCGTAAATCGAGCAGCACAATATCCGGACGGGTTTTTTTTGCATCCTCCAAACGAAGAATGGCAGACGATGCGCTTGGTTCTATTTCTACCTCGGCAGAAAAGTTGCCTTTGAGCAGGGCCGCCAGCATCTGCGCCTGCGCGGGATCGTCTTCTACAATTAACATATGGTATAACATGTAAAATCGGCGCTCCATCTTGATACAACCATAGGTAATATGGTGAATAAGAAACACAACCACAAGTAAAATTTTGTAATGGGTGGGTAAAGCCAGTGCTTGCATCCCCGCACCAGACTTGCTACGACACTGATATGAGCGCTCGTAAAGTTAAAATCGCCCCATCCATTCTTTCCGCCGACTTCGCCCGTTTGGGTGAGGAGGTGGCGGCTATCACCAAAGCCGGCGCCGACTATGTGCACGTGGATGTGATGGATGGGCATTTCGTGCCGAACCTGACCATCGGCCCCTGCGTGGTGAACGCCATTCGCCCGCACACGAAGTTGCCGCTCGATGTGCATTTAATGATTGAGCCACCCGAACCGTTCATTGAAGAATTCGCCAAAGCCGGCGCCGACATTATCACCGTGCACGCAGAAGCGACGAACCATTTGCACCGCCTGATACAGCATATTAAAAGCCTCGGAAAAAAAGCGGGTGTTTCGATTGTGCCCTCTACCCCGCCGGACATACTGGATTACATTCTGCCAGATTTAGACTTGGTACTGGTGATGAGCGTGAACCCCGGCTTCGGCGGGCAGAGTTTTATTCCATCCGCGCTCGATAAAATCCGCGAGCTGCGTTTCATGATTGATGACACCGGCAAAGATATCGACCTTGAGGTGGATGGCGGCATCAGCAGCAAAAACGCAGCAGAAATTATTGAAGCCGGTGCCAATGTGCTGGTGGCCGGTACGGCCGTGTTCAGCCATAAGGATTACGCTGCCAGCATCGCCGCCCTTCGGGGGAAGTAAGCCATGAAAATTCCCGCGATTGCCAAACAACTGACCGCGCATAAAGAAGCAGCGGATGGTTTTTTCGCTGCGCATGAAAGCGACCTCTTGACACTGACGGAAAAAATCGCTGGACGGTTAATGGCGGATGGCAAAATTTTATTCTGCGGTAATGGTGGCAGCGCGTGCGACGCGATGCACATTGCCGGCGAATTCGTGGGCCGCTTCATTAAAGACCGCAAGGCGCTCCGCGCGCTCGCGCTCACTTCAGACCCCGGTATTTTAACGGCGGTGGGGAATGATTATGGCTATCAGCATGTGTTTGCACGGCAGGTGGAAGCCCACGGCAGAGCAGATGATATTCTGATTGGTCTTTCGACCTCCGGCACCAGCGAGAATGTGCTGGAAGCATTTAAGGCCGCAAAAAAAATCGGCATGTATACGGTGCTGATGACGGGTGCGCGTGGCGAAGCCGCCAAGGGCAAAGCAGACCTTACGCTGGTGGTGCCGAGCCTTGAGACGGCGCGCGTGCAGGAAGTGCATATGCTGGCGCTGCATATGCTGATTGGCCTTGTGGAACAGGAAATGGGGCTTGCGTAACACCATGCCGAAGTCCGAAAAAGAAAATCAGAAACCCGCGCCCGAAATAAAACCAACACCACAAAAAGAAGTGGGCGGCCCTAAGGGCAAAGAACCCACACGCTTTGGCGATTGGGAACGCGGCGGCAAGTGCGTGGATTTTTAGTATCCCAACTTAACTTAAGAATTGTTCCTTGATGAGGCGGTCTTCAAGGCTGTGGCCGGGGTCAAAGAGCAGCGAGACCATGCGCGATTTATCGCGCACCACTTCCACCGACGCGACATTTTTCACGCGCTGAAAGTCGGCCACTGCACTGACGGGGCGTTTTTTGGAATCGAGCACATCGAAGCGAATCGCCGCGCGGTCTGGTAGCAACGCCCCACGCCAGCGACGCGGGCGGAATGGGCTGATGGGCGTGAGCGCAATAATTTCAGTGCGAATCGGAATAATCGGCCCGCCGACGGAGACGTTGTACGCCGAAGAACCAGCTGGCGTGGCAATCAGCACGCCATCGGCAATCATTTCTTCCATCCGCACGGCGCCATCGATGCTGATGCGGATATGCGCGGCCTGTGCAGTGCTGCGCACGAGCGACACTTCGTTTACCGCCCAGCGTGTTTCGGTTTCACCTTCGGTGGTGGTGGCGGTCATGCGCAGGGGGTGAATGGCACTTGGTTTGGCCGCCTTGATGCGCTCGAATAAATCTTCTTCACGGTAGGCGTTCATCAAAAAGCCGACCGTGCCGCAGTTCATGCCGTAAATCGGGATATTGCTATCCATGAAATTATGCAGCACATGTAGCATAAAACCATCGCCGCCCAGCGCCAGAATTGCTTTTAGCT
>CAYXPR010000021.1:0-26940 GCA_964467255.1 uncultured Rickettsiales bacterium | reverse complement strand
TGAAGGCGGCAGGACCGTCGGCGCGGGTGTCGTAGCTAAGATTATTAAGTAAGCATTAGCTTGCTTTTAATGCGCCGGCTGTTTTGCCTTCGGGTAAAGCGGCCGGTGAAATAAGGGGCGAAGAGTTTAGGAGCGTAGCTCAATTGGTAGAGCACCGGTCTCCAAAACCGGGGGTTATGGGTTCGAGTCCCCTCGCTCCTGCCATTTTAAGAAGGGAATAACATATGGCGGTTTCGCCGGCAAAATTTGCCAAACAGGTTCGTCAGGAAGCCTCACGGGTGACTTGGCCGAGCCGTCGCGAAACTGGTGTTTCTTTCTTAATGGTGTTGTTGATGGTTGCGGTGGCATCTGTTTTTTTTCTGGTCCTTGACTGGATAATTTCAGGCGCTGTTCAGACCATTTTAGGATTTTAATTTTTGGGTGAAGTTATGGCTATGGCGAGCCGCTGGTATATAGTACACACGCACTCTGGTTGCGAAAAAAAGGTGGCAGCAGCCATTGAAGAGCAAGCAGGGAAAAAGAACATGACCGACCGCTTTGAAAAAGTGGTGGTGCCGACTGAAGGCGTGGTGGAAGTAAAAAAAGGCAAGAAGGTGAATGCCGAGCGTAAGTTCTTCCCTGGCTATGTGCTGGTGAAAATGGAGCTCAATGACGAAACGTGGCATCTGGTGAAGAGCATTCCGAAGGTGACAGGTTTTCTCGGTGGCAGCGGCAATAAACCGCAGGCTATTTCCGAAAAGGAAGCCGAGAGCATCTTCAAGCAGATGGAAGAAGGCGTGCAGACCACCAAACGTGGCGTGACCTTCGACATCGGCGAAACGGTGAAAGTGGTCGACGGTCCGTTCGACTCTTTCGTAGGCGTTGTAGAAGAAATGGACGAAGAAAAACAGAAACTGAAAGTGGCTGTTTCCATTTTCGGCAGGGCTACTCCGGTAGAACTGGAATTTACACAAGTAGAAAAGATGTGAGTTGAGTTATGGCCAAGAAAATTAAAGCAGTCATTAAGCTCCAGATTGAAGCAGGTAAGGCGAATCCTTCTCCGCCAGTGGGTCCTGCGCTCGGTCAGGCCGGCCTGAACATTATGGAATTCTGCAAATCCTTCAACGATCGTACGAAGGAACAGAAAGGCCCGGTGCCTGTCGTTATTACGGCGTATGAAGACCGTACGTTTGAATTCATCACCAAAGTGGCACCTGCCTCTTATCTGGTGATGCAGGCAGCAAAGCTTTCTGCTGGTTCCAAAACCCCAGGCACAAATACCGTGGGGAAAGTAACCGTGAAGCAGTTGGAAGAAATTGCCAAAGTAAAAATGGTTGATATGAACGCCAATGATGTCGCAGCCGCCGTCAGCATGCTGAAGGGTTCTGCGCGTTCTATGGGCATTCAGGTAGTGGAGTAAAACAATGGCGACGAAGAAAAAACAGGAATCTGCTAAAACCAAAGGCGCGCCAAAGCTCGGCAAACGCCTTACGGCTTCCTTAAAATTGGTAGACCGTGAAAAAGCATATTCGCTGCAGGATGCTATCAAAACGCTGAAGAGCCTGCCAAAAACCAAGTTTGACGAAACGCTCGACGTTGCCGTGAATCTGGGTGTGGACGCACGTAACTCTGATCAGAACGTGCGTGGCACGGTTGTGATGCCAAACGGTACGGGTAAGAAAATCCGCGTGGCCGTGTTTGCAAAAGACCAGAAAGCTGCTGATGCGAAAAAAGCCGGTGCTGATATCGTTGGTGCGGAAGATCTGGTTGAACAGATTAATAAGGGTGAAATCAATTTCGACCGCTGCATTGCTACGCCTGACATGATGGCGCTGGTGGGTAAGGTGGCAAAAGTGCTCGGCCCTAAAGGCCTGATGCCAAACCCAAAGCTGGGTACGGTAACGCCTGATGTTGCAACGGCTGTGAAAAACGCTAAAAGCGGTCAGGTTGAGTTCCGCATCGACAAAGGCGCTGTTGTACACGCAGGCATTGGCAAAATCAGTTTTACGGATAAAGCACTGGAAGAAAACATTAAGGCACTTCTGGATGCCGTTAACGTTGCAAAGCCTTCGGGTGTGAAGGGCATTTACCTGAAAAAGGTAACGCTCAGCTCCACCATGGGCCCTGGCATTAAAGTGGATGTTGCGTCCCTGTAATTGGATGAAATAAAGGAGAAAAGCCGTGAACCGCGTAGAGAAAAAAGAAGCCGTCACTGATTTGAAGACCCGGCTGGATGAAGCCCACACTGTGGTGCTGCTGCATTACCGCGGCATGACGGTGGGTGAAATCACCAACCTGCGTAAAAAAGCGCGTGAAAACGGCGTGGGCATGAAAGTTACCAAAAACCGCCTCGCAAAGCTGGCGGTGGAAGGCTCTCGTTTTGCTGGCATCGTGTCTTTGTTGAAAGGCCCGACGGCGATTGCTTACTCTAAAGATGAAATTGCTGTTGCAAAAGTCATCGCAGAATTTGCAAAGAATAATGAGAAGGTGGTGATTCTGGGCGGCTCAATGAATGAGTCTGTGCTGGATGAAGCAGGTGTTAGAAATCTTGCGTCTCTGCCGTCTCTGGATGAATCAAGGGCGAAACTGCTTGCCCTGATCAACACTCCCGCAACGCGACTTGTTTGCCTGCTGCAGGCACCAGGTGGTCAAGTTGCGCGGGTGCTTTCTGCGAAAGCGTCAAAGAGTGAGTAATTTTAACTTTTAACTTTAATACTTTTTTTAAAATAGGGGATAAGAACCATGGCTGCGAATCTTGCTAAAATCGTTGATGATCTTTCCGTACTGTCTGTACTGGAAGCTGCTGAACTTTCCAAACTTCTGGAAGAAAAATGGGGCGTTTCTGCCGCTGCTCCGGTTGCTGTTGCAGCCGCTGCTGCTCCGGCTGCTGCCGCTGCTGAAAAGACCGAGTTTGATCTCGTGCTCGCGAAAGCCGGCGACAAAAAAATTAACGTCATCAAAGAAGTCCGTGCTATCACGGGTCTGGGCCTGAAAGAAGCCAAAGACCTGGTAGACGGTGCTGATGCAAAACCACAACCGCTGAAGCAGGGCGTCAAAAAAGACGAAGCCCAGAAATTCAAAGCTCAGCTGGAAGCCGCAGGCGCAACTGTCGAGCTGAAGTAGTTGGTTTGCCTTCGGGCATGAACAAGTAAGAAGGGCGCGGTTTTCCTGCGCCCTTCTCTTGCTTGTCAGAATACTGGTATGGCACATCCACTCCCTCATGTGCCCGTGCTGCGGGTTAGCGGTAACATCTTTTAGTTATAGGTCGGTTTCATGGCATATTCTTTCACTTCACGTAAACGCATCCGTAAAAACTTTGGGAAGATTCAGTCTTCCTTCTCGATGCCTAACCTCATCGAAGTGCAGAAAAACTCTTACGACACATTCTTGCAGATTGAACTGCCTGCTGAAAAACGCACCGATACCGGCCTGCATGGCGTTTTCAAATCCATTTTCCCGATTAACGATTTCTCTGAAACCTCCACGCTCGAATTCGTAAAATACGAGTTCGATAAACCGAAATATGACGTGGAAGAGTGCATTCAGCGCGACCTGACCTTCGCCGCTCCGCTGCGCGCAACCCTGCGCCTGATTGTGTGGACCGTGTATGAAGACACTGGCGCCCGCGAAATCAAAGGCATTAAAGAGCAAGAAGTATACCTCGGCGACATTCCGCTGATGACCAAACACGGCACGTTCGTGATTAACGGCACGGAACGTGTGATTGTATCGCAGATGCACCGCTCTCCGGGCGTGTTCTTCGACCATGATCAGGGCAAAACCCACAGCTCCGGCAAGTACCTCTATTCCGCACGTATCATTCCTTACCGCGGCTCATGGCTGGACTTCGAATTTGATGCGAAGGACAACATCTATTTCCGTATCGACCGCCGCCGCAAAATGCATGTTTCCTCGCTGTTCCGCGCGCTTGGTTTCAGCACACAGGAAATCCTCAACACCTTCTATAACAACATGACGGTGAAGAAAGCCAAAAAAGGCTGGTCAACCGACTTCGATGGCGAAAAGTTCAAAGGTATTCGTCTGATGCGCGACCTTGTGGATGCAAAAACCGGTAAGGTTGTTGCTGAAGCCGGCACAAAAATGACGCCGCGCGTCGTGAAGAAGCTGAAAGAAGACGGCGTGAAGGAAGTACTCCTGACCGACGAACAGCTGACGGCTTACTACAGCGCCAAAGACATCATCAGCAAAGACGGTGAAGTGCTGGCAAAAGCAGGGGACCTCCTCAGCAGTGGCGCACTGGTTGCCATTGATGCCGAAGGCCTGAAAGAAATCGCCGTACTCGACACAGAAAGTACGGGTCACTACCTGCTGCTCAGCCTTGCCGCAGACAAAAACTCGACGCGTGAAGAAGCGCTGATTGATATCTACAAAGTGATGCGCCCAGGTGAACCGCCAACAGTGGATGCTGCAGACGCGCTGTTCAAAGGCTTGTTCTTTGAAGAAGAGCGCTACGACCTTTCCGATGTGGGCCGCATGAAAATGAACGCCCGCCTTGGCCTGAAGTTTGATGAAAACCTCCGCGTCCTCGCGAAGGAAGACCTGATTGGCATCACGAAGATGCTCATCACGCTGCGCGATGGCAACGGCGAAATCGACGATATCGATCACCTCGGCAACCGCCGTGTGCGTTCGGTCGGCGAACTGATGGAAAATCAGTTCCGTATCGGTCTGCTGCGCATGGAACGTGCTATCATCGAGCGCATGAGCTCAGTGGAAATCGACACGGTGATGCCGCATGACCTTATCAACGCTAAGCCGCTGGCGGCTGTAGTGCGTGAGTTCTTCGGTTCTTCACAGCTTTCTCAGTTCATGGATCAAACCAACCCGCTGTCGGAAATCACGCATAAGCGTCGTCTTTCCGCCCTTGGACCTGGTGGCTTGACCCGCGACCGCGCTGGCTTTGAAGTGCGTGACGTACACCCAACCCATTATGGCCGTATCTGCCCGATTGAAACGCCGGAAGGCCCGAACATCGGTCTGATCAACAGCCTTGCAACCTATGCCCGCGTAAACAAGTATGGCTTTATCGAAAGCCCATACCGTAAAGTAGCAGATGGCAAAGTGACAGACGAAGTGCTGTACCTCTCCGCCATTGAAGAAGGCAAATACACCATCGCTCAGGCAAATGCCGGGCTGGACGGGAATGGTAAATTCTCTTCCGACCTCGTCAGCTGCCGTAAAAAAGGCGACTTCGTGATGGCCGCACCGACGGAAATCGATTTCATCGACGTATCGCCGAAGCAGGTTGTTTCTGTGGCTGCCGCGCTGATTCCGTTCCTTGAAAACGACGACGCGAACCGCGCATTGATGGGCTCGAACATGCAACGTCAGGCCGTACCGTTGGTGCGCGCTGAAGCGCCGCTGGTCGGCACCGGCATGGAAGAGGTCGTTGCACGTGACTCTGGCGCCACCGTTGTTGCAAAACGCAGCGGTATCGTTGACAGCGTGGATGCAACCCGCGTGGTTGTGCGCGCGACGGATGCGAAAGATGAGAACAAGGCGGTGGGTGTAAATATTTACAACCTGCTGAAGTTCCAGCGTTCGAACCAGAACACCTGCATCACCCAGCGCCCGCTGGTCAAAGTAGGTGACCGCATTAAAGCCGGTGACGTGATTGCTGACGGTCCTTCCACGGATCTTGGCGAACTCGCGCTGGGCCGCAACGTGCTCGTGGCCTTCATGCCATGGAATGGTTATAACTTCGAAGATTCTATCCTTATTTCTGAGCGCATCGTGAAGGATGACGTTTTCACCTCGATTCACATTGAGGAATTTGAAATCGTTGCCCGCGACACGAAACTTGGACCCGAAGATATCACGCGCGACATTCCGAACGTAGGTGAGGAAGCCCTGCGTCAGCTTGACGAAGTGGGTATCGTGCACATTGGCGCCGACGTGAAAGCCGGCGACATTCTGGTGGGTAAGGTGACGCCAAAGAGCGAATCGCCGATGACGCCGGAAGAAAAACTGCTGCGCGCCATCTTCGGTGAAAAGGCCGCTGACGTCCGCGATTCATCCTTGCGCGTTCCGCCAGGTGTAAGCGGCACGGTAGTGGAAGTCCGTATTTTCAACCGCCGCGGTATCGAAAAAGACGAACGCGCCCTTGCGATTGAACGTCAGGAAATCGAACGCCTGACCAAAGACCGTAACGACGAGTTCACGATTCTGTCCGGCCACATTTACGAACAGCTGCGCGACCTGCTGCAAGGCAAGGAAGCTGCAAGCGGTCCGGAAAGCGTCAAAAAAGGCACAAAAATCACCAAAGAGATTCTGGATAAACTGCCAAAATCCAAGTGGTGGCAGATTGGCCTCAAGAACGAATCCGCAATGGATGAGCTTGAAACGCTGAAGAAAGAACTCGATGCCATTAACAAGGGTCTGGATGAACGCCTGCAGGATAAAATTGAAAAACTGCAAGGTGGCGATGATTTGCCATCCGGTGCTCTTAAAATGGTGAAAGTGTTCGTTGCCGTAAAACGCAAACTACAGCCTGGTGACAAAATGGCCGGTCGTCACGGTAACAAAGGTGTGGTGTCACGCATTTGCCCGATTGAAGACATGCCATACCGCGCTGATGGTACACATGTTGACGTGGTGCTAAACCCGCTGGGTGTGCCTTCGCGTATGAACGTGGGTCAGATTCTGGAAACCACGCTCGGCTGGGCATCGCACAATATTGGCCGCCAAATCCGCGAGCTGCTGGATAACGCAGCGAGCAGCGACAAGCTGAAAGAAAAGCTGCTGGAAGTGTATGGGGACAAAGACGTTGCCAAAGAAGTGAAGGCAATGAATGACGATGACCTCAGAGAGCTTTCCCGCAACCTTTCGAACGGTGTGCCGGTGGCAACGCCGGTGTTCGACGGTGCCAAAGAAGAGGACATCAATACCATGCTGAAAGCCGCAGGGCTGGATAGCAGTGGTCAGGAGTTCTTGTCTGACGGCCGTACGGGTGAGCAGTTCGACAGGCCTGTGACCGTTGGTTACATCTATATCCTGAAGCTACACCACTTGGTGGATGATAAAATCCACGCACGCTCCATCGGGCCGTATAGCTTGGTGACGCAGCAGCCGCTGGGTGGTAAGTCCCACTTTGGTGGTCAGCGCTTCGGGGAAATGGAATGCTGGGCACTGCAGGCTTATGGCGCTGCATACACCTTGCAGGAAATCCTTACCGTTAAGTCGGATGACGTTGCTGGTCGTACAAAAGTGTATGAGTCCATCGTGAAAGGTGACCATACGTTTGAGTCGGGCATTCCGGAATCCTTCAACGTGATGATCAAAGAGCTTCGCTCTCTGTGCCTGAACGTTGAATTGGCTCGGAACGAAGAGTAAGCCAAGCAACCGACTTTCGATATAAAACGCATTATTGAGTGATTTTAAGGAGATACGTATGAGCCAGCAGTCAACAGCCGTGATGAATTTCTTCGGCCAGGTGCAGCCTTCGCAGGATTTCGATGAAATCCGCATTTCGGTTGCCAGCCCGGAGAAAATTCGCTCCTGGTCCTTCGGTGAAGTAAAGAAGCCTGAAACCATCAACTATCGCACGTTCAAGCCAGAGCGCGATGGTCTTTTCTGCGCACGCATTTTTGGTCCGATTAAGGATTACGAATGCCTGTGCGGTAAATACAAGCGCATGAAATATCGCGGCATCATCTGCGAAAAATGCGGCGTGGAAGTAACAACCTCAAAAGTGCGTCGTGAACGCATGGGTCACATTGAGCTGGCCTCTCCGGTGGTGCACATCTGGTTCTTCAAGTCCCTGCCCTCGCGTATCGGCCTGCTCCTTGATATGGCGCTGAAGGATCTGGAAAAGATTCTGTACTTCGAAAGCTTCTGCGTGACGGAACCGGGTCTTACGACCTTAAGCCCTCAGCAATTGCTGAACGAAGAAGAATATGCCAAAGCACAGGAAGAGTTCGGTGAAGACGCTTTCACAGCCATGATTGGTGCGGAAGCCATCAAATTCCTTCTCGCCGGCCTAAACCTCGAAGAAGAAAAGCAAACGCTGCGTGCTGATCTGGTGGACAACACCTCTGAAGCCAAGCGCAAAAAGCTGGTGAAACGCCTGAAACTGGTGGAAAGCCTGCTTGATTCCGGCAACAAGCCGGAATGGATGGTGCTGGATGTTGTGCCAGTCATTCCACCAGACCTTCGCCCGCTGGTACCGCTGGATGGCGGCCGCTTTGCGACGTCGGACTTGAACGATTTGTACCGCCGCGTCATCAACCGTAACAACCGCTTGAAGCGCCTGCTTGAGCTGCGTGCGCCGGACATCATCATCCGCAACGAAAAACGTATGTTGCAGGAAGCCGTGGACGCACTGTTTGATAACGGTCGCCGTGGCCGCGTGATTAAAGACGCCAACAAGCGTCCGTTTAAATCACTGGCTGACATGCTGAAAGGGAAACAGGGTCGTTTCCGTCAGAACCTGCTCGGCAAACGCGTGGACTACTCCGGTCGCTCCGTGATTGTGGTGGGCCCTGAGCTGAAGCTGCACCAGTGCGGTCTGCCAAAGAAAATGGCACTCGAACTGTTTAAACCATTCATTTACGCCAAGCTGGAACTGTACGGTCAGGCCTCTACCATTAAAGTTGCAAAGAAAATGGTGGAATCCGAGCGCCCAGAAGTGTGGGATATCCTTTCTGAAGTGATTAAGGAACACCCTGTGCTGCTGAACCGCGCACCAACGCTGCACCGCCTTGGTATCCAAGCATTCGAACCTGTGCTGATTGAAGGTAAGGCAATCCGCCTGCACCCGTTGGTCTGCACCGCATTCAACGCTGACTTTGACGGTGACCAGATGGCTGTTCACGTGCCGCTGTCCATCGAATCACAGCTGGAAGCACGCGTGCTCATGATGTCTTCCAACAACATTCTGTCTCCTGCTAACGGTAAGCCGATTATCGTACCAACGCAGGACATCGTGCTGGGTCTGTACTACCTGTCGATGGAAATCGCAGGTGAGCCAGGCGAAGGCATGGCCTTCAGCAGCGTTGCTGAAGTGAAGCAGGCGCTGGAAGCAAAATCCGTGACGCTGCACAGCAAAATCAAATGCCGCTACAACACGGTAGACAAAGACAACAACCCGAAAGTCATTCGCGTTGAGTCCACACCGGGTCGTATGCTCGTGTCTGAGCTGCTGCCACGCCACCCGAACCTTGGCTTTGAAGTCGTCAACAAATTACTGACGAAAAAAGAAGTCTCCAAGCTGATTGACGTGGTGTACCGCCATTGCGGTCAGAAGAGCAGCGTGATTTTTGCTGATCGTCTGATGGCACTGGGCTTCTCGCACGCTTGCCGTGCCGGTATCTCCTTCGGCAAATCTGACATGGTGATTCCGAAGTCAAAAGAAGAGCATATCAAACAGACACTGAAGGAAGTGAAGCAGTTTGAAAAGCAATATGCCGAAGGCCTTATCACGAACGGCGAACGCTACAACAAAGTGGTGGACGCTTGGTCGCAATGTACCGACCGCGTTGCAGGGGACATGATGAAAGTCATTTCCGGTGCAATCACGGAAAAGGGCGAAGCGAAAAAAGGCGCTGCTGGCATTAACTCCATTTACATGATGGCACACTCTGGTGCGCGTGGTTCGGCTGCTCAGCTGAAACAGCTTGCTGGTATGCGCGGTCTGATGGCGAAACCTTCAGGCGAAATCATCGAAACACCGATTATTTCGAACTTCAAAGAAGGTCTGACGGTGCTTGAGTACTTTAACTCCACGCACGGTGCCCGTAAGGGTCTGGCCGATACGGCGCTTAAAACCGCCAACTCCGGTTACCTGACGCGCCGCTTGGTTGACGTAGCGCAGGACTGCATCATTACGCAGCCTGATTGCGGCACCAAAAACGGTCTGGTGCAGCGCGCTGTGATTCAGGACGGTGAAGAAATCGTATCGCTGGCCGACAACCTTCTGGGTCGTTGCGCTGCCATCGACGTGAAGCACCCCACCACCGATGAAGTTGTGGTGAAGGCTGCTGAACTGTTCGATGAACGTGTGGTAGAACGTATTGATGCAGCCGGTATTGAATCCGTGCTCGTGCGCTCTGTCATCACCTGCGAAAGCGAAGAAGGTGTGTGCGCAAAATGCTATGGTCGCGACCTTGCCAGCGGTGAACTGGTAAATAACGGTGAAGCCGTCGGTGTTATCGCCGCACAGTCCATCGGCGAACCAGGCACACAGCTGACGATGCGTACGTTCCACATTGGTGGTGCCGCGCAGCGTGGAGCTGAACAGTCGAGCGTGGAAGCCACGCATGATGGTGTCGTGCAGCTCATCAACCGTAACATCGTGAACGACAGCCAGGGCCGTAAAGTGGTCATGAGCCGTAACTGCGAACTGGTCATTCTTGAAAAAGGTCAGGAAAAGGCCCGCTTCAAAGTGCCATACGGCGCACGTATGCCAATCGACGATGGCGATAAGGTCACCAAAGGCCAGCGTATTGCCGAATGGGATCCGTACACCATTCCGATCATCACGGAACGTTCCGGCTTTGCGGTGTACCGCGACATGACGGACGGCCTTTCCATGAAAGAGGAAATGGACGAAACCACGGGTCTGTCGAACAAAGTCATTATTGACTGGAAGCAGCAGCGTAGCGGTGCAGAACTGCGCCCCCGCGTGACCCTGCGCGACAAAGACGGCAACCTGATGCGCCTCGCCAATGGTCTTGAGGCTCGTTACTTCCTGCCAATCGGCGCTATCTTGAACGTGCAGGATGGTGACGAAGTGCATGCGGGTGACGTGCTGGCTCGTATCCCGAGGGAATCGACCAAAACGCGCGACATCACGGGCGGTCTGCCACGTGTGGCCGAACTGTTCGAAGCACGCAAACCGAAAGATCACGCCATTATCAGCGAGATCGAAGGTACGGTGGAATTCGGCAAGGACTATAAGAACAAAGTCCGCCTGATTATCCGCCCAAGCGATGCCAGCCAGAACCCCATTGAATACATGGTACCGAAGGGTAAGCACCTGACGGTCAATGAGGGGGATTACGTGAAGAAGGGCGACCTCCTGATGGATGGTAACCCAGTGCCTCACGACATTTTGAAGGTGATGGGCGTGGAAGCGCTCGCCAACTATCTGGTGGATGAAATTCAGGCAGTGTACCGTCTGCAAGGCGTGACCATCAACGATAAACACATCGAGGTGATTGTTCGCCAGATGATGCAGAAAGTTGAAGTCACGGATGGCGGCGAAACCACCCTGCTCGCTGGTGAACAGATTGACAGGGATGAGTTCGAGGCTATCAACGACAAAGCATCGAAGGAAAATTACAAAGGTGCTGTAGCATCGCCGGTACTGCAAGGTATCACGAAGGCGTCGCTGCAAACCAAGTCCTTCATCTCTGCTGCTTCGTTCCAAGAAACCACGCGTGTTCTGACCGAATCCGCTGTTTCTGGCCGCCGCGACTCCTTAAAAGGCTTGAAAGAAAACGTGATTGTGGGCCGCCTGATACCAGCTGGTACGGGTGCTTACATGAGCTCGGTGCGCAAAGAAGCACTGGCACGCGATAAAAAGCTGGCCTTGGATCGCGCAAAAGCTGCAAACGCAAATCAGGAACCTCCTGCCCTGCCGGAAGACAGCGTGACAGAGGAATCTGGTAGCCGCAAAAAGAAAGCCGAAGCTGCTGGCTAAACTTGAGTTAGCAATCGCTTTCAACAAAAAAGGGAAACAGTAAAACACTGTTTCCCTTTTTTGTTTTTCCCTCGCCATTCATTTTGCAGTATCCTTAGAGCCTGAACCCCTACCGATGGATTGACCCTATGGCGCGCCTATTTTCCCTTCTTTTGCTGCTTCTTGCTTTATTGCTGCCTACGGAACAGTCACAGGCCGCCACCAGCGAATGGGCACAAGGAGAGAATTATCGTATTCGCCTCGTTACCGGTAATGTGGAAAAATCTGGCGAGCAGCACGCATTATGGATGGGCGTGCATATTGAAATGCAGGATGGCTGGAAAGTGTATTGGCGCACACCGGGTGATGGCGGCCTACCGATAAAAGCAGAGTGGGAACAATCCACCAACATTGAAGCACCGCAAGTCTTCTGGCCAGCACCCACGCGCTATGTGGAGTATGAAACAATCGAAGCCTATGCCTATAAGCATGCTTACGTGCAGCCCTATAAGGCCCTTATCAAAAATAAAGCCGATACGGTGAACGTGAGCGTCGCCCTTAATTTTGCGATTTGCAAAGAACTCTGCCTGTTTGAAAAGCAGAACCTAACAGTTGCCGTACCCGCTGGCAAAAGCGACGCGGACGCCCAAGCGCTGATTGATCAGTTCCTTGCCAAAGTGCCAGCAGAAAATGGCACGAAGGGCCTCAAAATCGAAAGTGTGAGTTTTGTAGAGGGAACACCGGAAAAAGGCACCTTAAAGATCACCGCCTCCGCCGAAAACGGCTTTAAAACGCCAGACGTCTATATTGAAAGTGATTCTCATTATCGATTCCCCCGCCCACAAATCACACTGGGTGCGGATGGTAAAACGGTGGAGTTCCTCTCTACCTATGAGACCAATGGCGAAGTTGCGCCGATGGGCAAACAATCTCTTACGCTCACCTTAGTCAATGGCGAGCAAGCTGTGGAGCTGCAAACCAAAGCAGAAGGCGCACCGATTGATATGCCTGCACCTGTGGCGGCCGCGGAAGCACCCGCCCCAGTGCCTGTTTCGTACCTATTCATTCTGCTCATGGCTTACTTGGGCGGGCTTATCCTTAACATCATGCCCTGCGTGCTGCCGGTACTGTCGCTGAAAATTCTAAGCGTCATGAAGCACAGTGCTAGCCAGTCCAAAAAAATCCGCACCAGCTTCTTAAGCAGCGCGGCGGGTATTTTTGTTTCCTTCATGCTGCTGGCCGCACTGGTGGCAGCACTGAAAGCAGCCGGCACATCGGTTGGCTGGGGCTTCCAATTCCAATCTCCGGTTTTCCTCACCTTCATGCTGCTCGTCGTCAGTTTGTTTGCGGCGAACCTGATGGGTCTCTATGAAATCCATTTGCCTTCATGGCTGGGTGGCGCTGCGCTGCAGGCCAGCTCTGGCAATGGTTATTGGGGGCATTTTGCCACGGGCGTATTTGCAACGCTGCTCGCCACGCCTTGCTCGGCGCCGCTGCTTGGCACCGCCATTGGCTTTGCCTTCACGCAAAATGTGCTCGATATCTTTATCGTGTTTGGCGCAATGGCAATCGGCCTCGCCACACCTTACCTGCTGTTTGTGTTCTTCCCTGCACTGGTGGGCTTTATGCCAAAACCCGGCGCGTGGATGGTAAAGGTGAAATTCGTGCTTGGGCTGCTACTGCTTGCTACCGCCTTGTGGCTGGTATTTATCATCTCGAACCAGTCTGGTCTCAACGCAGCACTAATGATTGGCAGCAGTGTGCTAGTGGCCGTAGCATTGCTTTATGGCGCAAAGCACGTTGAACTGCTTAAAAAACACGGCATCGGTTACGGCTTCATGCTGGCGGCGATTGCGGTTTCTTTTGCCGTGCCGACACTTACCAAGGTCGAACAAAACCATGCCTCGACGGATGTGTGGGTCAATTTTGAGCCTGACTCCATCACACGCCTCGTGTCAGAAGGCAAAGTGGTGTTTGTGGATATCACGGCCGATTGGTGCCTCACCTGCAAAGCCAATAAGCTGCTGGTGCTGAACGGCGCAGAAGTCACACAGCAGCTATCTGCTTCCGATGTAGTGGCGATGCAGGGTGACTGGACGAATCGCGATGAAGTGATTGCGGATTTCCTGAAAAACAATAACCGCTACGGCATTCCGTTCAACGCAGTGTATGGCCCTGGTGCGCCACAGGGCATTGTGCTGCCGGAATTGCTGAACGAGGCCGCCATCACCGCAGCGATGAACACCGCCCGTGGCACTAAATAGCACTTAAGCTGCTGTTATTTAAAGTTTTCTGCGTAGGATTTTGGCTTTACGCTGGCTTTTTTCGGCTCACGCACCGTGTATTCAAAGCCATTTTTCTCTGCAAAAGCAATGGCTTCCTGCTTAGTGGGAAAGAGCATACGCAGCTGCTGCGTGGTGTCGCCCGAGGCGGTCCAACCCATCAGGGGCTCAATAAAGCGCTTGCTCTCTGGCTCTGGCTCCACCAGCCAATGGGCGGTGTTGGCCGTGCCGGACTGCATGGCGGATTTTGTTGGTTGGTAAATACGTACTTTCATGACACTTTTCCCGTTTGGGTGGCTACATTGCCGCAACTGTTGCACCGCGTCAACAGAAACGGTGAAATATAAGGCTTTCTGCGCCCCTCAGACGTTTTAATCGTTAACTCTTTTTTAGCAAATATAATGTACTATATAGTTATAGAGAACGTATCAGCAAACGAGGCTGAAAGTGGAAGACGATAAACGCAGGCTAATAGGTGAGAAGCTCGATTTAGAGGGCCACAAAACGGCGCTGCCGGAGGATATTAGCTCGGACGTGCAGGACGAAATGCTGGAAGAGTATGAGGTTCTGACCGCCTTCCCGCCCATGTATGAAATTGTGATGCTGAATGATGATTTTACCCCGATGGACTACGTGATTTTCGTCCTGAAGCGCTTTTTCCATAAATCGCATGACGAAGCCACGGAACTGACCTTAACCGTTCATAACTCGGGGCAAGCCGTGTGTGGTGTATACACACGCGAAGTGGCCGAAACAAAAATCACGCAGGTGATTGACCTTTCGCGCAAGAATAAGCATCCCCTTAAATGTGTTATGCGGAAGGTCCCCCAGTAAATGCTTTCCAAAAACCTTGAATCCAGCCTGCACCGCGCGTTGAACCTTGCGAGGAAATACCGCCACGAGTATGCCACGCTGGAACATCTGCTGCTTTCGCTCACCGAAGATGCCGACGCGGGCTATGTGCTGGAGAATTGTGGCGTGGAGATGCCCAATTTACGCAGCCGTCTGATTGAGTTTCTAGAAAACGACCTCGCCTCACTGGTGATTGATGATTTAGAAGAAGCACGCCCCACGGCAGGCTTCCAGCGCGTGATTCACCGCGCGGCAATTCATGCACACGCTGCCGGTAAAACTGAAGTGACGGGTGCGAACGTGCTAACCGAGATTTTTTCCGAGCGCGACTCCCATGCCGTGTTCTTTTTGCAGGAGCAGCAACTCTCCTGCCTTGATGTCGTAAATTTTATGGCGCATGGCGTGCCGAAAAATGGCGGAGAAATTGCGCCGCGCCCCAAAGCTGCACCGCCCTCCACCGTAGGCACTAGCAGCAGCAAACCGCGTGAAGCCAGTTCCGAGCAGCGTGAGATTTATGAATCACTTTCGCAGTATGCTTTAAACCTGAATGAACGCGCGAAAGATGGCAAAATTGACGTGTTGATTGGCCGTGAAGTGGAAATCGAGCGTACGATTGAAATCCTCTGCCGCCGCAGCAAAAATAATCCGCTCTATGTGGGCGACCCCGGTGTGGGTAAAACCGCTATCGTGGAAGGTTTGGCACAGCGCATCGTGAGCGGCAACGTGCCGGATGTACTGAAGGATGCCGTTATTTTCTCGCTGGATATGGGCGCGCTGCTCGCAGGCACGCGTTATCGTGGCGACTTTGAAGAACGCCTCAAAGCCATTGTAAAGGGCCTCGAGAAGCTGCCGAATGCCGTGTTGTTCATTGATGAAATCCATACCATTGTGGGCGCAGGCGCCACCAGTGGCGGCTCGCTGGATGCAGGTAATTTGCTGAAGCCCGCACTCGCGCGCGGTGCGATTAAATGCATCGGCTCAACGACCTATAAAGAATATCGCTCGCATTTTGAAAAAGACCGCGCGCTGCTGCGCCGCTTCCAGAAACTCGACATTAAAGAACCGTCGATTGAAGACAGCATCCTGATTTTAAATGGCCTGAAGGGTTACTACGAAAAGCACCATAAGGTGAAGTATACCGATGAAGCCATTAAAGCCGCAGTCGATCTTTCAAGCCGCTACATCACGGACCGCAAACTGCCTGACAAAGCCATCGACCTGATTGACGAAGCCGGTGCGCACCAAGCGCTCGCTAAAAAAGAAAAACGCAAGCAAACCATCGATAAAGTGGATATCGAAGAAATCGTTTCGCGCATCACGCAGGTGCCGAGTTATTCTATTTCTTCCGATGAGAATCAGCGCCTCGTAGGCCTTGAAAGCGAACTCAAAGCCAAAATCTACGGGCAGGATAGTGCCATCGAAGTGCTGGTAAACTCCATCAAACTTTCAAAAGCCGGTTTGCGGAAAGCGCAAAAGCCGATTGGTTGCTATCTGTTCGCGGGGCCTACAGGCGTAGGCAAAACCGAACTCGCGCAACAACTCGCGCTTAAAATGGGCATGAGCCTGTTCCGCCTCGATATGTCGGAATATATGGAACAGCATTCTATTTCGCGCCTGATTGGTTCGCCCCCAGGTTACGTGGGCTTTGAACAAGGCGGCCTGCTCACCGACGAAGTCGACCAAAAGCCTTACACGGTGGTGCTATTCGACGAAATCGAAAAAGCGCATCCTGATATTTACAACATCCTGCTGCAGGTGATGGATTACGGCAAGCTGACCGACAATAACGGCAAGACCGTAAATTTCACCAACACCATCGTGATTATGACCACGAATGCTGGTGCGTCAGACCTCGCCAAATCGCCACTGGGCTTCGGCCGTGAATCACGCGAGGGCGAAGATAAATCTGCGATTAACCGCACGTTCAGCCCTGAGTTCCGCAACCGCTTAGACTCCATCATTTCCTTCAAGTCTCTCACGCCAGACCTGATGCTGAAAATCGTGGATAAGTTTATTGAGGAAACCGGCGCACAGCTGGCCGATAAGCGTGTGAAGATTGAGGTAGGCCCACGCTCGCGCAAGTACCTTGCCGAAAAAGGTTTCGATGCCGCATTTGGCGCCCGTCCGCTCGAACGCTTTATCGAAGAAAAAATCAAGAAGCCGCTGGCGGAAGAAATCCTGTTCGGCAAACTACGCAACGGTGGCCGCGTCAAAGTCAGCTTCGACAGCGACAAACTCAAATTCGATTTTGAGGAAATGAGCCGCCAGGTGCCCGCAGAAAAAGCGGATTAACTACGCCGCCAGTTGCTTTAATTCCAGCGCCGCAAATACATCCTGAAGTGCAGCAACCAATTCATCCATCATCTGCTCAGTATGGAGTGGCGAAGGGCTGATGCGCAAGCGCTCAGTGCCCTGTGGCACGGTGGGGTAATTAATGTGCTGAACATAGATACCGTGCTTATCGAGCAGCATCTGCGAAGCCTGACGACATTTTTCTGCATCGCCCACCAGCACCGGCAGAATATGGCTCTGCGTGCTGCTCATCACCGGAATGCCCGCATCGCGTAAACGCTTCTTCACGCTTTGTACATTCTGATGCAGCTTCTTGCGTTCTGCATCACTGCTTTTCACATGGCGCACGCTCTCCACCAACGCCGCGGCCATAGCAGGCGGAATCGCCGTAGTAAAAATAAAACCGGGGGCATAGCTGCGCACCGCATCTACCACTTCTTCATCCGCCGCGATGTAACCACCCATCACGCCAAATGCCTTGCCGAGCGTGCCTTGAATAAACGTCACGCGGTGCGCCTGCTCATCGCGCTCGCTGATGCCACCACCACGCGGGCCATACAGCCCCACGGCGTGCACCTCATCCAGATACGTCATGGCATTATATTTTTCAGCCAGATCGCAAATTTCTTTCACAGGGCCAATATCACCGTCCATGGAGTATACCGATTCAAACGCAATCAGCTTGGGGCGGTCTGCATCAGTTTTTTTGAGCAGTTCTTCCAGATGCTTTACATCGTTATGGCGGAAAATATGGCGCTCGGCGCGGCTGTTGCGGATGCCTTCAATCATTGAAGCATGGTTTAGCTCATCAGAAAAAATTACGACCTCCGGCAGAATTTTGCTTAAGGTCGCCAGCGTGGTGGCATTCGCCACATAGCCTGACGTAAACACAATTGCTGATTTTTTGCCGTGCAAATCGGCTAGTTCTTTTTCGAGCGTTACGAGCGGGTGGTTTGTGCCGGAAATATTGCGCGTGCCGCCCGCACCCGCGCCTGCCGCCTTGGCGGTTTTGACCATCGCATCAATCACTTTAGGGTGCTGACCCATGCCGAGGTAATCGTTGCTGCACCAAATAACAATGTCCCTATCATGCGTGTAATCATGCGCCTTCGGAAATTGGCCGGCATAACGCTGCACGCTCGTAAACACGCGGTAATTGCCTGCGTGTTTCAGTGCATCCACCGCCTTTTTGAAATAATCACGATAGCTCATTAAAATCTGCTTCGGAGTTTCGCCGTTTTATTTGGTTTTTACGGCGCGGAACATAGCATACAGGCTACGATTAATAAACAGCGAAACTGCAAATAGTACCAGCGCCATGGCCTGATGCAGCGAGGCAAGGCCAACAGGCACCTGCATGAGGAGTGTTGCTACCCCCAGAAAAAACTGAATTATTACTATAAAAATCATTATGTTAGATGCTTTTTTAATTTTTTTGGGATAGGCGGTTTCCTGCACGCAGCGCCAACCAAATATCACTGCCAGCACCACAATATACGCACCGAGACGGTGGTTAAACTGTACCAATGTGGGGTTCTGGGTAAAGTTGGCCGCCACTGGTTCGCGAGCAAACAAGCCATCGGGAATCACCTGCCCGTTCATGCTGGGGAAAGTATTATACACCAAGCCCGCATCGTTCCCCGCCACCAAGGCACCTAGCAATACCTGAATAAAAATCACTGCACTGATGATAATGAAAATTGTCTGATGCCTGCGAATAACCGACTTTTTAACTTTCCGTTTTTTAGGTTTTTTCTGGAGTATTTTCAATGCCTCCAGCCACAGAGCGCCAAAAATAATAAATGCTAACCCCAAGTGCAGCATCAATCGGTAAGGACTCACGCGCGGGTCCTTCATCAAGCCGCTTTTCACCATGTACCACCCGAGCACGCCCTGCAATCCACCAAGAATGAAAATACCCCCGTATGTTAGCGCCTGCTTACGGCTCAGCTGTTTTTTAATCAGGAAATAAAAATACGGTACAAAAAATACGAAACCTATGAGCCTGCCAAGCAGACGGTGCAAGTACTCTAGCCAGAAGATGCCTTTGAATTCCTCTACAGTCATGGTGAAGTTTTTATGGATAAATTCCGGACTATTTTTGTATTTTGTAAACTCTGCCCGCCACGCCGCATCAGAAAGCGGCGGCAGCGTTCCTGCCACGGGCTTCCACTCCACAATCGAAAGTCCTGATTCCGTCAGGCGGGTCAATCCACCCACCACCACCATTAAAAAAACCATCACCGCGCAGGCGATAAGCCACAGGGCAATGGCTTTCTGATTGGTATGATGTGCTGGTTTTCGCATCTGTGCTTGACCCATAAAGCCGGGGTTATATTGTGGTCGGTAATCTAGCCGCAAGGAGGCCGTATGGCAAAAAGAAAAGCGATCTTCAAACTTCCACTGCCACCGGAAAATGCGCTGGATATCACCCGCGGCTGGCTAAAGCTTGGCGTTGGCGCATTAGCGCTAGCTGGGCTTTTCGCCATTTTGCTCGTTTTGGCGCGCACGCCTTTCTTCCAAAAATATATTCCGTGGATTGATTTTTTCCACACCGCGCTCATTGTGCACGTAAACCTTTCCGTACTCGTGTGGGTCATGGCTATCACGTTCTTATTGTGGCATTGGCTTTCGCACGCAGTGTTTCCTATGCTGAGCCGCACTACCTTGTGGCTTGGCACCGCTGGAACCGTGCTGATTGCGCTTTCTGCCTTCACGCCTAACGCACAGCCTTTGCTGAATAATTACGTGCCTGTGCTGCAGAACATTACGTTTTTCGTTGGGCTTAGCCTGTTTTCCTGCGGCATGGTTTTTGGTAGCGCGCTCATTGCCAGCTCCACTGCCTGTGCCCTGCGCGAGGGTACTGCAACTCAAAATCCTTTAGCTTTTGGCGTGTTTTTAAGCGGCATTATTATCGCTATCGCCCTCCTGTGCTTTGTGCTTTCCTATCAGCGCGCCATTGCGCCAGACGTGTTTGAGGTACTCGACGCCCAGCAATTTTACGAGCATGTGTTCTGGGGTGGCGGCCATGTGCTGCAGCTCAGCTATACACTGATCATGATGATTGCATGGCTCTGGATGGCTGAAAAAATGAAACTCCGGCATTTGCCCAGTGCACGGCTTGTCACGCTCCTGTTTAGCGCACACACGTTGGTGGCACTCGCCTCGCCTCTTGGCTATCGCTACGAAATTCTCTCTTTTGACCATATCAATTTCTTCACCCAGCAAATGCGCCATGGCGGCGGCATTGCCTCCATCATCGTGATGGCCTTTCTGGTGGCAGGCTTGCTACGGCGCGGCGTTAAAAAGAAGCACCGCCATTTATATAACACGCTGCTATGGTCAGTGCTGCTTTATGCCACGGGCGGTCTATTGGGCTATATGATTTCCGGCAGTAATGTCATCATCCCCGCCCATTACCACGGCTCTATTGTTGGCGTTACCATGGCGCTGATGGGCCTTGTATACCTGCTGCTGCCAAAGCTGGGTTATAAGCAATTGAACCTTCGCCTCGCCCGCATCCAGCCTGTTGTGTATGGCTCAGGGCAGCTAATGCATGTGGTGGGGTTTGCCATCTCGGGCGGTTACGGAACCTTGCGCAAAACCCCAGGCGCTGCCCAAACCGCAGAAGGCCAAGCCGCCCTCGGGTTGATGGGGCTGGGCGGCCTACTTTCGGTGATTGGCGGGTTGTTATTTGTGATTGCCGTCTATCAAGCCATTCAAAAGAAGAACCGCTAAAACAGCGTAGTAAGTTCTTTTGATATTGATTATGATGCACTCTGCCAACTATAAAGGAGTGCTCTATGGCTCGTAAATTATTAACGTTTTTTGTAATCTCTTTATTCGCAGTGTGTATGGCTAAAACCGCAAAAGCAGCTGATGCTGAAAATACCTTGGTGATGGAAACCACCCAAGGCACCGTTACCATTGAAATGCGCCCCGACCTTGCTCCCAAGCACGTGGAACGCATTAAAGAACTCGTTCGCCAGAAATTCTACGATGGCGTGGTGTTCCACCGCGTAATTGATGGCTTCATGGCACAAACGGGCGATCCGACCGGCACCGGCACGGGTGGCTCTGGTAAGAAGCTTGCTGCCGAATTCTCGAAGGAATCCCACGTACGCGGCACACTTTCCATGGCACGCGCTTCAGATCCAAACAGCGCTGATAGCCAGTTCTTCATTTGCTTCGCCGACACCCCGCATCTTGACGGCCAGTATACCGTGTGGGGCAAGGTCACCGAAGGCATGGAAAACATCGATAAGTTGAAAAAAGGCAGCGAGTCTGACAATGGCGCCGTCAGCAATCCTGACAAAGTCGTTTCCATCCGCGTTAAAGCCGACCTCGCCAAAGAGGGCGCAAAAAAAGAGTAAATGCGCGTTGACCGGTTTGATTTCACTCTACCGAAAGAGTGCATAGCCGAATTCCCATGCGAGCCGCGCGATGCGGCTCGCATGTTGGAAATTTCTCCTGAATATCTTCACGACCACTTCCATGTTTCTGACCTGCCCTCCCTGCTGAAAAAGGGTGATGTGCTGGTGTTCAATGACACACGCGTGATCCCCGCCCGCGTATTCGGCAAGCGTGGCGAGGCCAAAGTTGAAGCCACACTCCATAAAAAAATTGATGGTGCCACATGGCAGGTTTTTGCCAAGCCTGCTAAAAAATTAAAGCTAGGTGATCGATTTAACATCGCGCCCGATTTTTATGCCACTGTGCAAAACAAACTCCCCACCGGTGAAGTCGTGCTCGGCTTTAACGTGGCCGATGAAGCACTCGAAGAAGTGCTGGAACAACATGGCGTGATGCCCTTGCCGCCTTACATTGCACGTAGCGCTGCCGCCAAAGATAATAATACGTACCAAACCATTTACGCCGCTAAAAAAGGTGCGGTGGCAGCACCCACGGCGGGGCTGCATTTCACCGACGCGCTGATGCAAAAAATCCGCGACAAAGGCATCCACACTGCGTTCCTCACGCTGCATGTGGGCGCAGGTACATTCCTGCCCGTGAAGGTGGATGATACAAACGACCATAAAATGCATTCTGAAATTTGCTATCTGTCAAAAGACGTAGCGGAAACATTAAACACTGCAAGGGCACATGGCGGGCGGATTATCGCTGTGGGCACCACAGCCCTGCGCACGCTGGAAACCGCCGCCGATGCCACTGGCACGCTTCATCCTTTCAGCGGCGAAACCGATATTTTCATTACCCCTGGTTACCGCTTTAAAGCCGTAGATATGCTACTGACCAACTTCCATTTGCCACGCTCCACCCTGTTTATGCTAGTCTGCGCCTTTGCAGGAGAAAAACGGATGCACGAAGCCTACAGGCATGCCATTAAGCGCGGCTTCCGTTTTTATTCCTATGGCGACGCAACCTTGCTGCATAAGGGTAAAGAATGAAGTTTGGTTTTTCAGTAAAAGCAACAGACGGCAAGGCGCGCAGCGGCGCGGTGCATACTGCCCATGGCGACATCCGCACTCCCGCCTTTATGCCCGTTGGCACTGCCGCTACTGTAAAAGCGATGCTGCCGGAATCTGTTGCCGCCACGGGGGCGGATATTATCCTCGGTAATACGTATCATTTAATGCTGCGCCCCACGGCGGAACGCATCCACGCCCTCGGCGGTCTCCACCAGTTCATGAACTGGCACAAGCCTATCCTGACTGATTCAGGCGGGTTTCAGGTGATGTCACTCAGCCAATTGCGCAAACTGAATGAAAATGGCGTCACCTTCCAATCGCATATTGATGGTAGTAAGCATGAGCTAACGCCAGAACGCTCGATGGAAATTCAGAATCTACTCGGCAGCGACATCACCATGATTTTTGATGAATGCACTCCTTTCCCTGCTACTGAAAATGCTGTGAAGGAAAGTATGGAGCTTTCGCTCCGCTGGGCGGTACGTTCAAAAAAAGCCTATCAGGCACGTGAGGGTTACGGCCTGTTTGGCATCGTGCAAGGCGGCATGTATCCAGCACTACGTAAACAATCTGCCGATGGCTTGAAAGACATTGGCTTTGAAGGTTATGCGATTGGCGGGCTCGCAGTGGGTGAACCACAAGAAACAATGTTTGAAATGCTCGATGCCACCGCACCCATGCTGCCAGAGGAAAAGCCGCGCTACCTGATGGGCGTAGGTAAGCCCGATGACATTATCGGCGCGGTGCTGCGCGGCGTGGATATGTTCGATTGCGTACTGCCCACACGCTCAGGCCGCAACGGGCAGGCTTTCACTCGCAATGGGGTTATCAACATCCGCAATGCCCAATATACGGATGATAATTCGCCGCTCGATAGCGAGTGCAGCTGCCCTGCTTGCACCAATTACAGTCGCGCGTATTTACAGCACCTCGTTAAATCCAAAGAGATCTTGGGCGCGATGCTGATGACATGGCACAATTTGCAATTCTATCAGGATATAACTGCCATGCTGCGTGATGCCATTGAGCAGAAAAAACTGCATCAGGCGGTGGAAGCATTCTTTAAGCGCTATCGGCCTTAGGCTGCCAGTGTGCTGAGCTGGCTGATGGAAGCGTGCAGACCTTTGAAACGTTCGGGGACTTTGTCCCACTTACGGCCAATCAGCACCAGTTTATTATCCGGCTTTAGTTTATATGCCATCGGCTCCGCCGCGATGAGCTTTAACAATGCTTGCGGGTTCACGAAGTTGCTATTGCGGAAAGTCAGCATCGCACCTTGCGGCCCTGCTTCCACTTTTTCAATACCGCAGCGATGGCAGAGCAGCTTGATTTTCACGATGTCTAACAAATGCTCCACTTCCGCCGGAATAGGGCCGAAGCGGTCAATCAATTCGCTCGCCATCGCTTCAATCTGCGCTTCATCTTTAAGGCCCGCAATGCGGCGATATAAGCTTACGCGCAAGCCGGTATCTTCTACATACTCTTCCGGTATCAGCACAGACGTACCCAAATTAATATGCGGGCTGAAGGATTCCTGCTCCGCCTTTTCGCCTGCAATTTCAGCGCGCATCGCGGCAATTGTTTCCTCTAACATCTGCTGGTAAAGCTCCACGCCCACTTCTTTGATATTGCCGGATTGTTCATCACCCAGCAAATTCCCGAAGCCGCGAATATCCATATCATGCGAAGCCAGCGTGAAGCCCGCGCCCAGTGTATCCAGCGTTTGCATCACTTCCAGCCGCTTGGTCGCCTGCTTGGTGAGCAACCTGCCCGGCGGCAAGGTAAGGTACGCATAGGCGCGCACTTTCGAGCGGCCCACCCTGCCCCTGATTTGATAGAGCTGCGCGAGACCAAACATATCCGAGCGATGCACAATCAGCGTATTGGCAGTAGAAATATCAATACCTGATTCGATGATGGAAGTTGAAAGCAACACATCATACGTGCCCTCGAAAAACCCGTTCATAATGTCATCAAGTTCGGTTGGCTTCATCTGGCCGTGGGCAATTGCCACCTTCACTTCTGGTACCAGCGAGGCCAGTTTTAGTTTTATATCACCCAAGTCGCTGATGCGCGGACACACATAGAAGGTGCGACCGCCCCGGAAATGCTCACGCAAAATAGCCTCGCGCAGAATCATCGGGTCAAACGGCATCACGTAAGTACGCACCGCAAGCCTATCCACTGGCGGTGTGGTAATCAGGCTCAAATCACGCACACCCGTAAGCGAAAGTTGCAGCGTACGCGGAATCGGTGTGGCGGAAAGTGACAGCACGTGCGTTTCAGCGCGCAAGCGTTTTAAGGCTTCTTTTTGCTTCACGCCGAAATGCTGTTCTTCATCCACAATCATCAGATTCAGGTTTTTGAAGTGGATGGTTTTGGCGAGCAGTGCATGCGTACCAATCACAATATCCACATGGCCATCTTCAATCTCTTTGCGTGTTTGAGTAGCGTTTTTGTTGGTCACCATGCGCGAAAGCTGGCGGATTTTTACTGGAAAGCCCTGAAAACGCTCGCTAAAGGTTTTGAAATGCTGACGGCACAGCAGCGTCGTTGGCGCAATCACCGCCACCTGCCCGCCAGATTGCGAGGCAATAAATGCGGCACGTAGCGCTACTTCGGTTTTGCCAAAGCCCACATCGCCACACACGAGCCTGTCCATCGGCCTGCCAGAGGCAAGGTCGGCCTCCACTTCAGTAATGGTGCGTAGCTGGTCTTCCGTTTCCGCATACGGAAAGCGCGCACAGAATTGTTCATAGGTTTCTTCGGGCACTTCCAGTTTTTCTGCTTCTTTGAGCTGGCGCTCGGCAGCGACTTTCAGCAACTCACCTGCCGTAACTTTAATACGCTCCTTTAAGCGTGCCTTGCGGCCTTGCCACGCCACACCGCCCAAACGGTCGAGCTGCACTTCGCCTTCTTCCGCACCATAGCGCGAAATAAGGTCTATATTTTCCACCGGCACATAAAGTCGGTCTCCGCCTTCGTAAATCAACTTCAGGCAGTCATGCTGTCCACCGCCTACGGTCAGTGTCTCCAGTTTATCAAACCGCCCGATGCCGTGCTCGCGGTGCACCACAAAATCGCCAGGGATAAAATTATTGGCTTCCGCGAGGAATTTTTCCGAGAAATTCGCCTTCTTGCCAGAGCGGATAATTTTTTCCCCGAGCACGTCCTGTTCACTTAAAAAAGCATACTGTGCGTTGCTAAAACCTTGTTCCATGTTCAGTAGTGCAAGCCCAACGGCACCACCCGCAGGTAACGCTTTTACTTCCGCCCAGTTTTCTATCATCGCAGTCGGAATATCCTGATTTTGTAGCATATGCTGCATACGCTGGCGTGAACCATCGGAAGAGCACATCAGCAGGACTTTGCGGCCACGTTGCTGCGTCAGCCAGTCTGCCAAGCAATCAAAAATGCTCCGCTGCGTTTGTTTTGATTCTACAAAAACATTGGGCGCAGCCTGTTGCTGCAGGTTGAAGACATTGCCCGATTCCGGCAACTGGAACGGATGGAAGTGGAATAGCTTTTGTTTAGCAAAGTATTTGAGGATTTCATCCGGCGTAAGATATAGCGATTCAGGTGAAAGTGGCTTATACGCCGCCTCCATCTGCGACGCTGCCACGCGCAGTTCTTTGCGCCCTTCGTAATGGTCTTCAATCAAATTTAGGCGCTCCTGAAGCGCTTCGGGTATCAAGTGATCGGCACTTATCTGCGCGCCGCTTGGCAAATAATCAAACAACGTTTCCATGTGCGTAAAGAAGAGTGGCAGCCAGTGCTCAGCGCCTGCGTATTTACGTTTTTCAGAAATTGCCTCGTAGAGCGGGTCGTTCAGCTGCACGGCACCAAACTGCTCGCGGTAACCCTGCCGGAAGCGCGCAATGCTGGCATCATCCAGCGGCACTTCGCTTGCAGGCGCAATGAGCAATTCGCTTACCGCTGCCGAGCTGATTTGCGTGAGCGGATCAAAGCGGCGGATGGTTTCAAGTTCATCGCCAAAAAAATCAAGGCGGTAACCTTGGTTATCACCACCCACAGGGATGATGTCCATAATGCTGCCGCGCAGCGCAAACTCACCTGGCTCGGTTGCCGTGCCAGCATTATGATAGCTACTGCGCACCAAAAAATGAACGATGGCTTCGCGCGCAATTTTTGTGCCGCGCGTTAGATGAAGGCTTGCTTCGGCAAACACTTCCTTAGGCGGCACACGTTGCACCAGCGCATTGATGGTGGTGATGATGAGTGTTTTTTTAGAGGCCAGTTTTGCCGCCGCCAAGCGGCTGAGGGCTTTTAACCGCAGGCTTGAAACCTGCACGCTGGGCGACACGCGATCATAGGGCACGCAATCCCACGCCGGAAATAGCACGACTTCCACTTCCGGCATAAAAAATGCCATGGTCTGCGCAAGGGCATTCAGGCGCGCATCATTACGTGCCACATGGAGTTGGCAATTCGTTTCTTTCAGCAC
>CAYXPR010000020.1:0-28148 GCA_964467255.1 uncultured Rickettsiales bacterium | reverse complement strand
TAGTAATCGCGGATCAGCATGCCGCGGTGAATACGTTCCCGGGTCTTGTACACACTGCCCGTCACGCCATGGAAGTTGGTTTTACCCGAATTGGTTGTGCTAACCGCAAGGAGGCAGACCAACACGGTAGGGTCAATGACTGGGGTGAAGTCGTAACAAGGTAGCCGTAGGGGAACCTGCGGCTGGATTACCTCCTTTCTAAGGATTTTTTCGGGTATGTCACCTCACGGTGACTCTGAAAAATCAAAGAACAACGGTGTGTCACCGTCTTCATTTCGTCCTTCTGGATTTAACAACGAAAAAAAACCGCTGGGTCTCCCCGGCGGTTTTTTCATTTGGGCTTTTTGCTTTTTTCTAGTCTGGAAAATCCGGCAAATCGACCGTTTTAATCTGCTGTTTTAGCAATTTTCCAATCGCACGGCGGGCGCTCGGTTCATCAATGCCTTCGTCGCGGGCACGCTCCACCAACGCATCGCGTAAATTTTCAAGCGCCTTGGTCTTATCCGCAAGTTTTCCATCCTTCACGCCAATCATCAATATACCAGAATCGCCGGTAGTAAATGTCAGTGCAGTACTCACGCCCACGCGAAAGGCGGTATCCGCATAGAACGTTGCCAATTCAGTCGATGCCTCACGCCGAAACACACTTTCTGGCGGAGGCGCACCATCAAAAAGCTGTTCATCTGCCGTTACAATTGCATCGTGTGCATTCACCAGTTGCCGCAAACCTTCATTTTTATTTTGAACCGTCACGGCATAGGCTTCATCAAACGTTACTCTCACCGTTGGGTCATGCGGATGGCGCAACTGGTGAACATCACCATCGAGGCTCACTACATTCAGTAAGCCGCCTGTAATATCTTTTACTATCTCTTTGCGTAATGCGCTGTTTACCATAACACCCCTTTAGCGTTTAACGGTTGTCACTTCGGTTTGGCTCTGCCGCTCTGCCACTTGCTGTCGGTGCGCTGCGCCATTAGCTTTTTGTGGCGCTGGCTCAGCTTCATCATACTGCAATTTTTCGACCTGCTGCAGCTCCATTTTCAGCAACTTTGGCAACAAAATTTCCTCCATGGGGCGCACCGGCATATTGGCTTGGCGCGTGACTTCGTGCTCAATAAATCCTTTAAAAAGCGTGTATACCGGCCCTAGCGTATCTCTGGCTTTATCCACCGCCGCCTGTGCAAGCGCAAGCTGCCTGTCTTCCGGCACTTGCTCGCGATATGTATCCAGCAACTTTGCCTTGCCCGAAGGCCCGAGCGCCTCAAGCGTTTCCATGGAAACATCCCGTATGCCCATGCTAACAGAGGCTTCTGCGCCGATTCTACGAATATCCTCAAGGGAATATATCCTTCCCCCCTTATCCATGTATTTGAGTACATCATGATCCACCAGATGCTTCAACATTTCCCGTTCATGGGTCACGGCAATCATAGTCTGCACGTCGGCAAGCACTTCCGGATAAATCATCTCATCTAGTTTTTTAATGCCTCCACGCGGAAGGCACGTTGCCGGATCAAGCTCCTTCTGGCCATAACCAAGCGCGAACATCTTGCCGTTATATTCATTGGCCTCCCTTAACAATCTCAGTGCAGCAATGTTTTCTGAGCTTATTTCGTGGCTTTCTTTCCCCACACCAAACAATTCATCCACTGCCCCTTTCCATTCGGGGCGACCCGAAAATCGTGGGCGAGAGCCAAAATCCAAATTATGCACCGTCTCTTCCCTTTCGGTGCAACCATTCCCATTCACCCCGCTTTGGATACCAATCATATTCAAATTGGCAATTGAAACACCGCGGGTGTGAAGTTTTAAATCACTGTTCGGAAAAGCCTTGCCTAAATTATCTGCAACTACCACGCATACATCTTTTTGTGCGAGCCCTGCCACATATTCCTCGGGCAATTTGCTTAAGAATTTTTGGGCAAACGCCTCCCTCTCCTGCCGGTCACCTGCAAATTCTTTGGCATAATCCACTGTTACAAAATAACCTTTAAGGCCCACAGACGGCGCAAAGCGTTTCATGCTTTTATCTAAATCTTTTTCGAAGCTGTCGATAAGACCATCCACAATAGTGGGAACATGCCTTTCAATAATACGATTTGCCTGCACTTGTACTTCTGAATCCTGCACGCCGCCCACAGTGCCGATAGAGACCTTGAGCGCATCTATTTCTTGTAGCATGGGTCGAAGCAGCGGATTTTTTTTGCCATAACCCAACTCCAATAATTCTTTGAGTTCATCTATGGCCTTTGTAGGCTTTGCCGCATCAAAGCTACCTTCAAAAAGGTCCTGAAAGCGCTCCACATGATATTTGGGCGCAAACTCCCTGCCTTCTTGAATGGCTTGAGTCACGCCAGGGATGCTCCACTCATCTCTGTTCACAATCAGCAGCGGAAGCGGTGAGCCCAGGTGACCTGCAATTATACCCCCACGCTGCTCACCCACAGCGGTAATCACCACAGACTTATCTGATGCAAAACGAACAGCCATACTCCTCCACCCTACGAGTGTAGCGTAAATAGCTTAATAACTGGTTAACCGCTATTTATCTGAAAAATATGGAAAAAATAAACATTTTTGATGACCGCCCGCCATCAAACCTTAAACACGAAATATTTATTCGCTAAGTAATTATAAAAAAGCACGACAATCACAGCGATGCTTTTTGCGAGCAATGCATGCATATACCCCGCTGAAAACCACACGATTGCCGTGTTAAGCATTAGCCCGCCATATCCCCAAAAAAGGAAATGCAAAATACGTTTCTTGCTTTTGAGCTGGCCATCTTTAAATGTCCACGCGCGGTGCATAAAAAAAGAAGCCGTCATACCAAGGCCATAGGAAAGAAGATTGGCATACACGATGCCCATTAGCAGCCACAGGTGAAATAGAGAGAACAGAACAAAATCGAGGAGGGTACAAACGCCGCCCACCACCAAAAACTTTATGAAGCGGGAAGAAATAAATTTAGGCACCTAGTATCCACACGCAGGTGGCAAGCCATGCCAGAATATTCGCGACAAACAGTTTGTCGGTATAAAAAATATTCTCCGGCGCGCCGCCTTCCTTGTTTAAGTATAAAAATTGCAAGTAGCGGAACAAGCCAAATGCCACGAAGAACACGGTGAACACAAAGTCAGTTTTTCCGACGCGCTGCGCGATTTCGACTGCATAAATCGCATAAGAAATCATTGAGGTCGCGCATGTCACGTTAATCAGTTTATCCAGAAATTCCTTGTTATAGCCTTGCAGCGCGTGGCGGGCTTTGGTACCGCTTACATTACATTCATTAAGGCGTTTGCCAAAGCCAAGGAATAGTGCGAGCAAAAATGTTGAAAGAATAATCCACGGCGACACTTCTACCTGAATCGCATGCGCGCCCATCAACACGCGCAGCACAAAACCCAGCGCAATCACAATCACATCTAAAATGGCCACGCGCTTGATGAAGAAGCTATACGCCACATTCATCAGTACATATGCCAGCAGGATTTGCAGGCATGTTGCTGGCAGTAAAGTCGCGATATAAACACCCAAAGCCAGCGCAGCAACCGCATACACAAGCGCCGCCCTCACAGAAATAATACCGGCGGCAATCGGGCGGTGTTTTTTGGTGGGGTGCTGGCGGTCTTCTTTTACATCCAATATGTCATTGAACACATAAATGGCTGCCGCAGTAAAGATGAATGAAACCATGGCGGCGATGGAGGCTTCCCATGCCGGCAGTTCGCCGATTTTTAGTGCAAAGAAAAGTGGCGCAACCACGAAGCCATTTTTAATCCACTGCTTCGGGCGGAACATCGTCAGGATTGCATACAAATATTTCATCTACAGGCTCAATCGTTTGAATATCCATTCGGGAATATGGCAGATAATCCCCATAATAATTTGCCAGCGGAACGGCACATAGGCGACATCTTTCTTTTTGCTAGCGGCACGAATAATAGCACGCGCCACCTCTTCTCTTGAAGCCGTCAGTGGGCTGTTCATGCCATATGTCATCGGCGTATCAATAAAGCCGGGCTTAATCGTTACCACATGCACGCCGCGTTTGAAAAATTTATTCCTGAGCCCAGAGGCAAACGTCGTGAGCGCCGCTTTAGCACTGCCATACACATAATTACTCTGGCGACCCCTATCTCCCGCGGCAGAAGACACGACCACCACCACACCACCATGTTCCTGATCCACCATTATTTCTGCCGCCGCTGCTAACAGCTTTGCTGGCGTGGTGTAATTCACGCGCATCACTTTTTCAATGTTTTCGGGGCGCTCCTGATAACCCGTATCGCCCAAATCGCCCGCCACCATGTACAGCGTGTCTACGGGTCGTGATGATTTAATCATTTGTTCTAAAATTTTTCCAACATCCTGCCGTGCTTCTGCCAAATCAATCTGCACCGTGGAAACCTCCACCCCGTAGCGGATGATGATGTCACTCTTCAGGCGCTCCAGTTCCTTTTTATTGCGCCCCACCAGCACCAGATGCTGGCCCTTCGCTGCCAGTTGATGCGCGATGCTATACGCAAGAGACGACGTCGCGCCCACAATCGCCGCACGCTTTTTCTGCGGCGCGGCTTTCCGGCGGGTCGCTTTTTTAATATTAAGTCGCTGGATGTATTTCTTCCAGTTCATGCGCCCTTCCTGAACCCAAGCCGCTCCGACATGGCGGAATGAATTTTTCCCTTAGGGTCTACTTCTTTGAGCAGTTTGCGCCAGCGTGGCAGTGCGTGCTGATACATTTTTTCGAAATGATTTGGTTTCAGGCGTGCATCTTTTGCCAGATATACCCTGCCACCAATGGTGCACAGATAAGTATCCAGCGCATCGAGCAACGCATGTACTTTCGGTGTGTTCGGAAAGTCGAGCGCGAGGCTAAAACCTTCGTCCGAAAACGAAAGCATGCCCTCTTTTTTACCGTGGTATTTTATCACCGCAAGGCATGAGAAAAGGCCACTTTCCTGAATCATACTCAGTATCTGCTTCAGGTTCTGCGCCACGCGTTTGCCTTCCGGCACCAAGCACTGGTATTGCAAAAATCCACGGCGGCCATAGAGCTTGTTCCATTTGCCGATTGCATCCAGCGGGTGGAAAAAACCATCAAACGCCATCACGGTTTTTTTCGGCTCTTTGGGCACGCTGCTAAAACGGCTGCGGTTATAATATGCCATTAGGTATTTATTCAGCACAAAAGAGGGGAGATAAAACGGCATGTCAAATTCCGGTGCGCGCAGTTTAAATTTTGAAAGCGTTTCTGGTTTTGCTTCATTCACATGCGAGGCCGCTTCAAACACGCCGCGCCCAAGCGCCTCACCTTTGCCGAAATGGTCAATCCAGCCCACCATGTAATCCGCATTTTTTTTGTGATGCTGGCGAAATTGTGCGAGCATGTCGTCAATATTCTGCACACGGATTTTTTCCACTTCCAGCTGCGCCGAACGAATCGGCATCAGTTGCAGCTGCACTTCTTCAATCACGCCTGTCATGCCCATGCCGCCTGCGGTGGCCCAGAAAATATCAGCATGCTCTTTAGGTGTGCATTCCACGGCTTTGCCACTGGCAAGGCGAATCAAAACCGCCTGCACATGCGCAGCAAACTCACCCACTTTATACGCATTTTTTCCATGCACGTTTGAGGCAAAGCACCCGCCCACAGTGGCGTATTTGGTGCCGGGAATGACAGGCAGGAACCAGCCTTTCGGAATGGCTACCTGCATGATATCCGCCAGCGTTACGCCTGCCTCGGCGCGAATCACACCCGTTTTTGTGTCAAACTTCAGGAAGCGGCTGAGGCGCTCTGTCACAATGGTGCCGGACATATTCAGCGCCGCATCACCATACGACTTGCCCATGCCTTGTGCCACCATGCCCGCATGGCACTCATGCATCGCATCTGGCACATCGCTGATTTTCTCAGGCCGGTAAAGCGTACACTTTACCTTCGGGAAATTACCCCATCCGGAAATAAGCCGCTGGTTCTTCGGTAGCAATCAGGCCCCCTATCGGTTCTACTGGAAGAAAATAGGGCTAAACCTGCCCCGAAACAACTGTATTTTCTACTTATCAGCCTAGCGGTTTAGCGGGTCGCCGGGTAACAACCCGCCTAGGGGGCGGCCGCCCAGAATATGCACATGGAAATGCGGCACGCTCTGTGAAGCATCTGCACCGTGGTTGGTAATCAGGCGGTAGCCCGTTTTATCCACCCCCAACGCGCCCGCAATCGCCCTCACCTTGCCAAAAAATTCGCTAACGACGGCAGGACTGGCTTTCGCCGCAAAGTCATCAAATGATACGTACCCTCCTTTGGGAATGACCAGCACATGTACGGGGGCAGCAGGGGCAATATCATGAAATGCCAGCACCGCTTCATCTTCGTAGGCTTTCTTGGCCGGAATTTCACCCCTTAAGATGCGGGCAAAAATGTTGTTTTTGTCATACATGGCGCGGGCTCCTTGCTATCCTTGCTTTTTTTACTTGTTTTGCTGCCTGCTTGGCAATAAAAGAGAGCCACCTAGCCTTAACCGTAAACCCCGATAAACGCAAGCCGCGGAGCATTCCATGCAGCACCATGTTAAAACCGCCCTTCTTTCCGTTTCTGATAAAACGGGTTTAGAAGAGTTTGCGATGTTTCTGGCCAAGCAAGGCGTAAGGCTGCTTTCCACGGGCGGCACGGCAAAGGCGCTCCGCGCCGCAGGGCTTACGGTGGTAGATGTGTCTGAACACACAGGCTTCCCTGAAATTATGGATGGCCGCGTCAAAACGCTGCATCCGGCAGTGCATGGCGGTATTCTCGCCCGCCGCAGCAACAAGCAGCATGTGGCTGCGATGAAGAAGCATGATATCGGCGGCATCGACATGGTGGTGGTCAATCTCTACCCCTTCGAAGCCACAGTTAAAAAGGGTGCTAAGTTCGGCGAGTGCATTGAAAACATCGATATCGGCGGCCCTTCCATGATTCGCTCAGCCGCAAAAAACCATGAAGATGTGGTGGTTATCGTCAATCCAGCAGATTACAAATCCGTGATGGATGAAATGAAAAAGCAAAAAGGCACGACCACGCTTGCGCTTCGCCAGCGTTTGGCGGCCACCGCTTTTGCGCGCACCGCCAGCTATGACGCTGCTATCAGCACATGGTTTGCCGCACAACAAAAAGAAGAATATCCCGATAACCTCATCGTCACCGCCACGCGTGCACAAGTGCTGCGCTACGGTGAAAATCCGCACCAGAGCGCGGCGCTCTACTTAGATGGCACGGGGCTTCCCGGCATTGCCACCGCGCAGCAGCTTCAGGGCAAAGAACTTTCCTACAATAACATCAGCGATGGTGATGCCGCCTATGATTTGGTGAATGAATTCACCCAGCCTGCTGTTGCCATCATCAAACATGCGAATCCGTGCGGCGTGGCCTGTGGTAAAAACCTGCTCGATGCCTATAACAAAGCCCTCGCCTGCGACCCCGTCAGTGCTTATGGCTCTATTATTGCTTTAAACGGCACTATCGATAAAGCCACGGCAGAAGAAATCGCCAAATTGTTCGTGGAAGTGATTATTGCGCCGGATGCCTCGAAAGAAGCCAAAGATATTTTCGCGAAGAAAAAGAATCTGCGCGTGCTGCTCACCGGCAGCCTACCGAAGCGCAACCGCAAAGCCCTACAGGTAAAAACCATCACGGGCGGCTTGCTGGTGCAGGAGCGCGACCACCTCACCATCACGGAAAAAGATTTGCAGGTTGTCACTAAACGCAAGCCGACCAAAGCCGAGATTGAAGAGATGCTGTTTGCCTTCCGCGTATGCAAGCACGTGAAGTCGAATGCCATCGTGATTACCAAAGATTTATGCTCCGTCGGCATCGGCGCGGGACAAATGAGCCGGATTGATTCGGTAAATATTGCCGGAGGAAAACTGGCTGAGAAAAAATCCGCCTCTAAAAAGAAAGCGCTCTACACTGTTGCATCGGATGCATTTTTCCCGTTTGCCGATGGCGTGATCGCCGCTCATAAAGCGGGCGTCGGCAGCGTAATTCAGCCGGGCGGCTCCATCCGCGATGAAGAAGTCGTCGCAGCCGCCGATGAACGCGGCATGACAATGGTCTTCACCGGCAAGCGCCATTTCCGCCATTAAAAAAATCTTTTATATTTTACCCTTCGGTTATTGACGCCCGCGGCGCCATCCCCTATCATTCCGCAATCGGAATAATTGATGTTGATGATGGAAAAAACCGCCACCCTCTCCGCTGACGCCAAGCGCCTAAGCAGCCCCGGAAACCGCGAGGGCCTGCTGCTCTGGCACCATGTACTGCTCGATGGCGTGCGCCACAGTTCCTACGACCTTTCCGCCCGCCAGATGGCGCTTTTGCTAACGGTTTATCTCGAAAATACACCGCACACCGTGCGCGGTCTTGCCGAATATCTGAACGTCTCCAAGCCTGCGGTGTGCCGCGCGCTTGATGCGCTGGCGAATGAAGATTTAATTCAGCGCCGTAAAGACGAAAGCGACCGCCGTAACGTTTTCATCGAGCCAACGGAAAAAGGCTTTGGCTTCCTCTCCGGCTTCAGCGAAAGCATTTTAAACCGCCTGATGGAGATTGATTAATGAAGCGCCCCGTCATCGGTGTCACGCTGGATTCTGAGGCTGCAGGCGGCTGGTCGCCCATGCCGTGGTATGCGCTGCGCCAGAATTATTTTGGCGTAGTCGCAAAATTCGGTGGAGCGCCGATGGCACTGCCGCATGAACCGGAATGTGCGGATAGCTACATCGCAACCATCAATGGCCTGCTCATCACCGGTGGGCATTTCGACATCAGCCCCGAACATTATGGTGTGCAGGAAAAGCACGATAAAACTGCGCCTAAAGCACGGCGCACAGAGTTTGAATTCGCCATCACGAAAAAAGCGCTGGAGAAAAAAATTCCCATCCTCGGCATTTGTGGCGGTGAACAGCTCATTAACGTTATTCTCGGCGGCACACTGCTGCAACATATTCCCGACAGCATTCCTAACGCACTGGAGCACGAGCAGAAAACGCCGCGCACGCAAGCAGGTCATGACATCGCAGTAAAAGAAGGCACGCTGCTGCATCGCATTGTGGGCAAAACGAAAATGTCGGTGAATACCTCGCATCACCAGGCGGTCGAAAAAACTGGCGCAGGCGTGGTGGTGAATTGCCATGCACCGGATGGCGTGATTGAAGGTATTGAATACACGCAACATCCTTTCTGCCTTGGCGTAGAATGGCATCCGGAATATGAGGTGGATTCCGCCGATGGCAAAATTGTAGAGGCATTTATTGCCGCCTGCCGGAAGGGAATGTAGCCCCATGGAAGGAGACCGCATCGCAAAAGTCATCGCACGCGCAGGGCTTTGTTCCCGCCGCGATGCCGAGCGGTGGATTGCCGAAGGCCGTGTGAGTGTCGATGGAAAAATCATCGACTCCCCTGCCCTTAACGTTAGCAACAGCAATGCGATTGTGGTGGATGGTAAGCCCCTTAAACATTCAGAAACCGCGCGGCTGTGGTTGTTCCATAAGCCTGCGGGGGTGATGACAACGCACCGCGACCCTGAGGGTCGCAAAACCGTATTTGAAATGCTGCCGCCGGAAATGGGCCGCGTCATTTCGATTGGCCGTCTTGATTATAATACCGAAGGTTTGCTGCTCTTAACCAATAGCGGCGAACTCGCGCATCAGCTTGAAAGCCCGAAAACCGGATGGATGCGCCGCTACCGCGTGCGTGTGTACGGTACCGTGCCGGAAGAAAAACTAGAAAAGCTAAAAAACGGCGCCAGCATCCGCGACCCGAAAACCGATGAATATGTAAAATATGGCCCCATTGAAGCGGTGATGGACCACCAAGGCGCGGGCAGAAATCACTGGCTGAACCTTGCCATCAGCGAAGGCAAGAACCGCGAAGTACGCAACATTTGCCGCCATTTAAGTTTGGAAGTGAGCCGGCTGATTCGTGTGGCCTATGGCCCCTTTCAGCTAGGGCAACTCAAAGAAGGTGAGGTGAGCGAAGTGCCCGCGCACGTCATGAAAGCGCAGCTTGGTGAATTAATGGGGGAATCTGTATGATGAAAGTTACCGCCGGAAAATACCGTGGCCGGAATATTGAGTCCAAGCCGGATAAAAATCTGCGCCCGACATCCAGCCGCGTGCGCGAAGCCATTTTCAACCTGCTCGTGCATGGCAAATTCATGAAGCAGGAAGATTTTGTACGCGATGATAATCCAAGTGTGCTCGAAGGCCGCAAGGCCGTCGATATTTTCTGCGGCACAGGAGCGTTGGGTCTTGAGGCCATGTCGCGCGGCGTGGAACATGTTACATTTGTGGATCAGGATTCCAAAATCCTCGCCATCACGCGGCGCAACGTAGAGCATTTCGGTGAACAGTCGCATGCGCAATTTATCCGCAGCGATTCCACCCGCCTACCGCGCGCACCCATGAAGCATGGGCTGGCCTTTGTGGATCCGCCATACAATAAAAATTTAGCACCCAAGGCTTTAGAAAGCCTGCGCGACCAAGGCTGGCTGGAGCATGGTGCGGTGGTGTTGGTGGAACATGCCAAGAAAGAAGACCTTACCATCCCCGAAAAATTCTATCTGGTGGATACGCGTGAGTATAACGTTACCCGCATCAGCATCCTGCAATATCGGGAATAGGTTTTAGATTTTTTTGGAAAGCCAGATTGCCAAGCGACTACCGGTTTTAATGGCGGCAGAAAGTGCCGGATAGCCGGGCGCTGCATACGCATCATTGGCAATGCCGATGTCACGATGCTCTAATTCTTCAGCACGGAATTGTTTGATTTTTGCTTTCAACGCTTTTTCTTTTTCCGGCAGCGCTTCAAGCTGTTCGCGGTAATGCTCATCAATCACTTCTTCCACCGCCACCGTGCAGGCCATAGCGGCTTTTTCACCCAGCAGCGCCGTGCCCGCACCCAGCACATATCCCAGCACATGCCACACAGGCATCAGCGCTGTGGGGCGTATCTTCTGTTCCGCCATCGCTTTATCAAAGTAAGCAAGGTGCGCTTCTTCCTGCTCTGCCATATGGCGAATCGTATTTTCGTGTTTTGAGCCTTTTAGCACAGCCAGCTGACCCGCGTAAATGCGGCGCGCGCCATATTCCCCGGCATGATTCACCCGTATCGCCTGCACATATTGTGTGGCTTCCGGCACATCACCGGGCAGCTGCATTTTCGTTTTTGGTTTGGATGCCGCCATGGCTTTACTTCTTTTTACACTGGCAGCTAAGCAGCGCGGCATAGCCGCTTACCGCAGCCAGCGCACCCGACCACAGCACGTTATACCCCGCCATGGAAATACCTAAAAACACAAAGGCGGGCTGGTCGCAGCGCACCACTGGTGCACCCATAATCTGTGCACGCAAATCCTCAATCGTATTTGCGATAGCACCACCGCTGCAGCCTTCAAGCCCTTTCCACCAATGCTGTTCCACACCAACATGGAAAAATGCCAGTGCGGCACCTGCGGCAAACACCGCAGCAGAAAGCACCAACAACAACCATGCGATTTTCTGATTTTTACGGAGTGCTAGCATCACAAGGCCAAGCACCGCCACCACCGCATAGGGAATGCGCTGATACAGGCACAGCTCACACGGCTTAAGGCCAAAGCCATATTCCGCCGTGTAAGCACTTGCGAGCGAGAAAAGAGCTACCACCAAAAGAAGGGGGCCATAGGCAGGCTGCCAGCTCAGGATTTTCTCTTTAAGCGGCGCCATACATATCTCTCCGTGGTGTTGCTATTGCGTAATCTTCTTCCAAAGGCCGCGCAGCATGGAAGCATCTTCCTTCGATTTATCATCCATCGGAATCACTTGTGATTCGCGGTGGCTAACATCGTTAGCTACGCGTGTTTCAGAAGCAGGTTCATATGCCGGTTCGGCATCTCTCGGCCTGAATTCGCTGCCGCCTTCGGCATTGCTGCCTTCCGCGCGCGGCGGATGCTGCGGCCTGCCTTCATGGCGTTCGCCCTGCGGGTAGTTGCGGTCGCGGTCACCACGGTTGCGGTCGCGTCCGCCACGGCGGCGATTACGGTCACGCCCGCCACGGTGATGTCTTTCACCATCGCGGTCTCTGTTTTCAGGGCGGCCGCCATCCTGATGCCCACCTTCATGGCGGTGCTCGGAGCGAGGCTCTTCTGCGCCACCAGCATCGTCATTTGCTGGCGCGCTGCTTTCTTCTTCACGAATCGGTGCGGAAGAATCGGCTTGGCCTTCAGCGCCTTCTGCTTGATTTTCCGGCCCACGGAAGCCACCGCGATCACCGCGGTTTCTATCGCGGTCACGTCCGCCACGGCGACGGTTGCGACGTCCGCTGCGTTCCTGCTGCTGGCGGCCCGGCTGCGGGCGATTAAAGTCGAAACGGAATTCCGAACCGGCAATACTGCTATCGCCACGAATGACGATTTTAATATCACTTTCTTCTTCAATCGTGCGCACGTCATCACGCTTATAATTCAGCATGTAGAAGGCCATATCGGAAGAAACCACAAGGCACAGCTCATCGCGCTCCGTGCGGTTTGCTTCGCTTTCTAAGGCACGCAGTAACATCACCGCGGTGGATTCTGAAGAACGCACATATCCCACGCCACTGCAATGCGGGCAGGCCACAGTGCTGGCTTCCACCAAGCTGGAGCGCAAACGCTGGCGAGACATTTCTAGCAGCCCGAAGGTGCTGATGCGGCCCACCTGAATACGCGCACGGTCAGAAGCGAGTGCATCGCGCAGCGCACGTTCCACGTTACGGCGATTGCGCAGCTCCATCATATCGATGAAATCGATCACAATCAGGCCAGCAAGATCGCGCAAGCGAAGCTGGCGCGCAATTTCTTTTGCCGCTTCCATGTTGGTTTTCAATGCCGTTTCTTCGATGTTGCGCTCACGTGTGGCGCGGCCTGAGTTCACGTCGATGGAAACCAGTGCTTCCGTCGGGTTGATTACGATAGAACCACCCGATGGCAGGCTCGCAGAGTTGCTATAGAGTTCTGCCAACTGGCCTTCAATCTGGTAGCGATGAAGGATGGGCGTGCTTTCTTTATACTCGATGATGTTTTTGACATGGCTCGGCATCATCATTTTCATGACTTTTTTTGCCGCCTTGAAAGCCTCTTCGCCTTCCACCAATACCTCGTCAAGATGACTGTCATACAGGTCGCGCAGCGAGCGTTTAATCAGATCGCCCTCCTCATACACCAGCGCCGGAGCACTGGAAGAAACGGTGAGTTCCCTGATTTCATCCCATGTTTGTGTGAGGTATTCATAGTCGCGGGCAATTTCAGGTTTCTTGCGATCAAGCCCCGCCGTGCGGATAATCACGCTCGAACCTTTTTTAATTTCGAGTTCCTCAATCAGCGACTTCAAGCGGCGACGGTCATCCGAACTCGCGATACGGCGGGACACACCACCCTGGCGCGACGTATTCGGCATAAACACGCAGTAACGGCCTGCCAGTGAAATATAGGTCGTGAGCGAAGCGCCTTTATTGCCGCGCTCTTCCTTAATCACCTGCACGAGCAGAATCTGGCCGCGCTTAATCACTTCCTGAATTTTATAACGGCGATACGCATTAGAACGGCGCACCGGAATATCTTCCATGGTTTCATTGCCCATGGTTTCCACGCCTTCTTCTTTTTCCTGCGTTTCAGAACCATGGCCGCGCTCTTCCGGCTGCCTTACTTCTGGGCCACCTTCTTCTGCGGGTGCAGCATCGGCTGTGGCAACATTGCCTTCTGTTGGTGCAGGTGCCTCTTCCGCAACTGGTGCGGCTTCTTCCGCTACCGCTGCTTTACCACGGCCACGACCGCGGCCTCGGCCTTTTGGCTTGGCCTCCGGTGCGGCTTCCGCCTGAACGGGGGCTTCTTCTGCAGGCGTCACCTGCACATCTTGCGGTGCGGGTGTATCAGTGGCAGCAGATGGTTCGGCACCATCTTCCTCACGTGCCACGCGGTCATCCGTTGCAGCAGCAAATGGTGCAGAACGCTCACCACGATGACGGCGGCGGCGATGCCTGCCACCATGACGGTCGCCACCATTACCCTCTTCGCCTTCGCGCGGGGCATGTTCTTCTTCCGCTTCCAACGCTTCCTGTTCCATGGAAGCAATCAGCGCTTCCTTGTCAGCCACCGGAATCTGGTAATAGTCAAAATGGATTTCAGAAAATGGCAAAAAGCCCTGCTTGTTGCCACCATATTCGACAAAGGCCGCCTGAAGCGATGGCTCCACACGCGTCACCTTTGCGAGGTAAATATTGCCTTTTATCTGTTTTTTTGTGGCGGTTTCAAAGTCGAAATCTTCAAGCCGGCCATCCCCCACTACCGCAACGCGGACTTCCTCCGCGTGGGAGGCATCGATTAACATTCTCTTGGTCATTTGTCACACTTCTCCGTTCATGAAACAGGCTAGCCAGTGCCACCGCAATACGGTTAGCCTGGCATACCCAGTTGTCTGTCTGTTGGTGGTTAATAGAAAGGCGCGCGAAAGCCCGGCCATCAGCATATGCCGTACGCGGTGACCACATCATGGCCACATTGCCGCATTCAATAACATTGAGCTTCCGGCGCCACATAAAAATTGAGTTTTTGCCTTACTGTTGATCCATATTTCAAGGCCGCGTGGGGGCGTGTCATGCTTTTTTAGTCAGAAGCGCCGCACCTTGATTGTTCCGGGCGGCTTCCCTCGCATGGCCTAAAAAACCAGTCCGTAGTTATTCCATACCGGAGCCCAAAAAGCAAACGCCAATTAAGGGTGGGGGTTTAACCAAGCAGGGCCTTGGTTGCAGCCTTCACATCAGCTTGGCGCATGAGCGATTCGCCCACCAAAAAGGCATAAATACCACCCTCGTGCATACGCAGCACGTCATCGCGCGTAAAAATACCGCTTTCACAGATGGTTAGCTTGCCATCCGGCACATTTTCTACCAAGTCGAGCGAGGTCTGGAGCGATACCGCCATGGTTTTAAGATTGCGGTTGTTAATGCCAAGCAGCGGGCTTTTGAGGTCAAGGGCACGCTCCATCTCTTCCGTATCGTGCACTTCCACCAGCACATCCATATGGTACTTTATGGCAATATCTTCCATTTCTTTCGCCTGTGCGTCTGAAAGCGCCGCCATAATCAGCAGCACCGCATCCGCACCCAGCGCACGGCTTTCTACAATCTGATACGGGTCGAGCATGAAGTCTTTGCGGATAACCGGAAGGTTCGATGCCTGCCGCGCTACCGCCACATATTCATCTTTGCCTTTAAAGTAAGGCTCATCGGTCAGCACCGAAAGGCACGTTGCACCACCCTCGGTGTAAGCCTTGGCGAGCGCAGCCACATCAAAATCTTCGCGGATGATACCTTTGCTGGGTGAAGCACGTTTAATTTCTGCAATCAGGGCGGTTTGTTTTTTAGCAACCTTACGCTTTAGCGCTCCGGCAAAATCACGTGGCGCACTTGCTGTTGCCGCTGCTGCTTCCAGCATCGCCAGCGGCTTGGTTTTTTTCCGCCGCTGAATATGGTCGCGCTTATCGGCGCAGATGCGTGCCAGCGTATCAGTCACGGCCGAACACCTCTTCATTCGTAATTGCCACCACATCGTCCAGCGTTTGGTTTGCCGCGCCATTATCAATCGCCTCGGCCGCGCGCGATGCGCCTTGTTTTAAATCTTCTGCAACACCTGCAACCACCAGCGCGGCAGCAACGTTCAGCAGCACAATGTCGCGATACGCGCCTGGCTTACCGCCAAATAATTTGCGTAAGGCACTGGCATTATGTTCCGCATCACCGCCCTTCAGATTCTTGGCTTCGTGTACGCTAAGTCCAGCTTGTTCAGGGTGAACTTCTTGTGTTTTGATCATGCCGTCTTTTAATATCGCCACGCGCGAGCTACCGGTCACCGTTAGTTCGTCCAACCCGTCGCTACCATGCACCACCCACGCACTCGTTGAACCGAGGTTTTTTAGCACCTCTGCCATTGGCACCAACCACTCCGGTTGATACACACCCACCAGTTGCTTCTGTGTGCCAGCCGGATTCGCTAGCGGCCCAAGCAAATTAAAAATCGTCCGCATGCCGAGTTCTTGGCGCGTCGGCGCCACATGCCGCAGCGCCGGATGATAGCGCGGCGCCAACAAAAAACAGAAGCCCGTTGTCTTCAGTGATTTTTGCATCAACGCTTCCGACGCATCAATATTCACGCCCAGTGCTTTCAGCACATCGGCAGAACCCGAGCGCGATGAAACCGCACGGTTACCGTGCTTGGCCACCGGCACACCGCACGCCGCTAGCACCAGTGCCACAGCAGTAGATATATTATACGTGCCGGCACCATCACCACCTGTGCCGCACGTATCCACCAATTGGCTTCTGAGTTTTTCTTCCACCGCAAACGGTGCGGCTTTCACGCGCATGGCGCGCACGCCACCGGTAATTTCATCCGGCGTTTCGCCTTTCATTTTTAGCGCCACAAGCAACGCCGCCACCTGCGCAGGCGTCGCGCCGCCTGACATAATAATCTGAAAGGCACGGGCGGATTCTTCAGCGCTGAGATTATGGCGTTCCGTCGCCTTATGGATATAGCGCTGAATTTCGGTCATGGCTTGCCCAGCATCTTGATGAAGTTGCCCAGCAGCGTGTGGCCATATTCCGATGCAATGCTTTCGGGGTGAAACTGCACACCATGAATATTATATTTTGTGTGCGAAAGCCCCATGATAATTTTTTCTTTATCCTGCGTTTCTGCCGTCACCTCCAAACAATCCGGCAGGCTGCTGCGCTCCGCAATCAGTGAGTGATAGCGCGTGGCATAAAACGGGCTGGGGATGCCTTCAAAAAGTCCTGAGCCATTATGTGTGATTTTGCTCACCTTGCCGTGCATGGGTTTGGGCGCGCGCACCACGCGGCCACCAAATGCCTGCGCGATGGTCTGGTGTCCAAGGCATACACCCAGCATGGGGATTTTTCCTGCCAGTTTTTTCACCAGCGGCAAACAAATGCCCGCGCGGTCGGGGTCGCATGGGCCGGGGGAAATCACCACGCCCGCCGGTTTTGCCTTCAGCACATCTTCCACTGTAATCGCATCGTTGCGATACACATCCACCTTTGCACCCAGCTCTGAAAGATAGTGCAACAGGTTATAGGTAAAGCTATCGTAGTTATCGATGAGCAGCAGACGGGGTAAATTATCCTGTTTTGGTGCCATAACTACCTACATGTACTTGCTTGCATTATGGGCCGCTGCAATCAGCGCACCCGCTTTATTTTCAGTTTCCTTAAATTCGGCGCGCGCCACACTGTCGGCCACCACGCCACCGCCTGCCTGCACATGCAGGTGTTTGTCTTTTATCAAACCAGTACGCAGCGCAATGCAGGTGTCCATCGTGCCGTTCGCGGAAATATACCCCACCGTGCCGCCGTAAAAACTGCGCTTCTCCGGCTCGAGTTCATCGATAATTTCCATGGCGCGGATTTTCGGCGCGCCCGTCACCGTGCCTGCGGGAAAACCGGCAATCAACGCATCAATTGCATCCAGCCCCGGTTTAATTTCGCCTTCCACGTTCGACACAATATGCATCACGTGCGAATAGCGCTCCACAATCATCTGCTCCGTCACACGTACCGTGCCGGGTTTTGCCACGCGACCCACATCGTTGCGGCCTAAATCGAGCAGCATCAAATGTTCAGCCAGTTCTTTGTGGTTTGCCAGCAAGTCATTTTCTAGCGCCACATCTTCTTCCACCGTGCGGCCACGCGGGCGCGTGCCGGCAATCGGGCGGATGGTTACTTTTCCATCTTTCAGGCGCACCAAAATTTCAGGGCTTGAGCCCACCAGTGCAAAATCTTCAAACGACATGTAGAACATATACGGCGAAGGATTCAGCCTGCGCAGCGAACGGTAGAGCGCCACGGGCGGCAGCAAAAAGCGGCCGGACATACGGCGCGAAGGCACCACCTGAAAAATGTCACCCGCGGCAATATATTCTTTTGCCTTATTCACCACAGCGCGATACTGCGTTTCGTTCATGTTGGCTTTGAACGGGCCCGCAAAGCGCTTGCGGCGGCCCACTTTGCGCGCACGCGGTAAGGGGCCGCGCAACAATCCTGCCACGCGGGCAAGGCGAGCCTCCGCCGTCAGGTAGAGCGACTTGGCGGTGGTACCTTTCAAGTTTTCAGCCCACACCGGCGTAATCAAAATGGCTTCGCCTTTGGCGGAGTCAAAAATAATCGTGATCCGCGGACGCATATAAATGCTTTGCGGCACACCAATCGTGTCAGGATTTGCATCGGGCAGCTTTTCCATAAAGCGCACCATGTCATAGCCCATGTAACCGAAAATACCGGCGGCCATCGGCGGCAGCTGGTCGGGAATTTCCACTTTCGAGCGCTTCATCAACGCGCGGATGGAGGCAAACACATCCGTGCCCTTCTCTTTTGTAAAACGCTCTGGCTCATCGTGAAACGACTTATTCACTTCAATCACACCGTCCTTGGTACGCCATACCACATCGGGGTCGAGTGCAATAATGGAATAGCGAGCGCGCGTCTCTCCACCTTCTACCGACTCGTATAACAGGTGATACGGGCTCAGCTTCATCAGTTTCAAGAGTGCCGAAACAGGCGTTTCAAGGTCTGCGGGAATCACGTGCCACACCAGCTGGCTCTGACCTTTTTTAAGCCGCTCTTCAAATGTGTCAAAATCTGGGAACACCGTTTGCATAAACTTTCTGGCTACTCCGATTTCCGAGCCGACATTTGTTCCAGCACCTTGTCATTCACATCCACTGCATGGCGTGTATGCAAATACGTGCCAAGCTGCGAGAAGGCTTCGTCCATCATGTTGTTTTTCATTTTGCGGGCAAGAGATTCCAGCGCGCTGCCCTCCACTGCATCTGAAGCCGGAATCACGCTCGCCACACCCGCCAGCACATACCCACCTTCTTCCATAGGGAATGCGGTGGTGACATCTTCTTTTTTGCTTAGGGTGAATACATCCTGCACTAACCGCGCAGGCACTTTCATGTTATAGCCGTTACTGGTGCGCAGTAATGGTTCTGTCGTTTCCAATTGAAGGCCGAGCGCTTTGGCTTCTGCTTCAAGCGTACTTTTTCCCTGCTGGATTTTCAGCGCGGTATTTTCTGCCAGTTCTTTCAGCAGGTGGTCGCGCTGAGCATCCGTCCATTTTTGCAGCACTTTTTCACGCACTTCTATCAGCGGGCGTGTGTGTTCGGGCTCCGATTTGTCCACACGCACGATATACGAGATACCCTTGTTGTTTTCCATCAACTGCGCGCCGTCAGCAGGTTCCATCGAAAACACACCAGCCACAAAACCCTCCAGCGGCTCTTTCACTTCCTTGCCATCTTTACCAAGGCCTTTTGCGTTGATACCGGATAGTTTTTGTACCTCAAGCCCCATCACGCTGGCCACTTCTTCCAGCGTGTTGCCGCCCGCGAGGGAGTCCTGAATGCGGATGCCAAGGTTATATAAATACTCGGTGGATTTTTCCTGCTTCAGCTCAGCTGCAAGCTTCTCGCGCACCTGCGCCAGCGGCTTGGTTTCCGCGGCTTTAATGCCCACCACTTTAAACAGATGCCAGCCCATGTCGCTCTCCAGCGGGGCGCTTACTTCGCCTTTCTTTAAGGCAAACACGGCCTCGGCATGCGTGTCCTGCATGTCTTGGCGCGTAGCACTGCCAACATTGGTTTGCTCCACTTCCTGCTTGGCATCTTCTTTGGCAACCTTATCGAAATCTGTGCCGCCCTTCAGGTTTTTCAGCGCATTTTCGGCTGCTTCTTTTGTTTCAAACAACATGTGTTTCAGTTCGCGCTGTTCATGCGTAGTGAATTCGGCAATATGCTCGTTGTAATACTGCTTAATATCCGCCTCTGACACCGTCACTTCCTTCACCGCTTTTTCGGGCACCACCACGGCATAGGAAACATCGCGATATTCCGGAATGGAAAATGCTTGTGACTGCGACTGGTAATATTCCTCAAGCTCTTCGTCCGACGGTTTGGCAACATCCACTTTATAGGATGCAGGAATCCGCAGCAGGCGCGCCGTGCGTTCTTCTTTTTCGTACACGTACATTTGTTTCAGCAGCGGAGGTGGCGCGATGGTGTTTGCCATCAGCGCTTCTAGCATGGCACGCACGCCCATAGCCTCTTTCATGCTTTTGGTGATACCCGCTTCGGTTTCGCCGATGCTACGCAAAAAGGTAAGAAACAGCGGTTTGCTGAAATTACCCTTTTCATCACGGAATTTTGGGTTTTCGCTGATTTCCTGAATCACGACCTCGTCGGAAACAAACAGCCCTTGTTCGCGCGCTTCCTGTTTTAGCAGGCTGTCGCCCACCAGCTGATCCAGCAATTGCGGCGCAAGGCTGCGTGTAACCTGCGCCTTATCCACATTCGGTTGGCCCATCTGGTTAATCTGCTGATCCACCATTTCTGATAGTTCCTGTGTCGTAATCGTGTCGTCGCCCACCGTTGCCACCACGGAAGTGCCGCCGCCACGGAACACGTCGCCCACGCCCCACACCGCGGTGCTCAACACAATCAGCACAATAAACACCTTCATCATCAGGTGGCCGCTGGTCATGAATAGGTTTTTTTGCATGGTGGTCCTTTGTTTTGCATCTATCGAGGGTGATAACGCCGCTTTTATAGCAACTTGGGGCAATGCTGTCACGCGCTTACTGGCTTTTTATGCGTCGCATGCCCTAACTGCCACAGGGGGGTGGATTTGCACATGCCTTTATGCTAGAAGCCACGGTTTAGGCATAATAGATTAAGCGTCTCATGGCAAACCGCAAGCTGATTGCAGGCAACTGGAAAATGAACGGCCTTTTGGCTGATGGGCTTGCCTTGGCCAGCGCCGTTGCAAAGGGCCCGATTAAACATGCGGATGTGGTGCTATGTCCGCCCGCCACCTTACTGCAAGCGATCGCTGGCATCCTGCAAAACACCCTTGTTCATCTCGGCGGGCAGGACTGTCATGCCGAAGCGCACGGCGCCTTCACCGGCAATATCAGCGCCGCCATGCTGAAAGATGCAGGTTGTGGCTATGTTATTCTCGGTCATTCCGAACGCCGCCAACATGAAAAGGAAACCAGCGCGCTGGTCGCCAAAAAAGCGGCGATGGCGCACAAGAACGGCCTCACTGTTATTCTCTGCATTGGTGAAACTGAAGCTGAGTATGAATCCGGCAAAACCTTGGATGTGATTAAAACGCAGCTTCATGCTTCGCTTCCTGCTTCTGCCACACCCACGAATACCGTGATTGCTTATGAGCCTGTCTGGGCCATCGGCACAGGCAAAAATGCCACCACGCGTGATATTGAAACCTGCCACCGCTTTATTCTTGCCGAATTAAAACAGTTGCCTGCCTTTAAATCGCAGTTGCCGCGCATTCTCTATGGCGGCTCGGTCAAACCTGCCAATGCGGCTGAAATTCTGCGCGCAGAAAGTGTGGGTGGTCTTTTGGTGGGCGGTGCCAGCCTGAAAGCCGATGATTTCCTTGCCATCATCAAGGCTGCGGCATGACCAAAACCCTCCTTATCTTCGGCAGCTCACGCAGCGATGGCGGCACCATGCGGGCTGTGAACTTGGTTACGGAAGGCGAGTCCTTCGAAGCCGTAAACCTGCTGGAAAAAAACATCGGCTATTACCGCTATGATAATGCCAATCAGAACGATGACTTCATCTCCGTGGCCGAGCAAATGGTGGCGGCGGACGTGCTGGTGTTCGCCACACCGGTGTATTGGTATGCCATGAGTGGTGTTCTCAAAACCTTTTTCGATCGCTTTACCGATTTGATTACCCTGCGGAAGGATTTGGGCCGCGCCCTCAAGGGCAAAAAATGTTACGTCATCAGCGCCGGCACTCAGGAAAATTTACCCGAGGGGTTTGAAGCGCCGTTTTCCGCCACCTGCAAGTATATGGGCATGGAATATGGCGGTAGTTTTTATTTTTATACGCGCACTGAAGAAAAATTGATGCACGAAGCGACGGAAAAGGCTAAAACATTCGCCAGCCGAGTCTTTTCCTGACCGGAAAAAAGAATAAAACACTATCTTAAACATGGGGCTGTATGCAGCATATTTTATTGATTTTGCAGGTTTTTTTAGCTGTTGGCCTGATTGGAGTTATTCTCCTCCAGCGCAGCAGTAACGATGGCCTCGGCCTCGGTGGCAGCTCCGGCGGCATGGGTTCGCTCATGTCAGGCCGTGCCAGCGCCAACATGCTAACTAAAGCAACGGCCATCCTTGCCACGCTGTTTATCATCAACAGCCTCACGCTGGCGGTGCTTGCTTCGCAGAAGCCAAAAGAGGCTTCCCTGCTCGAGCAAGTCGAGAAAAAAGCGGCAGAAACGCCAGCCAAAACACCAGTGGCGCCGAAAGAAAAATCTAAACCTGCATTGCCTGTGGCACGTTAGACTTTATGAAGCAGAAGAAAAACCAGACCACGCGTTTTATTTTTATCACGGGCGGTGTGGTGTCTTCACTCGGCAAGGGTTTGGCCTCCGCCAGTTTGGCCGCATTGCTGCAAGCCCGTGGTTACACGGTGCGCTTGCGTAAGCTCGACCCCTACTTAAACGTAGACCCCGGCACCATGAACCCCACTCAGCACGGCGAGGTGTTCGTCACGGAAGATGGTGCGGAAACCGACCTCGACCTTGGCCATTATGAACGCTTCACGGGTGTGGATGCGCGTAAAGGTGACAACGTTACCACCGGGCAGATTTATTCCGAATTGCTTGCCAAAGAACGCCGTGGCGATTACCTCGGCGGCACCGTACAGGTGATTCCGCATGTGACCGACCTCATCAAAGCCTTCGTGATGAACAACACCGAAGGCACCGACTTTGTCCTGTGTGAAATTGGCGGCACCGTGGGTGACATTGAAGGCCTGCCCTTTTTGGAAGCCATCCGCCAGCTTGGGTATGAGCTGGGTCAGGAACGTGCGATTTACATCCACCTCACGCTGGTGCCGTATATCGCTGCCGCGAAAGAGCTCAAAACCAAACCCACGCAGCACTCGGTGAAAGAACTGCAGTCGCTGGGTATCCGCCCCAACATTCTGCTCTGCCGTAGCGAGCATGAAATTCCCACATCACAGCGTAAAAAAATCGGCCTGTTCTGCAACATCCGCGAAGAATCGGTGATTCCGGCGCTCGATGTCAGCAGCATTTATCAGGCCCCTATCAACTACCATCTGGAAAGCCTCGACCGTGAAGTGCTGAAAGCCTTCGGTCTGCCAAGTGGCGGTACGCTCGACCTTTCCCGCTGGGAAGATATTGTGCGCCGCGTACGTCATCCTGCTGGTGAAGTCACCATTGCCATTGTGGGCAAATATACCGCGCTGGCGGATTCCTACAAATCGCTCACCGAAGCACTCGACCACGCCGGTATCGCCAACCGCGTAAAGGTCAAAATCCGCTGGGTGAATTCACGCAACCTCACCCGTAAGGATGCCGAAGAAAAACTCTCCGGCGCGCACGGCATTCTGGTTCCGGGCGGTTTCGGGGAAGATGGCATCGACGGCAAAATCACCGCCATTACTTATGCGCGTGAAAACAAAATTCCCTATTTTGGCATCTGCTTCGGCATGCAAATGGCCGTAATCGAAGTGGCGCGCAATCTGGCAGGCATCAAAAATGCCTCTTCTACGGAATTCGGTGTGCAGCAAAACCCCATCGTGGGTCTCATGACGGAGTGGGTGAAAGAAGGCAAAAAAGAAACCCGCCCGAAGTCCGGTAATCTTGGCGGAACCATGCGTCTCGGGGCTTACCCTTGCGCCATTAAAGAAGGCACGCTGGCGCAGCGCATTTATGGCGCAAAGAAAATCTCCGAACGCCATCGTCACCGCTATGAAGTGAACATCAATTACCGCCCGCAGCTTGAAAAAGCGGGGCTGGTTTTCTCCGGCCTGTCGCCTGACAGCAACCTGCCTGAAATCGTTGAGCTGAAAGGCCATCCGTGGTTTCTGGGTGTGCAATTCCACCCTGAATTCAAATCGCGCCCCTTCACCCCACACCCGATTTTCCGTTCCTTTGTAGAAGCTGCGATGAAAATCGCTGGTGTAAAGTCTGACGTTACGGCGAGCGCCGCCAGCGCCAAGAAAAAGAAAGCGTCTTAGTCATGAAGCAGCGCCACGTCACCGTCGGCAATGTTACTTTCGGCAACGATCTCCCGTTCGTCCTGATTGCAGGCCCCTGCCAGATGGAATCGCGCGACCATGCGCTCGAAGTCGCCACTGAGCTCAAAAAAATCACCTCAGCACTCGGTATCGGCCTTGTGTATAAAACCTCTTTCGACAAAGCCAACCGCACCAGCCTGAAAGCCCAGCGCGGCCTCGGAATGGAAAAAGCCAAGCCCGTATTTGAAGAAATCAAAAGCAAAATCGGCTGCCCGGTGCTCACCGACGTGCATTCTGAAGCCCAGTGCGAATCCGCTGCTGAAGTAGTCGATATTCTTCAGATTCCGGCATTCCTGTGCCGCCAGACGGATTTGCTCATTGCCGCCGCAAAGACCGGCCGTGTGGTGAATGTTAAAAAAGGCCAGTTTCTGGCCCCGTGGGACATGAAAAGCGTGGTCGAAAAAATTGAGGACTCCGGCAACAAAAACATATTAGTGACCGACCGTGGCACCTCCTTTGGCTATAACACGCTTGTGTCCGACATGCGCGGCCTGCCCATTATGGCCTCCTCCACAGGCGGTTGTCCGGTAGTGTTTGATGCCACTCACTCCGTGCAGCAGCCGGGCGGGCTTGGTGGTGCCAGCGGCGGCCAGCGCGAGTTTGTACCCGTATTGGCCCGCGCGGCGATTGCCGTGGGCGTTTCCGCCGTATTTATGGAAACCCACCCCGACCCCGACCACGCCCCGAGCGACGGCCCCTGCATGATGAAGCTTGGCGACATGGCTGCCTTACTCAAGACTTTAAAGGCGTTTGATACTTTGGCAAAAACAGTTTAATATCCGAAATCTAGGTTCGGATTTACCCTAAGGAGTTACATATGAAGAAGTCACGCATCGGAATTGCTCTTACAGCTTCCTTTATCCTCATTGCACTTGTAGCTCTTTCTATTAACATTTTCTCTGCCCCCGAAGCCGTGGCACAGCAGGTTAGCTATTCCGTTGTTGAAGTGAAGGATAAAGAAGGCAATTTCACAGATTGTGGTTTTGAATTCCTTGCAACGCTCCCCGAGGGTTACGGCATTCAAGGCAAGGCCTTATATAACCAATATACTCACCTAGACTTTGATGTAACTGCCGGAAAAGTTGTGGGTGGCGCACTTCAACCAATGCCCCCGCAATATGTCACGCTTTTTGTACGTGCTAATTTTTTGCAAGGCGCAGCTAATGCGGCACCAATTGTTATCTACGAAAAAGGCAAGCGTGTTGAAAAGCTGAACCTGCCACGCAAGCGCGTAACCTATTCGATGATTGACGACATGCTGCCACGTGGGTTCACGGTAAGTTACACGGCCGTAGACAACACGAAGATTGACGTAGATTTCCCGCCGGACACAGCGATGTATGGCAAATTCATGTCAGGCTGCAGAGCACAGATGATCAGCAAAGCACAGCAAGATTATATGCAAAACAATAAAGACGCACGCTGCTGGGAAGAGCCAGAGAAGTGCAAGTCAAAGAAGCAGTAAGCTACGGGACCTATCTCGGCAGAAGCGGTATGGCGAAGGGCTTTTCTTGGCTCGTAAGTGTGTTCATAAACTCCACCAGCGCTTCTTTTTCTGCGGCGGTTAGTTTAAGTGGCTGTATGGCAATGTTGTCGCTTTTCACATCTCCACCCCGATCATAGAAATCAATAACCTCTTGCAGTGTATTGAATCGACCGTCATGCATATAAGGCGGGCGAATGGCAATGTTTCTTAAGCCAACAGCCTTAAATGCAAATTTCTTACTTGCGTCCCCTGGTGCTGAGCGACCAGCACCCAAATCCTCTTCACCAAGGCCAATATTATACGCTTTTCCGTCAGAAAACCGCCAACCTGTGTGGCAAGAAGAGCATTTCGCTTTGGTATTAAAAATAACAAAACCTTCTTTTGCCTTTTTAGAAATCGCGTCATCATCTCCCTCAACCCAGTAATCAAAAGGTGCTTTCTCTGAGATAATAAACCGTTCAAATATCGCCACCGCTTGGTGAAAGTGCTTAAATTCTATAGGATCTTCCGGCTTAAGATTGAATGCTTTATCAAAATAGGGGCGATATCCTTTTAATTCTGCCAATTTTTGTTCGAAGTTTTTAGGGTTCAGTGCCATACCCTGCTCAGTCATGAGCGCCATCATCGACTGCTCTTCAAGTGTGGCGAGACTTGTATCCCACGTATAGCCCTTGTCCCACGCAAGGTTGTAAAGTGACATGGTCCTTCTCATGCGGCTGGGTGGTATAGCCAAAGGATGTGCCTCAACGCGCCCCACCACCCTCTGTAATGAATCTGTCCATGAAAGAGCTGGGTTGTGGCATGTTGCGCATGACATAAGGCCGCTCTTTGAAAATCGTGGGTCAAAAAACAGCATTCTGCCAAGTTCATACTTGGTATCATTGTATGGGTTATACGGAGGAAAAGTGATTTCTGTGTTGCGCTCATACAGAGTTTTATAAAACTCTGCCTCCTCTGCAAGTGGTCGCTTTTTCTCCGTATGCATCGATACAAAAGAAAACACAAGAGCCAGCGCCAAAACACCAAACACTGTCGTAACAACAAATAGCGGGTGAAGAAGATTGAACCCGCGCCCCAACCGTTTTCTTTTCAAACGGTGTTTGTTCGCAAGAGCGCGGGGCCGTTTCATTTAAACACCCCTACTGAGCCTGATTCGCCAGGCTATCGTAATAGTAGCTGCTCACAGGTTCGCCACTGCACGAACCACCACCGCACTTGTCATTCACGGTGCTCGCATCGCCATCGTCACAGGCAGCACCATCATTTCCGGCTGGGTTCGAGCAACCAGGGCCATCCGGGCCGGGGCCGCAATCATCCACCGTGCATGGGTTGCCATCGTCACACGTCACGCTGCCATCCACCGGCGGAACTGCCATCGTTTCCCACTGACCGCAGCAACCGGTTGGAATATAACCATGGCCCGCACCCATAGGTGAGTTCACACACACCCAGCAGCCTGGATTACCAGGGGCACCACCGCCAGGGCAATCACCACCGCCCATGCCGCCGCACCAGCCGAGCGCCACATAATAAGCAGGGCAACCACCGCCACCACTACCCGATGAACCAGAAGAACCTGAGGAGCCTGAGCTGCCCGATGAACCTGAGGAGCCCGAGGAACCGGAGCTGCCGCTCGAACCCGAAGAACCGGAGGAACCTGAGGAGCCTGAGCTACCCGATGAACCTGAGGAGCCTGAGCTACCCGATGAACCTGAGGAGCCTGAGCTGCCCGATGAACCTGAGGAGCCTGAGCTACCCGATGAACCTGAGGAGCCTGAGCTGCCCGATGAACCTGAGGAGCCGGAGCTGCCCGATGAACCTGAGGAGCCGGAGCTGCCCGAAGAACCTGAACTGCCTGAGCTGCCCGAAGAACCTGAGGAGCCCGAGGAGCCGGAGCTACCTGAGCTACCACTAGAAGAGCTTGAACAAGAACAGCAACCACCGCTGCACGATGCTACCTGCGGTAACGTACACTCCCCTGAACAGTCGGTAACATCATCGCACGCAACAATACCTGAATTACAACATACCTGAGCCTGAACTGGAGCAGGCATCACATTCATCAGCAGGTAAAATGAAAAAACAAAAAATAAAGCCACCGGACGTGACCACATCAACGGCACGCGACTAAAAAGACTATCACTATAAGAAACTACTAGAACCACGGCGGCCACCTAACGGGTTACAAAAGGCTTTTCCACATCCGGTACATGCTAACATCACCGCGCAATCTTGTAAAACACCATCTGCTGTACGTATGGTTTTTTAAGCCTTTGTTAATCTTTCTTAAACTCGGCCTACACCCGGATTGTTCATAAAAAACACAAACCCTGTAAAAGATTCTAACGTGGTGGTATTTAGAAAAAACTGGACTTTTCAGCGCCATGCGCCTAAAGAATCAGCCCTGCACTAATCCGTGCGGGCAATTAGCTCAGTTGGTAGAGCAGCTGACTCTTAATCA
>CAYXPR010000019.1:19833-29575 GCA_964467255.1 uncultured Rickettsiales bacterium | reverse complement strand
TAATAGCCCGTAAAGAGTCCTTCTTTATTTCCTTCTGCACTCATGGTATAGGGAGCAAATGTGCTTTCAAAGAAGCGGCGGGCGATATCGTCTTGTTCCGCTGGAAGCTGACTTTCTTTCACACGTTTTAATGTGCCGCGCGCTTTGTAGCACGCTGGCTTCCAGTGGCGCACTTGCCCCGCATTTGGGCCTAGAATTTTTGCATCCGGCATCTGCAGGATTTTTTCGCAGGAGGCGGAAAATGCTTTGAGCGAGTTGCTCTTCAGTGTTTCACTGGTGCTGTTTTGCCAACCCGGAAGCTGTGAAAAACCCGTGGCCTTAAATGTTACATCACCCGCAAACGATGCCGCAGGCAGGCAGAGTACCAGAAGAAGGAATAGCGCGCGGGGGAATGCCATTTGGGATATGTCTAGGTTTCGATGATAATCCAGTTCGGATTAGACGAGGTCACGTCGCGGCGGAACGCCCATTCGTCTGTCACCTTCTCAATGCGGGACGGGTCGCCATCCACCACCTTGCCTTGGCTGTCGGTCGTGACGGAAATTTGCTCCGACACAAAACGTGCACGAATTTCCGCAATGTTTTTATCAAAGCTCGCCGCCGTAATTTCCACTTCGTTCAGTGCCACCAATGTGGTTTCCAGCGTTTCGCCTGCGGCTTTTCGCGCAGCAATGCCTTCGCTGAATTCTTTATAAAGCGGTGCAGAGAGCAAATCTTTCAGCGCCTTTTCATCACCCTTGCTGTAGGCATTCAGCACCATTTCAAATGCCATCGACGCCCCTTCCACAAAATAGCCAGGGGTAAAGGATGCATCTTTTTGCTGAATTTTTTTGAGGACAGCGGAAATGTCAGCGTCTTTAATTTCTGGCTCTTTGTAAGCACGAACTGGCGCGGCTTCGATGATTCTTTCTTTCGGCTGCACAGGCGCAAAGCCCATAAACCCTGGCGCGCGCTCCTCAGGCTTTGAGGCACTGCGGACTGGGCGCACCGGCGGCGTGGCGTCGTCTTTCCGGCCCAGTGTTGCACGCAACTTGAACCAGATGTAGCCCGCCAAAAGGGCGAAAAAAATGATATCTCCGAAAACGGCAAAATCCATAGATTCCCAGTCTAGACCAGTTTCCGAGCGCTTCCAAGCGCAAAATGCACCGAAAAACCCTTGCCAACTGGGGGTATCGAGGCTAGTTATTATCCCCTTGAATTGCCTTTGAAAGAATTGGCATGAACCGTAAAAAAAACGACATTGCTTTGGATATCAGCGGGCTGGTGAAAACCTACACTGCACGCAAAGGTGCCGCCGCGCCCAAAGAGGCGCTCAAATCGGTCGACCTTTCGGTGCCCAAAGGCATGATTTACGGCCTGCTTGGGCCCAACGGCGCCGGTAAGTCCACCCTGATTAACATCCTTGCGGGCCTTAGCCTTAAAACCAGCGGCCGCATCATCATCAACGGCATTAATCAGGATGAAAACCCAAGGAACACCCGCTACCAGCTTGGCGTGGTGCCGCAGGAAGTGGTGCTCGACCCGTTTTTCTCGGTGTATGAAACACTGGAATATCACGCCGGATATTACGGCGTGCCGAAAGCCAAACGCCGCACGCAGGAAATTATCGATGCACTGCAACTCACCGACAAAGCCGATGCGAGTTCACGCCGGCTTTCCGGCGGCATGAAGCGCCGCGTGCTGATTGCCAAGGCACTGGTGCATAACCCGTCCATTTTAATTCTCGACGAACCCACCGCAGGTGTGGATGTGGAGTTGCGCTTCCAACTATGGGAGTATGTGCGCAAGCTTAACAAGCAAGGCACCACTATTTTGCTCACCACGCATTACCTAGAAGAAGCAGAAGAACTGTGCGACCGCATTGCTATCATCAACCACGGCGAAATCGTGGCGGAAGATAAAACGAATTCGCTCGTGCAGCGCCTTGACCAAAAACAGCTGACCATTGTGGTGGATAAAAAACTTTCCGCTGTGCCGAAAAAACTCAAAGCATACGATGCAACGGTGAGCGGCAACACGCTGACGCTGCGTTATAAAAAAAGCACGACCAGCATCAATGATATTCTGGCCGCCATTGCTCAGGAAAAGTTAAACATCGTAGACATCTCCACGCAGGAACCAGACCTCGAAGATATTTTCCGCGTGCTGGTGAATGGTGATACCGTAAAAAAAGGCAGAGCTGCATGAAAATTCTGTTCGTACACCCCAACATGCCGGGTCAATATAAGCATCTCGCGCGCATCATGGGTGCAAACCCCGATAACAAAGTGGTGTTCATCACGCTGCCAAAGCCTAACATTGAAATTCCCGGCGTGCATAAGGTGGAATACACCGTCACGCGTGAGCCAGACCCCGGCTGCCACCGCTACCTGCTGCCCACCGAGCGCGCCATTTACCGCGGGCAGGAAGCGTGGCGCGTATGCAAAAAACTCAAAGATGCCGGTTTTACGCCAGATATTATCGTGGGGCATTTCGGTTGGGGCGAAGGGCTTTATCTGAAAGACGTGTGGCCCAACAGCCCCATGCTGGGCTTTATGGAATTTTATTACAGCCCGTATGGGTCTGACGTTGCCTTCTATGACAAAAAAGACCCAGAGCCCGATGACTGCGCCCGCATCCGTAGCAAAAACATGTTCCATCTGATGAATCTAACGCAGTGCGAGTGGGGCTTAACGCCGACCTTCTTCCAATTACACCAGCACCCCAAAGAATTTTATTCTAAAATTTCTGTGCTGCATGACGGCATCGATACCGAAGCTGTGAAGCCAAAACCTGATGCCAGCGTGACCACGCCCAGCGGCCTGACGCTCACGGCAAAAGATGAAGTCGTGACCTATGTGTCGCGCAACTTTGAGCCGTATCGCGGTTTCAACACCTTCATGAAAGCGGCGGAAATTATCCAGAAAGAACGCCCGAACTGCCATATCGTGATGGTGGGCGGCGACGGGGTGAGCTATGGACGCAAGCACCCGAGCGGACGCCCTTACTTTGATGTGCTGATGAATGAAGTGAAGCTCGACAAAACCCGCCTGCACCGCTTCGGCCTTCTGCCTTACAGTAAAATGCTGGATGTGATGTATATCTCGCAGGCGCATGTGTATCTCACCGTTCCCTTCGTGCTCTCATGGTCGATGATGGAGTCAATGGCGGCAGGCTGCCTGATGGTTTGCTCCGACACCGACCCTGTACGCGAAGTGATGCAGCATGAACATAACGGCTTGCTGGCGGATTTCTTCTCGCCGGAAGATGTGGCCAAAAATGTGATTCGCGCACTGAAGCAGCAGAAAGACTTAGCACATCTGCGCACCAATGCCCGAAAAACAATTGTCGACCGTTACGCGCTCAAAAAACTGATGCCGATGCATGTGAGCCTCGTGGAAGATTTGGCAAAAGGTGAGATTCCGCCCGCCACCGCGAAGCGCATTGATGCACACCACAAAGCAACCGCATAAACGGAGGGAATGATGGCACCGAAAAATAAAACATCCCCAGCCGCCGCCAAAAAGAAAATGGCCGAACAAATGGCTGCCAATCTGGCGAATAAAACCGTTGCCAGCGGCACAAAAAAAGTGCTCTGCCTGCATGCAGGCCCAGCAGATTCTGCCCGCCTGATGCATGAGCAATTCACCCGCGAAGCGTGGCAGGCCGTGTGGATGAGCGCAAACCCTGACTTTAAGCCGGATATTGTTTCTCCACTTACAAAGATGGCAAAGATACCCTCTGAGAGTGTTGATGCCGTGTGGTCTCCGCACACATTGAAGCATCTGTATTCACATGAAGTGGTTGCCACACTGAAGGAATGTTACCGCGTTTTAAAACCCAACGGTTTCTTTGGTATGTTCACGCCAGACCTTGACCTTGTGTGTGATGCCATCAGCCGCAAGGGCATTGAAAAAGCTGTATACACCACCAAGGCAGGCCCCGTGACGGGGCTGGATGTACTGTATGGCTACGGCGAACACTTGAAAAAAGGTTCGCTGGATGCGCTGCCTAAAACAGGTTTTACGGGTGGTTATTTGGGTCAGATACTGCGCGACAACGGCTTCCGCGATATTACACTGAACTTCAAACAATATAATATCTGGGCCGTGGGGTATAAGCGTGCGGAAGATACCGAGAAAAATAAAGTCATTAAAATCACGGGCGATGAAATGAATGCCCGCATGCGGAAGCGCGATGAAATTAACCGCGCGCCGGAAAAACCCGTGAACACGAAGTTCCCCTTTTCGCTTGAGTAGTGCTCGCTGTTTTATTGCTCGCGCAGCGCCTTATAGCCGCTCTGCATCAGCGGGCTTAAGAAGTATGACATAAACGTGCGCTCACCTGTGATAATCAGCACATCCGCGGGCATACCGGGATACAGCTCGACATGCTTCAGGTCCTCAAGCTCCTGCTGGTTTATCACAATGCGGGCCAGATAATAGGCCGTGCCGGCTTTTTCATCCACCAGCCTGTCGGCAGAAACGGTTTCCACCACACCATCCAGCATGGGTACATCACGCGTTCTATAGGCCGAAAGGCGAACGCGCGCCTTAAGCCCCGGATGCACGTTATCAATATCCTGCGGGTTTACCTGCGCTTCAATGATAAGTACATCATCCTGCGGCACTAAATCCATCAAGGGCTGCGCGGGTTGAATGACACCGCCTTTGGTATGCACACGCAGGCCAGAGATAATACCCGCTTGCGGCGCGGTAATAACAATACGCTCTAAAATATCTGCCGAGGCGCGCATTTTTTCTGTTAGCTCGGCGACCATGTCCTGCGTTTCACGCAGCTGCCCCACCACCTCGCTAAGGTATTTATTCTTGATGTTGAGCCCATCCAGCTCATTTTCACCAATCGCCTGTTTGGCACGTGCGATGCTCGCAGTATATTGCCCACGTTCACCGGCTAAATTCGCTGCGGCGCGCTGGAGTGAAAGCAGGCGCGGCTTTAGTGCCTGCCCCTTCGCCACCAGTTTTTCTACTGTGCCAACCTCTTCTTCAATCAGCTTAATCTGTTGAGCCGCAGCACGTTGCTGCGCGGTGAGGCCGTTGATTTCATCCTTCAGCTGGCGAATACGCTGCTGCGTAATATCAAGCTGGCCCTGATAGGTCGCGCGGCGGGTTTCAAACAACTGGTGCTGCGCAGCCAGAAGATTTGCCACCTCAGGATTATCCGCAGCATTAATCATGTCTTCGGGGAATTCCACTTCGCTTTTACCATCGCGCTCGGCCAAGAGGCGTGCTTCGGTGGCGCGGGCGGTGTTGAGCTGATTCACAAAAATAACCTGACGCGCTTTTGCCGTAGTTTCATTCAACCGAATCAGCGGATCACCTTTATTTACTTTCTGGCCTTCTTTCACCAGAATTTCCTCAATAATGCCACCCTCTAAATGCTGGATGGTTTTTTTATTCGCGTTCAGCACTACGCTGCCCGGCGCAACCGAAGCGCTGCTTAAAGGCGCAAAAGTCGCCCAACCGAACATAAACACGAACACAAAAATAAACATCCACATGCCGAATACGATGGGGCCGCGAGCCGCCGCGAGCGCCGGATTATCGGTTTCATATTTGCGTTTGGTGAGGAATGCCACTTTATCATCCATCCACCCACACCATTTTTTAATGCGTGGATTTTCAGCCATTGCATCCATCCATGCGTCATCTGCCAGCCGCGCAATACCGCTTTTGGCAGTTATTTTTGGCGCAGGCACTGTGCCGGAATCCACGGGGTTTATGGTAAGCCCCGTAGAAGACTCTTTTGACTTTTTATTGCGCGTGTAAAACGAGCGCTGGAACGGATGCTTGGTCATGCGGGCGCTCCTGCAGGAGGAAGAGCGGCCTGCTGTTTGGTCACTTGCGGCGCGGCAGGGCCCGCCACACGTGGCGCAAACTTTGCCATCATGTCTTTCATGCTGCCGAAGTCAGAAATCATACCGTCTTTCATCACCATGATGTAGTCCACGTGCTGCAACAAACCGGTGCGGTGCGAGACCACCACTGTGGTGATGCCCTGCTGCTTGGCATTACGAATCGCAGCAGCGAGTGCACTTTCACCGGCATCGTCCAGATTAGAGTTTGGTTCATCCAGCACCAGCAATTTCGGTTTGCCGAAAAAGGCGCGGGCCAAGCCCACACGCTGACGCTGACCGGCAGAAAGCGCTGCACCACCTGCACCAATCTGCGTGTCGTAACCATTTGGTAATTGCAGAATTAGCTCATGGGCTTCGGCCATTTTAGCCGCGGCAATCACCTCTTCGTCTTTTGCATCTTCCTTCATGCGGGCGATGTTATCGCGCACCGTGCCGCTGAACAATTCGACATCTTGCGGCAGGTAGCCGATAAAGCTACCGAACTCACTACGGCGCCATGTGTAGACATCCGCACCATCAAGCCTGACCGAGCCACTGCCCGGCTGCCAGATGCCCACCAGCAGTTTTGCGAGGGTGGATTTACCCGCCGCGCTGGGGCCAATCACCCCCAAGGAATCCCCTGCGCTCAAAGTAAACGTTACGCCTTTTAAAACTGGCTTGCCACCCGGGTGTGCAAAAATCACTTTATCAAACATCACCACACCCTTAGGCGCTGGCAGCGAAATGGTTTCCGAGCGTTCAGGAATATTGCGCACCATTTCTTTCAAGCGAACCCATGACTTGCGGAAAGAGGTGTACGAGCTCCAGCTGCTGATAGCGCTTTCAAACGGCGCAAGTGCCCGCCCCGCCAGAATGGAGCAGGCAATAATACCACCCACGGAAATCGCGTGGCTGAGCGCTAGATATGCGCCAGTAGCAATAATCGCCACCTGCAAGCACATGCGCACGGTTTTGCTGATGGAGGAAACAACGTTCGCACGCCCGCTGGCCAAACTCTGCAACACGGAAACTTCCTGATTCTTTGCATCCCAGCGGCGAATTAAATCCGACTGCATGCCCATCGCTTCAATCACTTCGGCATTACGCGCCGCTTGCTCAAGGCCAATCATGTTGTGCACGGTTTTTTCGTTCGCTTCGGCGAGCAGTTTGCGCATCACCAGCTCGTTCACCAGCGCAAGCCCAAGCAGTATCAGCCCACCGAGCAGTGTAACAAAGCCCGTCAATGGGTGAATGAGGAACACCACGATGATAAAAATAATCGCCCACGGCGCGTCAATAAAGCTGTTGATAGCCTGCCCCGTGAGGAAGCTCTTGATGGTGGAAAGGTCGCGCACGTTCTGGCTACCGCTAGTGCCGGGGCGGATAGAAGCCAGCGCAATAGTTTTTGCCAGCACTTTAGAGTGCAACTCCTGATCCATCCACTCCGCAAGGCGAATCTGAATCTGCGTGCGCACCAAACCAAAAAGTGACAGAAAAATGAAAGAACCGAGCGCCACAATTGTGAGCATGCCAAGGGTGGCATAGCTACCGCTGGAAATTACCCTGTCGAGCACCTGTAGCGAAAAGATGGGTAGAACCAGCACCAGTGCATTGGTAGCAAAACTGAACAACACCACATACCAGAAGACGGATTTAAACTTCTCAATCGTTAGATCGAGAATATCCTTTTCCTGTGCTGCGTTTTTTTTTGCCATAGTGCGCTTTTATGTGATGGCGGAGGGGATGAGATTCGAACTCACGATACAGTTTGACCCGTATACACACTTTCCAGGCGTGCGCCTTCAACCGCTCGGCCACCCCTCCGTTTTATTCCCATATAACAATGTGAAAGAGTCTATAACAGGATTACTCTTTCAAATCATCCCATAATTCCTTTACCTTGTTAAAAAAGCTCTCGGACTTTGGGCTGGAACGCTTATCGGATATTTCTTCGAATTCCTCAAGTAATTCTTTTTGGCGCTTGCTGAGGTTAACCGGGGTTTCGACCACCGTGTGAACATACATATCGCCACGGCGCGTGGTGCGCATCATCGGCATGCCCTTCTCTTTCAGGCGGAAATTGTCGTCAGTCTGTGTGCCAGCAGGGATATTCACCCGCGCCATAGTGCCCTCTAATGTCGGCACTTCCACATTGCCGCCCATGGCCGCCACTGTCATTTTAATAGGGATTACGCAGTGAATGTCGTTCCCCTCGCGCTTGAAAATTTTATGTGCCGCGATAGAGATGAAAATATATAAATCACCCGCTGGTCCACCGCGAAGACCTGCCTCGCCCTCACCCGTCAGGCGAATGCGCGTGCCTTCTTCTACACCCGCAGGAATGTTCACGTTCAGCGTGCGGGTGCCGCGCACGCGGCCTGCACCCTCGCAATTTTTACAGGCATTGGCTATCACCTGCCCTGTGCCTTGGCATTTGGCGCAGCCGCGCTCAATGGTAAAGAAACCCTGCTGCATGCGCACCTTGCCGGTGCCGCTGCATGCGGCGCAGTCCACCGGTGGGGCTTTATCGGCACTGCCCGTGCCTTGGCACGTGTCGCAGGAAACGCCCGTAGTCACCTTAATGGTCTGCTGTTTGCCGTTAAAGGCATCTTCAAGGTTAATTTCAAGGTTATAGCGCAAGTCACCGCCACGGAGCGATGCTTTCCCGCCACGGCGGCGGCCACCGAGGTCGCCAAATAAATCTTCAAAAATATCGGAGAAACCTGAGGCCCCAAAATCGAATCCGGCATTGCCAAAGCCGCCAAAGCCCTGACCTGCGTTACCGCCGCCCATACCGGCTTCAAACGCCGCATGGCCAAAACGGTCATAGGCCGCACGTTTGTCGGCATCTTTCAGCACGTCATAGGCTTGGTTCAGCTCTTTGAATTTCTTTTCGGCTTCTGGGTCATCGGGGTTGCGGTCCGGGTGGTACTGCATGGCAAGCTTGCGGTAAGCCTTTTTCATCTCTTCCGCGCTGGCGCCCTTGCTCACCCCCAGAATTGTATAATAATCGCGCTCAGCCATGATTCTTTGCTTTAATTCATAACGAAAAACATCAGAACCGGCCTTCAAGTGTAAGAACTTAAAAACCGATTCTGATGCTTATGCCATTCTTTTATGCTTTTTTCTTCTTATTTTTTTTGGATTCGTCTTCGTCTTTGACTTCCTCGAATTCGGCATCCACCACCTTGCCATCACCACCGGTTCCACCCGAAGCATTGGCATCAGTATCACCGCCCGCAGCGGCCTGATTGGCTTTATATACGGCTTCACCGAGCTTCATCGAAGCCTGGGTCAGTGCTTCCGTTTTGGCTTTAATGGCCTCGGCGTCGTCACCCTCCAGTGCTGATTTCACGTCAGCAATGGCGTTTTCGATGTTCTTCTTCTCATCATCCGACAGTTTATCCCCATATTCCTTCAGGGATTTTTCCGTGGCATACACAAGGCTGTCCGCATTGTTTTTGGCCTCCACCATGGCGCGGCGCTTTTTATCGTCGCCCGCATGTTTTTCAGCCTCTTTCACCATGCGCTCAATGTCGTCATCATTCAGACCACCGGATGCCTGAATGGTGATTTTCTGCTCTTTCGCCGTGGCTTTGTCTTTAGCAGACACATGCACAATGCCATTTGCGTCGATGTCGAAGGTGACTTCGATTTGCGGCATGCCGCGCGGCGCGGGCGGAATCCCCTCGAGATTGAACTGGCCGAGGATTTTATTATCCGCCGCCATTTCACGCTCACCCTGATACACGCGAATCGTCACAGCCGACTGGTTGTCATCCGCCGTGGAGAATACTTGGCTCTTGCGGGTTGGAATGGTGGTGTTGCGCTCAATCAGGCGCGTGAACACGCCGCCCAGCGTTTCAATACCCAGCGACAGCGGGGTGACGTCAAGCAGCAGCACGT
>CAYXPR010000019.1:0-19823 GCA_964467255.1 uncultured Rickettsiales bacterium | reverse complement strand
GGCCTTCTTCGAGCGTGGGCGGCGCGCCGCCGTCAAGCAGCAGCACGTCTTTCACTTCGCCCTTCAGTACGCCCGCCTGAATCGCAGCGCCAATGGCCACCACTTCATCCGGGTTCACGCCTTTGTGCGGCTCTTTGCCGAAGAATTTCTTCACGACTTCCTGCACCTTTGGCATGCGCGTCATACCGCCCACCAGCACCACTTCCTGAATTTCGCTGGCAGAAAGGCCCGCGTCCTTCAGTGCTTTGCGGCAAGGCTCAACCGTGCGTTCAATCAAATCATCCACCAGGCTTTCCAGCTTAGAGCGGGAGAGTTTGATGTTAAGGTGCTTCGGACCGCTGGCATCTGCCGTGATGTACGGCAGGTTGATTTCCGTTTCCAGTGCGCTGGAAAGTTCAATCTTCGCTTTTTCAGCCGCCTCTTTCAAACGCTGCAGCGCGAGCGGGTCTTTACGCAGATCCATGCTGTTATCTTTTTTGAATTCATCCGCAAGGTAGCCAAGGATGCGCATGTCGAAATCTTCACCACCAAGGAACGTGTCACCGTTCGTGGCCTTCACTTCAAACACACCGTCGCCAATTTCCAGCACGGAGATATCGAACGTACCGCCACCAAGGTCATACACTGCAATGGTTTTGGCTTCGGATTTATCAAGGCCATAGGCCAGCGCCGCTGCCGTTGGCTCGTTGATGATGCGCAGCACTTCAAGCCCTGCGATTTTACCAGCATCTTTCGTGGCCTGACGCTGGGCGTCGTTAAAGTAGGCCGGAACGGTAATCACCGCCTGTGATACTTTTTCACCGAGATAACTTTCTGCGGTTTCTTTCATTTTTTGCAAGATAAAGGCGCTAATCTGGCTTGGGGAGTTTTTCTTGCCCTGCGCTTCCACCCATGCATCGCCGTTTTCGGCTTTCACGATGGAGTATGGCACCAGCTCTTTATCTTTCTTGGTGAGCGGGTCGGCATAGGTGCGGCCGATAAGGCGCTTAATCGCGAACAGCGTGTTCTGCGGGTTGGTAACGGCCTGACGCTTGGCCGACTCACCCACTAGCATTTCGCCCGACTGTGTAAATGCCACGATGGACGGGGTCGTGCGGCGGCCTTCGGCGTTTTCAATCACCTTCGCCTGCTTGCCTTCCATGATTGCCACGCAAGAATTCGTCGTGCCTAAGTCTATCCCAATTACCTTGCTCATATGCCTTACCTTTTAGTTTCTGTCTTTAATACGGGTTACTTGTTTTCCGGCACCAAAACGCTAAGTCGTTGATTTAATTGCGTTTTATATAATGCCCCTTTATTCCTATGCCTTATATATGGGGGTTTAAAGGGCAAGTGCAAGCCCTTAACGATATTTTTTTGAAACCTGTGAAAAGTCGGAGTACCGAATCAGGCAAAAATAAAGTCGCCCGAGGGGTCGGCCGTCACGCCGGCAAGGGTAATGGTTTGGGTCGTGCCGCTTGCATCGGTATAGGTGGCGATAAAATCTGTACCGGACAGGCTGGCAGACACACCGCTCACGCCAATAAACACCAATTTATCTTCACCCACGATGAAATCCGCAATCTGGTCGCTGGCAGCAATGCCGTTGATATAAAAATAATCTGCGCCGGTGCCGCCGGTGATGGTGTCGCTGCCCATATCGCCATACAGCGAATCATTGCCGGACTCACCAAAAATTAAATCATTTTCTTTGCCGCCGCGCAGCGTGTCGTTACCCGTGCCCCCATACACGGTATCATTCGCGTTGTTGCCGTTTATCCAATCTGCCTCAGCGTCGCCCAGCACCCGGTCGGCATCCCTGCCGCCACGAAGCACGTCCGCCCCAATGCCGCCAATGATTGTATCAAAACCGCTATTGCCGTTAATGGTGTCATTTCCTGTCACGGCATCGATATAGTCATCGCCATCCAGGCCTGAGATTCTGTCATTCAGGCTGGTAAGAACCAAATTATCTGCATCAAACGTACTCAAACCCACCTGTGTTTGGCTGATGTAATCCACCACTGCGTCATATGACATTGTGAGCGTGGGGTTAAAATAAATGGTTTCAAAATTTCTAATCCGATTCACCAACGTATTTCCGGCAATTACCTCGGTAAAAACAAGGTCTGTGCCAGAAAGAGAAATGGTGACTTCATCCAGAAAGGTCTGCGCGCCATATGTGTCTGTGCCCGCGCCGCCATCCAGCAGATTAACTCCGGCACCGCCTTCAATGATGTCGTCGCCCTCACCGCCAAAAATTGTGTCATTAAGGGCGTGGTAAATGCTATCGTTTCCACCCAGCAGATTAACCACATTTCCGCCGGCAACGTTGTAACCAAGGTTTATAAGTTCCAGCGTGAATAAAACATCACCTACGCTTGTCGCGTTCACAAGGCTCATCGGCTCTCTCCCTTGATTTCCTCACTACATACCATATCCGCCAACCAATGGGGATGGGTTTTTGCTAACCGTTGAAAAACAGAGCTAATTTTTGGCTTCTTTGAGTAGTTCTTTGCTAAAAAACAGATAGGCGCTGTGGTTTTCGCGCTTCGACATATACATGGCCACGTCGGCATGGTGCAGCATTTCCACGCCGTTGGTCGCATCGTCGGGGAAAATAGAAATACCGATGCTGATGCCGATACGCACTTTCTTGCCCAGAATATCAAACGGCTCATCCAGCGCATCCACCATGCGCTGGGCAATCACCACACAATCACCCGCCGTCACCTGCTGCGCCAGCAGCAAGAATTCATCGCCACCCATGCGGGCAATTAAATCACTATCGCGCACAGCGGTTTTTAAACGGGCAGCAGACTGCTTCAAAAGCTCGTCACCCGCTTGGTGCCCCATCGTGTCGTTCACTTGTTTAAACTTGTTCAAGTCGCAGTAAAAAATGCAGAAGTTGCGGTCTTTATAACGCTTGCACAGCGTGATGGCTTCGTTCAGGTGCATACGAAAGTTGTTGCGGTTCGCCAGCCCTGTCAGCGTGTCGTACATTGCCTTGTTATAAAGGTCTTCTTCATCCTGAATGTCGGCAATGGCGGGGCGCAGCACGCACACCAGCAGTGCCTCACCCTCTACATTCACGGGGCTTATGCCCGCCACCACTTCTACTTTATGACCTTGCTTATGCAGCGCAGAAATTTTTTTACTTTTGAAGCTGGCTTTCGGTGTGAGGCTGATAGGCATCTGCATCAATTTTTTAAGCGGCGTGCCCACGAGCTCGCCTTCTTCATAGCCGAACAATTGCAGTGCCGATGCATTGGCCTCGCGCACGGTGCCGTCCACCTTCACCACAATAACGGCATCCGCCACGTGCGCCACCACGGCAGAGAGTATCGCGGCATGTTCAAGCAATGATGGCATGGTAATAAAAACCCTAATTGTATCGACCTGTGAAATATAGCGTAAACGGTTTTATTCGTCTTCTTTTTCCCGCTTATGGCCTTCCAAATGCCGCTTCAGCTTCTCGGCTCTTTTCTTATCGAGCTGCTTTTCTTCCTTCGTGCGACCATGCTTGCGGCGGTTTTCTGCTGCTTTTGTTTCTTTTTCCGCGCGCGCTTTCGCTTTACGCTTCCGGTTCAAATTAATCACTTCTGTCATATCATCACTCCGCCAGCCAGCGCCTGAAAAAAATAGGGACCGCTACATAAGATAACGGCCCCTATAAAATATCAATCAATTTTAATACTACTGCTTTTTCTTTACTGCCGCCTCAACTGCCTGGCGAATGTCCTCCACGCTCTCAAGCCCTTCGGTTTTTTCACCGTTAATATACAGTGCGGGCGAATGGTTGATGCCCAGCGCTTCCTTTGCTTCTTTCGCGTTGCTCAGGATTCTGGCCTCAATTTCCTTATTCTCCAAACAGGTATAAAACGCCTCTTTGGAGACACCGGCTTTCTCAGCTACCGCCTGCAGTGGGGGAAGGAACGCATGTGTTCCCGCCCAAGCTTTGGTTTCATCAATCAGTAAGGAGAGCATGGTGTAAAACTCCTTCTTGCCTTTGCAGTGCGCCACAACATAGGCATAAAAGGTCGCGGGGCTCATTGGCAGTTCACGGAAGGCAAACTTCACCTTACCGGTGTCGATATAGTCTTTTTGCAGCGCCTCCATTACGTTTTTATGGAATTGGCCACAATGCGAACAAGCAATGTTAGTGTATTCCAGCACCGCAACCGACGCCTTACTCTTACCAAGAACAATATCATCTTCGCGGATGATTGTTGCCTTTTTTGCCGCCTCTTTAGCCGCTTTCTCCAGTGACTTTCCAGAAAGCAGCGTGTTAAGCGTTTTGCGTGCATCTTCCACCGAACGCATATGCTCCGCCTTTTCACCATTCACAAAGAAACTTGGTGTCGCCTCCACCTTCATTTTCTGGGTACCGTCTTGCCGGCTGGCAACGATTTTTGTTTCGAGCTCTTTGTCCTCCATGCAGGCGCTAAGGGCTTTTTCCTCAAGCCCCAAACCATTGGCAATCGCCATCAGCTTTGGTTTGGCATCTTGCCCGAATGCCCAATCATTCTGCTTTTCAAACATGGCCTTCAACGCGGCATAATATTGACTATTCCCGCCCTGTCTTGCCGCGCAGTGAGCCATCTGTGCGCCAGCTAAGGCTGGAGCATTTAACGGAAAATCACGAAAAATAAGCCGTACTTTGCCAGTGTCGATATATTCTTTCTGAATGGTCGGCAGCACATTGTTATGAAAATCTGCACAGTGATGACACGACAGCGATGCATACTCGATAAGGGTAATTTTTGCCTTAGCGCTACCTAGCACTTTGTCGTCTGGTAGCTTGGACATAAGGTCATCTGCACTTTGTGCATGGTGCGGTAACGCAAAGAGCACAAGCAGAATAAGCGTAATAATTTTAAACATAAAAACTCCTGATTGTTCGTATTTAAAAAAGAATAAACGAAACAATCAAGCGGCCGGAGGCTCCAGCAGCGGAGAGGTGGCGCGGTTATAATAGAAACGCTCCGGCCGAGAAGAGAAGATGTTGTCTTCTACAATCTGCACGGCAAGCACCATTGCAGAACCAAGGGTTTTAATCTGGTGCGTATCACAACACGCGCATTCATCGACCCCTTTATGGGAATCTGTTTTGTCGGCATTCTGCAAAGAATATTCACAATCGATTTCACCGGCGCAATCATCCGCAAAAGCTGGCATAGATGTCAGACAGAAAATAAGTACAAAAATCGTAATCAGGCTTTTGATACCGAACCCTTTACGCATCAGACACCACCGGCGCAGGAGTGGTTTCTGTGTAAAAGCGATAAGCACTTTCGCCCACCGCCTTGGCCTGATACATAGCTTTATCCGCGTGGTTCAGCAAGGTTGCTGCATCCTGTCCATCTTTCGGGCAAAGCGCAATGCCGATGCTGATGCCCACACCGACTTTTTTACTATTCATTTCAAACGGTGCATCCACGAGCGTAATCATGCGCTCTGCAATCAGGCGGCAACTCGCTTCATCCGCCTGCTGCGCGAGCAGCGCAAATTCATCCCCGCCAAAACGTGCCAGCAAATCCGTGTCACGAATCGTGCTTTTGAGGCGCACGGAAACCTGCCGCAGCAGCAAGTCACCCACTTGGTGACCCAGCGTGTCATTGACTTGTTTAAACTTGTTCAGGTCGCAATATAAAATGGCAAAGAAGCGGTCTTTATAGCGTTTGGCGTCCAGCAGCGCGCGCTGCAATTGCACACGGAAGTTCATGCGGTTTGAAAGATCGGTCAGTTGGTCATGGGTAGCACTGTGATAGAGTTCATCCTGCGCTTTTTTGCGCTCGGTAATATCGCGCACCACCGCCACCAGTAATAATTGGGATGCGACTTGCACGCGCGTGATACCCACTTCCAGCGGCACAATATGCCCGCCCTTATGCCTTCCGGCCACTTCACGCCCCTCGGCCATAATGTGCGCCATGCCGGATTTCACAAAGGCCTGCATATAAGAGTCATGCGCTGCTGCCGCGTCCGTCGGAATTAATACAGCAAGTGGCTGCTGTATCAACTCGCCAGCAGCGTAGCCCAGCATGCGCTCCAACGCAGGGTTACAGTCTTGAATGATGCCTTTTGTGTCGACCACCAAAATGCCTTCATTCATCTGGTCAACAATCACCTGCAAAATGGCACGGCTTTTTAATGGGGGAATTGAAACCATATAATGCTAAAGCTTCTCGATACCGCTAAGGTCAAGGGATTCTGCGAATTCTGTAATCTGCTTACGGTTCGCGTTTCCGCTAACCGTTATCAATACACCGTTTTTAAGTGGTACTGCCAGCGATGCCTGTACCTTACCTTCTTCTTTTAGCACGGCAGGCCTGCCATTCACCATAATAACACTCGGCGATTTCAGTTTTGTTTTCTCTGCTGCCAGTGTGTTCACAAAGTCATAAAACATGGGCGAGTCTGCCGTGGTGCGCACCACCAGCGTTATATCGCCTTTGCGGTATTCACGTACTAAAGATAGGAAGCCGCCCATGAAATTAACCTGTTCACGCTCGCCTTCGGCGGCGCTCCAGCCTTTTGGCGCGGCGGGCAGCAGGTCGGCTGTTTTTTTAACGCCTGCATCACCAATTAAACCCGCCGCATAGCGCAAATGGTTCGCTGCCTTGGTTGTTTCACCTTGCTGGTAAGCCTTAAGCCCAAGCTGAATAGAGTCTTCCACACCATCTGCTGCCCGTGCGGGTAGTGCCAATACACTACCTATCAGCATCACACCGACAGCCACACGCACGCACAACTGAGGCACAGAAATCTCCTACTTGTTCAGCACGTCCTTGCGCGTACTTTCCGCAATGGCCGCTGCTTCTTTAATCAATTCTGCGGGCACTTTCAATTCCTGAAGCGTCGCACCGAGATGACCGATAATAACATCAAAATGCGAATCGTTCAGCCCTTTCTCGTTCACCAGCCTTTTATGGGCGTTACGCATGCCCACACCGCTGTATTTGTTCGGCCCACCGAAGGCATAACTGAGGAAGTTTTTCTGCTTCTTGATTTGCTTGGCAAGGTCGATGCCATCAAAGAAATAGTTCACGCGGGCATCCGCCATCACCTTCTTATAGAAAATATCGACCGCCGCATTAACCGCCGCTTCGCCGCCCAAACGCTCGTATAAAGACGCCATACTCATTTCCTTCAAAAAATAAGGTTATATGGGTGGCAGACTACGTATGGTGGCAGAATAAATCAAGCACTCATTCAACCTTAGCGAGTGCCGCTTTGAGCTCGGCATTACTTAGTGCGCTTAAATCCAGCGCCAGCAGCGCTTTTGCCTTTTTCTCAAGCAGCGCCAATACACGTTCATGCTCGGGCATCACACGGTTTGATGGGCCTTCCACGCGGGCGGGGTCATCCACGCCCCAATGCACGCGCACCGGTGCGCCAGTGAAAACAGGGCAGGTCTCACCCTTGGCGTTATCGCACACGGTAATCACGATATCAAATGGCTGACCGGCAAATTCATCCCACGATTTGCTGCGCGCACCGGCGGTTGAAATATGCCAGTTGGCCAGCACCTCAAGCGTGATGGGATTCACCACACCAGTGGGCTTGCTGCCCGCGCTGAATGCCTGCACCTTGCCAGCACCATAATGGTTCAGCAGCGCTTCCATCATAATGCTGCGGCAGGAATTACCTGTACAAAGTACTAATATTTTTTTCATCGCGCCAAACTTAGCAGAACGCTATAAATGTGAAAGTACAATTTTTGACGCAAACAAGTATGAGACACGCCTGCTGTCGATGCATAATGTTATTGTGTGTGGGGGCACTGCTTAACGGCTGTGCTTTATCAGGATTTTCTCCCTTTGATTATAAAACAAGGGAAGACGCCTGCGTGGGCACACCTTTTGAAAATTGGAAACTGAAGCTACGCGGCAAAAAATTACTGTTTCAGAAAAAATTAGTACCTAAAGAAATTAAGAACCAGCCACGGCACCGAGACCAAGACTGAAAGACATACTGCATGCAATACCGTACCCTTGGCACCACCAACCTCTCCGTTAGCCTTATCTGCCTTGGCACCATGACATGGGGCGAACAGAACACGGAAGCCGAAGCCCATGCACAGATGGACATGGCGTGGAACCGCGGCGTAAATTTTATGGATACCGCCGAGCTTTATCCCGTGCCGCCCAAAAAAGAAACGCAAGGGTTAACCGAAACCTATATCGGCACGTGGCTGAAAAAACGCGGGCGGCGCGATGATGTGATTCTTGCTACCAAGGTGGTGGGCCCGAGCAAAGTATTCGGCCCCGGCTTTGAATATTTCAGGGATGGCCGCGAGTCGCACCTTGCCGCAGCAGATATCAAACTTGCCGTTGAACGCAGTTTGAAACGCCTGCAAACAGATTATATTGACCTCTACCAACTGCATTGGCCGGAACGCAGCACCAATTTTTTTGGCAAACTCGGTTATGAACATGTGGAAGAAACGGACATTATTCCGCTGCGTGAAACATTTGAGGCACTCGCCGCACTCATCAAGCAGGGAAAAATCCGCCATGTCGGGATTTCAAATGAAACACCGTGGGGCATGATGGAATGCTTGCGGCTGGCGCGTGAGCACAATCTGCCGCGCACCATGAGCATCCAGAATCCCTATAACTTGCTAAACCGGAGTTATGAAATCGGCCTTGCGGAAATGAGCATCCGCGAACAGCTTGGCCTGCTCGCCTATTCACCGCTCGCTTTCGGTGTGCTTTCCGGTAAATATCTCGGTGGCGCTCGGCCTGCTAATGCGCGGCTTACGCTGTTCACGCGCTTTCAGCGTTACAACAATCCGCTCGCGCAAAAAGCCACGCAGCGTTATGCTGACATTGCCAAGCAGCATGGCCTGAGCCTTACGCAAATGGCGCTTGCCTATGTAAACCGCCAACCGTTTGTAACCAGCAATATCATTGGCGCAACGAGCCTTGCGCAGTTAAAAGAAAATATCGAAAGTGTGGATGTAACGCTCTCGCACGATGTGCTGGGGGCAATTGAAGCCGTGCATACCGATATCCCAAACCCCAGCCCTTAAAAAGGCGGCAGCGTGTTCGATGATGGCGGGGGCTGTACCTTGTCGGTGTAGGCTTTTTCGCGCTGCGTTTGCTGCTCTATCACCGTGAATGGCTGCTTCGCAAATTTTACCCTGTTCATTTCATCGGGGTTCACCACCGCTTCCTGCCCCACCACATTAAACAGGCGCGTGTTAATGCATTCGATCAGCGGCTGATTCGCTGCCTCTGCGTTTGCACCCACATGCATCGGCACCTGCTTCACCCACTCCAGTGCCTGCGCTTTAGCGTCAGGGCTTAATGCAATACCGCCTTCCGAAAATTGTTGCATCCGCTGGCTGAGTGCCGCTTCCACCACAGCAAGCTGCTTGAGGTATTCATCTCTTAGCGCCATGATGTTATGCGACACGACCGAACGCTCAAACGTATTGTTAAAGCGCAGCTGCGCATCTATTTCCACGTCATCTTTGCCCAAAAATTCATCACGCAATTTGGCAACAGCGGCCTGATTCAGCAGCAGCGGTGCACGCTCCGGAGAAATGGTGAAGTCAAAACTTAAGTGCACATCTTTTTCCAGCCCTGCAAACAAGTGCAGCGCGTTACTGAGCTGGCGATTCACGTTGGGGCCTTCCGGCACCGCTTCTTTCACTTCAAATGTTTTTGGGTCCACTACCATAGCGCTGGGCCCATTGTAATTCAGAATATCTGCCGAAAGCAGGTCTACATCCCTTGATCGGAGAAAATCAATCACGCCCTCAAGGTTCACGTGCGAATCCATGTCAGAATCAAAGCGCGCACCGATAATGCGAGCCTGCAGCTGATTTCTTGGCATACGCTTGAACATTAAATCGAGTGATTTTTTATCCGACTCAATATCCACATGCGCAAGGCCGGTTTTTTTGCTCACCGGATCGTGCAACATCAACACTACGCACTGGCTCACATTATCCGTGCCAATCGGCTTGTCGGCTGAAAAACCCATCTCACCCTGCTCAATACGGTGCGCGGTCGCGTCTGCTGCACCCTGCATGCTGGTATAAATTTCTGCCATTTTTTCGCGCAGCGGTTTCAATTTCTCATAATACTGCGGCACTTGTCCTTTTGCCCCCAGCTGACGCAGGCTTTCCACTGTGGCGCAAATGCTGCCATATAAAATATCACCATCGCGGAACATGAAATCTTTGTGGCCCTGTTTTTCATGAATCACCATAGCCTTTTCCATCAACTCCACCGCCACGGCGCTGTTCAGCCTTCCCTCACTATCCGTAAGCTCAAGGCGGCGGCGCGCGGCCTGCGCTGCCATGGAATAGACGTTCGCCTCTGCAAGTAAGTTACCGTCGCGCCGGTGGCCTTCGGCGGCACGCTCAAATTCGGCCAGTGTTTTTTCCTGAAAATCATTTGGTAATAGATGCCAGTCATCCTGATTCACCATGCGGATGGCACTAAGTTCTGCCTCGTTACATGGGTATGAAATATGTGTAATGGTGCGCGTACGCTCGCTGATGGCTTTATTTTTTTCAGCAAATGCACTGACTGCATCCACTACGGCGCGCGTATCGGTGGCCGCAATTGGTTCACCGTCCAGCTGCAACCTATGGCGGCGCGGATGGCGTGCATGCGGTGGGTGGAGCTGTTCGCGCACCACATCTTCGCGCAATTCTTTGAGCGTACGTGCATCAGCAATGTTCGGTAGAGGTTGGCTCAAGATGTCCGGTGTGATGTTCTGCACAAGGTCGCGGGCACCAAACTGGTGCGAGCGCATTTCAATCGCGCGGATGGGCACGGGGCTAACCACCACCCACTCGCCGCCGGTTTTTTCACCCGCCCAGCCATGCATGGTTGTCATGCCGAGCCCATGATAGCCGTTTTTATACGCCTTGCTCAGTACGGCTGGATATTCCGTACCTTCAGGGCTGATGATTTTTACATCACCACGTTTTTTCTCAAACATAATATCAAAAGACGTTTTGAGCGCGATGCCTTCTTCCATCTTCAGGCGGTATTCATACATCCCGTCATCGCGCGGTTCTTGGCGGCTTGGCAACACCGATATGCGCGCCATTTCTTCCATTGGCACGGTAATGCTTTGCGGGTTTGCTTGCGCGTGCGCCACCATGTGGCGAATAACTTGCTCAGCCTTATGAAAATCCACCAGACCAAAGCCTGCATAGGTGGGGTTGTATGAAAGGCCCTTTGCATTTTTTTTGTATTCCAACGTGGCGGCCTCCGGTGTTTTCTTCTCCCATGCGCCCACGGTATCGACCTTCTGGCACGTCATCAGCACGGCATACAGCATCTGTTCACGCGTGAGGTATTTACCATATTCCGCGTTCAGCGCGCCTAGCCCGCCACTCACATACGGTGCCGCCGCTGATGTGCCAATCACCGGTGCCTTTTTCTCGCCATCTGCCCAGTTCACCATCACCGAACCGTGCACCGGCGCCACACAGGCAGGTCCGTTGGCTGTGCTATAGCCATCCACAACCGGCTTACCACCCTCTGCAATCGTAGCGGCACCCACGTGCACCACAAGCGGCGGGTAATGCGATACGGCATTGTGCTTTTGTTGGGGTATCCCTTTTCCATCGGCACCAAACCAACCATCATTCCCGGCCGAGTCCACCACAAAAGCTGCGATGTTTGATAAATGCTCTTTTTGCGACATCGCAGAATCAGAACCCATGATAAGGTCGAGATCATCCCACCCGATGCTGGTGTGAATCACGGCGGCGCCCTGATTTTCCAGCAGCTCGGAAACCTTGTCTTTCATTTCGCGCTCAAAGGTAGCGCGGTAGTTTGGATTGATGGACGCATGGATGTAGGCCGTGCGTACACGGGGCGAAAGACTCCGCCCCACTTCATCCGCAATGGCCGCCACCACTTCACCGTGGTTGCGGTTCATTTTGGTTTCCATCACCAAAATCAGCGACGCACCAGGTTCTTTCAGGCCGTTTTGTGGAATGGGTGGCAGGCGGTATCTGCTGCAAAAAATCAGGAAATTTTCTAAGTCACCGCCGGTGGCAATTTCTTTAAAATTCAACCCCACGGGAATGCCGTGCTCATTACAATGCCTGAGCACGTCAATGTCCGTGTTTAATACCGCACGCTCAGCGGTCTCTAACCTGCTGCGGAATTGTTTTTCGTATTGCTCTGTGTTCATGTGCTCACATTTAGCTTTATCTTATCTTTTGATAATAAAGGCTAAACGTTAAGTTTTTCTTAAAAGAACACCATACATGCGGCCTGAAACAGTTTTTTTATCTAAAACCCCTTTTATTTTCTGTGGTTTAGCTCTATGGTTTGTTCCATTAACCCACCTCTTCACTTGGGTAATTCGTTTCATACACAAAAAATGAATCTATCTATATGAAAAAGCTAGTTATTTTATTGTCATTGTTTGCGCTCGGTTATGGTGCATGGTGGGGCTTTGGAAGCAAGAATGATGAGGCCGCAAAGCAAAAATCTGCCACTCCCGTGGTGGTAATCAGCACCTACCGTGAGAAAATCTCCGACAATGTCGAGGCGCTTGGCAATGCCTATTCGGATGAATCGGTTACTCTCAGCGCCAGCGTATCCGAAACCATCAGCAACATCAGTTTTACCGACGGACAAATGGTAAAAAAAGGCGATATTATCGCCACGCTGGAACAGCGCGAAGAACAGGCACAGTTCAAAGCCGCCAGAGTACAGCTTGCAGAACATGAGCGTGAGTTGGCGCGCCTGAAGTCTCTGCTTGAAAACAAGGCCGCCTCTGTCCGTGAATATGATGAGCGCCAGACCCAGATGAAACTCACACAACAACAGGTGCGTGAAATGGAAGCGCGCCTTGAAGACCGTATTGTTCGCGCCCCGTTTGATGGCGTGCTGGGCGTGCGCCGCGTCAGCGTGGGGGCGCTCGTACGCCCGGGCGATACCATCACCACCATTGATAACATTGAAAAAATTAAGCTCGATTTCAATGTGCCCGCCACACACATCACCTCTCTTAAATCTGGGGTGGTCATTGAAGCCCGCACGGAGGCACTCGGTGATAAAACTTTTATGGGCCAGATCGAAAGCGTCGACACACGCATTGACCCTGTCACGCGTACGGTGCTGGTGCGGGCTATTATTCCCAACACCGACCACGCACTGCGCCCAGGGCTGCTCATGCGCGTCACGCTCATGAAGAACGCCCGTGATGCCTTAGTGGTGGCAGAAGAAAGCGTCACCCAGCGACAAAACACCCACGCCGTGTGGGTGATAAACCCTGAAACAGACACCGTCGAGCAACGCGCCATTACCGTCGGCATCCGCCGCCCCGGTATTGTAGAAGTCACCAGCGGCCTGAAAGAAGGCGAACTGGTGGTGGTGCGCGGCGTGAACCGCGTGCAAGAAGGGCAGAAAGTGACTGTTACCGAAGTGTGGGGTAAAACCCGTAAGCCTGAAACCGTGGCCGAAAAACCAGCGCCCCAAAAAGAAGGTAAATAGGCATGTGGGTTTCCGATATTTCGGTTAAACGACCTGTTCTTGCTGCTGTGGTGAATTTATTATTGATTGCCTTTGGTATTTTAGCCTTCACCAAATTACCCCTCCGTGAATATCCTGATATTGATCCGCCGATTGTTTCCATCGAAACAAACTATCAGGGAGCCTCCGCCAGCGTCGTAGAAACGCGCATCACGCAATTGATTGAAGACCGCATCGCCGGCATTGAAGGCATCAAAACCATTTCGTCACAAAGTCAGGATGGCCGCTCGAATATTACGGTTGAGTTTGATATCAGCCGCAACATCGACGACGCCGCCAACGACTTGCGCGACCGTGTTTCCGGCGTGCTCGACGACATTCCGGTGGAAGCAGACCCACCAGACATTCAAAAAGCGAATGCCGATGATGATGTGATTATCTGGCTCAACCTTCAGGGCGAAGGGATGAGCATCACCGACCTTACCGACTATGCCACCCGCTATGTGGTAGACCGCTTTTCTGCGCTTGATGGCGTGGCGCGTGTGCGCGTGGGCGGCGGACGTAACAGCGCCATGCGCATCTGGATTGACCGCAACAAGCTGGCCGCACGCCAGCTCACGGTAGAAGATGTTGAAAACGCCCTGCGCACCGAAAACGTCGAGCTGCCTGCAGGCTCCATCCAATCCGTAACTAAAGATTTTACGGTGCGGGTGCAACGCGGCTACAGCACACCGGAAGATTTCAAAGCCCTCGTACTCTCGCGCGGTGACGATGGTTACCTGGTGCGACTGGGTGACATCGCGCGGGTAGAAATTGCTGCGGAAGAAGAACGTGGCACCCTGCGTGGTAACGGTGTGGCAATGGTAGGCATTGGCATCATCAAGCAATCGAAAGCTAATACGCTGGATGTTGCGCGCCTTACGAAAGCAGAAGCAAAAAAAGTCAATGAGGCGCTGCCAAAAAATATGGCACTGGCCAATAGCTATGATAGCAGCGTGTTTATCGAGAGTGCCGTAGATGAAGTGTATCACACGCTCTACATCACCATCGGGCTGGTTATTCTCGTGATGTACGCCTTCTTTGGGAATATCCGCGCCACGCTAGTGCCGACTGCCGCAGTGCCTGTTTCGCTCATCGGCACATTTATTGTTCTCTATGCCCTCGGCTACACAGTGAACTTGCTCACACTGCTGGCGTTGGTGCTGGCCATCGGCCTTGTGGTGGACGATGCCATTGTGATTATCGAAAATATCTTCCGCCGCATTGAGATGGGCGAACCACGCCTGACCGCCGCCTTCCGTGGCACACGCCAAGTCGCATTTGCCGTGGTGGCAACCACCATCGTGCTTGTGTCAGTGTTTGTGCCCATTACCTTTTTGGAAGGTGACATCGGCAGGCTGTTCACAGAATTCGCCGTTACCATGTCAGCCGCTGTGCTTTTTTCAGGGTTGGTGGCACTCACGCTCTCGCCCATGCTAGCATCAAAAATTCTTTCGCGCACAGGCGAGTCAAACACACTAACAAAATGGCTGGATCATAAGTTCGATGCGCTGCGCCAGCGCTATCTGTCATTGCTGGCGAAAATGATTCACCACCCCATCCCCTGCCTTGCTGCACTCATGGGGGTGATTATGCTCGCGTTTGTTCTTTTTATCAGTATTCCGAGTGAATTTGCGCCCGTGGAAGACCGTGGTGTGTTCTTCATGAATATGCGCGGCCCTGAGGGCGCATCGTATGATTACACGATGGAGCATTTAAACCAGATGGAACAGCGCCTGATGCCTTTCGTGGAATCCGGTGAAATTCAACGCCTTCTCATGCGCGCGCCCGGCAGCTTCGGCAGCACTGCTTCCTTTAATGATGCGCGCGGCATTGTGGTTCTCAGCCACTGGGACACTGGCCGCGAACCCATACAACATTACGTGAATAAAGCGCGTGAACTCACATCCGACATTTCCGGCGTCAGGATTGCTACGGTGCTGCGCAGCGCTTTTGGTGGCGGCACACAAAAACCCGTCCAATTTGTACTGGGCGGGCCAGACTATCAGGAACTTTCGCGCTGGCGCGACATCATCATCGACAAAGCAAAAGAGAACCCGAATCTTATTGAGCTCGATCATGATTACTATGAAACAAAGCCGCAAATCAGTATCACGGTCGACCGCGACCGTGCGGCAGATTTAGGCGTTTCTGTTTCGGTGATAAACCGCACGCTGGAAAGCATGCTCGGCCTGCGCCGCGTGACGACATTTATTGACCGTGGCGAAGAATATGACGTCATTATCGAAAGTGAAAAAGACCTCAAGAGCAGCCCGCTGGACATCAGCAACATTTATGTGCGCTCGGAGCGCAGTAAAGAACTTATCCCGCTTGCCAGCATGGTCACTATTACAGAATTTGCCGATGCTGCCAGCCTGAACCGCTATAACCGCGTGCGCAGCATCACCATTGAGGCAGGCCTTGCCGAAGGGTACACGCTCGGCGAAGCCCTTGAGTATCTGGAAAACCTTGTGCGCACGGAACTGCCTGCCGGAGCTTCGATTGATTACAAAGGCGACTCGCTGGAATATAAAGATTCCAGCGGCTCTATTTACCTTATTTTTGCGATGGCACTGGTAGTGGTATTCCTCGTGCTCGCAGGCCAGTTTGAAAGCTTTATCCATCCGTTCGTGATTATGCTTACCGTGCCGATGGCCATCAGCGGGGCGCTGCTTGCACTGTGGCTTACGGGGCAAACCCTTAATCTTTATAGCCAAATCGCGCTGATTATTCTGATCGGCCTTGCCACAAAAAATGGGATTCTCGTGGTGGAATTTATCAACCAGCTACGCGACGAGGGCGTGGAGTTTACGCAGGCTATTTTAGAAGCCTCGGGCAAACGCCTGCGCCCCATTGTCATGACGAGTGTAACCACGGTGATGGGTGCCGTACCGCTGATTGTGGCATCCGGTGCGGGCGCTGAAACACGCTACGTCATTGGCGTAGTGATTACCGGCGGTTTGATTATCGCCACGCTGCTAACTGTTTTCATGATTCCAATCATGTATAATCTGCTGGCGAAAAGAACCACATCACCACATGCTGTGGCACAGCGCCTAGAAAAACAACTGGAAGAACACAGACACCGTACCTGATATGAAAAAATCATGCAGCCTGCTTTGGATTGCTCTGTTAGCCAGCGCTTGCACCGTGGGGCCCGACTATGTGAGGCCGCAAACAGGTGCCGAGAACAGCGCATGGTCCGGCACACCGCCAGTGGCAGAAAAAGTTGCGCACACGGTGTATATTGAAACCGCGTGGTGGAAAACGTTAAAAGACCCGCTGCTGAATGCACTGATGGAAGAGGTTGCGCACCACAATCACGATGTTGCGATTGCCCGCGCCTCAATTGAAGAGGCCCGCGCGCTGCGCCAAGTCAGCGCATCAGCCTTTTTCCCTTCGGTGGGCGCAGGAAATACTGTACAGCGTGAAGGCCTAAGCCGGAAATCCGGCAATAATCGCTCCTCTGAACGCGAACGCAACGGCTTTGATGCCGACCTTGATGTGAGCTGGGAGCTGGATATTTTCGGTGGCACGCGCCGCGCCACTGAAGCCGCCGACGCGCGCATTGATGCGCAGGTGGAAGAGTATAACGACATTATGCTCACGGTGCTGGCTGAGCTTGCACGCAATTATTTTGAAGTGCGCGGCACACAAAAGCGTATCGCTGTTACGCAGCGTAATATCGGCCTTTTAAAAGAAGTAGAAGGGCTTGCGGAAAGCTTGTTCAAAAATGGTGCAACATCAGAATTTGACGTGGCGCGGGCACGCGGGGAACGTGAAATCAACGAAGCAACCTTGCCAAATCTTGAGGCGGAGATGATGGCAGGTATTTATCGTATTTCGGTGCTCACTGGCAAAGCGCCGGAACACCACGTGGCACAATTGAAAAAATCAGAACCCTTGCCCACGCCGCCAGATATCGTGCCCGTGGGGCTACGCTCTGAAGTGTTGAAACGCCGACCCGACGTGCGACGCGCCGAGCGTGAGGTGGCGGCTGCTACAGCCGATATTGGCGTTGCCACGGCTGATTTATTCCCCTCTATTTCTCTCACGGGTGCGCTGGGTAGCAGCGCGCGCCAATTCAGCGATTTATTTACCTCTGGGGCAGTCACCTATGCACTGGGGCAAACTATGAACTGGCGGCTGTTTGAGGGTGGCAAGCTGCACGGCAATATCGCCGTGGCCGATGCACGCGCTATGCAGTCTTTAAAGCAGTATGAAAAAACCGTACTCACCGCACTGGAGGATGCAGAGTCGTCCCTCGTACGCTATGGCAAAGAATGGAACACGCTGAAGGCACTGAAAGCGGCTGAAAGCACACGGCAAGAGGCCTTCCGCATTGCCAAACTGCGCTACGAAGAAGGGGAAGAAAATTTCCTGATTATCTTAGATGCCGAGCGTTCGCTTATCGACACACAGGATGCCATCATCCAAAGCGAAACGCAGATACTCACCAAGCTGACGCAGCTGTATAAAGCGCTCGGCGGCGGTTGGGAAACGTTCAAATAAGAAAATAGGTGTAAAGTGGTGGGCCGGGAGGGATTCGAACCCCCAACCAAGGCGTTATGAGCGCCCTGCTCTAACCCTTGAGCTACCGGCCCCAAAGGTTTGTTAAGAATGAGCTAGTCTTACACTAAAAAAACCGTGCGGAGCAAGACAAAGCTCTGCCCCAGAGAGCTATTGCACACCAATGAAGGTGCCGCCATCGAACTCTTCATTATCCCACAGATTGCCAGGATTAGAGCCAAAAGTGGTGATTTCCGTATCGTTATTCCACAATGGGAAACTAAAGGTTTGCGGGTCGGTCATCGGACGCGGATCACGCATATCGGTAAGTGGGTTTTTATCACGCGGGGCAAAACCGCCCATTGGCGTTAAACCTTGCGCTAAGTCTGGCTTTACCCAGGCGCGGCAATAGTGGAAGGCATCGTTCCATGTGCGGTAATAAATTTCGTTATTCCTCAGGTTCATGTCCATTTTGTAATGGTAGAACGCTTTGTACATACTGTTACCGTAAGTAGAAAAGCCACTCTCGCAGCCATCGTTCCATGCCTGTTGATATTCCGGTGGCCCCTCTGGCGCTTTCGGCATTTGCATATAGTTTTTCGGCGCACAGGCTGCCACCATGCATACCAGCATCATTGCACTGATACGGCCCATAAACACTCTCATATGACGCTCCTTTAGTTCCATGGCTTCACCCATTGTTCGGTGTACCAACGGCAATAGGTGTAAGCATCTTTCCACGCACGGTAGTACGTGGGGTTACCCACCATGTTGGCGTCTTGCTTATAGGTGTAGAACATGCGGTACCACGCGTTACCATATGCACCAATCCCCGTGTGGCAGCCATCTTCCCAGCCTTTGCGGAATTCTGGCGGACCGTCAGGAATATCTTCTAACCCCCATGGAATCGGCGTCTTCATGCGCTGTGCCACGTTGGTCGCGCACGCACTCAATTGGAGCACAAGCACCAACACACACACACACTGTAACACGCGTACAAACATCTTATAAAAACTCGCTCGAATAGTATTGGTGCAGATATTTCTGGCAATAATCGAAGGCGTCTTTCCACCCTTTGTAATAGGTTTCATTCTGCGCAAGCTGCCAGTCCTGTTTGAATTTATAATTAAATGCATACCACAAGTTCACCTTGGCGGAGGCACCGCTTTCGCAACCATGTTTCCAGCCTTCCACATAGAGCGGCGGATATGGGCGCTTATCTGCCTCGGGCGGGCCTTCAAACATCCAGTGTTTCCACATGGGCCCCGCTTTGCAGCCTGTCAGCATCAGGACCAGCAGCAGTGTGAATGTGATATGTGTAATCCTGCCACGCATTATATTTTCCAGTTGTTGACCGACTCAATGGCGATGGCGCAATACAGGTACGCATCTTTCCACACTTGGTAATACATTTTATTATTCCTGAGATTCGGATCCTGCTTCAGCTTATAAGCCTTGAAGGTTTTTGCCAGCGCGTTGGTATAAGCCGCCATCCCGCTTTCGCACCCGTCGATCCAGCCTTGCTGGTATTCCGGCGGGCCATCGGGCGGATCACTTTGTAGCGACGCTGGTTTGAAAAAGAAATTGCTCGTGCGCGAACCCATTTTGGGCTCAGAACCGCAGGCCGAAAGCGTAAACGCCGCCATCACCAGAAGAATCAAAATATTTCCACGCATACGTTTCACCTTTTTCCTTAAATCGGGTCGTAGTCCGTGTAGTAGGTGCAATAGGCAATCCCATCGCGCCAACCTTTGTAGTATTCCTTGTCGTTTACGCCGCGTTCAGGGTCGTAAGCAAAAGGCTGGTTACGCAGCATGCCTGAGCCCACAATCC
>CAYXPR010000018.1:1895-34328 GCA_964467255.1 uncultured Rickettsiales bacterium | reverse complement strand
CCACGGCGAGATGCTGAACGAAAAGAACCAGATGGTGAAATACCGTAGCTGTATCTTGCCGTTCGGTAATAAAGACGGTGAACTGACACATGTGATTATTGCGCTTTCGTGGCGCATCTTTAAATAGGAACAATAATGAAAGACGAAACGCTTCTTATCAACCTCGGCAGGGACGCAGAGCAGCACGCAGGCATGGTAAACACGCCCGTGTACCAAACCTCTACGGTTATTTTTCCCACGCTGAAGGCGTATAAAGCGGCGGAAAAAGGCAAGGGGCATTACAAGCAATCGCAGGGCGGAACCACCTCAGACCAAAGCTATGGGCTTGGCGGCACACCTACGGTTTTTGCGCTTCAGGATGCGCTGGCAAAACTCGAAGGCGGTGAGGGCTGCGTTCTGTTTCCATCTGGCCTTGCGGCGATCAGCATCACGCTGCTCAGCTTCCTTGAACAAGGTGACCATTTGCTGGTGCCGGATAGTGTCTACGGCCCCACGCGCCGCTTTTGCAATAAAGAGCTGAAGCGTTTTGGCATCGAAGCCACGTTTTACGACCCGTTGATTGGTGCGGGCATCGAGAAATTATTTAAGAAAAACACGAAGCTGGTGTTTGTGGAAAGCCCCGGCTCACTGACGTTTGAAGTGCAGGATATCCCTGCCATTGCCAAGGTTGCGCATAAAAAGAATGCGCTGGTGGTACTCGATAATTCATGGGCAACGCCGCTCTTCTTCAAACCGTTTGAGCATGGGGTGGATGTGTCCATTCAGGCCGTTACCAAATATATCGGTGGGCATTCTGATGTGCTGATGGGTGCAGCGATTGCCAGCGGTAAGCACCTTGAAACCTTGAAGCGCCGTTTCCGCCATTATGGCACGGGGGCAAGTCCGGTAGATTGCGCGCAGGTGCTAAAGGGACTCCGCACGCTTTCGGTGCGTATGGAGCGGCATTATAAAAACGCCATGAAAGTGGCGCTGTGGCTGGAAAATCAGAAGCGCATCAGCCGGGTTATTTACCCGCCGCTCATTGCTGACAAAGGTTACAAGCTCTGGAAGCGCGATTTCACCGGTGCGTGCGGTCTGTTTACCGCCATTTTTGATAAGCATTATCCAGAAAGCAAAATCGAAGCGTTTGTAGACGGGCTCGATTTATTCGGTATCGGTGCTTCATGGGGTGGGTATGAAAGCCTCGCCTTGCCAGTGAATCCGGCGGAAATCCGTACTGCCACGAAGTGGAAGGCCGAAGGCTCGGCTATTCGCTTCCATATCGGCCTTGAAAATGCCGATGACCTGATTGCGGACCTCACCAAAGCCTTCAAAAAAATGGCCTAGGTTTTTTGTCCATCACGCACAAAAAAAAGCCCGCCTACATGGCGGGCTTTTTGGTATCGCTTGGTTTTGGTCTTATTCTTTTGCGTCAGCTTTTTTCTTTAGGCTGGCGGCTTTTTTCGGAGCAGCTTCTTTCGGAGCGGCGGCCTTTTTCGGCTTAGCTTCGGAAGCGGCTTTGTTCAGTTTGCCTTCAATCAGGGCTTTCACCTTGCGGTTCAAGCGGCTTACTTTACGGGCAGCGGTGCCTGGCTTAATTACGCCTTTGCTGGCAGCACGCAGTAATTCTTTCTGTGCAGCGCGGAGAGCGGTTTTCGCTTCTTCTTTATTGCCTGCGGCAATCGCCTGCTCGAGGTTCTTTACGAACGTACGCACGCGGCTTTTGCGCTCACGGTTGCGAACAGTGCGTTTTGCATCCTGTCGAATGCTTTTAATAGCAGCGGTATGGTGTGCCATAATCGTTTAAATCCTACGGGTTCGGCGTGAAAAATAGGGGCTATACATATAGTCAAAGCCTAGCCCCGTCAAGCGGTTTTTGCGTAAAAATGGGGCGATATTGCCTAACCTGCCGCAGCGGCGTTAATGGCATCCACCGCAGCAAGCGCTGTGGCGCTCATAATTTCGCCCACGGTGGCGCCCATTTGCACAATCTGCACCGGCTTTTCCATACCCAGCAGAATCGGGCCAATCAGCATGCCGCCGCCCAGTTCCTGCAGCAGCATCGACGAGATATTTGCCGTGTGTAAAGCTGGCATAATCAATACGTTAGCTGGTTTTGACAGGCGGCAGAATGGGTACAGCTTCATCAAGTCAGGGTCAAGGGCCACGTCTACGGCCATTTCGCCATCATATTCAAAGTCGAACTTCTTCTTTTCCATCAGTTCGATGGCTTCGCGTACGCGGCTGGCTTTTTCGTGCATCGGTTTACCGAAATTCGAGAAAGAAAGCAGGGCAACGCGTGGTTCATGGCCGAACTGGCGGGCAAAATTGGCGCTTTCCTGCGCAATATGCACCAGTTCTTCTGCCGTTGGCAGGCCAATCACGGCCGTGTCGGAGATGAACACCGTTTCCTTATTCTTCGCAATCATGATGGAAAGGCCGAACAGGTTTTTGCCTTTTCTCACATCCACCACTTTCTGGATGTCTTCCAGCGTGTCGTAGTAGTTACGCGTCAGGCCCGAAACCATAGCATCGGCATCACCGGCTTGCAGCATGCAGCTGGCGAACACGTTACGTTCGTTTTTCACCATACGCACGCAGTCGCGCAGAAGGTAGCCTTTGCGTTGCAGCTTTTTGTAAAGCAGGTCGATGTAGAAATCGACTTTCTCCGCGGTGGAGGCATTCACAATCTCAATACCGTCCATATCGCGGAAGTTCAGGCGGCGGATGACTTCTTCCACCTTTTCGGTGCGGCCCACCAGTTTGGCTTTGCCGCAGCCATTGTCGCGCCATTGGAATGCGGCGCGGATGACTTTTTCTTCTTCGCCTTCGGCGAACACGATGGTTTGGGGGTTGCCCTTCACCTTCTCGAAAATCATGTTCATGGTGTTGGCGGCTGGGTTCATGCGCGCCATCAGCTGTTGTTTATATGCTTCCATGTTTTTAATGGGGCGCTTTGCCACACCCGTATCCATCGCGGCTTTCGCCACGGCGGTCGGTACCGTGTAAATCAGGCGCGGGTCAAACGGGGTCGGAATAATATAATCTGGGCCATATTGCATTTTGCGGCCAGAATACGCAGCGGCTACTTCATCATGCACCTGCTCACGGGCTAGCTGGGCAATGGCTTTGGCAGCGGCGATTTTCATTTCTTCGTTAATGGTGGTGGCTTGCACATCCAGCGCACCGCGGAAGATATAAGGGAAGCCGAGCACGTTATTAATCTGGTTGTTATAGTCGCTGCGGCCGGTGGCGATAATGGCGTCATCACGCACTTCGCGTACTTCTTCCGGCGTAATTTCCGGGTCTGGGTTTGCCATCGCGAAAATAATCGGGTTTGGCGCCATGCTGGCGACCATTTCTTTTGTCACCGCGCCTTTTTCAGCAAGGCCATAAAACGCATCGGCGCCTTTCAGCGCATCGGCCAGGGTGCGGGCGGATGTATCAGCCGCATGGGCGGTTTTCCACTGGTTCATGCCCTCGGTGCGGCCTTTGTAAATCACGCCGCTGCGGTCGACCAGAATAGCGTTCCTGAGGCCCATGGTTTTGGCAAGTTCCAAGCAGGCGATACCGGCTGAGCCTGCACCCAGCACCACTAGTTTAATATCTTCGATTTTTTTGCCGCTGATGTGGCAGGCATTAATAAGCCCTGCGGCGGTGATGATGGCTGTGCCGTGCTGATCGTCATGGAACACGGGAATGTCCATGAGGTCTTTCAGCTTCTGCTCAATAATAAAGCAGTCCGGCGCTTTGATATCTTCAAGGTTAATACCACCCCAGCTTGGGCCAAGGTAACGCACGGCGTTGATGAATGCTTCGGTATCTTCCGTGTCCACCTCAATATCAATCGAGTCAATATCAGCAAAGCGCTTGAACAGAACAGATTTTCCTTCCATCACTGGCTTTGAGGCCAGTGCGCCAAGGTTGCCGAGGCCAAGCACAGCCGTGCCGTTTGAAATCACGGCGACCATGTTGCCTTTCGAGGTATAGTCGTAAGCGGTTTCCGGCTTTTCAGCAATTTCAAGGCATGGGAAGGCCACGCCGGGTGAATAAGCAAGGGAAAGATCTCGCTGGGTAATGAGTGGTTTGGTGGGGGAGATGGCAATTTTGCCAGGCTTATCTTCCCTGTGGAATTGAAGGGCTTCTTCTTTCGTGACCGCTACTTTTTTCCCACCGGAATCCCTGCCGGATGTGGGTTTTTTCGTCGTCTTGAGCTTCGTCACCTTCGTCATTGTCGAACCGTTCCACGTATCTATGAGATTGCATATCGGATGCCACGCTAGGGCATGTGGGCGCGCACTCTAGCAGAGAGGATGCTACGCGTCAAAGCCTTCATATGCTGCACTGCACCCTTGCTAAACGCGCCAGTTTTTTCTAGGGTGCATCCTTGGGAACATGAGAACAAACGCATTATTATAATGAATCAGGCTCTGCCGATAGAAGCGCCCACGCCGCCTGCTGCTGCGAGCGCCACGCCTATGATGCAGCAATACCTTGCTATTCGCGAGGCGCATCAGGGCTATCTGCTGTTTTACCGCATGGGTGATTTTTACGAACTGTTTTTCGATGATGCGGTGAAGGCCGCCGAAGCGCTGGACATTGCGCTCACCCGCCGCGGCAAGCACTTAGAGCAAGACATTCCTATGTGCGGTGTGCCAGTGCACAGCTACGAGCCTTACCTACAAAAACTTATCAAAAAAGGTTTTAAGGTTGCGGTGTGCGAGCAGATGGAGCCGCCGGAGCTCGCCAAAAAGCGTGGTGCAAAGTCAGTAGTGAAGCGTGAAGTCACACGCATCATCACGCCCGGAACACTCACCGAAGATGCGCTCCTTGATGCCAAAAATCAGAACTACCTCGTGGCGATAGCAGAGGCGGGGGGAAAGCTTGGCCTCGGCTGGGTGGATATTTCCACGGGCGAATTCAGGGTCACTACCACCAGCCGCGCCGCATTGGTGGCAGAACTTGCCCGCCTCAACCCGAAAGAAATTCTCCTGCCGGATAGATTGCTGGATGATAAAGCGCTTTATGCTTCTTTAAGCGACTGGCGGCAGAATCTCACGCCACATGTGGCGAGCTTCTTTGATGCCGCGCGCGCTGAGCGTAAAATAAAAGATTATTTCAAGGTTGCTTCGCTCGAGGCCTTTGGCACATTTTCACAAAGTGAAGTAGGGGCGTGTGGCGCATTGCTCGAATATCTGGCACTCACACAAATTGCAAATCTGCCGCGCCTTGAAGCGCCGAAAAAAATCGAAAGCCATGACTTCATGTTGATTGATGGTGCCACGCGCCGCAATCTGGAACTCACCGCCACGCTGGCGGGGGAATATCGCGGCAGTCTGCTTTCCGTCATTAACTACACCGTCAGCAGCATGGGTGCACGGCTTTTAGCGTCACACCTTTCCAGCCCACTGCTAAACCCCGAGGCAATTAAATACCGCCTCGATGCGGTGGAATATTTCACGCACCATTCCTCAATTCGTGCCGATGTGCGAGACCATTTGCGCCAAGTGCCAGACATCGAGCGGGCATTATCGCGCCTCTGTGTCGCCCGTGGCGGCCCACGAGATATGCTTGCCATTCGTCAAGGCTTGCAGGAAGCAACGAACATTGCTTCATTGTTGACCTTTGCGCCAAAGGCAGAAGTGCCGCCAGCAGTGCAGCAGGCGCTCGCACAGCTTGGTAACTTTGATGGACTGCTCAATGTGTTTGAGCGTGCGCTGGCAGATGAAGTGCCGCTGCAAGCGCGTGACGGTGGCTTTATCCGAGAAGGGTTCGACCCCACGTTAGACTCCATGCGCCACATCCGCGCCGACGCGACGGAAATGAAACTCGCATTGCGTGACAAATACCGTGCTGAAAGTGGCATCGATAAACTGAAGCTCGCGCAGAACAATATCATCGGCATGTATCTGGAAACGAGTGCGACCAATGCCGACAAAATCCCGCACTACTTTGTGCATCGCCAAACCATGGCGGGTGCGATGCGCTATTCCACACCTGAACTCAAAGAGCTCGAAAGCAAAATCATCAACGCCGAAGGCAATGCGTTGGCGCGCGAGCTTTCACTGTTTGAAGAATTGGTGGCGCAGGTGGTGGCGAGCGCCGAACAGCTTTCACTGTGTGCGCAAGGTATCGCGCAGCTCGATGTGGCTTCAAGCCTTGCCCAACTCGCGGTTGAAAAAAATTATGTCCGCCCGAAGGTCGATAACAGCCTTGAATTTAATCTCACTGCCGCGCGTCATCCGGTGGTGGAACATAGTCTAGCCGCCAGCGGCCAGCCTTTCATCGGCAATGGGTGCGACCTCAGCGGTCAGCAGCGCCTGTGGCTCATCACTGGCCCGAACATGGCAGGTAAAAGCACGTTCCTCAGGCAGAACGCGCTCATCACCATCCTTGCGCAGATGGGTAGTTTTGTGCCTGCCACTTCTGCGCATATCGGCGTAGTGGATAGGCTCTTTTCCCGTGTTGGCGCGGCAGATGATTTGGCGCGCGGCCGCTCTACCTTCATGGTCGAGATGGTTGAAACAGCGACCATCCTAAACCAGTCCACCAATCGCTCGCTGGTGATACTCGATGAAATCGGGCGCGGCACTGCCACGTTTGATGGGCTTTCCATTGCATGGGCGGTGATGGAATATCTGCATGATAAAACCGCCTGCCGCACGTTGTTCGCCACACACTACCATGAGCTCACTACACTTAGTACGCGCCTTTCTGCACTGGCGTGTTACACCATGAAGGTGAAGGAGTGGCAGGGTGAAGTCATCTTCCTGCACGAGGTTGCGCAGGGCGCGGCAGACAGGTCATATGGCATTCATGTTGCCAAGCTTGCAGGGTTACCGCCAGCCGTGATTCAGCGCGCGGAAGAAGTGATGGAAAACCTCGAAAAATCAGAGTCGGCGGATAAGGTCTCCAAACTGGCAAATGACCTGCCGCTATTTACCTCTATGCCGCCCACGCCTGAGCTGGATGCCCTGCGGGAAAAACTTGCCTCCCTTGAGCCTGATAGCCTCACCCCCCGTGCAGCATTAGACATTTTATATCAGCTAAAAACTATGCTATCCTGAGGCATGATTCGTTACACGCTTGCAGTGCTAGCCCTTGTTATTTCTGCTCCGGCTTTTGCCCAGTCCGAAGGTAAGATGATGCGCGTTTCCACGGGCACAGGCTTTTTTGTGAACAGCGCTGGCTATTTCATCACCAATCAGCATGTGGTCGACAACTGCCAGAAAATTATGTTTCGTGGCACCACGAACAGTGATGATGTGGAATTGGTTGCCGCCGATGCGACACAGGATTTAGCGATTCTCCGTATGAAGGAAAACCCAAAATATACCGCACCCATGAGAATGAATGATGGGCTTGCGAAGGATGATGATGTGATGGTGATTGGTTACCCGCAAGATGCGATTTTCAAAGGCAATTATGTGATTCGCACCGCACAGGTGATTGACACCAAAGGCCCGCAGGGTGAAGACCACTGGGTGCAGTTTACCGATAGCGCCCAGCACGGTAATAGCGGCGGTCCGCTCTTGGATGGCAGTGGCAATGTGATTGGCGTGGTTACAGGCAAGATGACGATGTATGACCCCGCAGACCCCGAAGGAACCGTGCGTAAGGCTGACGTTGCCGTGCGCGTCCCGATTTTAAAACGATTCATGGATAGCCATTCCATACCGTACGACAATCTCATCAGTAACGATGATTTTGTACGCCTCCGCCGCATCGATACGGCAGATATTGAGCGCAATGCCGGTAAATTCATCACGGGCGTGGTGTGTATGCAGGGCGAGGTAGAAGACCCCGCTGCCATTACCCAATAACATCACCAACTTTTCTTGCGCTGCGCAGGCTTTGCCATTATAACAATGCGGCATAAAGTACTGCCAACCATTGGATTTTCTTACCTATGCAGCCTGACCTTTACACGCCCTTCATCATCGCGTCATATGCCGCAGCTGCAATCATTTTAGGCGCTGTCACGATACACATTGTTTTTCACTATCGCCGCGCGAAATCAAAAAAGAAGAGCCGTGCATGAAGCCTAAGCATCGTCGTGCCTTGTGGCTTACGGTCGCATTCCTGTCCTTTGCGGCAGGTGTTTCCGGTTTGCTGAGTGTGTTTAACGACAACATCGTATTTTTTTTCAGCCCCACCGAGGTGATGGCAAAAGATATTTCACCTGAGCAGCGCATCCGTGTGGGTGGGTTGATAGTGAAGGGGAGTGTTGTTAAAAAAGCGGATGTGATTTCTTTCACGGTAACCGATGGTGCCAACACGCTCGCCATTGAATATCGCGGCCTGCCGCCGAACTTGTTTAAAGAAGGTGTCGGCATCGTGGCGGAAGGTTTTTTAACACCGGAAGGTTTTAAAGCCACAAACCTACTCGCCAAGCACGATGAAAATTATATGCCGCCCGAAGTGGCAAAGTCGTTGAAAGAATCCGGCCACTGGAAAGACCAGTACGGTAAAAAGGCCGGAGCCGCGCAATGATAGCATTCGCAGGCAATCTTTTATTATGGGTGGCGGTAGCCGTTGCACTATTGCAGGCGGTGGTGCCTTGGTTGCCCATCCGCAGCAAAAAATTTTCCCACGCCCATTTTATCCGTTTTGCGACGACTGCTGTTTTTGTGGCAATGGCGGGTGCATTCGGTGCGCTTGTGTATGCCTTTGCCATCTCTGACTTCTCTTTATTGTTGGTAGCCACCAACTCGCACACGGCAAAACCACTCATCTATAAAATCTCCGGCACGTGGGGCAATCACGAAGGCTCAATGCTGCTCTATATATTCTTTATATCTATTATATCTCAAATAATTAGCATTGTTAATTTATCTAAAAGATTTGATTTTTATTATAAGCTATTATCAATACAGGGAATTATAATATTATTCCTATTGATATACCTTATTTTAGCTTCTAACCCGTTCCTCCTGCTGCCATTCACCCCACCGCAGGGCATGGGGCTTAATCCACTGCTGCAGGACGTAGGTCTTGCCATGCACCCGCCCATGCTCTACCTCGGCTATGTAGGCTTCACGGTAGCCTTCTCTTTTGCCGTTGTGGGCCTGCTTCAAGGCAAGGTGGATGGTGCATGGGCAAAGGCGTTAAGGCCGTGGGTCACCTTCACGCTCGTTTTCCTCACCACTGGCATTGCGCTGGGTAGTTGGTGGGCGTACCGCGAGCTTGGCTGGGGCGGCTTCTGGTTCTGGGACCCTGTGGAAAACTCATCCTTGCTGCCGTGGCTTGCGGGTGTGGCACTGCTGCATTCGCTGCTGGTGCTTGAAAAACGCGGCTTCCTTGCGGGGTGGAGTTGCTTGCTTGGCATCCTCACTTACGCGCTCGGGTTGATGGGTTTTTTCCTCGTTCGTTCCGGCATTCTCACCTCGGTGCATAGTTTCGCAAATGACCCGCAGCGCGGCGTTTTTATTCTCGCTATCATCACGTTGCTGGTGGGTTCTGCGTTGTTTTTATTTGGTCTGCGTGGACCGCTGCTGCGCCCTAAAAAAGCTGATTTTCAGCCCATTTCACGAGAGAATCTATTGCGTGTGAATAATTTGTTGCTGCTGGTGCTGTGCTTCACAGTGGCGCTTGGCACGCTGTATCCGATATTCCTTGAGCTACTCACGGGTGCAAAAATTTCTGTCGGAGCGCCGTATTTCAACGCCACTTTTAACCAGCTTGCCGTGATACTGCTGTTACTTGCGGCATTTGCTCCTGCCCTTGCTTGGAAAAAAGGTAAATTGCCGAACCTTGTTCAGCGCCATATCTATTCGCTGCTTATTGCGATTGCTGCGGCTGGCTATGCCGTGTGGCGCGCGCCTGCACAGGGCGGCGCGCTCACCATTTGTGGCGTAGGGCTTTCCGTGTGGCTTGCGGCCAGCATGGTAGAAGATGCACTTCGCCGTTCCGAATTATTCCGCAAAAAACTGCCTCGCAGTTACTACGCTATGGCAATATCACATATCGGCGTAGGCATGCTGGCGCTGGGCATCAGCGTGGCTTGCGGCTGGGCTTTAGAAGCAGAACAGCTCTTAAAACCCGGTCAAAAAATGGAGATGGGAAAGCTTACAATTACATTTGACGGTACCGAACTTTCCACCGGAAAAAACTACGTTTCCGACGGCGGAAAATTCACGGTGTATCATAGCGGGAAAGCCCGTTCCACACTGCACCCCGAGCGCCGTTTTTACCCCGTGGAAAGCCAGCAAACTACTGAATCTGCTATATATTATTCACTTTGTGGGGATGTATATATAGCCCTCGGTGAGCCTGATGGCGCAGGGGGGTATGGGGTGCGGGTCTATGTGAAGCCATTGATGTGGCTCATTTGGTGCGGCGCAGCGACGATTTCTCTGGGATTGGCTTTATCCCTAGGCTTCCGCCGTGGTATAATAAAAAAAGCGCTGAGAAAGCCGGAGTTATGACGCTAATGTTCTCCGGTTATGGTTTGTCCGAGAAAGGGGTAAATAGCGCTTTGAGGTTTATGTATTTCATGCCGTTTGTAGCATTTATGCTGTTAATGGCGGGTTTTATGGGTGGTCTGATGCATGCCACTGAGGCACCGGCATCAGCGTGGTTTGCTTCCACCCGCGCAATAGAAGGTGAAACGATCCCCGATTTCAGCGTAGAGTCCCTTTTATCTGAAAAAGAATTTAAAAGCGAAGTGCTAAAGCGCAATCGCTATGTGGTGGTGAACATCTTTGCTTCATGGTGTGCTTCCTGCATGGATGAGCATGAGTTACTGATGGAAATTTATAACAGCCATTCTGTGCCAGTCTATGGTATCAACTGGCGCGACGAGCCTGCTGCGGCCAAAGCATGGCTTGAAAAATATGGTAACCCATATAAAGACATTGCCTCCGACAAAGAGGGCGAAGTTGCCATTCATTTCGGCATCACCGGTGCGCCGGAAACTTTCCTGATTGGCCCAGGTGGTAAAATTATCTTCCGTCATGCGGGCGTGCTCACCCGCGAGGTGCTTGAAAAAGACATTCTGCCAAAGGTTCAATCCCGCCGATGAAACATATCCCCCGCTTTTCTTTCGCAGCAATTGCTGCTGTATTCCTGTTTAGTGCCGCTGCATCTTTGGCCTTTACCATGGAAAAAAACTTGGCTGACCCTGAGCTTGAAAAGCGCGCGAGGGCACTGTTTCACGAGATACGCTGCGTGGTGTGCGAGGGGCAGGCGCTGGCGGAATCCAATGCGGATTTGGCATCAGATATGCGCCACCTTATCCGCACGCGTATTAACGCGGGTGATAGCGATGAAGCCATCCGCGCCTTTCTCACCAGCCGGTATGGCGAAGCAATTTTAATGACCCCACCGAAAGACTCCCGCACCGCGCTCCTGTGGTATTTGCCCGCTGCCATCACAGTGCTGGGCTTGGGGGCGTTATTTGTGCGCAGTAAGCCAAAGAAATTGACGAAGCCGAAAAAAAGCCTTAAACGAGCAACCCGAAAGAAAAAATAGGTTCATGGCAAAAAGCATCCGCATTTCAGGTGTGATTAACGACGACGACTCGAAAGAGTTGCGGCAGATGCGCGCCCGCATGCTCTACCACCTCTTTATGGAGGGGTATAACATTTACAACGGCAATGGTGACCAAGACATCCACCTGTGGAACATCCAGCGCAAAATCAAAGAAGCGCACGGCTTTGTGTTTATGCCGGGCTCGAACTTGGATGACGTAGTGAAGGCCACCTCCATCTTCGTGGGTTACCAAACGGGCGATATGGATTTGAACGGCAAGCCCACGGTGATGCTGAATAACGATAGTTCGTGGACGCCGTGGCTTAAGGTGATTGAGCACCTGCAAAAGAATGGCACGGTGTCGCAGCATTACCGCGATGTGATTAAAATCGTGGAGCAGCCGCGTGAAGTGATTTACGCCATCAAAGAACAAAAAACCCTGATTGAAAAAGTGCGTACGCTGCACGACCACAAGCCCGAGCCATCCATTCCGGGTGACCCTGACCGCCGTGAGCCGCGTAAAAAAGTCTGCGTCTTTTGCTCGGCCAGCACAAAAAACCCGACTTACCTCAAAATGGGCTATGATTTAGGCACGGATATCGCTAAAGCGGGTTACGGCTGCATCACCGGCGCTGGCCGCACGGGCATTATGGGTGAAGTCGTGCGTGGCGGCTACGAAGCGGGTGGTTGGACTGGTGGGTCTAATGTGCCGCATATCATCGAAATGGAAGGTCTGCCGGACGGTTTGAACACATTCTGGCCGCGTAGCGACATTTACACGCGTATGGAAATCATGATTCAAAAATCTCACGCCTTCGTCATTCTGCCGGGCGGTATGGGCACGGTGCAGGAGCTGCTGGTGCTGCTGCAACTCAAGCGCAAGAATGACCCGCTCATGGCAGGTAAGCCCATCATGTGCGTGAACCCCAAATTACCGGGTGGTGGCACCTTCTGGGATCCGCTCATCGAACTTGCCCAAGGCTTCAACGTGCATGACCTCATGCATATCAGCGACAATGTGGATGGGTTGGTGAAGGAAGTAAAACGCCTGAAGGCGGCGGAAAAGAAATCGTCGGAAGACTAATCTTTTAGTGTGCGGATGATGCTGTCTGCTAGCGTGCGTAAATCGTTTTCGCTGATGTTCAGGGCAGGGGTAAGGTAAATCACATCACCGAACGGCCTTAACCACACGCCTTGTTCTACAAATTTTTTCCGCAAATGCAGAATCATTGCGCGATCGGCTTTTTCAAGCTGCACCACGCCGATGGCACCTTTCACGCGCACGTCATACACATTATCCATTTTCCGGCAGGGCTTCAGTGCATCAGAAAGTTGCTGCTCGATAGCTTCCACTTGTTTTAGGCGCGGCTCTTTTTCAAACACATCAAGCGAGGCATTGGCGGCGGCGCAGGCCAGTGGATTTGCCATATAGGTTGGGCCGTGCATCAACGCGGCTTCGTGCTTGTCGGAAAGGAACGCATTAAAAATTTCTTCCGTTGCCAGCGTGGCGGCAAGGCTTAAAGTGCCGCCCGTCAGTGCTTTACCAATGCAGAGGATATCAGGCGTAATGCCTGCTTCTTGGCAGGCAAACATATGGCCGGTGCGGCCAAAGCCGGTGAAGACTTCATCCGCGATAAATAACAGTTCGTGTTTTTTGGTGATGCGGTAAATCTCGGCCAGAATATCTGCCGTGTGAAACTTCATACCGCCTGCGCCTTGCACCAGCGGTTCAATCACCACGCCCGCGATATTTTTTTTCATCGCGCCGAGCAGCTCATCAAATTCTGCGAAGCTATATTCGTCGCTTGGTACGGCGATATTATATTGCATCGGCATGTAATGTTTAAAAATGGCATGCATGCCATCTTCCGTATCGCACAGGCTCATCGCGCCCATCGTGTCCCCATGATAACCATGACGGAAGGTAATGAAGCGGTCGCGTTTTGGCGTGCCTTTGTTTACCCAATATTGCACCGCCATTTTCATCGCCACTTCCACCGCCACTGAGCCGGAGTCAGAAAAGAACACACGCTTCAGTCCGGCAGGGGCAATGTTTGCAAGCCGTGCGGCAAGCTGCGCAGCCGGTTCATGGGCGAGCCCTGCGAACATCACATGCGGCATTTTTTTCAATTGTGCTTCCACCGCAGCGGTAATGTGTGGGTGGTTATAACCGTGGCAGGCTGTCCACCAACTGGCGATGCCATCCACGAGTGTGCGACCATCGGCCAGCGTCAGCGTGGTGCCATTCGTAGCCACCACAGGCAGCGGCGCAGGCGCGGTTTTTACCTGCGTGTAGGGCGGCCAGATATGTTGCTGGTAGTTGTTAAGCCAGTCGTGAGTGGTGCCGTCTTTTTTGGTCATGCACGGCCTTGCTTACCGTGGGGCATGGGCGGCACAGCATGTGCCGGAATGTTCATGCTCGTCGATTTCTTCTTCATCGGGCGACATGCTAAAAGGCGAAGCAGAAGCTGGCTGCACGTTTGCAACTTCTGGCTTCATGCCGAGTTTGGCGAGCAGTGCCATGTCGTTGTTCGCTTCGGGGTTTCCGGCAGTCAGCAGCTTATCGCCATAGAACATCGAATTCGCTCCGGCGATAAAGCACAAAGCCTGTGTTTCTTCGCTCATGGCTTCGCGTCCGGCGGAAAGGCGCACGTAAGAGGCTGGCATCATGATGCGCGCTACCGCAATGGTGCGGATGAAATCAAAAATATCCACACCCTTGGCGTGCTCCAGCGGCGTACCGGGAATTTTAATCAGCAAGTTAATCGGCACGCTTTCAGGATGCTGGGGCAGGTTCGCGAGGCTTTCTAAAAAGCTGGCACGGTCTTCCACGCTTTCACCCATGCCCACAATGCCGCCGCAGCACACTTTCATGCCGCTGTCGCGCACATGCTGCAGCGTATCTAAGCGCTCATCAAACGTGCGGGTGGTGATAATCTTGTCGTAATATTCTGGCGAGGTATCGATATTGTGGTTGTAATAATCAAGCCCTGCCTGTTTTAGGTCACCGGCTTGTTTAGGCGTCAGCATGCCGAGTGTCATACAGGTTTCAAGGCCAAGATTTTTCACTTCGTTCACAATGTCGCACAAAGCGGGCATATCGCGTTCTTTAGGTTCGCGCCATGCGGCGCCCATGCAGAAGCGTCCAGCACCGGCTTCTTTTGCAGCACGGGCGGCGGTTAATATTGCGTCCTTATCCATCAGCTTGCTGGCTTTAAGGCCCGTGTCATATTTCGCGCTTTGCGGGCAGTAAGCGCAATCTTCCGCGCAACCACCGGTTTTGATGCTGAGCAGGGTGGAAAGCTGAATCTCATCGGGCTTATGATGTTCGCGGTGTATGCCCTGCGCTTTAAAGATAAGTTCGGGGAAGGGCAGTGCAAAAAGAGCACGCACTTCGGCGCGTGTCCAGTTGTGGCGCGGTGCGGTATCTTTCATGTTCACAATTGCAGCAGCTTTTGCCATAGTATCAGCCATAGGTTAAAACGCGGCCAACATAGCAGAATATCAACAAAATGCCACCCCTAGATACATCCGCCACCGCAAGGCTTGAAGAAATACGGGCTGCGGGGCTGGAGCGCCAGCTAAAAACCACCGAGCGGGAGGGGGGCGCAAAGCTTCTTTGCCGCGGAAAATCATATATTTCCTTCAGTTGTAACGACTATTTGGGACTTTCCCTGCATCCGGACGTGATTGCGGCGGCTGAAACGGCCCTACACCGCTATGGCGCGGGCGCGGGTGCCTCCCGCCTCGTTACAGGCAGCCATCCGGCGTACCTAGAGTTGGAATCCATGTTGGCAAAGGTCAAAAAGACAGAGGCTGCATTGGTGGTGGGCAGTGGTTATCTTGCCAATGTGGGGCTTATTTCAGCGTTGGCGGGTAAGGATGACCTGATTGTAGCCGACAAGCTCGTTCATGCCTGCATATTGGACGGCATTAAGCTTTCCGGCGCAACGCTTGTGCGGTTTAAGCATAACGATGTCGAGCATGCCCGCACCATCCTTAAAGATAAGCGTAAAAAATACCAGCAGTGCTTTGTTATCACCGAAACGGTCTTTAGCATGGATGGCGACCTTGCGCCCGTCGCCGAACTCAAAAAATTGGCGGAAGCGCAAGATGCGACCCTTATCACTGACGACGCACATGGCCTCGGTATCATCAAATCATCCGCCCGTGCGCATATTCAAATGGGCACGCTTTCGAAGGCTGCGGGTAGTTATGGTGGCTATATCTGCGCCTCTAAGCCAGTCATTAAGCTACTAACGAACACCATGCGCAGCATGATATTTTCCACCGGCCTGCCACCTGCTAGTGTAGCGGCCTCTACTGCCGCGCTTCAAATTATGCAAAAACATCCTGTGCTTGCGGAGAAAGCCATCGGCCATGCCAAGATGTTTGCGGCGCGGCTCGATTTACCCGAGCCTTCCAGCACCATCGTTCCCTTGGTTTTGGGTAGCGAAAAAAAGGCTGTTCAGGCCGCAGAAAAAATTGCCAAGCACGGTTTCTGGGTGGGGGCTATTCGGCCACCGGCGGTGCCCAAGGGCACGGCGCGTTTGCGTTTCACTTTCTCGGCCTTGCATCAGGCGGCAGACATATCACGCCTTGTGGCGGCTATTCGCAGCGAGGGGATTGTCTGATGGAAATCTGCGCACTAAGCGGGTGGGGACAGCCAGCGGATTCCCTTGCGCTCATTATGCCTAAAAAGGCAAACGTCACCTACATCAACTATGTGCAGCATGGTTCATCTGCGGCCTTTTTTGATGCGCTGCGTCCACAAAAATTAAAACCCGATATTCTGGTCGGCTGGAGCCTTGGCGGGCAGCTTGCTGCGCGTCTGGTGGCAGAAGGCATCATCAAGCCGCGCTTGCTGGTTTTGCTGGCAGCGCCCTATCAATATCTGGCAGATGATAAGCATCCTGAGGGTACAAACCCGATGATGTTCTGGACGTTCTGCCAGTCCTTCCGTGCATTCCCTGCACAAACCATGCAGCGATTTTTACTGCTCATGGTGCATGGGGATAAGCACATGAAACAATTGGCTGAGCAACTTAACATCGACAGTGAAAATATGCTGCGTTGGGCAGATTGGCTCGATGAATTGCGTGATTTCTCTGGCGATACACTGCCATTTAAAAACTTTCCGCGTACCCTCATTGTGCAAGGCCAGCAGGATGAAGTCGTGCCTGCGCCTCAGGCGCAAACATGGCATCGCAAAATTAAAAACTCGCGCATTGAGCCGATTGATTTTTGTGGCCACGCACCGCACCTGCACTCGCCGGCAGATGTCCGCAGTTGGATGGAAGAGGAGCTTGCCACATGCAAGAAATGAAGCAGCGCATCCGGCAGGATTTTAACAAGGCCTCGGTGTCGTATGATAAATACGCGCGCCTTCAGCAGCAGGTGGCAGCGCGGGTATTCGTGCTAGCGCTCGAGATGCTGCACACCAAGTCGCAGGTGCTTGATGTTGGCTGTGGCACCGGTTACATCGCGCAGCATGCCGCCAAACGCTGGCAGATGTTCCAGTGCGACTTGGCCGAAAGCATGTGTGAAAAAGCGCTTCACCTTGCGCCCGCTGTGGCGGCAGATGCCGAAAGCCTGCCCTTTGCCGATAATACGCTGGATGGTGTGCTTTCCTCGCTCACCCTGCAATGGGTTAGCCCCGTTCCGGCTTTTTCTGAAATCCGCCGCGTTTTGAAACCCAACGGGTTGATGATTGCTTCCACGCTCGGTGAAAATACGCTCCATGAACTCCGCAAAAGTTTTGCCGCCGCTGTGGGTGTTGCGCCGGTGATGAACTTCTACACCGCCGATAAATTGTTTGCCGCCTGTAAGGAATCCGGCCTGCATCTTGAAGAGTTCTTTGATGAGCTCGTCATTCATGACTATGAAGACATCTTCACATTACTTGCCTCCATTAAGGGCATTGGTGGGCGTTATAAAAGCGGCACGGGCCGCGCGGGCGTATCGCGTCGCTATTTTGAAGCACTGGCGGAAGCCTATATAAAATTCTTCGGAAAGATTTCCGCCACATGGGAAGTGCAGTATATTATTGCACGGAAGAGGTAACTACATGCGCGGTGTTTTCATTACAGCGACGGGAACGGATACGGGCAAAACATTTTTAGCCTGTGGTTTGGTAAAAGAACTTAAAACCCGCCGCAAAAACGTGCGGGCACTAAAGCCGGTGGTAAGTGGCTATGACCGCAGCAGCCCTGATAATGACATTGCAAAATTATTGGCGGCACAGCATTTACCCTATACCGATGAGAATATTGAAGCCATTTCACTCTACCGCATGAAAACGCCTATCTCGCCGGACGTCGCTGCACGTAGGGAGTCTGTGCAGCTCGACTATGACCGCATTGTTGATTTTTGTAATAGGTCTGCGGGCACTTTTTATGGTGTGGTCGAAGGGGCAGGCGGGGTGATGACCCCCATTGCGGATGGCAAAACAAATCTCGACCTCATCGCTTCACTTCGCCTTTCCGCAGTGCTGGTGGGGAGCGATTATCTTGGTAGCATCAGCCATATTCTCACGGCATGCTCGACTTTAAAATCACGCGGCGTTACAATTCACGCAGTAGTGGTTTCCGAGTCCGAGTCGCCTTCAATTCCACTGGGTGAAATGGCGGCAGTGCTTCGGCAGCACATAGAATATCCGATTGTTTTACTGCCACGTGGAAATGGTTCTGATGCAGCCATTAGTTCACTGGCAGATATATTGTTATAAGTAAGGGCAGTTATGGCAAGTAAAATCAGAGCAAACGAAGAACAATACGTTATCGTTGGCTACGGCGGTAAACGAAGTGTCGACGAAGAAGGTAAGGTGTATTACCCATCGCTTACGGCCCGCATGATTGCAGGCATGGTCGATGTCATTATCTTTACTGGTCTGCTGCTTGTTGTTTCCAGTCTTATTCCATGGTCTGTTCCCATGGAAGGCGCAGAACTTTTAAGAAAAATTCAGACTGGCGAATTGAAAGAAACAAAAGAAGTAAGCGAAGCTCTGATGCATTTTATGCTTAAAGGGGGTGGGCTTATTACCATATTGCTACAAACATTTTTAAGTATTGCCTTCGCAGCGGTTTATGTTTTGCCATTTTGGTTTAGGTATGCGGCAACACCCGGAAAAATGCTGATGAGAATGAAGATTGTTTCTCAGGACTCGTTAGAAAAGCCATCTAAAAAAAGGTTTTTCCTGCGGTTTATATGGTATCCCCTGTCATTTTTCCCACCCGGCTTTGGGTTCATGTGGGTTGTTTTCAACAAGCGTAAACGGAGCTGGCACGACTATCTGTCTGGCACGATGGTTATATATACAAAGAAGCCAAGGATAGCGCTTTAATGAAGCGGCAGCCGTTGAGGTTTTTTTTATTCATTATAGGTGTGATGCTTATGTTATTTGGCAAAGGCATTTTTGCCGAAGAGAAAAAAGATTTTCCTGTAACCAACATCCATAAAGCCTTATCGGCGAGCGATGCGTGGCTAAATACTTCGCGTCCCATCACGGCGGAAGAACTAAAGGGCCGCATCATCCTGCTCGATTTCTGGACGTTCTGCTGCATCAACTGCATGCACGTGATTCCTGACTTACACTACCTTGAAGAAAAATTCGGCGATAAGCTAACGGTCATCGGGGTGCATTCTGCTAAATTTGATAATGAAAAAGATACCGATAACATCCGCTCGGCCATGCTGCGTTATGGCATTGAGCATCCGGTTATCAACGATGCGGATTTTGCTGTGTGGCGCGCGTTTGGTGTGCGGGCTTGGCCCACTCTTGTCCTGATTAATCCAGAGGGTCGTTTGGAAGAAGTGTACTCCGGCGAAGGTAACCGTGATGCCATTGAGGCAGATGTTGCAGCGCTGATAAAAAAACATGATAGCCGCCTTGCAAAAGCAGCCTTACCCATCAGCCTCGAAAAAAATAAAGCGCCTGCAGGCGTATTGGCATTCCCTGGTAAAATAGACGTACTCCAAAACACCGATACGGTAGACGAACCACTGCTCTATATCTCCGACACCGGTCATCATCGTATCGTCACGGTAGGTATCAGTGGCAAGTCGGGTCTTGTGATTGGCAGCGGGCAGGCGGGTTTTAAAGATGGCAGCTTTGCTGAAGCGCAATTCCGTAGCCCTCAGGGCATTGCGTATGATGGCTCGCGTTTGCGCCTCTATGTGGCGGATACGGGTAACCATGCCTTGCGGATGGTTGATTTTAAAACAAATCAAGTGACGACGCTGGCGGGTACGGGTGAGCGTGGCATGCCATTTCCGGTAACAGAAAAACTGCGCATGCCTGCGCCAAAAGACATGGCGCTGGCTTCGCCGTGGGATGTGCTTTTGTTCCCCGACCAAAATTATCTCGTGATTGCGATGGCGGGCACGCACCAGCTTTGGCGCTATGATATAAAAAACGACCAAATGCAGTTACTGGCGGGCAGCGGGCGTGAGTCTATTGATGATGGCGCACTGCCGTTTAACTCGCTTTCGCAGCCGAGCGGCTTGGCGCGCATTGGTGACACGCTTTATTTTGTTGATTCTGAAACCAGTTCGTTGCGCACCTATAAAAATGGCGAGCTCAGCACACTTATTGGCACGGGGCTTTTTGATTTTGGTTTTGCGGATGGCAAGCAGGGCAAAGCGCTGATGCAGCATGCCATCGGGGTGAGCGCGGATGAGTACAATGACCCAACGGGCGTTTACATCACCGATTCTTACAATCACGCGATTCGGCGTTATGATACCAAAACAGGCGAGCTTACCACCGTTGCGGGCACAAACCAGCGTGGCAACAAGGATGGTGGCGTGAAGGATGCACGCTTCAACGAACCAAATGACATCATCAAAGCGGGCAATAAATATTACGTGGCGGATACAAACAATCATGCCATCCGTGTGATTGATATGGCTGCGGGCACGGTCAGCACGCTAAGACTTGATCTTCCTATACCAAAAGCAAAAGAAGCTAGCGTTGCGCCTGAAAAAAACTTACCGCAACTTCGTGAGCTTAAAATTCCACCTGTGGGCACAGACGCTGTGGTGATACGGCTTGCCTTGCCCAAAGGCTGGAAAATTAACGAAGAAGCACCCAGCTGGATGGCGCTGTATGAGGCCAATAAAGATGGTGGCTTTAAAGTCGCTGCAAAGTTTGGGCATGAGGAGATGCAAAAGACATCAACCCTGAAACTACCAAAATTGGCGTCCGGCACGAAATACCGCCTGCAGGGAACGTTCTATTATTGTGAAAAAACAGAGGGTTCACTCTGCCTCTTGAAAAGCGTGGATGCTGTATTTAGCGCAAAGGCCAAAGGCGGCGAAAAAGAGATAGTCATTGAACTTGAGCCGCGTGTACCGTAAAAATAACGGTCTCTTTTAATCGCACATAAGACAATCATAGAGTTATCATGCGTACCCTGTACCATTATCCGCTGTGCCCATTCTCCCGGAAAGTGCGGGTGTTTATGAAAGAGAAACACCTTGAGTTTGAATTGGTTATCGAAAGTTTCTGGGAAAAGCGCCGCGAGTTTCTGGTCATGAACCCTGCGGGTCAGGTACCGGTGCTGAAAGAAGCATCCGGCCGCGCATTTTCTGATAGCGGTGCCATTTGTGAATATATCGAGGAAACCTGCAAAGATGTGCCGCTGATTGGCGGCAATGCGGCTCAGCGCGCGGAAGCCCGCCGTGTGGCAGCGTGGTTTGACACGAAGTTTTACCATGAAGTAAGTAAATACCTGCTGGCAGAGAAGCTATTTAAGTTTTTAAAGCATGAAGGCGCGCCACGCAGCGACTATATCCGTGCCGGCAAAGAAAACATTAAATATCATCTGGATTACATTGCTTTTCTTCGGAAAAAGCACCGCTGCCTTGCGGGTGATGAGTTCACGTTGGCAGACATTACCGCTGCTGCGCACCTGTCGGTGATTGATTACCTCGGTGATGTGCCGTGGCACCTGAATGAAGATGCCAAGGAATGGTATATGCTGGTGAAGTCCCGCCCGAGTTTTAGGCCATTATTGCAGGATAGGCTTGGTGGATTCCCCCCATCCTCTCAATATGATAACCTAGATTTTTAATGTAAAAACATGTCGCAGAAAAAATCAGGGAAATCAGGTAAGTCTGGAAAAAGCGCCTCTAGCGGTACGCGTGAGGTTAAAGTTCGCGTTAAAACCGCTAAGGGCCGTAAAATTTCTTCCAAGCTGTGGCTTGAGCGCCAGTTAAACGACCCCTATGTAAGCCGCGCCAAGCGCGAGGGATACCGCTCGCGTGCGGTCTACAAGCTGACCGAGATTGATGATAAGGCCCGTTTTCTTAAAAAAGGTGCTGTGGTAGTCGACTTAGGTGCCGCACCGGGTAGTTGGTCGCAAGTGGCGCTAGAGCGGGTGATGCCGGGCGGCAAGGTTATTGGTATCGACCTTCAGCACATCGACCCTTTGCCGGGCGCGAAATTCATCGAGGGCGATTTTTTGGAAAATGAGCCGTTTGAAGAGCTGATGCAGCTGATGGATGGAAAAAAGGCCAACGTGGTGTTGAGCGACATGGCGGCAGCGGCGTGCGGCCACACGCAAACGGACCATTTACGCATCATGAGCCTGTGTGAAGCAGCTGCGGACTTTGCCTTTAACGTGCTGGAAAAAAATGGTGTCTTCCTTGCAAAGGTGCTGCGTGGTGGCGCTGAGCGTGAATTGCTTGATAAGCTTAAGCAGCATTTTTCTTCTGTGAAGCACATTAAACCGAGTGCCAGTCGAGCAGACTCCTCTGAAATGTACGTTTTGGCGCAAGGCTTTAAAGGGTGATTGCCTTAAGGGGCTCTGAAGCATTATAAGAAATAACAAAGGTAGTTATGGTGGTACAAAAAATTCGTAAGGTAGTATTTCCCGTAGGCGGGCTTGGCACACGCTTTTTGCCGGCCACGAAAGCAATGCCAAAAGAAATGCTTCCTGTGGTGGACAAGCCGCTCATTCAATATGCGTTTGAGGAAGCAGTGGATGCCGGTATCGAACAGTTTATTTTCGTTATCGGGCGCAACAAAACTGCCATACATAACCACTTTGACCGTGCGTATGAACTTGAGCGCACTTTGAATGACAAAGAAAAAACCCATATGTTAGACCAGGCCAGCGGGTGGCTACCTGAGGCAGGCAATATTGCTTTCATCCGCCAGCTGCAACCGCTTGGCCTAGGCCATGCCGTGTGGTGTGCGCGTCATTTCATTAACGACGAACCTTTTGCCGTAGTGCTAGCAGACGTACTGCTTTCCAAGCCGGGCTTACTAAAAGAAATGGTGAAGTCGTACGAAAAAAATGGTGGCAACATCATTGCCCTAAACGATGTACCGCGTGAGCGTACGAAAGATTATGGCATTGCGGCGCTGGATGGCAAAAAAGGTAATCTATTCAATATCACCGGCATGGTTGAAAAACCGGCACCTTCCAAAGCACCGTCGACCCATGCTATTTTAGGTCGCTATATTTTAAGTGCGGACATTTTTCCGCAGCTTGAAAAAACCAAGCAAGGTGCTGGCGGTGAAATTCAACTGACTGATGCCATGCAGGCGCTGATGAAGAAACAGCCTTTTTATGGTTTGCCCTACACAGGTGAGGTATTTGACTGTGGTTCAAAAGAGGGGTTCTTGGAGGCAACGGTTGCGTTCTCACTTGCGCGGGCTGACCTCAAGGGCTGCATGAAAAAAATCATTCAAAAATACCAGTAAGATTGACGCATGAAAATTGCAGTAGTGGGTACGGGATATGTAGGGCTGGTTTCGGGCACATGCTTTGCCGAGCTGGGTTGGCATGTAACCTGCATCGATAAAAACAAAAGCAAAATTGCCAAATTACAGCGTTCTGAAATTCCTATTTTTGAACCGGGCCTGCGCGAGTTGGTAAAGAGCAATGCGCGTACAGGGCGCCTTGAGTTTTCTGATGATTTAGCCGATGTTTCCGGTAAAGACGTTGTGTTTATTGCCGTAGGTACGCCCACGATAGAGGGCAGCCATCAGGCCGATTTGTCGTATGTGTATGCTGCGGCGAAAGAAGTAGCGCCGTATCTGGAGAAAAATGTTGTTGTGGTAATTAAGTCCACTGTTCCGGTTGGTACAGGCAAAAGAGTAAAAAATATTATTAAAAAAGTGCGGCCGAAACTTAAATTCACCATGGCTTCAAATCCAGAGTTTTTGCGAGAAGGGTGCGCGGTAAATGACTTCCTTGAGCCCGACCGCGTGATTGTGGGTATTGATTCAGATAAAGAAAGCGATACGCTTCTTAAAATTTATAAGCCGCTCACTTCAAAGGGCGTACCGATTGTGTTCACTGACATCCAAACGGCGGAGCTCACCAAATATGCTGCTAACGCCTTCCTTGCGACCAAAATCGCCTTCGTGAATGAGATGGCGGACATCTGCGAAAAAGTTGGTGCGAACATTGAAGACGTGGCTTACGGCATGGGGCTTGATCACCGCATCGGGACGGATTACATGAAGCCGGGCCCGGGCTATGGCGGTTCTTGCTTCCCGAAAGACACGCGTGCGCTGGATTATGTGGCAGAAAAACTGGGTGTGCCAAGCCGCATTGTCAGCACGGTAATTGATACGAATGAAGAGCGTAAAAAATCGATGGCGCGCCGCGTGAGCAAAGCCTGCGGCGGCACGCTCAAGAAAAAGAATATTGCGGTGCTCGGGCTTGCCTTCAAAGCCAATACCGATGATATGCGCGATAGCCCCGCGCTCGACATTATCCCTGAGCTTATCAAGCAAGGCGCCAGCGTGCAGGTGTTTGACCCCGAAGGAATGACGCATGCCAAAACAATGTTAAAACAAAAAGCGATTCGCTGGTGCTTGGATGAAGATGCTGTGCTTGAAAAAGTAGATGCCGCCGTAATTGTAACCGAGTGGCAGGTGTTTAAAACACTCGACTGGAAGCGCGCCAAAAAGCGTATGAAAAAAGCGGTCGTGGTGGACTTACGCAATTTGCTTGATGCGCAGCAGATGCACGATTTGGGCTTTCAGTATATTCCTATCGGTCGCCCTCCGGAAACGAAGGCACGCAAAAAGTAAACGACTAGCCGTGGCGTTCTACAATCATCTTTTTGATTTCAGCAATGGCCTTCGCGGGGTTCAAACCCTTCGGGCAGGTTTTGCTGCAATTCATAATCGTGTGGCAGCGGTAAAGCTTGAACGGGTCTTCTAACTGTTCAAGGCGTTCGGCGGTGTTTTCATCGCGGCTGTCCACAATCCAGCGGTAAGCCTGTAGCAAAATCGCAGGGCCAAGATATTTGTCGCTATTCCACCAATAGCTTGGGCAGCTGGTCGAGCAGCAGGCGCACAGGATGCACTCATACAACCCATCAAGTTTTGCGCGTTCTTCCGGCGACTGCAGGCGTTCTTTTGTGGCTTCTACAGGGCTGTCGGCTTTCAGCCAAGGCTCGATGGATTCGAGCTGCGCATAGAAATTGCGCATATCAGGCACTAAGTCCTTCACCACTTTCATGTGCGGCAGTGGGCTGATATTCACGTCACCTTTTACTTCATCAATCGACTTGGTGCAGGCGAGTGTATTGGTGCCGTCGATATTCATCGCGCAGCTACCGCAGATGCCTTCACGGCACGAGCGGCGGAAGGTGAGGGTGCTGTCGGTTTCATTTTTGATTTTAATCAGCGCGTCGAGCACCATCGGGCCGCATTCCGACGTATCGATCTGATAAGTATCGACGCGTGGATTGGCCTCATCTTCTGGGTTCCAGCGATAGACATTAAATGCCTTCACTTTTTTTGCGCCAGATTTTGCCGTGTGGAGGCGGCCTTTTTTAATTTTAGAATTTTTGGGAAGCGTAAATTCTGCCATGAGAATGCTCCTTTAATACACGCGCGCTTTAGGCGGCACGGGTTCAACTTCATCGGTCAATGTTTTCAGCGTTACGGGGCGGTAGTCAAATGTGACTTTGCCCGCATCATCCAGCCATGCGGCGGTGTGCTTCATCCACTTTTTATCATCACGTTTCGGGTAATCCTCATGCGCGTGCGCGCCGCGGCTTTCTTTGCGGTTGTGTGCACTGTGCATGGTGATAACAGCTTGCGGTAGCAGGTTTTCAAACTCGAGTGCTTCCACTAAGTCACTGTTCCACACAAGGCCGCGGTCTTTGATGCCGATTTCATCGGCCGAGCGCTGAATCTTGTTAATTTTCTTCACGCCTTCAGCGAGTGATTCATTGGTGCGGAACACGGCGGCATGGTCTTGCATCGTGTGCTGCATTTCATTCCTGAGCTCAGCCGTGGAATGTTTCCCTTTACTGTTGCGCAGACGGTCAAAACGGTCGAGCGCAAAGCCCGCCGGATTTTTGAGTGGCTTATGTGGCGCACCGGGGGTGACGACTTCTGCGGCGCGGATGGCAGCAGAGCGGCCAAACACCACAAGGTCGAGTAATGAGTTTGAGCCAAGGCGGTTTGCACCATGCACGGAAACACATGCGGCCTCACCGATGGACATCAAGCCCTCAATCACGCTGCTGGTGTTCTTGCCTTTGATGGTGACCGCTTCACCCATGAAGTTTGTAGGAATGCCACCCATATTATAATGCACGGTCGGCAGCACCGGAATGGGCTCTTTAGTTACATCCACACCCGCAAAAATTTTTGCGGTTTCACTAATACCGGGCAGGCGTTCTTCGAGCACCTTTGGCTCCAAATGATCCAGATGGAGGAATACATGGTCTTTGCGCGCACCCACGCCGCGGCCTTCGCGGATTTCCATTGTCATCGAGCGGGAAACTACGTCACGGCTCGCGAGGTCTTTCGCGTGCGGTGCATAGCGTTCCATAAAGCGTTCCCCTTTGCTGTTACGCAAAATGCCGCCTTCACCGCGCGCGCCTTCTGTAATAAGGCAACCCGCGCCATAAATACCGGTAGGGTGAAACTGTACGAATTCCATGTCTTGCAAAGGCAGGCCAGCACGAACGGCCATGCCGCCACCGTCACCCGTGCAGGTGTGTGCCGATGTGCAGGAGAAATAGGCGCGACCATAGCCACCCGTTGCGAGCACCACTTCGTGGGCGCGGAATACATGCAACGTGCCGTCATCAAGGTTCCATGCCACTACACCGCGGCAGGCATCACCATCCATAATCAGGTCGATCACAAAATATTCGACAAAGAATTGTGCTTTATGCTTCAGGCTCTGCTGGTAGAGCGTGTGCAAAATCGCGTGGCCAGTACGGTCCGCCGCTGCGCAGGTGCGCGTGGCCGCAGGGCCTTCACCATATTTCGTTGTCATGCCGCCGAAGGGGCGTTGATAAATTTTGCCTTCTTCCGTGCGCGAAAATGGCACGCCATAGTGTTCGAGTTCGTAAATCGCTTCCGGTGCGCTTTTGCACATATATTCGATAGCGTCTTGGTCGCCCAGCCAGTCAGAACCTTTGATGGTGTCGTAAAAGTGCCAGCGCCAGTCGTCTTCGCTCATGTTACCAAGCGCGGCGGAAATACCACCTTGCGCGGCCACGGTGTGGCTGCGGGTGGGGAATACTTTGGTGATACAGGCCGTGGAAAGACCTTTTTCAGCCATGCCGAGCGTGGCACGAAGCCCTGCGCCACCCGCGCCGACTACAACAACGTCATACTCATGGTATTCAAGCTTATAGGCCTGCGGCATGGGTTATCCCTTAAAGTAAATGCTTAACACGGCGAAGATACTGGCGGCTGCAAGGAACAGAAAGCCAATCTGCTTCGCGATGACGAAAAGATGCTTTGCGCCGGGGTTCGGCACATAGTCTTCAATGATTTCTTTGTTGCCGAGAAAGCCATGATAGGCGGAAAGGCCAATCAGCATCACAAGCAGGAAAGCGTTTATCGGCATTTTAATCCACACCACCACAATGCTGTAGTCAACGCCAGTGGCGGCTAACTGAATGGCAGAATACATGAACCACACACACACCGGAATAAGTGCAACGGCGCTAACGCGGAGTGCCAGCCAGCTTTTCGCACCGGACTTTGCAGGGCCGATGCCACGTGCGCGGGAGAGGTTGCTGCGATAGGATTTTTTCATAGGCTTACATTCCCAGAAGGCGGGTTAAAAGCGGAAGCCAGGTGATGGCGGTGAGCATTATCGTGGCAACTACGGTGGTAACGCCCGTGAGTGTAACGGTGTCGAGCTCGAAGCCCCAGCCTAAGTCCCAGAACAAATGGCGGATGCCATTCAGTAGGTGGTAATAAAAGGCGAGGGTGAAGCCGACCAGAGTAAATGTGCCGAAAGGCGAGAGAATAATTTTTTGCACGCATTCATAGCGATATTCACCAAGGGCTGCGCTAATCAGCCATGCGGCAAGCAGCAATAAACCCACCAGCAACACGGCACCCGTGATGCGGTTTAAAATGGAAAGGCCGTTGGTGACCTGCCAGCGGTATACGGAAAGATGCGGCGAAGTAGGGCGCTCTTCAGCGGAAACCCGGCGCTTTGCTTCGGGGGCTTTTTCTTTGGCTTCCGGCACACCGGGACTAACGCGCTTCGGGGCAGGACGCTTCGGGGAAGATTTCTTAGCCATGCGGATATATATACCAAAAAAGTAAAAACGAGCCTCACTACTTATATAAAAAATCTGCGAAATTTCAATAAGTAAAAATTAAAGGCGCTGCTTTTTTACAGTCCGTGGTTTTTAATCAACTCTTCGGCAATTTGAATTGCGTTCAGCGCGGCACCCTTGCGCACGTTATCTGCTGCCACCCACAAATTAATTGCCTTGGGGTTGGTGGGGTCTTTGCGGATACGCGACACGAACACGCCATCTTCACCGGCAATCTCTACCGGAGTGGCGTAAACGTTTTCAGCAGGGTGGTCAAAAATATTCACGCCTGGTGCGTCGGACAGTGCATCGAACACTTCTTGCACGCTCAGCTCGCGTTCAAATTCCACGTTGATGCTTTCGGCGTGGCCGATAAACACCGGCACGCGCACACAGGTGGCGCAGACCTCGATGGACTCATCGAGAATCTTTTTAGTCTCCACGCGCATCTTCCATTCTTCTTTGGTATAGCCGTCATCCATAAATACGTCGATGTGCGGAATCACGTTAAATGCAATCTGCTTGGTGAATTTTTTCGGCTGCACCTGATCGTAGACATAGATTTTTTTGGTCTGCTCATAGAGCTCGTCCATCGCTTCTTTGCCGCCACCAGAAACGGACTGGTAGGTGGAAACCACCACGCGCTTGATTTTGGCGAGGTCATGCAGCGGTTTTAGCGCCACGACCATCTGAATGGTGGAGCAGTTCGGGTTTGCGATAATATTGCGTTTGCGGAAACCTTCCAGCGCGTGGGCGTTCACTTCCGGCACAATGAGGGGAATGTCGTTGTCGTAGCGGAACTGAGAGGTGTTATCAATCACCACACAGCCAGCGGCGGCCGCGCGCGGCGCATGAATTTTTGAAATGCTGGAGCCAGGAGAGAACAGGCCGATATCCACGCCGTTGAAGTCAAAATTATCCAGCGCCTGCACTTTTACCGTGCGGGTTTCGCCAAAGCTGATTTCTCGGCCTTCAGAGTTCTTCGAGGCGAGCGCATAGATTTCATCCACCGGAAAATTACGTTCCGCGAGGATGGACATAAATTGGCGGCCGACATTGCCGGTGGCGCCCACAACTGCAACTTTGTAACCCATTTTCAAATACCTGTGATGTAAAAAATCAGGGGCGTAAATATACGCGTATACAAGCAAATTGCAAGGGCAGAAGCGTGAAAAAAATTGTTTCAAACAGAATAGCGTTTTGGCCTTTGTGATGTGTGCGCCAAAAAAATCAACCACAGGCCACAAGATTATCTATAAAAATGACTCATTTTATTCTATGGTTGCGGCATGAAAAAAACAAAGACGCACCATAAAAAAATTGCCTGGAAGACTGTTGTTATCGCACTTATCGTGTTTGCGGTTGGTGCCACTCCAAACAGCATCGACCGGTTTGATGCACCGCCTGCGAAGAAGCTGTTTGAGCTGCATCCGAGTTATCTGTTGCCAGGAGGGGCCATTGCAACGCATCCCGGCGTTACGGACGCGGTTGACCCTTACTTCCCGACCAAAGCGTTGCTGCTGGCTCATGATGCTGGTTACGATATTTCAAAGCTGGCGCTGCGCTGGATTGATTGGATGTTGCCACGGCAATATATCAATGGCTTGTTTCCGCGTTTCTGCCTGAACCCGCAACAGCAATATGACCCTTGCGCCGTAGCCGATGCAGACGACTCGATGATGGCATTGTGGATTGAGCTGCTTTACCGCATGGCACCTAGCAGCGGCATGCCAATTGCATGGCAGGAAAGTGTTGAAAAAGCCGAGATGCAGCTGGAGCTGCTCCATGAACCCACCAAAAACATTTATTATCTTTCGCGTGCCATGCCGGTGGGTTTGTTTATGGATAACGTAGAGGTATACGCGGCCTATAAAAGTGCTGAAAAGGATGCAAGGCGCATGGGCCATGAGCGGAAGGCAGAAGTATTCAGCACCAAGTCGCAGTGGCTTAAAAAAGGTATGATGGAAACATTCTGGGATGCTGAAAAACACGAATTCATTGCCTCCACACAAACCGAGCGCGAGCTTAGTTTTTACCCGGATGGCATCGTGCAGGTGATTCCGCTTATTTATGCCTCGCGTTTGCCATTTGCGCCGGTGGAGAACCGCGCCTATAAAAACTGGCGTGAGCGTTTTTATCGCCAGTGGCTCAATATGCATGGTGATACATGGTTTGCAACGCTGGGAAAAGATTATCCGTGGGGGCTGCTTGCGGTGCTGGCTACCGAACGCGGCGATATGAAAACCGCTCATTGCTGGCTACAAATTACAGCCAAGCACCGTGGTATTACATACTGGAACGTGCTGGATGAAGCGGCGTTTCAGGTAGTGGAGGGGCGTCTTAAAGAAAAGCCATTCCGCACCGAGCCGGACTGCCAGAAGGCCAATTAGGCTGCGTGCGGCCATCGTGCAGATTGTTTATACTATCGTTTATCTTCAATATGTTATATAGTGGTCGGGCGTTTTTTGCGTAAAAATTACTGACAGGTGGCATGCCCAATCTCTTTAATAAAAAAACCATTCGTTTCTTGATGGCGGGTGTGGCTGTGTCGGCTCTGCTGACCAGCACCAGCACGACCGCTGCAAGCATGATGCTCGACGCTGCGCCGCGCGCGGCGGCCCAAGGTGTTCAGATGCAGCAAAAATCCCCTTCTGCCACATCGGGGCAGGATGGCGTGTTATATCAAGGACTCGATTTTAGCAGCCCGCTGCGTATCGCCCCCGCGCTTACGCCAGCGCCTGCTGCCGCACAATCAGCGCCGTATGTGCCCGTTACATCACCTAACCTTATTGAAGCCGGTGTGAATTATCATGCCGTGAGCGATGACCAAGGTAACTGGTTCGGCCAATTTATCGCCGCGCAATATCAGTCAGACCCATGGAACCGTTGGTATTTGCAGCTCCAGCAGCAGCAGGCTTTTAAAGACCAAGGCTCGAACATTACGATTGGCAACAACCATGTGTTTAATGAGGACTGGTCGAGCTTTGTGAGTGCGGGCATAAGCACCGATGCGTCGTTCCTTTCAAAATACCGTGCTGATGCTTCGCTTAGTCGCAAGTGGCTTGAGGGGCGAAATCTTGTAACAACTGGCGGTATCACGCTCAGCAAAGCTGAGGCTGTATATACGGAAAAAAGTTTATTTTTTGATGTGGCCTATTACACAAGCACACCGTGGATTTTGCAGGTGGGTGTGCGTTATGGCTTAAGTGACCCCGGCAGCGTTGCTTCGTATTCTGGCTATGGTGCAGTCACATATGGCTACAACAAAAATTATTATATCACGCTGAAAGCAGGCGGCGCACATGAGGCATACCAGCTTCTGGGCAATGGCAACAGCATCGTGAATGCATTTGATAGCCAAAATGCTAGCCTCAATTACCGTAAGTGGATCGAGGATAACTGGGGCTTCAATATCGGTACGGAATTTTACAGGAACCCAGTCTATAACCGCTTAGGCGGAACCGCGAGCCTGTTCTACGAATTTTAAGTTTTTGGTTTTTAAATCAGCCAAATTGTGCTAACTACCCCAGCGAAATATTTTTTAGAAAGACAAATGTTATGGTTAAAAACGCCCTCAAACTAACACTCCGTATGGAGCGTGTGATTGGTGCCGCAGTGCTTGGATTTGCCATCATTGTGGGTTGCTTGTTTCTCTATTGGTCGATTGAATATTATGTTTCCCGCACGTTTGATGCAGGGCGTTATGAGCTGATTCCGTTGCCTGCAACGAGCAACGGCAGCCTCTATGCCTGGAAGCTAGACCGCCGCACCGGTGGCCTCGATTTGTGCGGAAAGTCGAATAACCGCGTGGGTTACCTTGCCTGCCTTACGGCGGTTCAGGTGAATGCGGAAGAGTTTTTGCGTATTTCTGAAGTGCCCGCTCCTGTTGTGGTAGTCGCTCCGGCAGCGCCAGTGCCTGCTGCCCCTGCCGCTCCGGCACAGCCTGCCAAACAGCCGGTAAAAACCCGCTAATTTAGAAAAAATTGAATTTAAAAGGCCTCGGACGCATTTCCGAGGCCTTTTTTTGTTATTTTATAAATAGTTAACTATTTATTAACCGGCGGACTGCTAGAGTTAATATTCCACCATCGTTTCTCGGTAAATGTATCGTTTCGCGCAAGCTGACGACGCACTAACCGGGGGACTAAAGTTGCGAGGTGTCCGACAGGCCCTCGTGATTTGTGTGAGTGATTGGCGCCGCATACGTCTGCTCGGGGTACAGGTGTACTTACGGGACAAAGTGCGGGCCTCCCTGTGTTCGAAGGAAACGTTCCGATGAAGAAGAAACTGTTCGTGCTCGCGAGCCTGGCCGTGGCCATGCTCGCCGTGTCGATGTGCTGTGCGCAGACCGAGGACCCGAAGTCCCCGGCGCAGCCGCAGAAGGACGAGACCAAGGAGAAGTCGAAGGACGAGACCAAGGAGAAGTCGAAGGAC
>CAYXPR010000018.1:0-1795 GCA_964467255.1 uncultured Rickettsiales bacterium | reverse complement strand
GAAGGACGAGACCAAGGAGAAGTCGAAGGACGAGACCAAGGAGAAGTCGAAGGACAAGTCGAAGGACAAGTCGGAGACCAAGAAGGTGAAGACGGTCATCACCAGCGTCGTGTGGATGGAAAAGTGGACCCTCTGGGCCGCCCCCGCCACCGGTATGACGGGGGTGCTTACGGGCAACTCCGGCAAGCTGGACGGTGACAAGAAGCCGATCATGGTTCCGCTGACGCTACGCCGAACGGCCGGTTACGAGATCCACTGTGGCGGTAAGAGCTACCTGCTGGGGACCGTGGACGGTACGGAGGTCGTGGCCTGCGCCAACGCCGGTTCGGGGATCGCGGTTCTGACGAAGGACCCCGTGAACCAGCCGAAGGTGGCGTGGGTGAGTTACGACACCGTGAACAAGCAGGTCGGGAGCCCCGTGCTCATCGATCCGCTTGTGGAGGAAGTGCCGGACGTGAACGTCAAGCGCTACCTCTCGCCGGGTGGTGTCGGTTACTTCATCGTTGGCTTCAACGTGGACTGATCTGACGACGCAGAGGACTACGTGATGAAAGATCCCTCCAGCCTTAAGGGCTGGGGGGGTCGGAAGCCGCCCCACCTGTCGGGGGCGGTTCTCTAATAAAAAATCATAAAAATTAAATTCATCAGATTTTTATATATTTTCCTGTGTAGGCAGCTCTTGCCTAATCCCCTGTATCTTAATTTTTTATTAACGCAAATTTGCTATCCTGAAACTTCAACCTTGATTTTTGTTGTTGTGTTTCATGTTAAGCCTCCGGCTGAAATATGAAAGTGCAACAATCAAGGATCTGAAGTTGCTGGGTGTCTCGACGGGCCCCGGTGATTGTTAGAGTGTGATGATTTAGGAAGGTTTGGACGGTGCATCTGCATACGTGAGCTATTCGCCTGAATCTGTTTCTGTACAAGGATCTCGAAAATGAAGTACATGACACTTGCGATCGCCCTCTTGGCGCTCGTGTCATCGTCGGTGCATGCTGACGAACCGCTCGAAGTGCCTCCAGTGCTGAAGAAAGCGCTGGTGGACTGTGGCAGTCCAGAAGACTGTCGGATCAAGACCCAGTTCATCGTGGAGGCAGGCGTCCGTAAGGAAGTGCCTATCACCTCGGTGACGTCCCCCTCTATGCGTACCATTATTGCGTGCGGTCAGCGGACGGGGATTGTGGGGAACCTGAAGGTGGTGAAGCAAGTGCCTGAGGTGCTGGTCTGCAAGGACCCAGCCTCGGGTATCGCGCTCACCGTCGGGGTGAAGGATGGAAAGTTCTCGGTTCCTCGTGTCGTGTTCGTGCCGTGGAACGCAGAAGATCAAACCCTCGGTGAACCCGTGGTGCTGACTGCTGTGGAAGGGAGTACGAAAGTGGATGAGAAGGGCAACCTGAATCTCCAGTTTCTCCCTGCGAACGAATTCGACCTGGGCTACTTCGTCGTCGGTTGGGGTGACCCGACCGTCGTCAACAAAGAGTAGCCAGACAGATGAATGATAGACCTGCTTCCTTCGGGGAGCGTGGTCGGAGGAAGCCACCCCACCCGTCGGGGGTGGTTTTCTTTCTTAGACCGATAAAAAGTGCTGTTTATCAGCATTTTACCAATTTTTATGCACAGGCAGATTTTTCCTAATCCCCTGTATCTTAATGTTTTATTAACGCAAATTTGCTATTCTGGAAATTCAACCTTGATTTTTGTTGTCGTTCTGTATGCCAAGCCCTCCGGGTAAAGTGTACAGGTTCGGCAATCAAGGATCTGAAGTTGCTGGTATCTCGACGGGTGCTGGCAATTG
>CAYXPR010000017.1:0-36554 GCA_964467255.1 uncultured Rickettsiales bacterium | reverse complement strand
CGACATGCCGGCATGCGAAGTGGCGTTGCTTAAGGGCGGATAGACCGTCCAGCCCGTGCCTGCACCACCACCTACGAAGGCAGAGGAGAGCAGCAGCACCAGCGCCACCGCCAGCAGCCAGAAGCTGATGTTATTCATGCGCGGAAACGCCATATCGGGCGCGCCAATCATCAGTGGAATAAACCAGTTGCCGAAGCCGCCCATCAACAGTGGCATAATCATAAAGAACACCATGATGAAAGCGTGAGCCGTTAGCACCACGTTATAAAAATGCAGGCCATTGGCAAAGAATTGCAGGCCGGGTTCTGCAAGCTCAATACGCAGCAACACGGAAAAAAGCCCGCCGACCAAGCCACCGATCACGGACAGGATGATATACATCGTGCCGATGTCTTTGTGGTTGGTGGAAAACAACCAACGTTTCCAGCCGGTAGGGGTGTGATCGTGATGATGGTCTGCCATGATATACCTATGTATTAAAGTGGCGTTTAGTTACGTTTATCTTATTGTGCCAGTGGGGCTGGCTTTACGACTTCCGGCTCTGCAGCCTTGGCATTGCCGTTCGCGGCAGGCGCTTTTGACTTCACCCATTCAGCGAATTTTTCTTTTGAAACGGCTTCCACCACAACGGGCATAAAGCCGTGGTAAGCACCGCACAGTTCAGAGCACTGGCCGCGATACACACCTTCTTTATCAATACGCACCCATGTTTCATTCAGGCGCCCCGGAACGGCATCCATCTTCACGCCGAAAGCGGGTATGGCCCATGCGTGAATCACGTCAGCGGCCGTGGTCTGGATACGGATGTTCGTATCCACCGGCAGCACCACGCGGTTATCTACTTCTAAAAGGCGAACCTGACCGGGCTTAATGTCTTGGTCTTTAATGATGTAGCTTTCAAATGCGATGTTGCTATCTGGGTATTCATAGCCCCAATACCACTGGTAGCCGATGACCTTTAGTGTCATATCCGCTTCTTCGGTGCGGTCATTGAAATACATGATTTTGATGGAGGGAATGCAGATGGCAATCAGGATAACGACCGGAATGGTCGTCCATACGATTTCCAGCAGCGTATTGTGCGTGATATCGCTGGGATTCGGGTTGGCCTTCTCACGGAAACGGAGGCACACATAGGCCAAGAGGCCGAGCACGAAAATCGTGATAACCGTAATCACAATAAGCATTGCATCATGGAAACCTGCAATTTTTTCCATATTCACCGAGGCGGCGGGCTGGAAGTTCAGCTGCCACGGGGTGGGCTGGCCTTCAGCAAGCGCCAAAGCGGGGCTTGCGAACATAATGAGGGTGAAAATAACGGCGCGGGCGATAAATATGATGCGATGCATTGAGATTCTCTTGCAATAAACCCTTAACTTTTCGTACATTACAGACAATTGGCATGGTGGCCGATTGCTAGCAGCGTTATAATGTTAAGCACCCTTATTTGCAAGAAATAAACGAGCCAACCGGCAAGGAAGTTCTAGACCTTATGAAAAAAGACACACTCCTTAAAAAACTGTTCTTTGAACGCACGGGTCTTGATGAAAATCAAGTGCGCGGTCTGGTTGATGAATCATTGAGCGGTATGGATGATGGTGAATTGTTCATGGAATATCGCCAGTCTGAGAATTTGGTGTTTGATGATGGTACATTAAAGAGTGCGGGCTTTGATACTTCGCAAGGGTTTGGCCTTCGTAGCGCCATTGGTGAGGTTACGGGCTATGCCCATGCGTCTGAAATCAGCGAAGCGGCCATTCGCCGCGCCATGAAAACCGTTCAGTCGGTGCAGGCAGGGCAGAATGCCACGGGCAGCGTATTTGGCGCCCCGCCGAAGCCCACCCGCAACTTATATGGGGACATCAATCCGCTCGAGGAAGTGAGCTTCACCGAAAAGACGAAGCTGCTGCAAGAGATTGACGCCTACCTACGCGCCAAGGATTCCTGTGTGCGTCAGGTTTCCGTATCACTGGCGGGTAACTGGCAGGCAGTGCACGTCACCCGCGAGAACGGCGCTATGTCGAGCGACATACGCCCGCTGGTGCGCCTCAATATATCTGTGGTGGTAGAAAAAGACGGGCGCATGGAGCGTGGTAGCTATGGCATGGGCGGCCGTGCGTCATACGCGGAATATATCGCGCCGGACCGCTGGAAGAAAGCGGCAGACGAAGCGCTCCGCCAAGCGATGGTAAATTTAAAAGCCGTGCCTGCGCCCGCAGGTGAAATGGACGTCGTCGTGGGGCCGGGCTGGCCGGGCGTGTTGCTGCACGAGGCGGTGGGGCATGGGCTTGAAGGCGATTTTAACCGTAAAAAAACCTCGGTGTTTTCTGGCCTGATGGGGCAGCAGGTTGCAGCCAAAGGTGTGACGATTGTAGATGATGGTACGCTCCCCGGTCGCCGTGGTTCACTGAATGTGGACGATGAAGGCACGCCAAGTTCCTGCACCACGTTGATTGAAGACGGCAAACTGGTCGGCTACATGCAGGACAGGCTAAACGCCCGCCTCATGGGTATGAAGCCTACAGGCAATGGCCGCCGCGAAAGCTATGCGCACCAGACCATGCCGCGTATGACAAATACATATATGTTGGCAGGCACCACACCGCCGGAGGAAATGATTGCCTCGGTGAAAAACGGCGTGTATGCGGTGAACTTTGGTGGCGGGCAGGTGGATATCACTTCCGGCAAGTTTGTGTTCTCGGCCTCTGAGGCTTATAAGATTGAGAACGGAAAAATCACCACGCCGATTAAAGGTGCTACACTGATTGGCAGCGGCCTCGATGTGCTGAAAAAAATCAAAGCGGTGGGGAATGATTTGAAATTGGACGATGGTATCGGCACCTGCGGCAAAGATGTACAAAGCGTGCCTGTGGGTGTGGGGCAGCCCAGCCTTTTGGTGGGTGGGCTTACTGTGGGCGGAACCGAGGTGGCGCAATGATTCGGTTATCACTGATGTGCCTTTTGGCGTTGCTATTTTTACCGGCCATCACGCGGGCGGAAGGTTCCTTTGTGGTGGATGAATTGGTGGAATCCTGCGGCAAGTGTTCAGAAGATTTGAAAAACAGCACGCGATCGTATGAATGCGCGTTTTGCGATGGTGTGTTAACGGGTACGGCGTCCACACTCAACCTGCTTGAGATTAATAAATCGTTCTGCCCGCCGCCGAACCTGGACACACATCGTGCGCGCAACATGTTCCGCCTGTGGGCAAAGAATCACCCCGATGATGCAAACTCGCCTGCTGTGTGGGGTGTGGTGGAGGCATTGAAAGAAGCCTATGGCTGTGCCCGCTAAAGCAAAAAGAAAAATATTGCATGTGGCGTTCCAGATGGAGCCGCTGGAAATTGATCGCGAATATATCACCAACACATTGCTGCTGATGCAAGAAGCCAAAGACCGTGGCTTTAAAGTGTTTCACTACCAAGCCAAAGAGCTTTCTTTAAAGAATGGCAAAGTGGTGGCGCCGCTGCGCGAAGTAACGAAACTCGATATTAAAAAAGACAAAGACTATTACACGCTTGCTGCGCCGAAATGGACGGACCTTGGTAGCATGGACGTGGTGTGGATTCGCCAGAACCCGCCCTTCAATATGGAATACATCACTGCCACCTATATGCTGGAAATGATTCACCCGAAAACCTTTGTGGTGAACGACCCCGCCAGCGTGCGCAACAACACCGAAAAACTGATGCCTTATTTGTGGCCTGAGTACCTGCCACCGACGCTGATTACAAAAAACATTCCTGAGATGGAAGCCTTTATCAAGCTGCATAAGGACGTGGTGATAAAACCGCTCTACGGCTATTCCGGCTTTGGTGTGTATCGCTTCAAGCAAGGTGACCCGAATCTTGAGGCTTATTTAGAAGAATATGAAATCCACCCCACGGATGCACTCATCGTGCAGCCCTATATTAAAGCGGTGGAGAAGGGGAACATCCGCGTGGTGTTTTTTGATGGCGAGATTGTGGGCAGCATCCGCACTATTCCGGCGAAGGGTGAATTCCGGCTGTACCGCCATAGCAGCGACAACAAAACCACGCTCACAAAACGCGAGAAGGAAATATCCCTCGCGGTGGGTAAGGAACTTAAAAAGCGCGGCGTGATTTTTGCAGGGCTGGATATTATTGGTGACTACCTAACCGAAGTGAACGTCACATCCGTTGGTAGCTTGCAGCGACTGAACGAGCTTTATAAACGCAAAACCCAAGCGGAATTGTGGGACGTGGTTCTGAAGAAAAAACGCACCTAAAAATGTTTCACGTGAAACAATTTACAAATTGTTACATTTGCGCCCGCGCACCTTCCGGCACTTTACGCACACCTATATAATAGAGGGTTTTAAATATCCCACTGTGTTTCGTAGCACTCGCTGTAAGCAGCCAGTGCCGCGAGACGGCCCATGAGGGCGAGCACGGGGCAGCCTTCGGTGATGCGGGCTTTGTCTTCGGTTTCAATGTCAGCTTCGCACGCACCTTTAAATGTCATGCCTGCGGCATTTAAATTGCCGAATGCGTCGCGGTGCTCGTTCACGCGATACGTGCAGCCCACGGCTTTGCCGCCCACCACATACATCATCGGTTCAGCAACTTTACCGCCAATCGTGTCAATCGTCGGCACGCCTTCTTGCACCAGCACTTCGCTGTTGCTGGCACCTTCTTTGATGACGTTCATTTTGTTGCGGATTTTTTTATTGATGTCGAAAATTTCCTGCGGGTTTTTGATGGTCATGATGCCCATGCCGTAAGTGCCGTTATCGGCTTTGACGAACACATAGGGTTCATCAGTCACGCCATATTCTTTATATTTTTCGCGCACGCGCGTGAGCACTTTTTCAATGGAGATGGCCACGCACTCAAGCCCTGTTTTTTCTTTGAAATCGACTTTGCCGCATTTATCAAAATGCGCCGAGATAAGCCATGGGTCGATGTTGAACCTTCCGGCAAAACGCTGCGCCACATCGGCGTAGCTTTCAAAGTGAATGCTCTTGCGACGGCGATACCAACCGAAGCCAACCGGCGGCAGTGCAGGCTGGCGGATGTCTTTTAGAATGTCTGGCGCACCGGTGGTGAGGTCGTTATTCACCACAATCACATCGGGCACGCGGGTGCTGCATTGTTTGATGTTCAGGTTGCCATCTTCTTTTTTAAGCGGGTGCAGTTTAAGCACATGGCCGCTGGCGCTGGTGAGTTCAAACGGCTCGGTGGCAATGAGGCTACCTAAATGCACTTCAAGCCCCGTATCTTCCAGAATTTCTTTTAAGCGCGCGACGTTATCGAGATAGTTCAAATTGCGTGTATGGTTTTCAGGAATCAGCAGCGCCGATTTTGCATTGGGGTGATAGCGCGCAAAAAATTCTTTGCTCAGGCGTTTAGCTTCGCTGAAGCAACCTTCCGACAACACGTTGAAGCCAGCGGGGAACAAGTTGGTGTCAACCGGAGCGAGTTTGTAGCCGCTATGACGCAGGTCAACCGAGGTGACATAATGTGGCATGCCATATTGATAGGCTTCTTCAAACCACGCCTCGACCGCAGCCCTGTCTTTTAAGACGCCGTTTAAAATCTCGAAAATTTTTGACATGGCGGGGGAGGCTTTCTGCTTACGCTTTTGTTTCAAAACGCGGTGCGTTGTGCCAGTCACCCAGCGCGGCCTGCAAACAGGTGAGGGCGCTTAAGGCAGCGGTGTCGGCGCGCAGCACGCGTGGGCCAAGTCCCACACTTATCACATAGGGAAGGGAACGCAGCTTTTCAAGCTCGGCTTTTGCAAAGCCACCTTCAGGGCCAATCAGTAGCGCCCATTTCTGCTCAGTGGATTTAAACGGCTGCAGGGCTTCTAGCATGGGTTTGCCGCTGCCCGTTTCATCACATACAATGATTTTACGCGAGCCATCCCAGCCTTGAATTAATTTTTGCAGTTCGACCAGTTCAGCCACTTCAGGCACGCTGAGTCGCTCGGATTGTTCGGCGGCTTCCAGCGCGTGGGCTTGTAAGCGTTCTACATTTACACGGTTTACGATGGTGTGTTTGGTTTGCACGGGCAACAGCTTTGCCACGCCAAGTTCGGTAGCTTTTTCCACCAGCCAATCAATGCGCCCATGCTTGATGGGTGCAAAAGCGAGCCAGAAATCTGGGACTTCCTGCTGCTTCCGTGTTTGCGATTCCAGCACAAGGCTGCCATGTTTTTTGGAAATGTTGGCGATGCGCGCGGCCCACTCGCCATCCTGCCCATTAAATATATGAATGATTTCGCCTTCTTTCAGCCGCATCACATTGTGCAGATAATTGCACTGCTCGGGCGAAAGTTCGCAGAATGTGCCGCTTGCAAGGCGCTGGGCTGTGTAAAGGCGAATCGGCATGGTAATGTAAGTTGCTGTAATCGCTTGTTATTTTGTTTTGTTATCCGTATAGTAAGGGGCTGAAACATATCAGTTAACCCGGCAGAGTTCCAGCGTGTTCACACTTTCACCTTACATCCGCCTGATGCGCCTGCACCAGCCTACAGGCATTTGGCTGCTGCTGATTCCGTGCCTGTGGGGGATAAGTTTTGCAGACCTGACCCGTGTGGTGGATTTGTATATGGTGCTGCTGTTTACCGTGGGCGCGGTGGTGATGCGCGGCGCAGGCTGCGTGGTGAATGACATTATCGACAGGGATTTAGACGACAAGGTGGAGCGCACCAAAAAGCGCCCGATTGCCTCGGGCGAATTAAGCGTGAAGCAGGCGGGCATATTGCTGGGCCTGTTGCTGCTGGCGGGGCTGATGGTGCTGTTCCAGCTTTCCAAACTTTCCATCATCATCGGGTTTATGTCTGCCATTTTGGTGGTGGTATATCCGTTTATGAAGCGCGTGTTCCACTTTCCACAGCTGGTGCTGGGCATCACGTTTAATATGGGCGCGCTTATCAGTTGGGCGGCGCTGCAGGAAGAAATCAGCAAGCAATCGTTGCTGCTGTACCTTGCCTGCCTGTGCTGGACACTGGGCTACGACACCATCTACGCGCACCAAGACCGACGCGATGACATTAAAGCGGGAATAAAATCCACCGCCGTGCTGCTGGGCGATTTCACCAAACCATTCGTGGCATTCTTTTATTCCGTTACGTGGGGGCTTTTGGTGTATGTGGGATTCCTCCAAGGCTATGGCTTTGGCTTTTACCTGATGATGCTTCCCGCCGCGCTGCATTTGGGGTGGCAGGTGTATCAGGTGAATCTTGCGAATCCGCGCAGCTGCATGAGTGTGTTTAAATCCAACACAGTGTTCGGCATTATCGTGCTGGCGGCCATTTTATTACAAAAGTCTTTAATTTTGCCGTAAATCCAGTAAGATGATGGCATGACAGACAAAAAAGCGCCTGAAGTTGTAGTCATTAAAAAATACGCCAATCGGCGTTTGTACGACACATCCACCAGCAAGTATGTGACGCTGGAAGACTTGTGCCAGATGATTAAACGCGGCGAAGAATTCGTGGTGCATGACGCCAAAACGAACGAAGACCTGACCCGCCAAGTGCTGACGCAGGTGATTTTCGAACAAGAGTCGCAGGGCTACAACATGCTGCCTGTGAGCTTTTTAAAACACGTGATTCGCTTTTACGATGATTCACTGCGCACAGTGCTGCCGTCGTATCTCGACAGCATGATGCATAATTTTGCGCAGAACCAAGATAAGATGCGCGCCTATGTTGGCAAGCTCGATGAGTTTTCGCCGCTGAAACAGTTCGAACAACTCTCGCGCCAGAACATGGAATTCTTTGAAAAGATGATGGGTATGTTTGGCCAGTTCAACCCCATGAGCACCATGCAGGGCATGAACCCACTGAACCCATTTGATGCACTGAATCCGATTAAGCCGGAAGAAAAAAAGAACGGGCAGGGCGGCAATAAGAACGACAAAAAAAGCGGCAGCTAGCTCTAATCGCAGCCAAACATTTTTTTCACCTGCTTGGTGATATTGTCAGGTGGTGATTCGCCCCAGCCGGAAAATAAAATCTCACCGAAATCTGCCAGCTCAATCGAATCTTTCTCCAGCGCTTTTTTAAACAGCGGCAATTTATTTTTTTCTACTTTTATATAATGCCACGTGGCGCGGCCATTGTGCGTGCCGCGTGAAAGAAACACGTTGTGTGCTTCGGATGTTTTTAATTTTTCAGTGAAGCGCTTAGACAAGGCTTGTGCCTTTTTCTTTACCTGTCAGTGGCTCGGCGGCGGGTTTTTCCTGCCGCGTGGGTGGGAACATTGTTTTAAGATAGGCGGCTGCTTCGGGCAGCGCATCTTCCAGCGAGCAGGTCGGCTTGCCGGTGAGGCCTTTCAGCCATGTGATATTTTCTTCCGATGTTGCTTTCAGAAGAATGTGTCCACCGTATTTTTCATGCACGTCCTGTGCGGTCATCTGCCCTGCGTCCATGCGGTAGGTGGCGATGCGTGATACGGTTTCGTGGTCGTACACGCCAGCTTTTTGTAGCGCCCCTTCAAAGTTAAGGCCCATGCCATTTAGTGCCTCGATATTAGCGGGCTTTGCGATTTCCATGAGGAAGCCGTAGCCATGTAAATCCATCACTTCACGCGGGGTGACCAGCGGACGGCCATCTATTTCTTTTGTCATGAGATACGAAAGGAATGTGCCGAGGCTTTTCGTGTCTTTCACAAGATAAGGCTCTTGCTTCGTGCCACCGGTGATGAAGGTGGCTACGGCAGTGTAATTATAGTAACGGTCGCCCTCGGGGCGCTTGCTGACATCGGCCTCCATAGTGAAGTTAACGCCGAGCTTCAGCAGATCTTCAAACAGAACATCGTTGATGCGCTGTATTGTGCCAACGGCGGCAGAGGTAGCTGTTTGTGCAGGCGGTATTCCCGCAAAGGCAGCCGGATTAAAAATCGTTGCGTTTACCGGCGCGGCTTCCTGATATTTGAATAGGGTGGGTGGCAGGTCTTCCAGCAGTGGTGTGTGCCCCGCCATTTGGAAACCTTTGTCGGCATTCGTGGCGCGGATGAACCCTTGAAACAAAGCTGGAACTTCAACCATATTTTGGCGCAGGATGGCCTGCTTTACTCTTTCAGCTTCTTCCCTTTGAAGATTTGCCGAAACCGCAGCGAGCATTGCCTCGCCATGACCCATTACTGCCATTGATACCACCATTGTTATGGTTTATTGCAGCTTACAGTATAGCCGGATGTGCTTAATAAAGCGTTAATAACCATAGAGCCTAAAAAATGGAAGAAAACTTGCTTTTCAGGGCCTTATCTAGTGCAGGCAGGGTGATTTCAGGCTGAAATTTGACCATGGACGTAACCCCATGCTCTTTAATGCCGCAGGGCACAATGCCGCCAAAATGTGATAAATCAGGATTCACGTTAATGGCGATGCCGTGGTAACTGACCCATTTGCGTACGCGGATGCCGAGCGCGGCGATTTTTGCCTCTGATTTTCCGGTGGTAACCCAAATGCCCACGCGCCCGCTGCGGCGCTCGCCTTTTATGTCGAATTCGGCGAGCGTGTGGATAATCCACTCTTCTAAGTCATGCACGTAGCGCTTGAGGTCTGGCTCTTTATAGCGTTCTTTGAGGTTTAGCATGGTGTAAGCAATGCGCTGGCCGGGGCCGTGGTAAGTATATTGCCCGCCGCGCCCCGTTTCATAGACGGGGAAGGTTTTTCTATCGAGCAAATCGCTGGGTTTTGCAGAAGTCCCGCCCGTGTAGAGCGGCGGATGCTCCAGCAGCCAGATAAGCTCTGGCGCCGTGTGCGCGCCAATATCCGCCACCCGCTTTTCCATGGTTTCGAGCGCGGTGGGGTAGGCCACCGGCTGCTTTTCAATTTTCCATTCGAGTTTATCTGACATCGGTTCAGCAAAAATACTTGATTCCTTAGAGGTTTCTATGTATCTCACTATGGCTTCAATCGGAAGCATCTTCTTTTCGTGCGGTCGTGGCGGAATTGGTATACGCGCAACGTTGAGGTCGTTGTCCAGGAAACTGGGTGGAGGTTCAAGTCCTCTCGACCGCACCATATTTTCTTTAAATATCTGATTAATAGCAGCTAAATCATGCAACTGGACTACTTAGTCCAGCAGATTTTTGTGCCTATTTTCGCCCTCTTAACGGCTTCTTAATGCTGTGGGTGCTATTCTGGAGTCTATTTCGTTGGTAATTTCTGCAACACCACCTTTTAGCCTTGGCTATGGGTTATGTAAGCGTGTTGCAACTGCAATGGCTGTTATGCCTTGCGGGGAAATTATCTAAGTGAGCAAAAAGGAAAGCGGTTTCCCTTTGCTCGCTCGCCCGTTCTCCAGATCCCATGAAGGGTACAGGAGTCAAAAATGAACCGCATGTCAATGTTCGTGTTTGCGTCGTTGGTGGTGTTCGGTGTGGTCGCGGATGCACAGGATAAGAAGCCTGTCATCGAGTCCACGAACATCAAGGTGAACCCGGGCTCAGTGGGTCCAACTAAGGACGGCCTGGTGCCTCCGCCTCTGGACCCCGGTGAAGAGATGCTGGTGATCGGCATCGAAAAGCAAGCCGGTGGCGCTCCTCTCCACACCCTGAAACTGGTTGTTGGAGAGAAGCAGAAGAACGGTGTCTCACCTGTTCGCGGGACGTACGAAGCCGGGTATGTGGCGGGCAGCGGAAGCAGCCTGACACGCCATAAAGGCATCGTGCGTGGCAGCATTGGTGAGGACGGACGTCTTCAGTTGATTCTGCTGCGGCAGCGTGGTGACAACGCCCTCGTGTGGGAAGTTGCGCCGCATGCGAAGCATGGTCAGCTCGACGGTGGCGTCATCGTGTTCGAGGGAAATATCCTGAACATCAAAAACGATGACAAAAACGAAGAGATGGGATGGTTGACGAAGTTCGAGCGCAACAAGATGCTCGAGGAAACGTTGACCGAATTCGGTGAAGGCCGCGCTTTGTATGAGCGTGCCAAAATCGAAGCAACCACTGACAAGAAGTAGGGTTCATGAATTTGCTGCACGCTAGCCTCGTATGCTAGAAGCAGCCAAAACAACCTCTCCATCGCTGGGGAGGTTGTTTTGTTTTTAGGGCAAAAATACTTACAGGGTCGGTCAGTTTCTTTTGACATTCGCGGATAAAATCATTAAAAAATTTGGACGGTTTGCCGCAAAAAATTAAATAATCCACACGTCTTGAAAATCCAGAGCGGAAAGGGTGTCAGGTGGCAGAAGTTGAAGACCTGAATCAGAGCATCTCCGCGTCGGCGCAGGAAAAGACATTCGGTCTTAGCGCTGACCTTGTGGCTGAAATCACGACCTCGCTTGAGGAAAACAAGCGCCACAAAGTGCGTGACCTTATCGGCACCATGCACACCGCCGATATTGCAGAATTACTGAACCAAGTAGATGCCGACCATCGCCGCGTGCTGGTGGCGGTGATTCGCGACGAGTTCGACCCTGAAATTTTACGCGGCCTTGAAGGCAAGGTGGTGGACGAAGTGATGGAAGCACTCGGTGCCGAAAAGGCAGCCGAGGCCATTACCCAGCTGGATAGCGACGACGCGATTCAGGTTATCGAAGAACTTGAAAAACCTGAGCAGCAGGAAATTCTCGATGCCATTCCGGAAGAACAGCGCCAAGTGATTGAGGAAGGTCTGGCGTATGACGAAAAGTCTGCCGGACGATTGATGAATGTGCAGTATGTCGCCATTCCCGAAGACTGGGACGTGGGGCAAACGATTGATTATCTGCGTGCGGAAAAGAGTACGCTGCCGACCGATTTTTATCAGATATTTGTGATTAACAAACAGAAGATGCCCGTGGGCAGCGTGTTGGTGAGCCGCGTGATACGCAGCAGCCGCTCCATCGGTATTAAGAATCTGATGGAAACAGAAGTGCAGACCATCAACGCTGATACCGACCAAGAAGACGTTGCCTATATGTTCCGCAAATACGCACTGGTTTCTGCTCCGGTGGTGGATAAAAAAGGCCGCATCGTGGGTGTGATTGCTGTGGATGACGTGGTGGACGTGATCGACGAAGAAGCCGAAGAAGATTTGATGTTACTCGGCGGCGTGTCGGAAACGGGCCTGTATACGTCGTTCTGGGAAACGGCGGTAAGGCGCTTTCCGTGGTTATTCATTAACCTGCTGACGGCGATAGCAGCATCCTATGTGATTTCCTTTTATGAAGAATCGATTGAAAAAATAGTAGCGCTGGCCGTGCTGATGCCCATCGTGGCCTCCATGGGTGGCAATGCGGGCACGCAAACGCTGACCATCGCCGTGCGCGGCCTTGCCACAAAAGAACTGACCGCCACCAACGCCCGCCGCGTGCTGCTCAAAGAAGTGCTTTCTTCTACGATGAATGGTTTTGCCTTTGCCGTGATTGTGGGGCTGGTGGTGCTGTTGCTCTATAAAAGCCTGTTCCTTGCTGGTGCGTTTGCACTCGCGATGGTGGTCAATTTGTTTGCGGCGGGGCTTGCCGGTGTGAGCATTCCGCTCATCCTTGAGCGCATGAAAATAGACCCCGCTGTAGCCTCTGCTGTGTTCCTTACTACGGTGACCGATATTGTGGGCTTTTTTGCCTTCCTTGGCACCGCCACGTGGATACTGCTGTAATCCGCAGAAATCTGCCCTAAAAACCCCATCCGTTTTTTTGATTTTTTGTGCAGGAATCTGTTGCTTGCCCTCTATAGATATTGTATGAATATCGGCAGGGAACTGACTACATATTGATATGGGGGTTTGCTTTGACGGAAGCCACGAATCGCGTTACAGAAAGTCCGGTAATTGCCATTGAGCAGGAGATGCGACGTTCGTATCTCGATTACGCCATGAGCGTGATTGTTAGCCGCGCCATTCCTGACGTGCGCGATGGCCTAAAACCGGTGCACCGCCGTATCCTCTACGCAATGGGTGAAACCGGCTGCGATTATAACAAGCCTTACCGCAAATCTGCCCGTATCGTGGGTGAGGTGATGGGTAAATATCACCCGCACGGTGACTCGGCGATTTATGACGCATTGGTGCGTATGGCTCAGCCATTCTCGCTCCGCCTCACGCTGGTGGATGGCCAAGGTAACTTCGGTTCGCTCGACGGCGATAGCCCTGCCGCGATGCGTTACACTGAATCCCGCATGTCGAAATCTGCCCACCTGCTGCTAAACGATATTGATAAAGACACGGTTGATTGGCAGGACAATTACGACGGCTCCGAACGCGAGCCGCGCGTACTGCCTGCCGAATTCCCGAACCTGCTGGTGAATGGTGCCGGTGGTATTGCCGTGGGTATGGCGACCAACATTCCTTCGCATAACTTAGGCGAAGTGATTGATGCCTGCTGCCTGCTGCTGAACAACCCCAACACAAGCCTTGATGAAATTGTGGAAGTTGTGCCAGGGCCTGACTTCCCGACGGGTGGCATTATTATGGGCCGTGGCGGCGCACAAAGCGCATTGCATACAGGCCGTGGCAGCGTGATTATTCGTGGGCGTGCTGACGTGCAGGAAATCCGCCAAGGCAAAGAAGCCATCGTGATTACCGAAATTCCGTATCAGGTGAATAAGGCGCGCATGATTGAGCGCATTGCCGAACTGGTGCGCGAAAAGAAAATTGAAGGCATTACCGACATCCGCGATGAGTCTGACAAGAGCGGCGTACGCGTGGTGGTGGAAATTAAACGTGACGCCGTAGGCGATGTGGTGCTGAACCAGCTCTATAAATTCACCCCGCTGCAAACCAGCTTCGGTGTGAACATGCTGGCGCTCGACCGTGGCCGCCCGCGCCTGATGAACATTAAAGATGTGCTCGAATGCTTTATCGACTTCCGCAAGGAAGTGATTACGCGCCGTACCAACCACATGCTGAACAAAGCACGTGACCGCGCGCACATCTTGATTGGCCTTGCGATTGCTGTGGCCAACATTGATGAAGTGATTAAAGTGATTCGCGGTGCTTCAGACCCGAACGATGCCCGCGACAAACTGCTTTCCCGCGACTGGAAAGCAGATGACGTAGATGCACTGATTAAACTGGTGGATGATGGTGGCAACGTCATGAAAGCTGGTAAGTGCAAACTGAGCGATGCTCAGGCCCGCGCCATTTTAGAAATGAAACTCTCACGCCTGACGGGCCTTGAGCGCTCTAAAATTGACGAAGAAATGGGTCAGCTTGCCACCGAAATTAAAGACCACCTTGAAACGCTCGGCTCGTCGGACAAGCTGATTGGCATTCTGCGCACCGAACTTTTAAAAGTGCGCGAAGAATTTGCCACGCCGCGTATGACGCAGATTGTGGAATCAGAATTTGAAGATGATATCGAAAGCCTGATCCAAAAAGAAGACATGGTGGTGGCCGTAACGATGGGCGGCTATATCAAACGTATTCCGCTTTCCACCTTCCGCGCGCAACGCCGCGGCGGGAAGGGGCGTGTGGGTATGGATGTGCGCGATGAAGATGTAACGACCGAGCTGTTTGTTTCAAACACACATACGCCGGTGCTGTTTTTCTCTACCAAGGGCAAAGTGTATAAACTGAAAGTGTATAAACTGCCGCTGGGCAGCACGCAGTCACGCGGGCGCTCACTGATGAACATCTTCCCGCTGGAAGAAGGCGAAACCATCAACGTGGTGATGCCGCTGCCGGAAGACGAAGCGCAGTGGGATAAGCTGCACATCGTGTTTGCCACATCGAGCGGCTATATCCGCCGTAACGATTTGGAAGATTTCAAACGCGTGCAGTCGAACGGCAAAATCGCCATGAAGCTGGAAGACAAAGACACGCTGGTGGGCGTGCATGTGTGCGAAGAAAATCAGCACATTCTGCTTGCCACACGCGGCGGCAAAGCGCTGCGCTGCCCAGTAACGGCGGTGCGTGTGTTTAAAGGCCGCAACTCTATCGGTGTGCGCGGTATGCGCCTTGAGGGCAAAGACAGAGTCATCTCTATGACGATTCTTTCTAGCCCAGAAATTCCGATGGAAACCCGCGCCGAGCTTTTGAAAGTACCGGTGAAAGTGCGCCGTGAAATCGCACGCTCGCCTGAAGGTACGGATATTACGCCAATGCTGGAAGGTGTGGACACCAAGCTGGCCAAAACGGAAGTAGAAAAATACTGCCGCAGCGAAGAGCTTATCCTTAGCATTACCGCGAACGGGTATGGCAAGCGCAGCAGTGCGTATGAATACCGCGTCACCAACCGTGGCGGCAAGGGCATTGTGAACATCATCACCAACGAACGTAATGGTGATGTGGTGGCGAGCTTCCCCGTGAAGGCCGGTGACCAGATTATGCTTGTGACCAACCGCGGCAAGATGATTCGTACCCCGATTGCAGACGTGCGTATTGCGGGCCGTAACACGCAGGGTGTGACCATCTTCAATGTGGCGGATGGGGAATATGTTGTTTCCACCGCGCGTATTGATGAAGGCGATGATGCCAATGCGGATAACGACAACGAGGAAGCCATCGACGAATCTGCGAGCAACATTCAGGAAGAAGCCATTGAGGCAGAAGCCGAAGTGGCGGAAGAAGAGGAAACCGAATCACGCGATGAAGAGGAGTAAACCCTCTTGGCGCAGCGCATCGGCATTTATCCCGGCACGTTCGACCCCATCACCAACGGGCATATGGACATTATCCGCCGCGCATTAGCGGTGGTGGATGTGCTGATTATTGCCGTGGCGGAAGATACGGCTAAAACGCCCATCTTCTCGCTTCAGGCACGTACGGACTTGGTGAAGAAGGAAGTGGCCAGCCTCGGCAAGCGCGTGAAGGTGGTTTCGTTCAAAGGGCTGCTGGTGGATTTTGCAAAAACGCAGAAAGCCACCATCATCATCCGCGGTCTTCGCGCTGTGTCAGACTTTGAATATGAATTCCAGATGGCGGGCATGAACGCTAAATTGCAGCCTGCCGTGCAAACAGTGTTCCTTGCTGCTTCGGAGAGCACACACTTTATTTCTTCCCGCTTCGCAAAAGAAATTGCGCGCCTTGGCGGCGATGTGAGCGGGCTTGTGTCGAAGAATGTGTCGGCGAAGCTTAAATCCTATTACGCCAAAAAGAAAAAATAGTTACTTCTTGCCGCGCTTGGCGATTTTTACCGGCTCGCTGGCGAGCGTCTTTAGCACCGTTTTCACGATACCTTCCGCATCCATACCAGCTTCGGCATACATATCTTCCGGCTTGGCCTGATCAATAAACTCATCAGGCAGGAAGATGCTGCGGACTTTCAGGCCATTTTCGAGCAGCTTGTTATCGGCAAGGTGCTGCATCACATGCGAGCCAAAGCCGCCGATGCTGCCTTCTTCAATGGTGATAAGCACAGTGTGGGTTTTCGCGAGTTCCGTGATGAGCGCCGTATCAATCGGTTTGGCAAAACGTGCATCGGCCACTGTGGTGGAAAGCCCTTTTGCATCTAAGATTTCAGCGGCCTTTAAAGACTCCTGCAAGCGCGTGCCGAGGGAAAGAATGGCTACTTTTTTGCCCTTCTTCACGATGCGGCCTTTGCCGATTTTAAGCGGCTTCAATGTTTTGGGGATAGCAACACCCGTGCCTTCACCGCGCGGGTAGCGGAAGGCGCTCGGCCTGTCATCAATTGCGGCGGCGGTGGCGGTCATCAGCGCAAGCTCCGCTTCGTCGCTGGCAGCCATCACCACGAAATTTGGCAATGTGGCGAGGTAAGTGATGTCGAAACTGCCTGCATGTGTTGGGCCATCGGCACCCACGAGGCCAGCGCGGTCAATCGCGAAGCGCACGGGTAGATTCTGAATGGCCACGTCATGCACCACTTGGTCGTATGCGCGCTGCAGGAAGGTGGAGTAAATGGTGGCGAAAGGCTTAAAACCCTCGCACGCCAAACCCGCTGCGAATGTGACAGCGTGTTGTTCGGCAATGCCGACGTCAAACGTGCGCTCAGGGAATTCTTTGGCAAAAATATCGAGCCCTGTGCCGGACGGCATGGCGGCGGTAATCGCGAGGATTTTTTTATCTTTCTTCGCAAGTTCGCACAGGGTTTGTGCAAACACTTTGGTATAGCTTGGTGCTTTGGCAGCAGCTTTGTGCTGTACCTTTGTCATCACATCAAACTTCTGCACGGCGTGATATTTTTCGGACGATGCTTCGGGTGAAACAAAGCCATGGCCTTTTTCGGTGACGACGTGTACGAGCACAGGTCGGGGGTCTTTTTCATCGCGGATATTTTTCAATACCGGCAGCAGGTGGTCGAGGTTGTGACCATCAATCGGGCCAACATAGTAGAAGCCCATTTCTTCGAAGAAGTTGCCATCGCGCCCGATGGTGCGGGCAAACTGTTCAGTTTTGCGCGCGGCATTGCCGAGGCTTTCCGGCAGATGGCTGACGGCTTTTTTCGCCATGTTGCGCAGCGAAAGGTAAGACTTGGAAGAGATGAGGCGAGACAGATACGCGCTCATAGCGCCCACCGGTGGCGCGATTGACATGTCGTTATCATTTAAGATCACGATGAGTTTACTTGGCGTGCTGCCTGCGTTGTTCATGGCTTCATAGGCCATGCCTGCGCTCATCGCGCCATCACCGATTACGGCGATGACTTCAAACTCTTCTTTTTTCAAATCGCGCGCGACGGCCATGCCAAGTGCGGCGGAAATGGAGGTGGAACTATGGCCCGCGCCGAAGGGGTCGTATTCGCTTTCCTTGCGTTTGGTGAAACCGGCAAGGCCGTCTTTCAGACGCAGCGTGTGCATTTTTTCGCGGCGGCCAGTGAGGATTTTATGCGGGTAGGCTTGATGACCGACGTCCCAAATGATTTTGTCTTTGGGGGTGTTGAACACGTAGTGCAGCGCCACGGTGAGTTCCACCACGCCAAGGCCTGCGCCCAAATGCCCGCCCGTTTTGGAAACCTGACGGATGGTATCCTCGCGCAATTCATCGGCGAACTGGCGGAGGTCGGACTCCGGCAGCTTACGTAAATCCTTAGGCAGTTTGACCTTGTCGAGCAGATGAGTAGGCGTCATGACACTTTGTCTATAAAATGAGGGAATAATCTAATGCCAGACACACGCCAAGTCCATAGAAAAATCAACGATTTTTGCGGCTTTAATGGCTGAAATGCTGGATAAGCAGGGCAATAAAAACCACCTGCGGTAGGGTAATTAAAGGGAGGAAAAGCGCTATTTTCCAGCTTTTTGTGGTTTCTTTCAGCGACATAATCTCGGTGTAATCAGTGGAAACCCCCGCCATCATGAAGGCAAAAGCGTTGCCCGGCGCTTCCGCGCGGGTGAAGATATCGGCGGCAATGGGGGCCGAACCTTCCGAGCAGACTTCAATGAGTGTGGCAGTGATGAGCGTGAAGCCAAGACCGATGAGGGTGGCGCCATAGAGCAGCTTGAACGTGGCGGCATCGAACACGCTTTGGAATATGCCCGCGAGCACGGTGCCCAGCAGCAGCCAGCGCAGAATCATGATGGAATCAAAGAAGCCTGATTTTGCTACGGCAAAGATGCTCTGCGGTTTCAGATTGAAGCCTTGCAGCATGGTTTTGATGGCGCTTCCCAAGCGGAAACCATCCGGCAAATCATGGCGGTTCGGGTTATCCGGCAGCACTTTCATTTTCACCAGAAACTCGAAAATCAATCCGCTGATAATGGCGATGACGAGAGAGAGCGCGATAATGAGCAGCGTCCACTTAATACCAATAAGGCTCCATAAAATGAGTGTGAGCGAAAAGGAATTCCACGGGCTGGCGATAAGGAAAGCCATGAGCTGCCCAAGGCTGGCGCCGCGCTCATAGAGCTTCATGCCGACCAGCAAAATACCGTGGCTGCATAAATCGAGCGCCATACCTGCAAAAGTGGCGCGCAAAATACCGTTTATGCCCCTTTTGCGGCCGAGGATACCCATCACCACATCACGCGGAACGCGGCTTAAGAGCCCAACAAATAAAATGCCGAGCGCCACGCCCCACCACATGGTGTTGGCAAGATTGAATACCGCATGGCCGAAATGTGCGGCATAAGGAACGGCTTCCAGCACTGAGGGAGCAAAGAAGTGCAGCAAATAAGCGGGCAGCAGTAATGCCAGCGAACCCCATAAAATCACATCCACGCGCTTGTGTTCGTGACCATGAGCGCCAGTCGGCTTTACTTCGCAGCAATTATGGGGGCTTTTTTCCATGAACTCTGTGTAGCACGATATGCGCGCAAGGGCTAGGGCGTATGCGGCGTGATGCAACACTGCCACAGAAAAAGAAAAGCGAGGGCAATTCCTGTGGATAAGTCTTTTAAGTATTGAGAAAAAAGGGAAATTAGTAGACCCTGTGGTCTAGTCAGGTAGACAACTTTTTAGGAGGTGCCATGGATAAGCGCACACAAATTATTGAAGCCGCTACAGTGGCTTTTTTGCAGGAAGGCTTCTCTTCCAGCATGGACGCCATCGCAGACCGTGCGGGGGTTTCCAAGCAAACGATTTACAACCATTTCCGCAGCAAAGAATCATTGTTTTCCGGCATTATTGAAAGCCGCTGCGCCCTGCTGCGCGCCCCGTTGGTGGCGCCGGAAGAGGCAGAACGCCTTGGTGTGGATGGGTTTTTGGTGCTGTTCGGCGAAAACTATATGCGCCGCTTACTTGAAACAGATACAGTAAACCTATACCGCCTTGTGGTGGCAGAAGCCGCACAGTTCCCGTCACTCGCCCGCATGTTTTATGAGGAAGTGCTGGAACAAGCTGCTGGCCAGATGGAAAAATACTTCGAGAAAATCAATAAAAATGGCAGTTTATATATCGGCAACCCGCGCCTTGCGGCAGAGCAGTTCTGTGGCATGCTGAAAAACCAGATTATGACACGCATTCTGCTGGGTATCGACGAACGGCCGGACGATGAAACCATGCGTGGCCTTGCCAAGCGCTCGGTGGAAATTTTTCTGCACGGGCACACCAAGCTGAAATACTGGTCGCATATGTAGGCCCTGCTGCTTCGCAGGAAATCCTTGCAAAATTGAGTTTTTGATATATTTTCCATGCCTCGCGCTAAGGCTTCGCCTTGGCCTTATGGGGGCGGTTAGCTCAGTTGGTTAGAGCGCCACGTTGACATCGTGGAGGTCGCTTGTTCGAGTCAAGTACCGCCCACCATTCAAAAATCAATAAATAATTCTTATTATTCAGCGCATTAACAGATAGTTAAAAATTTAACTAATTTGCTGAAATTGGCCCCGTTTTTTGCTATAATTGACGCATTCTTTTGGTTGTAAGTATTGCTTTCCATCGTGGACAGCAACAACCTTTGGACAGTGTCCGTGCTTTATGTTCCTTCAGTGGAACTACAAAGGAGCAAAACAGACAATTTGTTTTCCGCGCGAACCCGCGCCCCCGTTAATCCTGTGGAATTTTGCTGTGCACTAAGACTGCATGGCAAACGATGGTGATAACAGTGGTAAGCACCCTTCAAACTACATGAAGAAAAAGGGTGCCAGATGAGGTGAGTGAAGTGAACAATTCGAATCTGCTGAGCATCGAAGAGATCTGCGGCCTGATGAGCAACGACACCTGGCGCTGCCTGGTGCCGAAGAAGAACATGCCGCCGGCCGCCTTCTGGGACGAGATCACGGCGCAGAAGATGATCCGCGACTTCCTGCGGACGACGCTGCTGAACAAGGTGATCTACGGCAGCGAGCTGATGATCCCCGCGAGCAACGTGCTCGTGGCGTTCCTGATGGACCGCGACATCGCGCTCGTGTTCAACCCGCTGAGCGGGGAGTGCGTGTTCTGGTTCAAGGACGGCTTCCTCGATGGCAGCATCAAGGCCCCCAGCATGCCGGACCTGTCCGGTAAGGAGCTGTGGGACATGATGCCGCGCCACCCGGAGTACCGGGACGAGGGCTACAAGAGCCGCCTCGACCGCGAGGACGACAGCGACAGCGAATTCGAGCTGCCGCTGGACTGGGATCCGATCGATGATCTGGTCAACGACACCGCCGCCGGCTTCGGCCCGATGCCGAAGCAGCCGAAGGTGGTGGCCGCGGACAGCGAGTTCGAGCTGATGCTGGAGTTGGACGACGACGACAAGGTCCAGCCGGTCCTGAAGTCGGTGGTCGAGGGCGAAGGCGTCCACGACACGGCGCAGGGCTTCATCGACTCGATGGGTCAGATCCACCGTCCGGGGGTTCCCGAGGCGGAGATCCTGCCCGACGAGGAGCAGAACGAGATCGAGATCAAGGACGACGATGACGACATCCGTGTCGTCAGCGACGAGCCGAAGAACTGATCGACTGACTGTGAGTGCTTTATAATATAATGGCGTACTGACGCTGTTTTCCACCTCCGCGCGCAAGCGGGGGTGGTTTTTTTTTGCCTTTTTTGTGCTCGGGCTTGCGTTCGGGGGCAAAGTATTCTAGACCTACGGCCTTCTATTCGAGGGCGGTTAGCTCAGTTGGTTAGAGCGCTACGTTCACACCGTAGAGGTCGGAAGTTCGAGTCTTCTACCGCCCACCATTCCTTATTTTCTTGAAACGAACGGATACGTCATTTGGTGCACGAAGCTGCTGTCGAGTGGTAACTCGCCTTTGCGCTGATAAATACCATATGATTTGGGCAGCTTTTTTTCTGGGTAATAGAACGTTCCCAACGCAATGTCGATGAACGGAAAAACAACACAGTAGTTCTTGTCGTAAGCCTTCTTTTCTTGCTTCGCATGATGCCAGCGATGAAAGTTTGGGCTGCCAAAACAGTAGCGGAGAAAACCCGGCCACTCGAGATTAATATTCGCATGTGCGATTACATTCATGAGGGCCATTGCAGTGGCGGCATAGACCATGCCATCGCCAGAAAAGCCTAAAAGATATAGAACCGTCATATCAAAGAAAATCGCAATTCCGATTTCAATGGGATGAAGTCTTAAAGAGGTAAGCCAGTTGATGTGCACAGCACTGTGGTGGATAGCATGCACTTTCCACAAATATTCATGCATAAACCGATGGCGGATGTAGGTTGCAGCATCTAGAATCAATAGACCAAAAACAATCTGTAAAAATAGTGGCAATGAGCGTATTTCATCGTCAAAAGCTTGATAGGGTAGCCATGTTTTTAGTGCTAGCGCTGATCCGTAGACATGAAGTGTGATGAAAAAAGGCTGTACCAAAAGTTTTGTTAAGATAAAAATAGCAAGTTCGGTACGCTTTTCCTGGTCAAAAGTAATGTCTTTCTGAATAGGTCGAACGAGTTCGAGTAAGGTGAACACAATAGCCAGAAACACTAAATCCATAAACAGGGAGAGTCCTGCATTAAGCCAGTGGTGGATATCAAGCCATTCATTGAGCGACATAGTTACTGCTGCCTATCCAGAGAGTAGGTGCTTTTATTATCCGTGTAGATGGTTCGGTCATTTGCAAAGGGTGTGTCGTAGTAAAAATAGAGCGTGTTCTCATACGGAGCATTATGAGAAAAGCCATTAAAAGTGCCGATAACATGGCGGTCAAAAACCGGAAACACGGATTGGAACGTGTTGTAATAACGAACGGAAAACTTATCGGCAAAGTTTGGGCTGGAAATAATATTTGCCATCACGATGCCACCTTTTTTGAGGCGTGACTTTGTGTCTTCCAGAAACTCTTTGGTAGAGGCTTCAAAGGGAATGGACATCACATTCGTGAAAACGTCGATGAATATAATGTCATAGGTGGATGTATCCCTTTTTAAAAAAGCGCGCGCAGAAGATTTTATAAAATTCTTATTTTTACTTAGGGGCGCTTTCAGGAGATGTTTTTCTGAAATTTCTTTTAATTCGGGGTCGATGTCCACGTACGTGTAGTGATTGAATGTATCCTCTACACCAAAAGTAAAACCGCCAGCTCCGATGACTAATATGTTTTTTGGCGTTCCTGTTTTTGGGAGATGCTTTAAGAACGTGGATTCAAGATATTGCATGTAGGGGAAGCGCTCAGAAGGATTAGGAGAATATTTTGATGAGCCGCTACGGTTTAAGATGAGGACGCGTGAATTCTCTCCCGGGACATCCTTCACGTATGCGGTGTTGTAATTGTTGTTTGAAAGGACTTCAATTTTTTCCATCGTGTCGTTACTGTTTAAGGTAAACACCATGCCGAAGATGCAAAAGGCGATAATGCAATCGGTGGTAAAGATACGTTTTGAAAGAATGGTGATAAGAAAAACCAGAAGCGCCAAAGTGATGATAACGGTGTTATGTACTCCAAGAGTTGTCATTAAAACAATTGTAGACACAATGGAGCCGAGAAAGGAGCCCGTGGTAGAGAAGAACAACATTCTGCCAGTAATTTCACTGAGCGATTTCTGTGAAAAATAATTGCTGATAAGCGGCACAGTTTGGGCCAACAAGAAAGTTGGAAAAATTAAAAAGGCAAATCCATAAATAAAGGTTAGTAGAATTGTATTCGTAATGCCTACAACCATGAAGACGGTAAAAAATACTTCAAGGGCAACATACGAAAGCCCGATAGAGAGAATAAACAAGGCAATCAAAAGATTGCTCAGCAAGATGTTACGTATGGTAACGGGGCGTATTCTGCGTTTTTTATTTTTTTTGCGATCTAAGGCGTAACGTCGCCCGCCCACATGGTAGCCTACCGCAAGAGGCATCAACACACAGCCGATAACAATCGCGATGACTTCAATGCCACTGCCCACGTATGGGATTAGCAGACGCATAGCAAGTAATTCACACGCGAGCACCACATAACCTTCAATTAAAATAGTAAGGAAAAGAAGGTGGTTGCGGTTTAGCTTCATTTCAGGCTCTTTATGTTGTGATAGTGGTAGGATTATAGCATTTTTTAATTATTATACAGCGTTGATTTTAAGAGAAGTTTTGCTCCTATGACGACAAGCAAAAAAAAGAATACGGCCATTGTTTGGTTGCGGCAGGATTTGCGTCTGGGCGACAACCCTGCCATGCACCACGCCTGCGCGCATTATGAGCAGGTGATTCCCATATATGTTTTAGATGATGCGACTCCGAAGAACTGGAAAATGGGCGGCGCACAGCGCTGGTGGCTGCACCACAGCCTGACTGAACTTAAAGTATCACTTGAAGCCATCTCGCTGCAGTTGGTAATTGCTAAAGGTAAGGCTGATGAGACGCTGGTAAAGCTTGTGCAGGAAACCGGCGCGACAGGTGTATTCTGGAACCGGTGCTATGAACCTTATGCCATTGCCCGTGATGCGGCGCTAAAAGAAGCATTCCTAGAAAAAGGCCTTGAGGCTAAAAGCTTTAATGGCAGCCTGCTTTTTGAGCCGTGGGAAATTAAAAATAAGCAGGGTAGCTGGTTTAAAGTATTTACTCCGTTCTGGAAACATTGCCTGACGCTTGACCCAGGTGAAGTGCTGCCCGCGCCAAAAGCGAGAACAAAAAAATCAAAGGCGCTTTCGACGCTAACGGTAGCGGATTTAAACCTGCTGCCCACCGAGCCTGACTGGGCAGCTGGTATGCGCAAGATGTGGAAACCAGGAGAAAAAAATGCCCGCAAGCAGTTTGAGGCATTTATTGATGGTGCGATTACTGCATATGGCGAGCAGCGCGATGTTCCTGCCGTTCGCGGCACGTCGCGTCTCTCACCTTATCTGCATATGGGCGAGATTAGCCCACGGCAGATTTGGCACAGCATTCGTGCACGGGCGGAAGGTCGGGGCGCGGATAAATATTTAGCTGAGATTGGCTGGCGGGAATTTTCTTACCACCTGCTCTACCATTTCCCCGCATTGCCACATATGCCATTTAATAACCGCTTTTCAGAATTCCCGTGGGAGGATAATCCGAAGCTGCTGAAATCGTGGCAGCGCGGGAACACGGGCTACCCGATTGTGGATGCGGGTATGCGTGAACTATGGGAAACCGGCTGGATGCATAATCGCGTGCGCATGATTGTGGCGTCGTTTTTAACCAAGCACCTGCTAATTCCATGGCAAGAAGGCGCAGCATGGTTTTGGGACACACTGCTGGATGCCGACCTTGCCAGCAATTCAGCCAGCTGGCAGTGGGTGGCAGGCAGCGGCGCGGATGCCGCGCCATACTTCCGCATTTTTAACCCGATTCTGCAAGGCAAGAAGTTTGACCCCGAAGGTGAATATGTGCGGCGCTATGTGCCAGAGCTTGCCACGCTGCCGGAAAAATATATCCATGCGCCGTGGGAAGCACCGGAAGAGGTGTTGAAGCAGGCGGGTGTTGTGCTCGGTAAGAACTACCCTAAGCCAATTGTTGGGCACGACTTTGCACGTGGCCGCGCACTGGCGGCATTTAAATCGCTGGGGAATAACTAGGCTTTTGCGGGCGCGTTTTTAAGCAGCACTTCATGCTGCGGCAGGGCGAGGGCGATACCTTCTTTTTTGAAGCGCTTCCATATACCCATCTGCACATCACTCTTGGGAGCGAACACACCCGCCGTTACATCTTCCACCCAGAAGAAAAGGACGAAGTCGACACCGCTCGTGCCAAAGCTTTTTAAGAAGCATTCTGCCTCAGGTTTTTTAAGGCAGCGTGGGTGGCGAGTGGCTTCTTCGAGCAATATATTCTGCACCTTTTCAAGGTCAGAGCCATAGGCAACACTGAGGTTAATTTCAATACGCCCGCGTGAGTTATTTAAGGTATAGCTGGTGAGTATGTTCGTCATCAGCTGGTCATTTGGCACAGCGGTTTCTTTGCCATCCAGTTGCTCGATAATGGTAGTGCGCCCGCCGATTTTGCGCACGTAACCCGTGATGCCAGTGCTCACCTCAATCAGGTCACCCTCCTTGAGTGTGTTTTCGCCCAGCATAACCATGCCGCTGATGAAGTTCGATGCGGTGCGTTGCAAGCCAAGACCGATACCCACACCAATCGCGCCGCTGAATACGGCGAACATGGTGAGGTCGATGCCCAGCATGGTGAGCGCCGTGATAAACACGGTGAAGTAGATAAGGATGTTGATGACCTTAACGATGATGCGGCGTGTGCCAAAGGCCATTGCTTTCTGGCGGTTTAGGTAATTCTCAATGGCATGTGCAATGCTGGTTGCCACCCACAGCATGATAGAAAGGGAGAGAATGAATTCCGGTATTTGGTACGCAGTGATTTTAACAGGACCGAAAGAAAGCCCAACACCCTGCATGTAGGCTTTAAGAGAATCAAACAGGCCCAAAATATCGAGCGCCACAGCGGGCACTACGAACGCAGCAATCACCCAGCTGACGATGCTTTTTTTCATCGGCCCGTGGAACATGCTGATGAGGAACCAAATGATAGAAACTTTGGTGCAGAGCCCGACCAGCATGGGGGACGTGAAGAAGCTATGCACAAAAGAAAGCAGGCCGAGGAAAATGGCGGGAGCAATCAGAGGCAGCAGGTAAGAGGAAATCTGCTTGGCAATTTTGCTTTTGATTAATTTATTGCTGGCCAAAAGAAATCGGATACCCAGAGCAATTGCAAAACATATGCCGCATACAATCAACTGCGTCATGGGGGCAGAAGCAGCGGTGTAGTAATGGGTAAATGTTTCGAGCGTAATCATGGGCGCTTTAAGCCTTTACGTTCTTTTTCTTTTTAGCGGAGCTTTCAATAAACTGGATAATCTTTGTGGCAATATCCTGACCGCTGGCTTTTTCGATGCCTTCAAGGCCGGGCGATGAGTTCACTTCAAGGATGAGTGGGCCGTGTTTGGAGCGGATAAGGTCTACGCCCGCCACATTGAGGCCAAGGGTTTTTGCAGCTTTAATCGCCATGCTGCGTTCTTTAGCAGTGATATCGACTTCCATCACCTTACCGCCGCGGTGGAAGTTCGCGCGGAATTCACCGGCTTTGGCTTTGCGCATCATGGTGGCAACGACTTTATCGCCCACCACGAAGCAGCGTATGTCAGAGCCTTTGGATTCAGCAATATATTGCTGCACCAGAATGTTAGCCTTCAGACCTTTGAATGCGTTGATTACACTGGTGGCGGAGGAACGGGTTTCAGCCAGCACTACGCCGATGCCCTGCGTGCCTTCCAACAGCTTTACCACGAGCGGTGCACCACCGACCATGTCAATCAGGTCTTCCGTGTCGAGCGGGGAATTCGCAAAGCCGGTGATCGGCATGGGGATGCCTTTTTGTGACAATAGCTGCAAGGTGCGTAACTTGTCGCGCGAGCGGGCGATGGCGATGGAACTGTTCACTGAATGTACGCCCATCATTTCAAACTGGCGCACGACCGCCGTGCCGTAGAACGTGATGGAAGCGCCGATACGCGGGATGATGGCATCGATATTCGTGATGATTTCGCCGCCGCGATAATGGATTTCTGGCTTGGAGGCAGAGATGTTCATGTAGCAGGTGAGGGTGTTCACCACGCGCATATCGTGCCCGCGAGCTTTGCCTGCCTCAATTAAGCGCTTGTGCGAATAAAGCTTCGGATTACGTGCCAGAATAACAATACGCATACTTTAACCTCATGCCTCATATAGCTTGTTTGTTTCCGCTTCGGTCGCCCTGCCAAAAAAGAAGGAGCGGCGGGGATTCACCACCATTTTGCTCTTTTTCAGCGCCTGCCGGCCAATTAACATCCGGAAGGTCATCAGGTCACGCTTGGTAAGCGTAATCTCGGCCTGTAACGTTTCACCGCCTATCATAATGGGGGTGGTGATAACGTAGCGCTCATCTTTATGACCGCTGGAACTTTTTACCTGCCGTTTATCGACCAGCTCTGCCACGCACTCCCGCATAATCTTTTTATTTTTCTGTAGGGGGTGCACACAAAAGCGGACGTACCGTTTACCATGTTTGGTGAACTCACGCACGTTAAATGCGTGCAGGGCTGAAGTGGCCGCGCCCGTATCCACCTTTGCCTTAATGGCAGGCAGGCCTAGGTCAGGCAGGGAGCACCATTCGCGCCAGCCGATAATGGTATATTTTATCGCTTTTTTAATCATGTGCCTTTGCTCTTACTTTGCCCCCGCCCAATAGGCAAGCGCTAATTAAATCAATGACTTGCTTTTGGAATCCGTGCGGGTGATGGCAATCACGCTGGGGCGGGGTGGAAGTTTGTCATCAAAATCCGGCCAGCGGGTGGAGGGGCTTTTGAAACTGGACAGTAAACCATCCGCCGGATGCTGGATGGAAACAAACATAGTGCTGCCATCGGGCGTGAAGCAGGGGCCGGTAACCTCAGCGCCACGCGGCGCATTATAAAGATGGTAAGGCACGCCGCGCGTGGGGCCGCTGCAGGCTGCCACATAAATACCGTCGGCTTTATCCATGGTGTGGGGCTGGCCGTCGGTGGTGATCCACAAATTGCCCTTGGGGTCGAAGCCCAGATTGTCGGGGCAGGAGAGCCAGCCATGCTCACTTGGAGCATCTTGATAGAAGGCTGCGTCATCTGCATCCGTAGGGTTGCCTGCCAGCAGGAAAATGTCCCACTCAAAGCGTGTGGCGGCGTGGTCTTTTTTTTCCCCCTTCGTGGTAGGCGGGGTAAGCTCAATAATATGCCCGTGCTTGTTTGATGGGCGCGGGTTGGCGGCATCTGTTTTATCGCGGGAAGTATTGTTGGTGAGCGACACATACACACGGCCCGTGGTGGGGCTTACTTCAATATCCTCCGGCCTATCCATGGGGGTGGCACCCATCAACTGCGCGGCGCGACGTGTTTCAATCAGCACATCCGCTTGCGAAGCAAAACCATTGCTCGCATCCAGCGGCGCGGAGCCGTGCACCAGCGGCAGCCACGTGATACTTTCTTCATCAAACTTTGCCGCGTAAAGAATGCCTTCATCGAGCAGCGTCTTATTTATTTCGGATTTTTTAGGATTATATTTTTTAGCGCTCACGAACTTGTAGATGAACTGGAATTTTTCATCATCGCCGGTGTATAGCACCACGCGTCCATCATGGTTTAAAGTGGGTGTTGCACCCTCATGCTTGAAGCGGCCAATAGCCGTGCGCTTGGTGGGAACGGAGGTGGGGTCGTAGGGGTCATACTCCCACACCCAGCCAAAGCGGTTTGGTTCATGTGGCTCTTTTTCTACATCAAAGCGGCTATCCAGCGTGTGCCAGCCATAGCCTGCGCCGCCGATGCCCATGCGTTTGTGATTGTCTGCCTCGCGGGCATCTTTGCTTTTGCCCTTAAAATAGCCATCAATATTTTCTTCCGCCACCAGCACGGTGCCCCACGGGGTAACCCCACCCGCGCAATTATTAAACGTGCCGATAACCGATTTACCGGAAGTATCTGCGCTGGTTTTTAAACGGTCATGGCCTGCGGCTGGGCCACTCATAGCGAAGCTGGTGTTCGCGTGGAAGCGGCGGTTATAAAAACCCTTCACAATGTTCCACTGGCCTTTTTCTTTTTTTACTTCGATCACGCTGTGACCATGCGCTGCCATTTCAGCACGGAGAATTTCTTTTTCAGCCGCGCGGTCCTTGGCTTTTGGGAACATCAGCGAAGCATTGGTGTATTCGTGGTTTACACACAGTAGGCCATGTGTGCTGCTGTTGCTGCCCTTGGGCAGCGGCATGAAGGCAATGTAATCGTTGTTGTAACCGAACTGAAGCTCTTGTGCGGCAGCATCCACCTTGTGTGGGTTAAATGCAGGACTGTTTTGCCAGAGTGCATCCCCCCAGCGCAGCACAATCTGCGCGGCATAGCCTTCAGCGATGCTGTGGTTTTCTTCCAGCAGGTGTGGGATTTCTTTAAATGGCGGTGCTGGCCTTGTGCGCGCCGCGGCATTGGCAATAATCGAGAAACCCTGTTGAAGCGCGATTGCACCACCCCCCACAACAGTCTGCGCCAGCAGCCTGCGGCGACTTAACTTGCGTTCAAGCAGTGTGCTGAACACGGGCAATACCCTTATTCTTCGATTCCGGCGCCCACGCCTTCACCTTCGGCATTTTCAGGAGGCACATCGCTTTCTTCTTCCGGCACGGCGTGGCCTTTTTTCTTCATGCAAGTGTGGAAATTCTGGATGAACGCTTCTTCGCGTTTTTCTTCGGGAAGCGCATCGGCTTTTGTTTCAGACTGCTCAGAACAGGCCTCGTAATCTCTGTCATACTGGTCTTCTTCGTCCTGAAGCTGCGCAAACGCAAGCGGCGCACCAGCAAGTAACAGAATGAGAGGAAGGATGTAACGCATTTTCTTCATAGGCTTTGCCTTTAACGAAATGGTAAGTAGCTCTGTTACAAGAGATTTACTCCTATTGTTTTGATTCCTCAACTGATTTATGAATCAACGTGAACAACTTACTTTACTGAGGCACCATGCTGACAGTATTTTTGCTACTGCTTTCCAATATTTTCATGACGTTTGCCTGGTATGGGCACCTAAAATATAAGGAATCTCCCTTGCTATGGGTGATTCTTATCAGCTGGCTGATTGCCTTTTTTGAATATTGCCTGCAAGTGCCCGCCAACCGCATTGGCCACAGCCAGTTTTCAGCCGTGGAACTTAAAACCATTCAGGAAGTGATTACACTGGTGGTGTTTAGCGTGTTCTCGTGGCTTTATCTGGGTGAATCGCTCAAATGGAACCATGCCCTCGGCTTCGGGCTGATGGTGGTGGCAGTGTTCATTATTTTCAAGAAGTGGTAGATGAGCCTAATCGATGGGGTAGGCTTTACCGTCATCATCGCTAGTCGTATCGCCGCTCGTTTTTTCTTCCGGTAATTCATCTGGTAGGTTTACGGCAGGGCGTTCCACGGCATCTTCTTCGACTGTGCCGCTGTGCACGGTCAGTTTGGAAATCACTTCTGTTACACCTTCGGTTTTGCGCGCAATTTTTACCGCACGGTCTGCCGTGTTCTGGTTTGAAACGGTGCCGATGAGCGTGACGATACCTTCGTATGTGTCCACATCGATAGAGAAAGCGCTCAGGTCTTTTTCACGAATCAGGCGGGCTTTCACCGAAGCGGTGATGCCTGCATCACGCGTGATGACTTCCACGGGGCGTTCGTCTTCACCCACATAGTAACCACCCGCGGCACCAGCACCAAGCACGAGCGGAAGGCAACCCTGAAGTGTGCCTAAAAGCCCGAGCGAGATAATGCTGGTCGCGAGGATACGTTTCATTTAAGCAAACAGCTTGCTGAATTCACGCGGCTTGCGCTTTTTCCAGTGACCACGGTGGTAAGCATCGCTGGCCAGCAGCGGCAACACGCTGGTGGCTTCGGCAAACACCATCTGTTCGTGTGCTACGTCTACCTTGCCCCATGAGCAGGCTTCTTTCAGTGTGGAGCTGCTGCATGCACCGTCGCGCGTGTCAGCCACCGTAATCTGCACGGCATATTTGTGCATCTCGGCTTCTTTGCCCAGAATTTCAGCGCAGACAACGGTGTCCTGCACGAAGTTTTTCGGCACGCCGCCGCCAATCATCAGAAGGCCCGTGGTGCCTGCTTCGATTTTAATGTCGGTCAGTTCGCGGAAGTCTGCAATGGAATCGAGCGTCATGTGCTTCTTCGGGTTTTTCACCTGATGCAGCACAAGGCCAAAGCCCGCGCTGGAATCGGTGAAGGCCGGACAGAAAATCGGCACGTTCTTTTCGTATGCGGTTTGAATGAGCGAGTTTTTCTTCTTGCTGTTTTTGGTGAGATACTTGCCCATTTCTTTGATAAACTCGCGGGAAGAATAGGGGCGCGCTTCCAGCTTGTTTGCGATTTCAAAAATCGTGTGGTCGCAAGACTGCAGCTCTTCTTCATCAATGTAGGTATCGTAGATACGGTCGATGTAAAGGTCGCGCAGGTGCGTGTCGTCAATGAACTGGCTGCCTTGGTAGTGCTTGTAGCCAAGGGCTTCGAAGAAGTCCATGTCCACAATGCTGGCGCCGGTGGAAACGATGGCGTCCACCATGTTGTGCTTCACGAGGTCGGTATACAGGTTCATGCAGCCGCCAGCAGAAGTGGAGCCAGCCAGTGTGAGGATGATGGAGCAGTTCGGGTCTGCCAGCATCATGTTAAAAATTTTGGTGGCACGGGCGAGGTCGCGTGACGTGAAGGACATTTTGTCCATTGCGTTCACAATCGGGCGGGCATCAAATGACTTGATGTCAATATGCTCCACGGGCGTGGAAAGATATTGTGCCTTCTTATTGTTTTTCTTCAGCGCGACTGCGGCTTTTTTTGCCATGATACTTAAGCTCCTCTAACAACAAAATAATTGCCGCCCCCTCTATGCGAAAGGGCGGCATGTTTATACGGCGTTTTTGTGGTTTACGCTACTACTTTTTCTTCCTTTGATGCGGCTTCCGCATAGGTTACTTGGCGCGGTGCCAGCCCATACATGGACATGAGTGGTGCATCATCTACTTCCACCACTGTGTCGGAGAAAAATCCATTAAAGCGCGTGCGCAGCGTGGCGCCATAGGCACCCAGCTGGCCGATTTCAATGTAATCACCTTCGCGCACGTTTGATGGCAGGTAGAAAGGACCTTTCATTGCATCCAAGCTGTCGCAGGTGGGGCCATATAAACTGAACGGCACCAAGTCTTTGGAAAGCTTGCCACCCGGGCGCATGGCGCGGGCAGGGTAAATCAGGCCGGGGAAGCCAGCATCGAACATGCTGCCATACACACCGTCGTTAATATAGAGCGTGTTCCCTTTACGTAGTTCCACGCGCACAATCACCGAGCCGCCTTCTGCCACCAGCGCACGACCGGGCTCGCACCATAGTTTATGGTCGGGGTTCAGGTATGGCAGCATGCCGGTATATTCGCGGATGGTGCTCATATATTCCTCAAGCGGAGGAGGCGTAAGGCCAGGGTAAGCGGAAGGAAAGCCGCCGCCCATGTCGATACTGTCAATCATGACCTTGGCTTTATCCATAATGTTTTTTACCAGCATCATGGCGTTGGCATAAGCCGAGGGATGCATGCACTGTGAACCCACGTGGAAACAGATGCCAAGATTGCGGGCAACTTTACGCGCTTGGCGCAGTAGGCGGGCGGCATCGCCCTCATTTACACCGAATTTACCGGACAGGTCATGCGCGGCATGTGCATTTGGCACAGAGATGCGCACGAACAGGCCGAGGTCATCCGCATTCTGCGTGACGTCGATAATTTTTTTGAGTTCTTCCGCAGAATCGAGCGAGAAGTTACGCACGCCATGCTCGAAATATGCTTTGTAGATGGACTCCCTGCTTTTAACAGGGTGCATGTAATGCATGTCGACGTCTTTGAACAGGCTGCCTACCAGCTCTACTTCGTAAAGCGAGGCGACGTCAAAATGCTTGATTCCTGAAGTGTAAATCTGGCGGAGAACGACGGGATCCGGGTTACTCTTAACAGCATACATTACCTCACCCGGGAAATTCTGCATGAACCATTTTGTGGCAGTATCGATGGCATGCGGACGCAGGCAATGCACCGGCACATCTGGCCGGAGCGACGTAACGATATCTACCACGTTGGAAAACTTTGCCATTCTTCCATTCCCCCAACAAAAAAACGATCTTTTTTATAACCAAACTGCATGAAGCTAATCGCTTTCATACACGTATCCCTTTGCGCGATGTACATCATACGCACTACTTCCTTGTCGTTATCATTTTCTGGATTTCCACAGGAACAATTGTTTAACCATCTTTAAAGCCCCTAGCACCTAAGGCGGGTTAACAAAATGGTCAGCGCAAAACACCAACCGATTGAATATAGTTATACACGAAACTTTCGTGTAATTACAGAGGTTTTGGTATAGCGATAAAAAAAAATTACACCAGCTTTTTTTTCACGCGGGCGCAATTTTTTTATACACGGTTTAAATTGCATGTTATGGTTCAAAAACATGCAATTTTTGGTCTGAATTTTGTGTAGAGGCGCGTTATGATTTTTCTTCCGGGGGTGGTTGGCTCGCTTTTGTTAGCCTCTTTTGTGGTTCGCAAGCGCCTTTCTGGCAAAAAAACACTCCAGGAACACCGTACTTTGGCAGACGGAACGGCGTATCAGGTGACCGAGCACCGGCACAAAGGCCACTTAAGGGGCGTGACCATAGGTGTTGTCGCTAACAACGGGCATTATTTCGGTATTAAGAAAGAATCCGCACTCGACCGACTTTTTAAATGGATTGGTGTTTCCGCTGAGGTTCAGACCAGAGATAAAGAATTCGATGAGAATTACTATCTTGTGTCGGACAATCCGGCCCTGTGCCAAGCACTTTCGGGAAATCCGTCGTTCCGAACAGCCATTGAAGCACTGCATGCCATTAAACTGAAGAAGCTGGAGGCAACACCTCACTTGGTATGGCTGTATGTGCCTGCAACAATATTTAACACGGAACGTGACAGTATTGTTGCCCAGCTGAAGGTGGTGGCAGATGCCTTAAGCTCGGTGCCACCTACCTCAAATGCATCGCTTTTTAATAGCTCTGCGCGCACAGCGATTATCTATAACTGCTTTCATGCGACGTGGCTGGGGCTTGGCATCTATGGCCTTACCGTGACCGGCATTAGGGATGCAGAGTTGGTAGACAAACTGCCGCTGATGATAAAGTCCGGCATCATTGGTTCAGTCATTGCAGCGGTGTGGTTTGTTTCCATACTGCTGATAGCAGGTCGTTCCTCGCGCGGGCATCTTGTGCTACTGGATTTTATCTTCATGGGCCTAGCCGGTATATATATGAGCGTGTTCAGCGGGCTTTACGACTATAACGTGATTAATGACCGTTCGGAGCCGCAATATTTTGAACGCGAAATTGTGAATAAGAAAACCTACCGCTGCGGCAAGAGGAACCGCTCGACCTGCTACACACTTGTGATAGATGGTTTTATAAAAGAAGATGGAATACATAGTAAGGGAGTTAATTCTACAACGTACCACGCTGCCCAGATCGGTGGAAAAGCAAGGGTAACTTTGCGGCAAGGCGCACTAGGGTATCGCTGGACGGATAAAATTGAGTTAGTAAGATAGCGAACATAAAAAAAGAAGCCTTAAAGGCTTCTTTTTAATGAAAGGGTGCAGAACCTCCCCCAACTCTCCCCCGATGTGAGGGAGGTCCCGCATAACCGACTCTCGCGTGCGTGTGCCCACCTGGACTATTAGCTCGCGAGAGCCATTCGTATATTCCGTAGAAAGACGGGGAGGTTTGTTCCTAAGCCGCAAAACAATCTGCGTATCCACTGCACCCACTTTGTTCTGCTGAAGGTATCGTTCTCCCCAATCCTTCATTACACCCATCATAGCAGGTATCTGTTAAGGAAAGTTTAAGGGGCAGGGGCTAAAATACGTTGGATTTTAAGCGATTTTTAGCGCTTTTTACGGCCGGATTCCGGCTGTTTTGGCTTAGGAATATGCACATTTCCTAGCTTTTCGCGGCGGCGGATGCTCACATTCATGGCTTCCACAAAAAGCGAGAATGAGAACGCAAAGTAGAGGTAGCCGCGTGGCACATGGAAGTGCATGCCTTCTGCGACCAGCAAAAGACCAATCATCAGGATGAAACTTAGTGCCAACATTTTGAAAGTTGGGAACTTTTCAAGGAAATTGGTCACCTGACCGGCGCAGGCCAGCATGACACCCATAGAAATGACCACCGCGGCGATAATGACAGGAATGTTCGTGGTAAGACCAACAGCAGTGATGATGGAGTCAAACGAGAATACGAAATCGATCATGCTAATCTGGATGATGGCGGCACCAAAAGTGTTCCTTACGTTAATCTCCCGCTCATTCTCAATACCGACCACATCGTGGTGCATTTCAAGTGTGCTTTTTGCAATCAGGAATATACCACCGGCGAGCAAGAGCAGGTCTTTCACGGAAACGGCAAAATCGCCAATCGAGAAAATCGGGTGCGTGAGCTGCATGATCCACGCCACGCCAAACAACATGGCAATACGGATACCCAGCGCTAAGCCAAGGCCGATGAGGCGGGCTTTCTTGCGGAAGGAGTTGGGTAGTTTTTGAACAACGATGGCGATGAAAATAAGGTTATCGATGCCGAGAACAATCTCAAGCAACGTTAGCGTAATAAAGCTAAGAAGAATTTCAGTGGTGAAAAAGTCCATAGATAAAAAAATGGGGCTCCAAGTTGGAGCCCCATTTTAACGATTAAAATAGCTTATTCAACTACTTTGCCACCTTTGGTGGTGATTTTTTTGCCGTCTTTCAGTTCGTGCGTACCATCTTTGGCTGGCGTAGCTTTGCCATCTTTGCCAATTACGGAAACAACACCATCTTTAATGTCAATTTTCGTGCCGTCTTTCAGTTCAGCCTGCACTGGAGCAGCAATCGCAACGGTGTCGGTTTCTTCAGCGCGAACCGGAGTTGCAACGAGTACAGCAGAAACGCCAGCAATGGCGAGAAGAGAGAATAATTTTTTCATAAGTAGATCCCTAATATGGTGAATGTTTACTAAATTACGGCTGGCAATCCAATCGTAACTAGCTGGCTTATCTGTTTATCCTAGTTATAGAAAGACGCAATGGGTTTTTTATGCATAGCGCATAATAATCCACTTGCCCCAAGAATGGCGGAAATGTAATCATCTTCGCCCCGAACATCTTTCCCTCGCAGAGAACTACTGCTATAATCCGCCGTGCGTAAGGCATTGGAGCGCTTTGTGAGACTGTTTTTATCAGCGAAAAAATATAAAACATGGGTCGCCGCCGTGGCCGCAGTGTTTTGCTTTGGGACATCCAACCCCGCTCAGGCCTATTGTGCCACCCCCGAAGAAATGCAGGCACTGAAC
>CAYXPR010000016.1:0-41468 GCA_964467255.1 uncultured Rickettsiales bacterium | reverse complement strand
GGTTCGGCAATCAAGGATCTGAAGTTGCTGGTATCTCGACGGGTGCTGGCAATTGTGGAAGTGTTCGATTGATCGGGAAAGCTTGGACGGTGCATCTGCATACGTGAGCTATTCGCCCGGTCTGCCTCTGTCAAAGAAAGCCTCCGATGAAACACGTGCTACAACTCGTGTGTGCGATCGCCTTCGTGGTGCTCGCCTCCCAGTCGCCGGTCAACGCCGACGACCCGCCGAAGACCGAGAAGGTCCCGGCGGCCCTGCTCAAGGCCCTCACCACCTGTGGTGACCCGGCCGACTGTGCCGTGAAGACGCAGTTCGTCATGGACATGGGGATGAAGAAGGAAGTGTGGTTGTCCTCGGTGACCTCGCCCTCGATGCGCACGACGGTGTCCTGTGGTCAGAAGACGGGAGTGCTGGGGAACCTGAAGGTGGGCAAGCAAACGCCGGAGATCCTGGTCTGCAAGGATCCGGCCTCTGGTATCGCCCTCACCGTCGGTTCGAAGGACGGCAAGTACAACATCCCGCGGCTGACGTTCGTGCCGTGGGACGCCGAGACGAAGAAGTTCGGGGACGCGATCATCATGCAGACTCCTGTGAAGGACTCGGTGAAGATCGATGACAAAGGGAACTGGAACGCCCAGTTCCTGCCGCCGAACCAGTTCGACATCGGCTACTTCGTGGTCGGCTGGGGAGATCCCACGCCGGTCGCGGTGAAGAAGTAGTCGGACTGAGTGACAGATGAGATGTGAAGACCTTGCTCCCTTCGGGGAGCTTGGTCGAAGCGAGCCACCCCACCCGTCGGGGGTGGCTTTCTTTTTTAAAGGATATTTTTTATGGATATTAAAGCGCAGGTATACTAGCTTCTAGCCTGTCAACAGCACAGGTTTCAAAAAAGCACGTGGCGTTTAAGTCATCCATTCTCGAAGGCCAAAAAGCAAAAGAGCTTTCTCATCTAAACACAGGGCAGGGATATATTCCCGCGCTGGAAGGGTGCCGTGGTGTGGCCGCATTCATGGTGGCGCTGTATCACTTTTACGGCTTCTTTGCCGACACGCAATTTGCCACATCCGGTTATCTGGCCGTAGATTTCTTCTTCATTCTTTCCGGCTTTATTATTGCGCGGCAATACGAACCCAGCATCATGGAGCGCAAGCTTTCGTTCCGCACATTTGCGATTCGCCGTTTAGCGCGACTATACCCGCTCTATATTTTCAGTATCGCGCTATTTTTAGTTATCAACGTTGTGTATCTCAAGCCCAACAACATTCTGAATGCGATTGATTTTGGCATGGGGCCGCGCTTCCTTTGGAACATTGTTTTGCAGCTCACGCTGCTCAGTAACGTGGGCGGCATGGCCGCGCCGTGGAATAGCCCCGCATGGTCTGTTTCAGTGGAATGGGTGGTGAACCTGCTGTTCTTCTTCGGCGTGTGGAAAATGCGCGGCATGCCGAATTTTTTGCTGTGGGCACTTGCATTGCTGTGCAGCCTGTACCTGATTAACGTTACGCCCAAAACACTCAATGCCGCCATTGCAGATCAGGCTGTTTTTAACGTCACCATCGCACGCGGTATTGTAGGCTTCTCGCTAGGTATGCTTATCTATCATTACCTTCAAAATCTGCCGGTACTGTTAGGAAAACGATTGTTGTTGATTGAAGCAGTTATCTTCATTCTGACGGTATTCCTGCTACACGTGCATCAATATCTTTTTGTGGACTACGCGCTGCAGCTACTGCTGTTTCCGGCGCTGATTATCGTGATGCTCTATAAGGATAGCTGGGTAGGCAAGTGCTTTGCGCTGGCGCCCTTTACCTTCCTTGGCCGCATCAGCTATTCTATTTACCTGCTGCATTTGCCGCTGGGTTATATCTACAAATACTCAGGGCATTTTGAAACGGTCGACAAGCCTTACTACGGCTTTCTGTTTATTGTACTGATGCTGATTGCGTGCACCCTGAGCTACGAACTGCTTGAAAAACCTGCGCGCAAACTGGGCCGCAAACTGGCGGGCGGCTAGTTGTCGAACTCGCTCTGCGGAATGGCGTTAAAGCCCAAAAAGAACGCATAAATCCCCACGGTCATTGCCATCACGGGCAGAAACGTGAACATCAGGTAAAGCAGTGGCAGATACAATATCGAAAATTTCACAAGAATGAGCGCATGGAACAAAAACAAGTGCGGCAGGAAGACAAGAAAATAGCCAATCATCGTGATGGGGATAAGCAGCTTGTAGCGCAGCTTCATGCTGAAAATATTGTAGGTGAAGGCTAAAATAGGCGAGAGCAGGTAAAGGTAAATATACCCCACCGAAAGGCAGCCACGGATATAATCATCTACCCCAAAAAAATAACCCTCGGGGCGAATCAGGAAGAAAATAATCGTACATAAATTGATGAAGCCGAAAATGCGGAACAGATACGCAAGCGGTATCATGTTTCTGTCTGCAAATTTCCGCATCAGTACAAAAGCAATCAGAAATGAAATGATAACGGTGATTCCGCACCACACCATGTCAGCCATAGTGGGAAGGCCAGTGTAAATATGCGGGTAGGGGAATACCAGCGGCTGGAAAAGAATGGTGTAATTGTGGATGTTGATATCGCCGTTGATATTCAGCTTATCAAACCAGAACTCAAAGATGCCGTACCACAACACTGTAATCTGGTCTTGGGCGTGCCATAGCGCCGCAGTATAAAAAATAGGAATCAGCAGAATGGAAAAAAAGATTCCAGCCGTGAAGGGAATAGATGTGCGTGCGCGGTGTGTCCCGATAATCCCGCCGCGGTAGCCGGATTTTTTCAAGAGCTCAACGCGCTCAGCTAAATGCTTCGGTAGTTGCATTACTTGCCTTTTGCCAGATGCTTCTGAAGCGACTTCACAATCCGTTCGGAGGCTTTACCATCCCCGAATGGATTTTTTGAGGCCTGCATTTTTTTGTAGCGCTCGGGGTTTTGCATCAGTTCCTGCACCATTTCGCCGATGCGGCTGTCGGTGGGGGGAATCAATACGCCCTTGCCGGAGCTAATAATTTCAGGGCGCTCCGTGGTTTTACGCGCCACGATAATCGGTTTATTCAGGGCAGAAGATTCTTCCTGAATACCGCCGGAGTCAGTAATCACAAGCCAGATGTTGTTGAGCACATACACCAGCTTCATATAATCCAGCGGGCTGCAAATCATCAGGCGCTTGGCCTCGTTTGCCGTCAGTGTTTTTTTGAGGTCTGTCAAAGTATTCTTGGCATCCGGGTTCATGTGCAGTGGCCAGATCACACCAATGTCAGGGTGCTTAGCGATAAGGCTCTGGAGGTTTTGGAATAGCGGTTTAATGTTTTTAGGAATGTTCTCGCGACGATGCAGTGTAACCAGGATGTAGCGCTTATGCTGCTTTAAAAAATGAATCAGTTTTTCGTTGAGGAATTTTTTTAATTGCGGGTTTGCCACAATTTCCAGCACGGCATCAATCACGGTATTGCCTGTTACGAGTGTATTCTTTTTGTCGATACCTTCGCGGATAAGGTTTTCCTGCGCCTGCTGCGTGGGGCAGAAATGCCACTTTGCGATGCGCGCAATCATGCTACGGTTCATTTCTTCCGGGAAGGGGTCTTCGATAATGTGTGAGCGTAGGCCAGCCTCAACATGCCCGATGGGTATTTTATGGTAAAACGCGGCCAAGGCTGCGGCATGCGCGGTGAGCGTGTCACCATGCACTAAAACAACGCTTGGCTTAAGGTTTGACAGCACATCTGAGATTTTACTGACCAGCTGGCTAAAGCGGTTCGCGAGGTGCTGTCCGTCACTGATTTTACTTTTACGCGAAAGCTTAAGGCTATATTCAGGCGTGATTTTGAAGATTTTATAAAAAGGGCTAGCAAGACCGGTATGCTGGCCAGAATGGAGGATGGCGGTGCGGAAGCCCGCTTTTTTGCAGGCGTGGTATACGGGTGCCATTTTAATAATTTCAGGGCGCGTGCCGATAATCATCAATACTTGTAGTGTGTCTTGCATAAAATTATATTTTCCTTACTTCACCTTTATCTTCTGCGTAAATGGACCCAAACACTTTGCACGAGCCAATCAGGCTAACCTCGCGTGCGTAAATCGAGGAGGGCTGTTCCGGCTCTCCAACCGTAGCAGCGATAATTTCAATGATATCTTCCGCAAGGAGCGGGCCCTTCACGAAGGAGCCTTCACGAATCAGGATATTTTTACTGCTCACAACAGATTGCATTAACTTACAGTGATGGCCCGTAATTAAATCGCCGTTAGCCTTCACCTTACCAGAAAGAATAGTGTTTTCCATCAACGTGATATTTCCGGTGGCAATAATGTCGAGCGAGGAGCGCCAGTTGGGCGGAGGAGCAAGATTACCGCGAATGAAGGCAACGTTTCCAAGTATTTCAATTAGGTCGATATGCTCCAATTCAGTGATGGGCGTATCGTTGTAGCTGATAGACTCCCTGTAGTCTGCCGCAATGGTTGAAACGGTTTCTGAAGGGTTGGTTATAATTTCAGGCGCAGCCATCCACTTAAAAAGGATATTGTTATCGGCAATGATTTTTTGAGCAGCAGAAAGGCGGCCATGGAATGTCGCAGGGCCGTGTGCAGAAAGAGTGCCACGCGACGATATCCACCGCAGCACTTCGGTGTTGGGCTGCACAAAAACATCTCCGTGAGCCATAGCCGCTTTCAGATAATTATTCCTGCCCGTGGCAAGCGAACCTTTGGCAAACACCTCGCTTTCATAAAGCATGTTGCTGGGTAGTTCAATGTCAGGTTCCGACAGAATCATGCGAGTGGTAAACAACATATTTTTTTCAATATCACTCACCAGTTCTTGGCGGGCGACGGGTTTTTTAAGGTAAAGGTACGGTTGGTTATTGAAGGTGCCTTCCTTATTTTCTGGTTCAATAAAACTGCAGTCTGGGCCAATCAGACCTTTGAACTTGTTTTTTAAGAAATTCTCGAAGCCGCGGCTGTAGCTGTCAATATCAAGGTAGCTGAATTTACCAATGCGCACCGGCTCGGCGTCTTGCTTTAAATACAGTTCGGTGAACGCCGGTATAAGCGGAATCAGCATCAGCAGCAGCAGTGCCATCACTAACATTAAAGACCACATTAGCTTGCTCCTCCGGTGGCGGCGGGAGGAGGGACCGATGGTGCATCCGGCTTGCGATAGCGAATGGTTTTTTCCCATTTATGCTCTTTATTCCGGCGCGTAATCATCTGCCATAATTGGGAAACGCTGGCATTTGTGATGCTCACGGCAGAAACGATAAAGTTCAAAATATTAAGCGGTAACAGCCAGAGTTTTTGCTTGCCGCGGTCAAAGTGCACGCCCGTTGCAATTTCAAAGTACGCCGCAAAATTACCGAGCGATGAGAAAGCCATGTAGCACAAGAAGAGAATTTCATTCTCTGGCATTTCGGAAGAGATATAGACCAGAACAAGCGTAATCATCCAACCAACCACCAGTAGTGGTGACATCAGATACAGGAACAGTAGCATCAGCCCGTCGAAGCGCTGGCGCAGTGGAATAAACTCATTTTCGGGATCAAATATTTTGAAAAAGTTATGATAAAAAACTTGGTTGTGGCCCTTGCACCAACGTTTGATTTGGCGGATGCGCACGCTCCATTGTTCCGGCGATTCCTCATAGCATTCGGAATAATTCAGGTAGGCCGTTTTATAACCCTTGATAAGGCTGCGGATGGTGATGTCGGTGTCTTCCGCCAAGGCTTTCATATTCCAGCCGCCAAGCATTTCAAGCATGCTTCGGCGCACGCCGCCCACCGTTCCGCCATATTGTGGCACGAGGTTTAAATTCATGCGCGCCTGCTGGTCGACCTGATAACCACCCGTGCGTTCAAGCTCAATCAGGCGGGTGAGGAGGTTGCTGGCAGAGTTGATGGGTATCACGCGGCCCATCACTAAACCAATCTGAGGGTCGTAAAATGGTGAAACGAGCTGCTTGATAAGCCGTTCACCCGGCAAATAATCGGCATCAAAGAAAATAAAGATTTCACCCTTAGCCATCGGGAAGGCATCCTGCAAGGCAGCTGGTTTTCCAGGCATGCCATCCACGCGGTGAAAGGCTTCCAGCCGACCGGGGTTCTTGGCAATGTATGCGTCTACAATTTCTTTGGTTCGGTCTTTGGAGCGGTCATTCACCACGATAATCTGAAGCAAGTGAGCCGGATAATCGACCTTCAGCAGGTTCTCAATAGAGTTACCGATTACTTTTTCTTCGTTATGCGCCGCCACAAAAATGGTTACTTTGGGCCAATCGGCAAACGGAATCATTTGATACGGATGGCGCTGCCGCGCATAAATGCGGTTCAGCGAAAAGAAATAGTGCCGGCAGGTATAGCAAAAAATGAGCGCAATAATAATGCTCAGCAGTGCCTGCAGTGTTTCGCGGATGACATCGATCGACATATGGGGAGGGAGATTCCTTACCTAGGATAACCGTCCGATTAAACTTGGGCGGCACAGTACCATGCTGGCGTTAAGATTTTAAGCTGTTTTTTAAGGGCTTATACTATTTTTATGCACTGTGTTACCATAACCCATATGTATTATAATCTATATTATGGAAAATAATATAGATTATAGAGAATCAGGCAGCGTTCTTTCAAACGCCGTGCTGTTTATCACCGCCCACATCATTAATCCTGTTTCTCGGGTCTGAATCACGTGCCGCCTGTAGTGTTGTAACTACTGAGCTTAAAAGAATCATAAACTCAAAATTCCCCTCCTTTTCAGCCTCTTTCAATAAACCCTTCATGTTGATTTTTGTGGCAATGCTAACATCCATGCCAGTGCTGTTGCCTTCGGCATTGGCCACAAGGTTTTTCATTTGTTCGCCCGCCAGGCGCATCTTCCCCCCATCCATCCGTAAGGCTTCTGCGTGGGTACCGATTATTTCCATGCTGAAGGCATTGGGCGACATGGCGGCTAGCTTTTCTAAATAACCCTGTGAAATTTCCGATAACGCATGCAAAAAAAGATCCTTAATAGCAGAAAGCACCATTGGGCTTTTGCTGCTAGCATCATCGCCCGTTCCGGTCTGGCGTGGCGGAGTAATCGTAAAAAGATTGCCTTCCAAACCCATTTCTTCACGCAATACTAACTGCAGTGCATCCGCAGCGGTTTCGTAAGCGGCAGGTAGCCACTCGGTAGAAAACTCACACCGTGCGAGGCCAGGTTTTTTAGCTTCCACGGCTGCGGTGACTAACATTTTTCGCATCGCAGGGATATATTTGTCATTGAGTAGACTGAAGCCCATGACCTCTGGATTTTCATTCCGCGAGGCTGAGTCACTTGCTGCTTGTCCAAGATCGGCAAACAGATCGCTGAGTTCCTCTGCCGCCTCACTTGGAACTTGCCGGCCGGAGGCAAAATCTTCTATTGCTCTGTCAATGGCCCCGAACCGCCTTTCCTGCTGATCTCGGAATAAAGCAATTGCCTCAAAGGCCTCTGTTGATTCCAGTGTCAGGCGCAAACCGGTTACCTGGCGTAGCTGTAATTTTGTTTCATCGTCCCATGCTCGGCCTGGTGCAAAATCTAAGGTGTAATCCGCATCAAGGATTTTTGCTCCCGCTATAGCCCCACCAACTATGCCACCGAATAATTTAGGATCCGTTTTATTGATGCCGATAAGGCCGAGTTTTTCATCCAGCACATCTTGTAACACGGCTCGTAAATCGTCGATTGCTTCACCGTTCTGGATATAAAAATCCTCCTGAGGCATTTCCGGCCCCATCAGCGAAAGGCTTTTATATATCTGTTCTTTTCTAGGATTACTCAGCACAGCACTGTATCTCCCTTCCTGTTACCTTAAAGGAAAAGGGTTGATAAGTAGTAAAGATTTATGCAGTATAAAACGATTATTCAAATAATGTACAACAATGGTATATAGAACAGCTATTACTTTTGGCACATTTGATGTGTTCCACGTGGGTCACTTTAATTTACTCAAACGTGCTAAAGCATTGGCGGATCAGCTGGTAGTTGGTGTTTCTTCCGACGAATTCAACTACAAAAAAAAGGGCCTCTATCCTGTTTACAGTCAGCAAGAACGCTTGGAAATCGTCGGCTCGCTTAAGTTTGTCTCCGATGTTTTTTTAGAAGAAAGCTTTGCTGCAAAAGAGGGGTATATTAAATCCGCCAAGGCCGACATACTGGTGATGGGGGAAGATTGGACCCAAAAATTTGATGGCTTCAAGGAAATCTGTGAGGTCGTTTACTTGCCTCGTACTAAAAACATTGCCACGTCGCGCATTATCGAAGCCCTATCTCGTGATTTAAAGTAATTCCCACATGCCATCAATCCGCACTCTAATGATGTCGAAGTCGCGAGCCTTGCTCCGCGAACCTGCGTTAGGGCGGATTTTTTGCTTTGTTTTATATTACCTTCCGGTAACAAAGCGGTTGCGCCATCAACCCGGCTTAAACATCATTATTACACGGCTTTATAAAAGAAGAGAATGCATCCCTTTGGGGCGTAGCATTCAGGCAATGAGCCGAATTCTAAAAGGTCGCGGATCCCTCAATCGCCATTTTTTGAGGTGTGTTGAAACGCGAGAAGACGCTCAAATACTGTTGGAATTTATACTTTCTAGCCCGGTTGCGCCATTTTTGAATAAGGTCGAATACCAATTCATGTTGTCGGCGTTATATGCAGCGTTAGGAAAAACGCAATTTGCGAAGTCACGAAAACACCTTGAAAGAGGGTTTGATATCCAATTCGCACATTCAACGGTCGCTAAAAAAAGAGGGCAGGTTTTCAATGCCTCCGCTGCAAAAGCAGCCCTTGAGGATTTAAAGGCCATATTAGATTCAAACAAAATTCCCTTTTTCTTATGTAGCGGCACACTCCTTGCGGCGGTACGCAATAAAGAATTCTTCCCATGGGACTATGATATTGATGTCGGTGTTTTTCAGCACCAATGCACGTCAGAAAGATTGGCAGCGGTTTTTAGAGACAATCCGAAGTTCAAAAAAGTAATTTCCAAAAACGACTTTGTTTTTCAGGTAAAGCATGATGGTGGGTGCAAAATTGACATTTTTATTCACCATGCTGCGGGTCAGTATTATTGGCACGGTGTCTCTAACAGAGCCTTAGGGTGGGTAAATAAAAAATTTGTGCTCGCCCCCCTGCTTTTTAATGGAAACAACTACTTGGCACCGAAGAATTATCAATATTACTTGAATGAGAATTATGGCAATTATAAAAAGATTCCGCTTTTTTATAGTTGCGTTGTAGATACGCCGAACGTCGCCAGCGCTGACAACGATATTTCAGCAAGCCTGCATTTGCTTGAGTTTCTGAATCACTACCGCTCTGATAAGAGAAAGAATGCAGAATTTTTTGCACATGTTCTAAAAGAAAATTTTGGGTATGATGTTGGCGTGGGTAAATATATACTCAACCAGAATATGAAACGACCACATCTTCGTAAGCAATTTAAGCTATAGCCTTATCTATGAAAAAATCCCTTGTTTTCTCCGGTGTTCAGCCCACGGGCAACCTGCATTTGGGTAATTACCTCGGTGCGATTAAAAACTGGGTGAAGCTACAGCACCAGCACCAATCCATCTTCTGTATTGTGGATTTGCACGCCATCACCGTGTTCCAAGAACCTGCTGCGCTGCGCGAGGCAACCTATCAGACCCTCGCCACCTATATCGCCTGCGGCATCGACCCCGAAAAAAACACCTTATTCGCTCAATCCACCGTTTCGGGCCATAGCGAATTGGCATGGATTTTAAGCTGCCACACTCCGCTGGGTTGGTTAAACCGCATGACGCAGTTTAAAGAAAAGGCTGGCAGTGCAAAAGAAAGTGCCGTGCTTGGCCTCTATGGTTACCCCGTACTGATGGCGGCGGATATTCTTTTATATAAAGCGACGCATGTGCCGGTGGGTGAAGACCAAAAACAGCATTTAGAGCTGGCGCGTGACATTGCCGGTGCCTTCAACCGTGCCTATAAAACCGAGTTCTTCCCCCTGCCCGAACCGCTCATTATGGGTGAGGCCACCCGCGTGATGAGCCTCGGTGATGGCACCAAGAAAATGAGCAAGTCTGACCCTTCGGAACTTTCTCGTGTAAATCTGACGGATAATGCAGCTGCCATTGATAAGAAATTTAAAAAGGCGACGTCGGACTCCACCATGGGGTTTGAAAGCCTTGAAGGCCGGCCGGAAGCACTTAACCTGCTGACCATTTATGCCTCGTTAGCGGATATTTCGCTGAAAGACGCGCAGAACAAATTTATCAGTGCAGGCTATGGCGGCCTTAAAAAAGAGCTCGCCGCACTGGCAGTTGAAAAAATCAGTCCCATATCTTCTGAGCTAAACCGCCTGATGAAAGACCGCCCTTACCTTGAGGGAATCCTTAAAGCCGGTGCTGAAAAAGCGGGTGAAATAGCCGAGAAAAATATGAAAGATGTTCGCAACCTTGTTGGCTTCGTAGCGCATTAGCGCATGTTGTAACGCCCTGCCAGCACTTTCAGCAACTGCCCCAGTACACGCACATAATTTTTTACGCCTTTGATTTTGCTCACCAGCGGCCCCGATTGTGGGTAAGCGCGCCGCACGGGTATCTCTTTTAATTTCATGCCCAGTCGGGGCGCCGCATAGTTCATATAATATTGCAGCGTGTATCCATCAAAAATGTCGCGGCTGATACCCAGTTTTTCATTTTCTAAAAAGCGACGGCTGCAGGCTTTGAAGCCATTCATGGGGTCGGTATAGTAAAAGCGGCAGGCCAGCCAGAACAGCGGCGCGGCTACTAACCGAATCGCCAGCCAACGCAGCGCAGGCGTATTTTCGTGCGTGCCCCCACGCATAAAGCGCGAGCCTTGCAGGAAGTCGTGCCCTTCTTTCAGTGCCGTGAGAAATGTAGGAATGGCATCTACGCCGTCTTTGCCATTACCATCCATAAAGATGCAGGACTGATAGCCTGCCTTCAAGGCAAACTGAATTGCGGCGTGATATTGGCTGCTAAGGCCCCTTCCCTTTATCACCAGCAATGCGCTTACTTTATCTTTTAATGCCTCGGCGCTGGTGGCCCCATCGGTGCTGCCACCATCCGCGATGATAATATCAATCATATTGCGGTAAGGTTGCAGGGCCTCTAGTTGCTTTGTAATACGCTCGCCCTCATTCAGCACGCCAATAATCAGGCATGTGCTCGCCGCACGCGTCGTAAAAATATGTTCCGTGCTGCTTACCATAGGTCGTTGATACGCAGCATATATAAAGTTGCACCGCTTAAAATGGCGGCAATCACGGTGGTGGCAATCACCTTAATGCGCAAGTGGGGCACTTCCGGCGCGCTGCTGGCATGACCCTTCTTTGGTTTTTTAGGCGGCTTGGCACCGAAGGGCAGTGCCATAAAGAACACGATCCACCAAACAATCGCAAAAATAAGAAAAAAGCGCAGCATATGTGCTGGTTATAAAATAGTATGTTGCCGTTTAACGCAAGTATGGAATAATCATGCCTTATGTCATCTGGCTTTAAAATTATCTTCTGGGGCACGCGCGGCAGCATGCCCGTGGTGCGCTCGAATTTCCGGCGTTATGGTGGGAACACCTCGTGTGTGCAGATGCTCTGCGGCGATTACAGCCTGATTTTTGATGCCGGCAGCGGCATCTCGCAAATCCCTGTTCCTAAAAATAAAGACCATATGGTCGATGTTTTTTTCAGCCATACGCATCTGGATCACATTCAGGGTTTGCCTTTTTTTAAGGCGCTGTACCGTAAGGGTTCGGCGATTCGTTTATGGGCAGGCCACCTGGGGAAAGAAAAACTTGAGGACGTGCTGGGCACGTTGTTTCAGCCCTCCATCTTCCCCCTCTCCCTAAAAGAAATGAGTGCTAAGTTGGTGTTTAAGCATTTTAAGGCTGGGGCAAAGCTTACGCCCGCCAAAGGTATCACTATCCATACGTTAGCGATTGCCCACCCAGGGAAAGCGACGGCGTATCGGGTGGAATATCAGGGCAAAAGCGTATGCTATGTAACGGATGTGGAGCATCAGGCGGGGCAGCTCGATAAAGCGCTGCTGAAATTTATCCATAAGGCCGATGTGTTTATTTACGACGCCTCGTATGACGACAAGGAAATGAAGAAATATCGCGGCTGGGGTCATTCCAGCTGGCAGCATGGCGCACGGCTGGCCGAGGCTGCTTCCGTCAAAAAATTTGTCGCTTTCCATCATGCGGCAGAAGCAAATGATGCAAAGCTCAACCAGCGTAGCAAGGCGCTGAAAAAATGGCTGCCGAACAGTGTGCTCGCACGGGACGGCCTAAAAATCAACTTAAACTAAAGCGGCCTTCATCTGCTCTTTCATTTCGCGGGCGGCAAAGGCATAGCCTCCGTCCGCTGCGTCAATAAAGTGCACGTGCCCATCACTTTTAAGTGACGACACAAGGCAGGTCATCAGCGCGCTATCCGCCTCATGCGTGCCGAAGAAGATAAGGTTTTTATCTTTAAGTCCTGTAAGGTACTCGCGGATTTTCTGAATGTCGGCGCTGCTGCAATCGATCACCATACGCAGCATATCGTCGAACTTCTGGTAATCTGCATTCAGCACCACATCGCGCTGATAGAGAGCGGGGTCATAATCCCCCGCTGTTTTATTATTTTTCGTAAGCCAATACACCAGTGCGGTGAAGCCAAAAATCTTCAGGAGCTTCAGTGGTAAAAATCCGCCGCTAAGCTTTGCTTCAATCAGCATGCCCTGTGGCGGCCATTTAAATTTCAGGTTTTTGGCTGAGACAGGCTTGGCATCCGCGCAGATGGATTTTACCTGCCGTATGACCTGCTGGTAAATCGCCGCATCATCGCCGCGGGCAAGCACCATCAGCGCCATCATCTTTCCCTTTTGTGGTAGCAATGGTTCCCAGCGGCAGGAGAGCCCTTCTGTATCCGGTGAGCCGCTTGTTTCGGTGCTTTTCAGCTCGCAGCTTCCCTGCTTCAACAAATCTTCCGCCAACCGTGTGCCACCGCCAATGAATGAGGCAAGGCTTGCGCCCTCGCTCAACGCATAGCGCGCAACTTTAATGTCTTTGCCCTGTGTGCGTAAATCTTTAATTGCTACCAGCCCAACCCTCAGCCCCAAGCCGAATGACATCTGGCAGAGTGACTTTACTTTAAGCAGTTCGGCCTTAGCAGCTTCAACACATTGTGGTGGTATCATCACCGTGCAGCCATCCCCGCCGAAAGCAAATGGAAGCTCGATACCTTTGCACAGGTTCTTGAGCGCCGCGATAGCTGCGGCACCTGCGATGTTCACCTTGCGGTAACTACCGCTATTCACGGCTTCAGTTGAGTTAGTAACGTCGGTAACCACCACCCACCAGTCATCTGGCGCGGGCACGTAATGGCTCCCCTGCCCGATTTCGGAAAAATCTTTAAATGCCGGAATAGTAGCAAAAAAACTATCTGCCATCACGGCATCGGCTTAGGTTTAGCCGCGAGAATTTTGGCTTCATCCACCGCATCAATCAGCTCTTTGGAAAGATATTTGGCAGCAAAGCGGCGATACACGCCGGAGCTTACAAAAAAATCCACCAACATAGGGTCGAGGTGGTTATCTTCTTTCATTTTACTGATAATGTTCATGGTTTCAGAAAGTTTCTTAGCGGGTTTGTAAGGCCTGTCTGATGCGGTGAGCGCCTCAAACACGTCGGCAATAGCCATCATACGTGCGGGGATAGACATGGTTCCCGCTTTGATGGACTTAGGGTAACCCTTGCCGTCCATGCGCTCATGGTGGCCGCAGGCATATTCCGGCACGCGCTTTAAATGGTCGGGGAATGGCAGGGCATCCAGCATATCCACCGTTGCCACCATGTGCCCTTCCATAATTTTGCGCTCTTCTGTATTCAGTGTGCCGCGGCGGATGCTAAGGTTATACACCTCATTTTCCGTCAATGCAGGCTCCGCTTTTCCTTTATGTGCCCATGTGCGTGCGGCAATTTTCTTCAGGCGTTCGATGGCTTCATCGTTCAAAAACTCACCGCCTTTATTTGTCTTTTCCAAAAAGGCAAAGTCTTCCTCAAGCTGCGCCAGCTCCTGCTCGAGCGCCGCACCACCCTGCCCTTTTAATGCACGGATTTCTGCCTCGCGTTTCAAAATCTCAAACCGTAAGCGCACCAGCTCCACCCTGTCCCAGATGGTTTCGAGCTTTGTTGATTTGTCCATCACGTGCACGGGCGTCACCACCTTGCCGCAGTCATGCAGCCATCCGGCGATGTGCAGTTCGTATTTTTCTTCATCCGTCAGGTTGAAGTCCTTTAGCGGGCCATCCTTTGCTTGGCAGCCAGCTTCGGCAATCATTTCCGTCAGCTCCGGCACGCGGGTGCAGTGCGCGCCCGTGTAAGGAGATTTTTTATCAATCGCCTCGGCAATCAGCTTAATGAAGGCTTCCAGCAGGTCGCGCTCTGAGTCCGCCAGCTGCTTGTTATCCAGAATAATGGACGCCTGCGCGGCTAAGGTTTGCACCACCTCCACAATCGCTAGCGGGAAGGCTTCCACCTTACTCGTTTTGGGGTTGGTAGCATTAACGAGTTGCAGGCAGCCGATAGCCTTATCCTTACGGCTTAAAAGCGGGATAGTGAGAATCGACTGGGTCGTGTAATTATTCTCTTTGTCAAAAGCCTTCACACCGGCAAAGTCAAAGCGCTTGTCCTCAGCCACATTATTAATATTGATAGCGCGGCGGTGTAGCACAGAATAGACGGAAAGCGCCTTTTCATTGGGTTTATTATCCGCACCATAGAGCGGAATTGGTGCAAAGCGCTTGGCGTTCTCCTTGCGCACGATGCGCCGTGAGAGCGATGCATTGCGGGCAACAACGAATTCCAGTTGGTTACCTTTGCGGATATAAAGCGAGCCGCCATCGGCCCCTGAAATGGCCTGTGCCTCAACCACAATCATTTCCAGCAGTCGGTCAATGTCCTTTTCCGCTGAAAGCGCCAAGCTTACGGAAGTTAGCTTTTCAAGAATCTTGGGGTAATCCATTGCCGTCATGCCATGCCCGTTAAATTAGGTTCTGGTTGCCTATGATATTTTTATCACCATCGAAATGCAATGCCTTATAGTAGGGCAATATCATGCTATGAACAAAGCGGCATTTTTGCTATCATTCTGCGAATATATTTAGGTGCCACAGCTGATGAAGCATAGCAAAAATAATCTAGTTTCGATTATAATGCCCAATTACAATTGCTCCCGCTTCATTGGCAGGGCAATTGAGTCGGTTCTTGCGCAAACACACACCAACTGGGAATTGCTGATTGTTGACGATAAATCAACAGACGATAGTGTTAAGGTTATTCGTCCGTATCTGAAAGATAAACGAATAAAGCTCTCTATTAATAAAAAGAATTGTGGTGCGGTTTGTAGTAGAAATAAGTCGCTTAAGGCTGCTAAGGGTCGGTATATTGCATTTTTAGATAGCGATGATGCATGGCATCCGCAGAAGCTGCAAAAGCAGTTGTGTTTTATGGCAGATACGGGGATTCCGCTTGCGTATAGTTTCTATGAAGTGGTTGATGAAAATGGAAAATTTATCCGCCTTAGACGGCCGAAGAATAGAATACGTTACCACGATATTCTACGCCATCACCGAATCCCTAATTTAACAGCCATCTATGATACACAACGCCTTAATAAGGTCCTTCAAATTGAATGCCGACATTGTCAGGATTACCGTTATTGGTTGAAAATTCTAAAACAAGGCCATGAAGCGGCATGCGTTCCTGAAGTGCTCGCCTACTATACCAAGAGAAACCGGAGCATTTCGTCTAATAAATGGCAGATGGCGAAAACTGTTTGGCATATTTTAAGAACATCTGAGGGGCAAAATGTTTTCTTGGCCTCGCTTTACTTTTTTCAGTACTTTATTTTTGGTGTTTTTAACCATTTTAGACGTTGGTAATGCAAAAAAAGAAAATCCTTATTTATCATAATGTGCTCTCGTTTGGCGGAATATCAACGGTCTCTATTATTTTGGCCAATGAGCTTGCGCGCTATAAACTTGATGTTTACCTTCTTACAATCAGCGAGAAAAATAATGCAGATCTAATAAAATCTATCGACCCAAAAGTTCATCTTAAATCGATGGTGGGTATCCATAAGAATTCCGTATTACTCAGTCTATGGGGACTTGCGTCTTTTGTTAAAAAACAAGACATTGAAATTATTGTAGCCACAGGATTCTTTCGAAATATTCAGGCAATTTTACTTAAAGCCGTTTTGCGAAGTAAGAAAGTAATTGTTGTTGAACATGTGGATGTGCACTCAAACTTTTTCTCTCAGAGGACTACGTTTGTCGCATTTCTCTTAAAAAGGTTTTTACAACTGGGCTATATTGTTACTTACAGATTCGCGAACCATATTATTGCCGTCTCACAAGGTGCGGCTAAATCTTTAGAAAAATTTGCATTTCTGAAAACGGGCAAAGCTTCCTTTATTTACAATCCTATTATCACAGCAGATTTATATAAAAATGCCTCACGGCACGTTTCCCACCGTTGGTTTAAAGCGAAACACCCTCCCGTCATCATTGCTGTGGGCCGGTTTCATCCCCAAAAAAACTTTCCATTACTTCTGGAGGCATTTGCGGAAGTTAGGCTGAGGTATAGTAAGGCGCGCCTCCTCATATTGGGTGATGGTGCGGAGCGCCCCAAGCTAGAGGCCTTGGTTAAAAAGCTCGGCCTCTCTGGCAGCGTGGAGATGCCTGGTTTTGTAGCCAACCCCTATGCCTATATGCGTCGGGCAAAATTGTTCGTTCTATCTTCTGACTATGAGGGCCTTCCCACCGTGTTGGTGGAGGCATTGGCATGTGGCTGTCCTGTGGTTGCCACCAATTGCCCCAGTGGCCCAGACGAAATCTTACAAGGCGGGAAATATGGTCAGCTCGTTACTCCGGGTAATAAAGAGGAACTCTGTGCCGCGATATGCTATGTCTTAGAAAATTACGCGAAGGAAAAAAAGAAAGTCCAGCAGTTTCACTCGCATAGAATCAAAGATTTTACGCAAGAAATAGCGATAAAAAAATATATGGAACTTATCGATGCGCCATAGGAATAAAACAAAAATTGCGATTTTTATTCCTAATTTACAAGGTGGTGGTGCCGAGCGCATTTGCGTTACCCTTGCTAACGAATTGGCCAAAAACAAAAATTATGATGTTAGCTTGCTTGTTTTAGAGAAAACGGGGAGTTATTGGGACCAACTCTCAAAAAAAATTAATGTTGTTTCCTTCAACAAGGGCCGTATGCGTTTTGCTGTTCTTCCACTCGCACGCTATCTCTTTAGCAATAAGCCAGATGTTTTGATGATGAACCTTCACTATACGGTAGTTTGGGGAGCCCTGGCCAAAGTGATGTCCTTTAGCACATCACGTGTCATCGCGGTCTACCACAGAGACCTTGCGTCTGAAAAATTACCAGTTGTTCAAAAGGCTGCGTTGAAGCTATTTCAGCCTTTTATTCAGCTAAACATAGGCGTCTCTGAGGGGGTCTCTAATTCCGTTGCGGCCTTGCTTGGAACACAGAAGAAAATAAAAACAATTTACAATCCTATTATCACAGCAGATTTATATAAAAATGCCTCACGGCACGTTTCCCACCGTTGGTTTAAAGCGAAACACCCTCCCGTCATCATTGCTGTGGGCCGGTTTCATCCCCAAAAAAACTTTCCATTACTTCTGGAGGCATTTGCGGAAGTTAGGCTGAGGTATAGTAAGGCGCGCCTCCTCATATTGGGTGATGGTGCGGAGCGCCCCAAGCTAGAGGCCTTGGTTAAAAAGCTCGGCCTCTCTGGCAGCGTGGAGATGCCTGGTTTTGTAGCCAACCCCTATGCCTATATGCGTCGGGCAAAATTGTTCGTTCTATCTTCTGACTATGAGGGCCTTCCCACCGTGTTGGTGGAGGCATTGGCATGTGGCTGTCCTGTGGTTGCCACCAATTGCCCCAGTGGCCCAGACGAAATCTTACAAGGCGGGAAATATGGTCAGCTCGTTACTCCGGGTAATAAAGAGGAACTCTGTGCCGCGATATGCTATGTCTTAGAAAATTACGCGAAGGAAAAAAAGAAAGTCCAGCAGTTTCAAAAAAAGAAACTTCCTGATTTTTTTGCATCAACAACTGTATCTCAGTATTGGGGTGCTATTAGAAGATAACTTATAACATTCAGTAGCCGCATGAAGTATATCAGTTTTAATTTCAGAACGAATCTTTACGCTTCTTTTATATTTTTAATTCTAGTCGTCTATACAACGATTTTTTTTCATGTGCTTGAAGACATGATAATGGGTTATAAAGCCGTAACCCCCAGTCTTATTTATGCCTCAGTCTTACTTCCGGTGATAATTACAGCATTAAACTTTAAAAAAACTTTCTTTTTGTTTCTGACTAACCTTAAAATGCTTCTGCTATTTATTGTTCTTTTTTACACTGGCCTTTCGATTTTTTGGGGAACTTCAGTCGCCTTGGGTGTTGATGCGTGGCTTAAACTCTCTATACCAGTGGTGCTAATTTCATCTATATACGCCAGAAACCACCTCCATGAGGCATGTATACGATCGTTTAAGGCCTACTTTATTTTCATTGCCGTGTTTAACATCATTTTTTTACTTTTTTTACCTAGTTATGGCACTGGTGGCGGTACAGCAATTAATGGCGTTTTTATTGATAGAAATTATGCTTGTTATTTTACCAATCATGCGCTGGCTTATTTTCTATATACATTTCTTTTCTATAACAAAAAAAGAATATTTAATATCTGCATGGCCGCTTTATGTTTCCTTTATATTGCTATAAGTGGTTCTGCAACTGGGCTCATTACATCCATTATCGTTACAGCCTTGGTATTTATTGTTCCAAGCATTTCAAAGAATAAACGACTCTTTTTGCCAATGATGATTATTTCTGCACTTTTATTTATCTCATCTTCACTCACATCAATTTATTTTAAGTCAGAAATTCTTGAACTGCTCGGCAAAGATGAGACCCTGACTGGGCGCACAAATATATGGTCAGTAATTCTGGATGCGGCAAAAGAAAGGCCTATTTTTGGCTACGGTGCGGAGAAATTTCTAATTGCAAACGATGGGATGGTCATACCTGCTACAAATGATTATGAGCGCGATTGGCGGTATATGGAATTGGAAACACACAACACATACCTAACATTCTTACTTAACTTCGGCGCGTTAGGTTTATCGCTCTTTGTTATTGCATATTGCATTATGTTTCTCGGGTTGGCAAAGTCATTATACCTACAGAGCGGTGAAGGTAACTGGGTTAACCTCAATGTAATTTTTATGGTTATCGGCTTAATATTTCAAATTACACTTGAGATGTATTCTGCGTTAGGCTTTTGGATTATTTTTACCTACCTCTACATTTCCAGTGTGTATAACAAGGGAGAGGCTCCCAAAATATATTAAAACAATTTGGGCCACTTTTTTGATAGTGTTTGGTAGGTGCCATGATCGACAATCCGCCCGTCATCCATAAGAAAAATGGTGTCTGCCAACGAAAATAGCTTTGATTTATGGGCGACTAAAACAATACTCATTTTACCTTTAAGGGCTGCAATAGTCTCATTCACTTCATTTTCTGAAATACCATCCAAGGCTGAAGTCGGCTCATCCAGAATGAGAATTTGAGGCTTACGATACAGCGCCCTCGCCAATGCAATCCGCTGAGCTTGCCCGCCGCTTAACCGCCCTGCCCGCTCACCAACAATAGTGTCATAACCATTTTCTAGGCTGGATTCGATAAACTTTGAAATGGATGCTTTTTTACAGACATCTCGCACCAAATCCATATCAATATTTTCCCTTTCGGCGGGAAATGCAATGTTTTCTGCCAGTGTTTTGTCAAGCAGGTTGAAGCGTTGCGGTACATAACCGACATAGTGAATAATTTTCTTATAATTCTCGTAAGAGATTTTTTTGTTATCTAGTAACAGGTTCCCTTTCGATGGTGGGAGTATACCCATCATCACATCCATAAGTGTGCTTTTACCAACGCCTGACTGGCCCACAATCGCGACAAAAGAATTTTTCTTAATGGTAATGTTTATATTATTAAGCACCTCATCGACAGACGATTTATATTTAAAAGAAATGCCTTTTAAGGCGAGAGATTGCTCAAAGAAATCTTGTCCCCCTGTAGGACGTTCTTGTTTCTTAGGAATTATCTTATTCAAATCAATAAACTGGCTGTACATTTTTAGGAAATCTGAACTTTCTGTTCGAACCTGATTGAGTGATTGAAGAATTCTCAGGAAGGATGGCAATATGCGAAGTGCGGCCATTCCGTATAGCGCCACAAGGGCAATAGAACTATCTTTCGAACTGTGAACAACAAGCTCGAAAATAATAATTGTTAATAACGCAAACGTACTGAGAAACTCAATGATTATTCTGGGGAGAACATAGATAAAATTGCCCTTCATCTGCGATTCCATATACATGGCATTGGCAGACTTCTGTTGCTTGGCAAAATATTCCGCGCTGCCAGGAAAAATATATACTTCTTTTATGATATTGAAGGACTCATTTACGCTCTTTGCTCTTGATTGGCTGCCTTGCGTGCGCTGAACAATAAGTTTTCTTAGATAGCCGTGAGAAACTGCAAGATAGGTGCCCAAAACAACGGAGCATAAAAATAAAAGAATGATTGAAAGTTCAATCCTAAGGTAAAATAAAAAGCCAAGAATAATAAGAAATGTAAGCGTTTCAGATACGAGGTACATTAAAGGTTGAATGAAGTGGTAGGTCAGCCGTGGGACAATTTCATTAATGTATCGTCTGGCTTCGGTGGTTCCGTTGTCGAGATAATAAGCATAATCTTTATTCATAAAGGCATAAAATAATGCCTCAGAAGTACGGCCCAGCCAAAAAAGCGCGAATTTTGCAAGGAAACCACTGCATATGAAAGCAGCTAATGCCCGAATAAAATAGAAAAAGACCAACAAAAACCCCATCAGGGCGAGGAAGTTTATGCTCGAATAAGGGCGGATTGCTTCTTTGAGGTAACGAACGAGCTCAATTTCTTCAATTTTTGCGGGCTCAACAATAAGGCTGACGTATGAGAAAATAAGACTAATGCCGACAATGTCAAAAACGCCACTAATGAAAGAAAAGAAAATAGCCTGAAACGCGATTATCTTTTCTTTTTTTGTAAGCTTTGTAAAGAGTATGTATATTAGTGTGGCTAGGCGTAACACCGCATTTAATCCGAGCAGTTAGCTTTCGTTTGATAATAGACCAAGCTAACACAGAAACAAACTCTTTATAAAGAGTAATATAGCATGGTGACATTACCAAAAAATAGGGGCGTTGTTTTGGTTACAGGCGGTGCCGGTTATATAGGCAGCCACACATGCAAAGCGCTTTATGAGGAAGGCTTCTGCCCCGTTGTTTATGATGATTTTTCAACGGGCTGTAAAGAAGCTGTTAAATGGGGGCCGTGCGTAAAAGGCGCTATACAAAACAGCACACGTCTGATTGCCGTTATAAAAAAATATAAACCAGTTGCCGTTATGCATTTTGCGGCACGTATTTCCGCAGGCGAGTCTGTAAAGAATCCTGCTGCTTTCTATGAAACAAATGTGACCGGCACATGTAAATTGCTAGATGCCTGCCTAAAAACGGGAGTCAGGCGCTTTATTTTTTCAAGCAGCGCCGCCGTATATGGCATTCCTTCAAAAACTCCGATTCAAGAAAACTCCACCACAAAGCCTATAAATCCATATGGAGAAACTAAACTGATTATTGAGTGGATGCTTGAATCATATCGGCGCGCATACGGCATGGAATATATGGCCCTAAGATATTTCAATGCAGCCGGCGCCGACGCAGATGGTGAAATCGGCTGTTTGCAGAAAACACCAACAAATCTTATTCCGATTATCATGAATGTGCTGAGTGGAAAGCAAAAGAAACTGGAGATATACGGAAAAGATTATAATACACCCGATGGCACGCCAATTCGTGATTATATTCATGTTTCAGATCTGGCGGACGCACATGTAAAGGCGCTACAGTTTTTATTAAAGAACGGTGGCGGCGAATCGCTTAATCTGGGATCCGGCAAAGGATATAGCGTCATGGAGGTTCTGAAAGCCGCAGAACTCGTAAGCCATAAGAAAATTCCTGTTGTGGAGTGTCCGCGAAGAGTAGGAGATCCGCCCATTCTTATTGCGGATAGTAAAAAAGCGCGCCAGTTACTTCACTGGAAACCACAGTGTGAGAAAATTAATGTGATTGTTGAAACTGCCTATAAATGGGCTTTTCGTGAGGAAATGCGGTGAACACCCCTCTTCTCCATAAAAATGCCGAAGCACAGGACGAAAGATGGCTATCTAAGTTTGGTCATGCAACCACTTCAAATCGCTTTTATACCTCCATTATTTACTACGGTATTATTTTACAAATATATTTGGCGCCCCTTCCGCTGGCGAGCAATAGGACTTTTTTCTGGCTCTTTTGGGGGGTACTCAATGGCGCCCTGCTCACTCTATGGTCATATGCTTTCATTACAAAAAAAATACAGGCAAATATTTCTATTAGGCAGATATGGTTTTTCTTTGCTATTTTTCTGATACTCATGGCCTGGCCCCTTGCACAAATTAGCCTCACAAGGGAGGCGCCCCATGCCCTTTGGTACTTCCTTTCTGCAACACTCAACTCTGAACCCTTGCTGCAAAAAATAAGCGTCAGCACATTTGATACGATTTTAGGCATTGTACGGTACGCCTGTTATGCGGCTTTATTTTGGGTAACCATTCAAATTTGCGGCGCTCGCAGGCGATATTCCCAAAAATTTCTCAGGCATATTTTTTACTCGGCACTTGCCTATGCGGTTTACAGCGTGATTGCTTTTGCCGTTTCATCGGATAGTTTTTTTCTTTACCCCAACAGTAGGTATAATCCATATATTTCAGGAACATACGTAAACAGAAACCATTATGCTACGCATGCGGGTTTTGCGATTATCATTGGTTTTGGGCTTATGTTTCAAGCTTTGCGTGCAGCTATTTTGGATAAAGGCAGCTCTATGCTTGTAAAAAGTGAGCGTCTAAAAATAATAATTTCTAAAATCAGCCTTTATATTGCCGCTATTGCCATACTTCTCGCAAGTTTGCTGCTTACTTTCTCGCGCGCGGGTCTGATATCCACCTCCATCGGAATTATTATTTTTCTTGTTCTGTTAATGTTCACGCGATTTTTTAAAACCTTCCGCTGGTATTTGGTCTTTATCAATGTTGGATTGATTGTGCTTTTTATTGCAGCAATCAATACGGGAGGTCATAAGACCATTGAAAGGGCGCTTACCGCAAAATCTGACTTTGTGAACCGGCAGTATATGTATGACCAAACCAAGCTTGCAATCGGTTCAGAATACCGCACGCAAGGGTCTGGCTTGGGTACATTCGAGGATGCCTACCAAGGCTATATTACTCCCCACAGTATGCACGAAGGGGTTATTGATCACGCGCACAATACGTATCTTGAGAACTTTCTGGAGCTAGGTGTGCCAGCCTATTCAGCGGTTTTGGTTCTTACTTTTTATTTTATCTGCTATGCCCTTTATGTGCTTCTTACAAAAAATAATAAGCAAATTTATGCCATCACTCTTCTGGCTTTCTTTACCCAGATTGGCGTTCATGCGTTATTTGATTTCAGCATTGAAATGCCCGCACTGGTGATAACCACCTGCATTGCAACTGCAGCCATTACTAAAGAATTCATTCTTAGAAAAAAAACGGGGCGCACGTAAAATGCCTTTTGTAAGAACACTTACTTTTTATGTGAAGGGGCTTTTCTTCCTTGCTTTCGGTATTGGTCTCTTCTCCATGAGCCTTATCCTTATCAAGGACGAGGCTCGATATTTGTTATTGAACGGAAGACTTGAATCTTTATACAAAAACAATGCGGCTTCGGAATTAGAGGGATTTGAGAAAGATTTTGAAAAATTTAATAAGCCACCTTCTTTTTTTAGCAATCCAAAATATCTGCAGACTCTGGCATATTACCAGATGAGATTAGCACGCTCTTATCCAGAAAATAGCCCGCAGGCGATGGACAGAAAAGAGCGTGCCATAGACTTACAGAAACGTGCAATTGAGGCATCCCCGCTAAAATCCTATCTTTGGCTAGACCTGGCGTATTTCTATAGGGAGGTAAAATACCCACCCAAGAAAGTAGTCGCCGCCCTGTATGCGGCACATAAAATTGCGCCGTTCTCTCCTTACTATATGATGAGCCGAATAAAGATTTATTTAGATTACTGGGAATATCTTCCGCAGGAAATGCGGGATGACATGATGGTTATCATTAATAAGTTTATACAGGAGCAGTCCTATGCCTTTATTCCAGGGCTAAAAGAAATACGATACGCTCGCGCCATACAAAGGCTTTACGTGGGCGATGAAGAAACCTGGAAAAAGATTGATGGCAATATCGGCTTTTACACGCGGGCAGGGAAACTGCGCTAGTACCTAAGTGGAAATAAAGCGCGAAACTTCATTTTCTATCACACAGGCTGTTAATTTACCTGAGAAATAGGCTCCCGTATCTATACCAACGCGCCCATTTTTTACAAAGGGCTCATCGAAAATGGAATGCCCGAAAACAACGGTAAAGGGAAATTCTGTAGAGGAGTGGATAAACTCGTCGCGTATCATCGTCAGATCTTCGATTGACTGGTCTTCTAAACCCTTACCAGGCTTTATGCCCGCATGCACAAACACATAATCCCCTTCCTGGTGGTAAGGCTTCAGGTTCTTTAAAAATTCTTTATGATTTTCTGGCACGGCCGCGGATAGCTCCTCCGCTAGTAATTTAAGGCTCTTCATGACATTCTGATTCGTGTAGAAATTAACACCGTAGCTTTGCAGCGTTGATGCCCCTCCCCAGTTTAGCCATGCTGCCATTCTTTCTGGGTATTTCATAAAAAGCTGCATCGCATATTCATGATTGCCAAGGAGATAGATATACTCAAACCCCTGCATGGGCTGGCTTATAAGATAATCAATTACTTCACGGGAATGAAATCCGCGGTCTATATAATCACCGAGATAAACCAGTAGCTTTCGTTCGGCCTTGCATCCCAGAACATCTGTTCTAATTTCCTGATGCAGACGTTCAATCAGGTCTAAACGACCATGAATATCCCCAATCGCATAGATGCGGGTATCCTCAGGGCCTAAAGGCTTTTTTTGCGCGGTAGGCTGATTCGACAATGGCATGTTCGGTCTCAGGAGTCTTTGGTCGTATAATAATCTTTATACTCGCTATAATAGTATGCTGCATCGCCATAGCTATACTTACTATGCTTTTTAAGGTTCACTTGCGTTAAGACCACCCCCGCAATGTGCGCATTCGTATGCTTTAACGAATTAACTGCAGTAGTAACGAGCTTTTTCGGTGTTTTTCCCCACTGCACGGCATAAATAACTGTATCTACAAATGGCGTCATTACCAAAGCGTCTGAAACCGCCATCACAGGCGGGCAATCTAGAACGACATAATCATACCGCAATGACATAATTTGAATTAAATACCTCATCCTTTCAGAGCTCAGAATATTCTGAGAATGAGCCGTATTCGGGTGTGAGATGATGAAATGTAATCCCGTTTTAGGATTTTGATATACAATTTCGCTCTCCGTTGATTTGCCAGTAATGAAATCGCTAAGGATGCGATATTTTGCTTCCACGCCTTTTGCCAGGGTCTGGCTTAAGGCTGCGCGCTTAAGGTCACAATCAATCAACAGAACTTTCATTCCAGATTGCGCTAACATGCTGGCAAAAGAAAGAGAGAAAAACGTCTTACCCTCTCCTGGAACCGATGACGAAACAAGTATTGATTTCGGTATATTGTTGGGGCGCGAAAAATATGTCGCGGTGAGTACGGTTCTTAACGACTCAAAAAATACACTCGATGTTGAAACGTCAGCCATATAGCGCTGATTAGGGTCAACCTTAATGTGCGGAACCATCCCCAGTGCTCGAACGCCGAGCTCCTTCTCAATTTCCAACGTACTCCTAAACGTTGAATCAAGCTCCTCAATTAAAAACACTATCGCAATCGACAAGAAGAAGGCGAAGAAAGCAGCCCCTGAGATAATTAAAAACTTTGGTGGGTAAGAAGGTTGCTGCGGCACTTCGGCAAAAGCAAATATCTTCGCATCGGCCTGTTCTAATCCTTTTTCGGATGTTTCATTGAATCGCGTTAAAAATGATTCATAGAGAGCCTTGTTGGCTTCAACCTGACGCGAGAGTTCCGCGAGTTGAACAACCGCTGACTCAGACACTTGATTTTCCTGCCCGCTTTTTAGGCTCTCAAGGCTTTTCTCAAGTGCCTCTTCTTTACTCCGGCTTACTTTTACTTCATTCTCAATGCTGGTAATAATGTTTTCTATTTCAGACTGAATTTTCGATTTTAGGTCTTGAAGCTCATTATTAACATTAATCATCTTAGGGTGTTTTGGCCCATACCGACTACTCAGTTCAGCGCGCTTCCGAACCACCTGAACTTCTTGAGTGCGCAGCGATTGAATAAGGCTTGAACTTACAACTTCAGGCACAGAATTAATATCCTGCCTGATGTTTTCAAGCTTTGCCTCGGATTGTGTTCTGGACGTTCGCGCATTTACCAACTCGTTTGTAATATGCGTCAGTTGCTGTTCAATAACAGATTTCGCATTATCCTGAGTAAGGTTGTTTGCGACCTTGAATTGTTGGAGCTCCCTTTCGGAATCTTGAAGCTTTTTTTGCAATTCCTTTAAACGCTCACTGAGCCATTGGTTTGCATCCTGAGTCGCCTTATATTTTAAATCAAGCTGGTTGCGGAGATATGCGTTTGCAACAGCGTTGGCCAAAATCTGCGCCTTCCTATTTGACTCTGAAGTGAACGCAATCCCGATCGTATAAGAACGCTCCTTCCTTGAAATATCTAATCGTGAAAGAAAGGCGTTTATAACGCGGGCTTTTTCGGAATTGTCATTTTCAACACCGACCTCTTTTTCTTTTTTCATAAAAAAGAAAAAATAATCCGAGGAAAGCAAGTTCATAAACTTGCTAAATGCACTCAAATCTTCACCAGAGGGATTAAACTCGGGATCTTTTTCAAGATTAAATTCTTCTACCACCATCGCAGCAAGCGTACGGGATCTCAAAATATCCACTTCCGTCTTGATGGCGGACTCATCCGACGTGATGGATGATGTAACCGACTCAATATCAACGATATTTTTCTGGCGAACATCAATTTGCATCAGGGCCGTCGCTGAATAGAGCGGCTTCGTTGTGTACGCATAGAAAGCCGCTAGGGCAGCAAAAAGCAGCGTGATGCTTATTATCAGCATCCGATTGCGGTTTAGAACCGCAAAAAGATCCGACAGTTTTACCTCCTCCGCAGCCTGCAGTGGGCTAGCCCCAACGTTCCCATGATGAACGTGGTTTTGCGCAGGGTGAGCCTGCGGATGCATATGCGGGGGGAGTTGTTTAGTCATCTAACCAAATTTCTGATGTTGGCATCAGTGACTAATATAATAATAATTTACATGATTCTCAATCTCTTAATTGAGAAGTAGGTACTAGAAAAAGCGCTCTTCCACACGAACCGTGTCACCCGGAAGAATAACATCCTCCTCATCCACTTGCATTTCCTTGCGGTCCGAGCCTTTACCGCGCAGCAAAGTGAAGTTGCTGGTTTTTGCGCGATAGGTGTAGCCACCCGCTAATGCAACAGCATTGATGACAGTTAGGCCACTTACATAGGGATAGCTGCCTGGGCGCTTCACTTCACCCAAAATAAAGAATGGGCGGAAGTTCAGCACCTCAACGTTTACACGCGGACTGACAAGGTAGCCATCTTTAAATTTCTCGGTAACAAGCTTCTCCAGCTCTCGAAGACTAAGATTGGTTGCCTGTATCGTGCCAATCAGCGGTAGTGCCAATTCACCAGAACTATCCAGCTCAAACTCACCGGAAAGGTCTGTTTCGCCATATACGATTACACGCACCCTGTCGCCCGTATCCAGCCTATAAACAGAGTTTATGTCTCGAATATCTGCTGCCTGAGAATCTTTTTTATCTTGGGCAAATGCTATTCCATTCAGCAGAAGAACTGCAAAAACACACAAAGCTGCTATGAATAAAAGCCGTAACTGCATGAGCCCACTATTATCACAATTCTGCTTTAAGCGATAGCATAACGCGATTACGTTCAAAATCGCGCCCGACAGCGTCTGATTCACGCATCTGGAAGTTATAATCAAAATTCAGGGTAAAGTTTGGCGTAATGATATAGCGCGCACCGGCACTGAGCGAATAGATATTATCCGTTCTATCCAGCCCTTCATACTCATTCAGAACGTAACTAAATCCTGTGCTGAGCAATATATTGCGGCGCAACTCATGCTCAACGGAAACATCTGCAAGACTAGTGACGAAACCCGAGGCGTCACTTAAAGTCGTTTCACTCACCGTCCGATTCGCATCAAACTGTACGGATGTAAGGCGCGTGACATTCCAAAGCACTTTTGCGCCATAGTTTACGCCAGATGCATCTTCAAAATTATCATTTTCATAATCTTGTAAAAAGTAACCGGCATACACCTCACCTTTGGTTTGTCCAGTAAGGTCAACGGATGTACCTGCGCTAACTTTATAACCATCGGAATTGCGTAATTCAGCTGCACCATCGCGAACATATTCACGGATATTGTACGAGACATCCACAAAGGCCTGATAACCTGGTTTAAATTCATACGCAACGCGTGTTTGCGCCTGGTATTCGTAGCGATCACGGTCACCGTTATCAATTTCCCCGCCGCCGCCGGCTTCTGTTGTGGAGTAGTCAAATTGGCGAGCATCGATGCTCGCTTTCAGCATGATGCGGCTTACCTTACGATAAAACTCAAGATTCGCCGTGCTTAAAAGATATTTAGTCGGCTCAACCCCATTCACTTCATCAGGTGAGGCGCGGTCTTCATGTTTGCCCTGTATCAGCAGGCCGCCCGTAATGTATGAGTCCTGCACCACATCTAAACGGCCACTTAAGGTGTACGTCGTATCAAGAAAGTTTTCTTCAGAAAAATCTTTATATATACCCGCATCATACACCACGCCGGCACTGATCAAGTGGCTATTCCAATCTGAACTTAACAAGATAACCGGCCGAACGCGGGTAATAAAATCCTGCTCTTCGCGGTCTGGTGTTGAAAAAATATTGTCGTTAAAGGTGTAACCAACGCCAATCTGCGGAGCCAGAATGAATGACCCAAGGCGCACGTTTTGTGGCTCATATTCAGGGCGGCTGCGTTCGTAAACAGTGCGGTCACGCATCGCTTCGTCAATGGCATAGTCATCATGAAACTTCATGGAATAGTCATTGGAAAAACGCATTGCACGTATCTCAGCACTGTCCTCTTGTGGGGACTGAGCCGTAGCCGGATCAAGCTTATACCCCTCCACCTCAGCATTATACGTGGCTGGGCCAGCCTGCTCCTCAACAGAACCCTCATCCGTGCTGCTGCCACCGCTGTAATTTGAATCGTTATCTTGAAACTGCTGAGAATGCGCCGAGCTTGCCTGCGCAATAAACGCAGCCAGAGCAAGAGTCGCCACAGTGAGATTTTTATATGAGAGGGTCATGGGGGGAGCCTTTTTACGCTATTTCATCAACTGCCACTTGCGGGCGGTGTATCTTCAGGCGGCGGCAAGCCAACACTGTCGGGAATAACTGATGGCGGCGGAACATTCTCGTTGATGCGAACATAAATAACCGGCGGATTTTCAACTTTTACACTCACCATCGAGTTTGAGCCACCCTCGTTCAAAAGAACTTCGGAACGAAGCTGTTTAACGAGGCCTGGGTCCTCAAGAAGTATACGATTAAGGAGCCTTACGTTGGCGTTAACAACCTTCTTATAAGAGGTAATTTGCTCGGCTGGACCTGACCAACGGGAGTTATGTTTGCCCCACGTTTCATAGTCTGCCCAGGTAACCGCACCTGGAAGACTTAACGCACTCATGATAAGCGCATCCTGTGAACCCGTCGGCGATAATGCGGAAGGCATCCACGATGACTGCTTAGCAAAATAATTCAGCTTGAAGGTTTTACCAGACGCACCGTCCAGTGAGCTGGCAGAAGCACCAGAAACGGTAAAGACGCCGAGCCACAGTGCGGCTAGCGCTCCCAGAATCTTGATATGTTTACTTCCCAGTTTCATCACTTAACTCGCGCGTTATATATAGTCTTGTGACCTATGTCGGGGTGTACCACTTCTACAATCCCAACATCACCACTATATCAAGCTGTCGTTAAGAAAACGTTAATAGCAAGTGCCTGATTTAGAGGCATTTTAGATAAAATTTTAGGTAAAATCTCCTCTAAACCAGAATCACTCCGGCAGCGTGTTGATTTTCAAGGGGTATGTGGCGCTTTAGTGTCGACTGCTAAGTCCACCAACTATCGCCATTTTTTGCTAAAAAATATGCTTTTAATTCATTGTCGTGGGTGGCTTTTCGGGCTCTTTGGAGAAATTTCTCTGTTTTTTCGGGCGGAAGGAAGCTTAGGGCGGTAGAAAGGCCATCGGCCCACATCGCATTTTTCGCAATAACGGAGACACTCTGGTAGTAATGCGGGCTTTTTCCGGTGCGCGGGTCTAAAAGATGGCTGTTTCCATCGCTATCCAGCATCATTCCATACGCACCCGATGTGGCCAGTGCGCGGCCCGAAAGCGCTATTTCCGCGATGATTTCATCCGGCTGCGTTGGCGCAGAAACGCCCAGATTCCACGGCCTTCCAGAGGGGTGCGTCCCTAGCCCATAGGCCTCGCCCAATTGCACTAGCGCGTGGGAAACCCCCTCATAAGCCAGCAAATCAGCCACTTCTTGCGTAATGAAGCCCTGCGCGATGCCGTTTAATGTGATGGCCATTCCAGCCTCTGTAAAAGACGCTCCATTGTCATCAAATTTAAATTTCTGGAACCCAACGCGGTTGAGTGTTTTTTTGAGGTTACCCCTGCCGCCCAAGGCATAATGCCGCCACAACGGTTGCACCGTAATATCAAATGCCCCATCACTCATTTTCCATAGTGTTTCTGAAGCCTGAAGCAGTTTGTGCATTTCAGGGGATATATTCGATATATTCCCATTATTATTCAGTCTATTAATAGATGAGTATTTATAGAATAAACTAAATTCTCTTTCTAAATTACTGATTTTTAATAATGATTTATTTATTAATTCCTCACCAAAGGTCCTTTCCTCAACCGCAAAACGAAATGAAACTTCTGTGCCTAAAAGGATGCCGCGCCATTCCGCCATTTGTAGCGCTGGAGCAGGTTTTTTATAGGCCAGTAACGGCAGCATCCCCGCCACCGTGGTTGCGGCACAAATTTGGATGATTCTTCGGCGACTGACGGGCTTAGCCATGATGTGACTGACCGTGATGTTTTTTGCGTTTGCGCTTTGCATTTTTATTCACGTTCACCAAACCTGTAATGGCCAGAAAAATAAGAGCCACCGCAGATAAATCCATCACCAGCGGTCCAAATTTTCCAAAGAAACGCCCGCTGTGGATATCGAGTATCACGCGGTCTAGCGGCAACCCCTCACCGCGATAATTTTGTAGCATTTTTTTTTGTACGGGCTCAGGTAACTCAACCGCTTTTACAGGTAAAAATGGATTAGGCGGCGGTGTATCGCTCCATGCGACCATATCGGTATCAAACAGGAAAAAACCATCCGATGTTTTTACAAGCAGCCCACCATTTTTTTCTGCAGCAACCGCTTCGATTGCTCCGGTTGGCAGCGCTTCGGTGCTAAGTTTTTCGATGAACTCGCCCTTGCCGGAAAATACCTGCAGCTGCGCCGCTGTTGCCACTACAATAAATTTTTTGGTTTTCAGCGCCCCAAGAATTTCACTATCTGTCGTACCGATTTTTTTGTTGCCATAATAAATGCCGTCTCCAACCGCGCTGATATGGCCGCTGCCAACCGCAAAGCTGGTAATGCGCCCTGCAGGCTGCATACCATACATACGCAGCACTGCCGGATTATCAATCACCACCTCTTTCAAACCCAGTAATTCCGCGCGGTTCAGCATAATGCCCGTTACCGCCAGCAGCAGCAAAAAGAACATCGCATACACGCCGGCCTTTTTGTGCCAAATGTATATTTTTTTCTGCGACAGATATTTTTTCTTAGCCATTTGCTTTTCCTTTTCGTGCTTCATCGAGCAGCAGCGCAAGCGCGGCAAGGCGCTTCAGCGCGCTCACCGAAAGTGTGGCACCAGAAATACCATCAACATTCTGGTTGAGTTTTTTTTCATACTTTAATTCTGCGCCTTTGAACTGGTCGGTAAAAAAATCATGCTTCACTTCCCAGCCGTGGCTTTCGCGGTAGATAAGCACTTTTAAATGACTAATAGCGCCGCCTTCCACCACAATGCCCACCGTTATCGGCAACGTCTTCCCGATTTCTTCAAGCACCCAAGCGCTTTGATTTTTATTTGCCCAGTAGCGCACGCGCGGTAATGAATAGCGGCGCGCCATCACGGTGTGGATTTTCTTCTGTAGTGCGTCATCCACCACCATCACCTGCGGTGAAGGAGCCTTCCCACCAAATGCCTCACGAATAAAATCCTGCGGTTTTTGATAGACATCTTCTGCCAGCGCAAAGCTCGGCAGTAGCACTATAATTGCAATAATTTTTAAGCAGCGTAACATACCAGCGGACTGTACAAATTTCTCTTTCACCTTGCAGCATAAATCATGCATCAGATGCAGAAAAGGGCAGCCTTATGCGCAGCTGCCCTTATTCCGTGCCTGCGTTATGCGCAAACAAGAGGGAACGGTTTAGAACTGATAACCGACGCCGAGATTCAAGATTTCATCGTCGTTACCACCGGCGGGCACATCCAGAAGCTGAATGTCTGCCTTCAGCACCACATTTTCATGCGGCCAGAAGTTTACGCCGAAGTCCGTCTGTTTGAATTTGCTGCCGGTGCTGTCACCTGCTTCGTTATCCCACTGGCTGTAGCGGGTGAAAAGACCCACCTCGCCCGCGGGCGTATCGAAGTAATAACCCGGTTCGGCATACCAGCCGAATTGCTCGTCGCGGCCCACGGCTTCAGGCGCATTGCCCTCAAGGTCCCAACGCGCATACAGCGCACGGAAGCCGATTGGCCCTTTACGAACATTCGCGTGGGTTTCAAACAGCGTGGCGCTGATGCTTTCGGCCTCATTACCCTGTGCGATATCCTGCTGATACTGCGTGCTTGCCGCCAGCTCAACACCTGTCATGCCCGTCCACTTCAGGCGGCCGGTAACAGCGCCGTCTTCCGCGCGCGCTTCCGACACTTTCTGCCTGCCGTTGCGAATTTTAAAGGCATTGCTACCCGTGGTTGGCGTATTCAGGCCAGAATGTGCGGCCACATCATAACTAAAGCCATTCCCAATTTCGCCGTTCAGGCCCACACCGCCTTCCCACCATGTGGTCGGGATGATGTTGGTTTCAACCGGATTGCGCTCCACGCCAAAGAATGTATTCGGTTCATGTTTTTCGTTCATGATACCAATGGGTAGCAGGAACACACCGGCGCGCGCATGTTGCGTATCCGTCAGGTCATATTCAATGAACGCCTGTTCAAGCTCAATTTCCCCTTCTTTGCCCTCGCCTGCAACAGAGTGTTCCAGCTCCAGTTCTGTAAATAGACGAATTTTGTCGTTAAACTGGTGGCTGCCCATCAGCACGAAGCGGTGGAAATCGATTTCATCTTTTTCGCCACCATTGTAGTGCAGCTCACCATAGCCGCCGAGCTGGGTGCGTTCCCACCAACCATTACCCGAGGCTGCACCTGCGCCACCCACGGCGCCGATTTTCTTTTGCTCCTGCTTTACTTCACTCACCTGCTGGGTGGCGGCGTCTGCCTTCTTATCAGCCTGCTTAATCTGCCCAGCTAATGATTCAATCTGCTTTTGCTGGGAATCGATAAGCTTTTTCTGCTCCTGAATCATTTTCCAGAGCTCTTTCTGGTTTGGCATATCTTCCTGTGCAGATGCCGTGCTGAATGCAAGCGTTGCTGCCGTTCCCATGAGTAGTGTAAATACCGTGCGTGCGGGTTTTAGCATGTTCAATTCCTTTAATAATAATCATTATTAGTTGTAGGTATATGCCCGCCGCTTATGCAACAGTTGCATAGAAATGACAATACTGATTTTAATAATTATTATTAATAAGAAGGTGAGTGTGATATTTTAACAACACCCGTCGCATGCGGAATTTTCACTCACAACTCAGTATAATTTATTTATATTTCAGAGGATTATTGCAATTGAGAAAGGTCAACCCCGAATGTCGCAACCCCAATTGGTTGGCCGTGTTCAGATACGGTTGCACTCACCTGCAGCTGATATTTGCCTGTCGACTCATCGTAATCAATCTGGCTAATATAGAGCGCGTGCGGCCCCAACAGATATGTCCGCTGCCACTTGCTTTCATCGCCTTGCCAAAAATCGGTGGTGATATCGCTTTGCGCCACATTCAAGCCACGGTTATCCATTACGAATATTTCTGTGAAAATACCATCATTCTCTCTTTTAATTTTTTGTAGCTTTCTCGAAAGCTCACTATCAAGAATTTCAGAGATGAATGGGCTTTTGTTTCCCTTGAGCCGGTGCGACACATATTCTGCATCTAAGGCGAGTATCTCGTCCTGCTTAAGCTTTGAGTTGCGCTGATTCTGTAGCTTTACGGCGTTTATAACGGCGGGGTGTTTCAGCAGAGGCTTTACTTTTTCTTCAATCACATGATCCAGCCGCCTGTCCGCTTCAAGCGAACGGGACTGTCCGGATAGGCCGAAAAAAATGGCCGCGCACACTGCGCTGGTGATGATAACTCGGTAGAACATCCTTCCTCCCCTAAGGCTGCCCAAGGAGGTGGAGCATGCCCCAAAATTCCTCAAAAATCAAGCTTTCATAGTGGTTATGCACAGGCCCAATGCCTCACATACGCTATAGACACTTGATGAATGTCAATGTGGCAGCCGTTTTTAATGGCTACCATCGCAGTGTCGTTATTCAACCAAAAGGTGTGTTATGCCCCATTCATTGCTTATTGGTACTGTTCTCTTTTTTATCGTTGTAATGGCTCTGGCTATGGGTATCCCGTTCGCATATTACTTAAAGCGCGACCAACAACAGCATCCCAATTCCCGTCATTCTCATTAAACGCAAGGTAGAGCGATATGCGCGCAGTGCTTGTTCCGTTTAGCGGCAAAGTGAACGCCGTGATGATGCTGGAGGCAGCTTTTAGGTTCGGGCATGAAAATGAATCGCGCCTGACGTGCCTTCACCTGCTCAAAGACCCAGACAAATTCAACGGCATGTTCGATGAAATGGCGCTTTACACACCCGGAAGCGCGCAGGATGAGTCCGCGCGCCTCTCGCAAAAAATGCTTCAGCAGGCCAAACGCTCATTTTCTGCGGTGGCGGAGTATATGGGGGTGGAAACAGGCGAAGGAAAAAAAGCCTGTTTTCTCCACGAGCAGGGTGACTTTGAAGAGGCCATCATCCGCTACGGACGCTTAAGCGATGTCATTTTTATGCGCCAAACCGGCGAAGACCAAACGCCAGAGCAGGACATTGCCCTGCATGCCGCATTGTTTGGCACTGGTAGGCCAGTCATTGTGGTGCCGGAGCGAAAAATAACTTCTATCGGGCATAATATCGCCATCGCGTGGAGCGAAAGCCGCGAGTCTGCCCTTGCGATGCGCCACGCGATGCCGCTTCTTAAAAGCGCCAAGCGTGTCACGGTTCTTATTGGTCAAAAAAATACCAAGGTCGCCGCTGAGTCCTCAAAACCTGTGCTTTCCTACCTTGCGCTGCACGGCATTAAGGCGGAATATGTGCCAGTCATTGCAGACAATCATCTGGAAGCGTCCATCCTTGCTAAATGCACCGAAATCGGCGCGGACTTACTGGTGATGGGCGCATTCAGCCATCACCGCATCCGTCAGCTTATTTTAGGCGGCATGACAAAGCACATGCTAAAACATGCCGAGATTCCTTTATTCATGGCGCACTAAAGGGGGTAAATATGCATTTATGTGATCCTACAAACTGCCAGCACAAAGAATGCACCCACGCTTTAAAAGGTGAGGCGGTTACCGCGCGGGATACGCCAAAAGTGGAGCACATGGAGTCGCAGAAAGACTCTCGCAGCCAGCATGTGTGGGTCGTAACGGTGGATGAAACAAAAGGTGCCCTGCTAATGAAATGCCCGAACTTCTCATTGGCTTATGCGGCGCCTGTTATACAGCAAACGCTCGTATCCCACGCCGGAGTGGCGGATATAATCAATAAAGCTTCAGAAAATGGCCAGTTCCTATGGCTGATATTGATGGGCGATAAAAACCATACGCAGCATTTCCGCGAATTGCTCACAACTGCCACAGATAGGCGAGTGCTCGCTGAAATCGGCTACATGGTCAAAGACATGACGCTGGAGAATATTCAGAAGCAACTGGGCGAAATCGGCGTTTTCTAGTTGTTGCCCTTGCGGCACTGCCCATCGTCTGAGCAGCTGACACAGCACAAATCCATGAGTTTTCGAAGGCTGCTGATAGTCACATTCGCGCCCTGTGATTCGACGCCACTTTCTTTCAGCTGCGCCAGTGCACGCGAGAATGTCTCCGCCTTCATACCAAGGTAGGATGCCAGCAACGCTTTATCCACCGGCAAAGTCAGCGTGGCTTTATCGCCCACGACATCGCCGCACAGCCGCAGCAAAAAGCAACCGATGCGCTGCGGTGCGCTCATCAGCGCCATATGCTCCAAATGCATTTCAAGCGCATAACGGTGCTGGGTTACGGATTCAAGCAGGCTAAAAGCAAGTTCCCCATGATGCTTAACTTGGTCACGCAGCGCAGCGCCATCCACGCAGAGCACCTCTGCATCTTCCAGTGCTTCGGCGCCAAACGGATAGTTCGAGCCCTTGAAAAGCGCGGCTTCACCGAATGTGTCGTAGCGGGTGAAGATGCCTGCAACGGATTCTTTTCCATCCAGCGTTTCGCGGAAAATTTTTATCCAGCCGGAAACCACAATGTAATATTGGCTGGCGGCGTCACCATGCATAAATAATGTTTCGCCTTTTTTAACGCGGCGCAGGTGGCAAACAGGCTGAATGCTGGCAATAAGCGCCGGAGCAGCGCCACTAAAAATGGGCACTTTCTTCAGGAAATCCTGAATATCCCCTGAAGGGTTTTTTGCGGCGCTGGGCTTCATGTATTCCTCATATGCCTGCGCTTATACAACGCCAGTGCGGCAAAATCAATCCTACGGCGACTTAAAGCACGCGCTGAAGCCCCCCGCAATCTCACGCAGGAGTTGCGGATACAGTTTTGCACCTAGCGGCAGCGCACTGCCCAGCGGGTCAAGTTCCAGCACCGGAATCTTCACATCCTTTGCAATGGATGTTACGGTTTTGGGGTCAAATTGCGGTTCTTTAAACAGGCAGGCTGCCCCCTTCTCTTTCACCAGTTTGCGGATGTATGAAACATGTTTTGCACTGGTGCCGCGCCCTGGCTCAATGGTAAGCGCTGCCGCTGGCTTAAGCCCATAGCGTTTTTCAAAATATTGGTACGCATCATGAAACACGATAAAATTTTGCTGCTTAAAACCTTTCGTGGTGGCGATAATTTCTGCATCCAGCTGCTTCAGCTGCTCAATATGGCCCGCTGCATTTGCCCGATAGGTTTCTGCATTTTTCTTATCCAGCCGCGCAAGTGTTTCCGATAATTTCTGCACTACAAGAATGCTGTTGGAAACATCCAGCCAGTAATGCATGTCCTCGGGGCCATGATGATGCTCTTCATGCCCATGTTCATCGTGTTCCTCTAAATGTTCATCGCGCGCCTCAAGGCGCTTTAAACCTTTGAGCGCCCCCACCTCCATCTGCACCTGTTTGCTGTCAGTTTCAGCTTTCACTTGTGCGGCGGGCTTTGCCATAAAGGTTTCAAACAATGGTGAAATGAACAGCAGCACATCGGCGCGCTGAATAGCGCTCATATCCGCCGGATGCAGCGCATAGGTGTGCGGCGAACCTGTGCCCTTCACCAAAAGCTCTGGCTCTGCCACGCCCTGCATCACGGCGCTGGCAAGGGAGTGCAGCGGGCGGATGGAGGTTACAACGCGAAGTGCCTCGGCCTGTGCCATAGCTGGCGTAAGAATAAGCATAGCAACGCATGCGATAGCCCAAAACCGTTTCATAACCACTCTCGGTAAAATTTGCTTTCAGCCTTTGGCTATACTATAAAAATGGCAGCTTCAGTAGAATTATTTCATTTGGGTTTCATGACGGGCGCATCTCTTATCAAAGCCGAAAACATCACACTGAAACGCGGTGGCAAAACCATCCTCGACCGCATCAGTATGGAGATTAAGGAAGGCGACTTCCTTACCATCGTGGGCCCGAACGGCGCTGGCAAAACCAGCTTGCTCAAAATTATCGCAGGCATTACCAAGCCTGATATGGGCACCATCGAGCGCACACAAGGTCTTAAAATCGGCTATGTGCCACAGCGCTTCGTACCCGACCCTACCTTACCCATCACCGCCGATTATTTTCTTTCGCTTGGTACACGCAGCGACAAAAAACGCCGCCGCCATGTGATGGAGCTTACCGGCATCGGCCACTTGAGCGCACGCATGCTGCACGTCCTTTCCGGCGGTGAAATACAGCGCCTGTTACTGGCGCGCGCGCTGATGCACCAGCCACAATTATTAGTACTCGATGAGCCAGCGCAGAACCTCGATATCAGCGGCGAGCTTTCACTCTACACGCTCATCAACCAGTTACACAAAGACATGAAGCTCAGCATCCTGATGGTGTCGCACGACCTGCATATGGTCATGGCTAGCACCACGCGTGTGCTTTGCCTTTTCCATCACATCTGCTGCTGGGGCAGCCCCGAACATGTGATGAAAGACCCTGCCTTTAAAGAAGTGTTCGGCGATGAAATGTCGCGCCTCATGGCCTTCTATCAGCACAGCCACGAACACCATCACGATTTGCATCACCCCCATGAAACCATTGCGGACAAGACATGATATTTTTTGAAGAAAGTTTTATGCTGCGGGCGCTATTGGCCGGATGCGGGCTTGCCATCATCGCGGGGCCACTCGGCTGCTTCGTTACATGGCGGCGCATGGCTTACTTTGGCGACGCGCTCTCGCACAGTGCATTACTCGGCATTGCACTGGGCCTTTTCACCGGAATGAATCTGGGCGGTAGCGTCATTCTTATCAGCATGATTTTTTCACTGCTGATTGTTTTCTTGCAGCAACAAAAGATTTTTGCGACCGACACACTGCTCGGCATCCTTTCACATGCAGCACTCGCGTTCGGCGTGGTTATTGTCAGCCTGCTTGAGGGTGTAAGGCTCGATATTTTCAGTTACCTGTTTGGCGATATACTTTCCGTCACTTGGAACGAAGTGGCGTGGATTTATGGCGGAGCGGCCTTCTGCCTTACCTTCCTGTTTATCCTGTGGCAAAAATTATTGCTGCTCAGCATCCATCAGGAGCTTGCGGTGGCCAGCGGTGTGCGCACCACCCTGCTCCAGTTCGCCTTCATGCTGATGATTGCCATTACCATTGCGCTTGCCATGCGCGTGGTGGGCGTGCTGCTGATTACCTCCATGCTCGTCATTCCCGCCGCCACAGCGCGGCAAGTGGCCACCAGCCCTTCGGGCATGGCGCTACAGGCTGCCGTGTTTGGCATGATTGCTATGGGGCTGGGTTTAAGCGGCTCATACACACTCGATACCCCCGCTGGCCCCAGCATTGCCGCCGCCGCCGCGCTGGTGTTTATGGCCGTTGCACTACTGCGTGGCTTGAAAAAGCTAGGCGGCGCATAGCAACTTTCGGCTACAAGCAAAGCAAACCGTTGCTTTTTTTGCATTTTTGTTTTATCTTCCGGTGCATTCATTAATCACCGTTGGAGCCTTTGACCTATGCGCCGCTATATCACCATCGGACTGCTGACCGCCTCTGCCGCTCTTTTGCCGCAACTTGCTGCCGCAGATATGCAGGACCGCGGCTTTTATGTGGGTCTGGGCACCGGTCTTAGCATGCCGAGTGATGCAGATATTACCGGCGGCGGTGTGTCGCTAGATGCAGAATATGACGCTGGTTACCATTTTGGCGGCACGTTCGGTTACCGTTATGGTAATGGCTTCCGTTCTGAACTTGAAGCCAGCTTCGGTCGCAATAGTTTTGATGCGTTGAATGGCGTTTCAACCACAGGCCGCGCATCAACCTCGCAGTTGATGATTAACGCACTGTATGACTATGAAAATGCTTCTGCATTCACGCCTTATGTTGGTCTTGGTGCCGGCCTTTACAGTTATGAGGCCGAAAATGTACCGGGCGTTGCGGGTGGTGTGCTGAACGACGAGGGCGACTATGGCTGGGCTGCACAGGGCATCGTGGGCGCATCCTATGAAGTAAATCCGTGGTTTGAACTCTTCTCGCAATACCAATACGTGCATGCGCAGGATGCGGAACTGAATAACAGCATCGGCACGCGTATTGATGTAGAACACGCCAATAACATTATACAGGTGGGTTTCCGTGTGGTACTGAATAACCCAGAAGCCGTGCGTGATTCCGCACCTGCTGCCACGCCGAGAGCTGCTGCACCCCGAGCTAGTGTTGTGCAGAGCAAACAGCCTTACCTCGTGTTTTTTGACTTTGATAAATCCACACTCACCGCCGAAGCCAAAGACGTACTGAAACGCGCTGCGGGTGAAATGAAGGAAAAGGGCGTGGTGCGGATTGAAGTGACCGGCCATGCGGATCGCGCTGGTAGCGAAAAATATAACCAAGGTCTTTCCGAACGCCGCGCACTTGCTGTGAAGCAGGAGCTAAACACCCTTGGCGTGGGTGATAGCGAAATCATGACCTATGCAAAAGGCGAAAGCCAGCCACTGGTCATGACGAAAGACGGTGTGCGCGAGCCGCAGAACCGCCGCGTGGAAGTCATTTATTCTTCCGAAGAATAAGTATTTTTTGAAAATAAATCGCCAAGGCTGAACTTTTTTCCGCAGGGCTTCACGCCGTGCGCCCGCATTAACTTCGGGGCCTCTGACTCATTTCCCACCTGCTTTATCGGCAATGCCATCGACTCTTTAAATAACTGGCTGGCTGCGCTGCAATATTCCTCGTGTGGTCGCTTCAGGCTCGCGCGGGAGGAAAGATTTGCCATGCGGGTGATGAAACGATTCAGTTCCGATTCCGCGCGCTTATCGTAATAGCGCTTAAAGTAATGTTGTAGCGTCTCATTATTACTCACCAGCGTAGGGCTGAACTTGTTCACAAAGCGGTTATACTGCTTTTGCTGCCCACAACTTAATGCCGCCACCATC
>CAYXPR010000015.1:0-44481 GCA_964467255.1 uncultured Rickettsiales bacterium | reverse complement strand
CGTACGGGGCTATCACCCACTATGGCGCGCCTTTCCAGACGCTTCCGGTTCTTACATACATGTTACTGGCCTGTTCCGGGTTCGCTCGTCACTACTAACGGAGTCTCTGTTGATGTCCTTTCCTCCGGCTACTTAGATATTTCAGTTCACCGGGTTCGCTTCCTTAACCTATGTATTCAGTTAAGGATACGGCCTAAGCCGTGGGTTTCCCCATTCGGAAATCTTCGGGTCAACGGTTGCTAGCACCTCACCGAAGCTTATCGCAGCTTGCTACGTCCTTCATCGCCTTCTAGCGCCAAGGCATCCACCAAATGCCCTTATGTTGCTTAAATTTTGAGAATTACGGTTGCTGTATGCAGAACTAAACTTGCACACTTCAACATTTGTTGTTCGCTTCACTTTCAGCACAGGATGTCTATGCCGCAAGCAAAGCTTAACACCGATTCAGCTAACAAAACGCGTATATCAGAACCTTTCGATTCCAACATATCGCCCTGCTAGCGATTAGTTTGATAATCTTTACTGTATGTCATATTCACGATGTAAAACAGCGGCTTTTCCTCAGAAAAGCGTTCCACACTATTACGTGTAGAGAGCGGCTGTTATAAGTCCGATGCTTTCAATTGTCAACACCGATAATGAAAAAAATGTAAAAAAAACGAACACAGCAATAAAACCCTGAAAATCCGCCGTTTTTTTGCATCTTTTTTTTGCCTCATTTTCGATTTTTTACCCCTTCGTTTGCAAAAAAATCATTTTACCAAGTGGCTGAATTAACGTTTTCTTAATCTGAACCTGCCAAAATGTTCCTGAATCCATTTTTAGGAGCGTTTTATGCCAACACCCACCACGCCAACTCAACCACCAAAGCTGAAAGAAGAGAAGTTGCATGAAAACATGCCCGCTGTTGAAAGTGGCAGGAGCCAGGAGCTTACAGGCGGCGCTATACGCAGTATTGAATTTCGCAAAGGCCAAATTGAGCTGCAAATCACCAATCGGGCGCTTCACACAGGGGCAAATGCGCTGACGAGTGAAACTGTAGCAGGTGCAGCTACCAAGGCGCTAAAAGATGCCGGCGTAAAATTCACCACAGAACAGGGCTATGCGTCATTTATCACGCGCATAAAGATTGAGCCATCAAATCTTGATATCATTAAGGTTGCCAACGTTGCACTTGAAGGCGTTGCCAAGCACGTGGAGGGCAAACTGGAGCCGAAACTAAAAACATTCCCGCGCGACGATCAAAAAGCAAATTTCATGACAACGGTAAAGGACCCTCCAGAGCGCTTCCGCGCTGAAGCCGAGGCAATTAGCGCCAATGCAAAAGTGCATGAGTTCGTTACACATCCAGATGCGCGCACGAAGGTAAGCAAACAAACCCTTGAATCCATTGAAGGGAAGCAGCCTTCACCGGTAGCGCATCATTTTGATGCCGTGCCCGCACTTCAGCGTATCACGGGCATAAAACCCGTTCAAACAAGAGGCGGTTATTCTTACGAAGTTGTAGGAGAAATTGCCGCAAGAAAGCTTGTTGAAACACTGACAATTCGCGCTGGTGCACTACCTTCCGGAGTTACAGGACTTCAGGAGGATGACATTACCGTCAGGCGTATGGGTAAAAATGTGTTTATTGAAGTTGATAAAGAGGCCGTCACGCAAGAGGTGCTTAACACCATTACCCGATTGCCAATTGGCCCCCAGAGCACGGCACGTGCGGCTGCCGAGATTAAGGCTGCTGAGCCAACAGCACCCGTAAGACGTTTTTAACTGTCTTTCCGAACATTGTGCAATGTGCTAAAACCCTTGGTGTCATTACCAAGGGTTTTTTGCTGAAATGAAAATCGCCACGTGGAACATCAACTCCGTTCGCCTGCGCATGCCGCTGGTGAAAAAGCTTGTGGCTGAGGCTGCGCCTGATATTTTATGCTTACAGGAAACCAAAACGCAGGATGAGTTTTTTCCCACACTGGAATTGCAGGCGCTTGGGTTTAAACACACCTATTTCAGCGGTGAAAAGTCGTATAACGGCGTAGCGATATTGTCGCGTATTCCGTTGGCGAATATGAAAACTGAGCGCTTCGTGAACGACAATAAACGCCACATCAGCGCTACACTGCCGGATGGCACGGAACTGCATAATTTTTATATCCCCGCAGGCGGTGATGAACCCGACCCTGTTATCAACCCAAAATTTGACCACAAACTGAAGTTCGTGGAAGAAATGACGGCATGGTTTAAAAAACACCGCAAACCCAGCGATAAAATCATCATCCTCGGCGATTTCAACATCGCACCGCTAGAGCATGACGTGTGGAGCCACAAGCAACTGATGAATGTGGTGTCGCACACCGCACCAGAGCTAGAGCGTATGGAAAAGCTGCGGGCAAGTTTGGGGTGGATTGATACTTCGCGCCTGTTTGTGCCGGAAGGTGAAAAACTATACAGCTGGTGGAGTTACCGCAATCAGGATTGGCGCAAATCAGACCGCGGACGGCGGCTCGACCATATCTGGACTACGCCCGCACTCAAAAGCCGCATCAAATCCAGCACCATCCTTAAAGATTGCCGCGACTGGAGCAGCCCTTCGGACCACGTGCCGGTGATTACGGAGTTTAAACCCGCATGAAGAAGTTATTGCTCGCACTACTGCTTGCCTCGCTGCCCGCACGCGCGGTAGCAATCGAGCTTGCCCTGCCTATCGCCTGCGAAATCGGCAAAGACTGCTTTGTTCAAAATTATGTCGATACCGCCGCAGCGAGTGGCTACGCCGATTACCAATGCAATCGCCTGAGCTACGACAAGCACGATGGCACAGATTTCCGCCTGAAAGATTACGTGCAGATGAAGAAGGGCTACGATGCGCTGGCGGCAGCAGACGGCATCGTGACTGCCGTACGCGACGGCATGGAAGACATCAACGTGCGCAAAATCGACCGCGCCAGCATCATGAAAAGTGGCTGCGGCAATGCGGTCATTGTTTCGCACACCGATGGCTGGCAAACCATGTATTGCCACATGCGCAAGGGTAGCGTGCTCGTGAAAAAAGGTGACCCCGTGAAAACAGGGCAGAAGATTGGCCTCGTCGGGCTTTCCGGCCTTACGGAGTTCCCGCACCTGCACCTTGGTGTAAAAAAAGATGGCGTGGCGATAGACCCCTTCACGGGCAAAAATATGGAAACGGCCTGCGACAGTGTTGAGCCTGTAAAACCTTTATGGAAAAAAGAAGTAGCTGAGAAACTAACCTACATCCCTTCTGCATTGCTCGGCATGGGTTTTACCACTGAAAAGCCCGAGGAAGAATCAGCACTTGAGGGCAAGCATAATGTGGGAGCGCTCTCGCCCGAAGCGCCTGCTATCATTCTGTGGGCCAGCGTGATGGGCGCGCAGGAAGGTGATACGCTGCTGTTACAGATTTTTGACACCAAAGGCCGCACGATGCAGGTCTATCAAAAAGATTTTGAAAAAGCACAGGCGACTTTTTTTGCCTTCACCGGAAAAACGAATAAGAACATCGGCAAATGGCCGGAAGGCATTTACAAAGGCAAAATAATGTTGCTGAAAAAAGAAGGCGAAGTGCCCACCGCCGTGTTCAGCGAAGAGCGTGAAATTTATGTGCGTTAAATCTTGCGACCACTCACGCAGCGGTCAATACCCGATAGGTCTTTCCACAGTTGAACATCCGTAAGACCTGCTTTTTGCATCATTGCTTTAAGGGCTGCCGCCTGCCCCATGCCGCATTCAAAAATAATATGCCCGCCCGCGTTTAAAAGGCGCGGCACATCGCTTAAGATTTCACGGTAACAGCCAAGCCCATCGGCATCCAACCCCACCAGCGCAAGGTGCGGCTCATGCTCGCGCACTTCCGGTTCAAGCCCGGCAATATCTTTTTCAGGGATATAAGGCGGGTTACTGATGATTAAATCAAATGAGTGGTTGATATCAGCACCCCAGTTCGATCGGATAATCTGCGCGCGTTTTTCAAGTTTATGCGCAGCAATATTTTTGCGCGCCACCTTAATGGTCGGCATCGAAATATCTACGCCTACGCCTTCTGCTTTAGGGAATTCTTTCAGTAATGCCACCAGCAGGCAGGCTGTACCCGTGCCAAAGTCGATAATGCTTTCCGGCGCTTTGCGGTTATATATTTTTAGCACCGCTTCGATAAGTGTTTCGCTATCCGGCCGCGGGTCGAGCGTGTCAGGCGTCACGAGAAAATCCATGCCCCAGAATTCACGCCGCCCCACAATGTGAGATATAGGCTCTCTATCTGCACGGCGTGCAATCAGCACGCGCACCTTGTTGCGCTCCTTTAGCGGCACCTCGCAATCACCATCGGCAATCATACGCTCGTAGGTAATGCCAAGCGCATGGCACAGCAGCAAGCGCGCATCAAGCCGTGCCGTGGGAATGCCCGCCTTCTTGAGCTGCTCGGTTGATTCTGCCAGTAGCGCATCAAGCCGCATCTTATTGCTGATAGCCTTTCCCTGGCTTCAGGCGCGGATGCTGCGGCATTTGCGGCGCAGCGCCGAGGAACAGCATCTCACGCAGCACAACATATTCGTTATCCGTATCGTAAATCATGTAACCGCCCACCGTGCTGCGCCACCAGAATTCAATATAGAGCAGCTTATCATTCAGCCAGCGCACTTCGGGCACGCCATCGGCGTATAAATCATGCAGTGTGATGGTGGTCATGTAATCTTTTTCGGCGTAGATATTGATGTGATAATCCAGCCGCTGACCCACCTGCGGCCCCATATTCACCAGCGTGTAGGTAATGGCGAACCAGCGCTTGTTGTCTTCTGAAAAGCGGCGCAGGTCAAGATTCAGCCGTTCATTCGTATTGCGGATGCTCACGCCCGTGTTAAACCACTGCAGATATTCACCCTGCGGCAGCATGTAAAATACTTTGCCGCCTGGGCGTGCATAGGCGCTGCCTCCGGCAATTGCCGTAAGCATTAAAACCAATACTAAAAACCCAGCTCTCTTATTCCAGCTGCTCAGAAAGTTGAGCCGCTTGATCCTCTGCAATGAGTGCCTCGACAAATTCATCAAGATCTCCCTCGCCTACGACATTCTGTACGTTGTACAGCGTCAGGTTGATACGATGGTCAGTCACTCTCCCCTGCGGATAATTATAGGTGCGAATGCGCTCAGACCTGTCGCCTGTGCCCACCTGCCCCTTACGTTTCGCAGCTCGCTCCGCAGCAAGCTTCGCACGTTGCGCTTCATACAAACGCGCGCGCAGAATCTTCATCGCCTTTGCGCGGTTTTTATGTTGCGATTTTTCGTCCTGCTGCGACACCACCACGCCCGTGGGAATGTGGGTGATGCGCACGGCACTGTCGGTTGTGTTCACGCTCTGCCCACCAGGGCCGCTGGAACGAAACACGTCAATGCGCAGGTCTTTTTCTTCAATCTGAATGTCCACCTCTTCGGCTTCCGGCAACACCGCCACCGTAACGGTAGAAGTGTGAATGCGTCCGCTTGATTCCGTAGCCGGCACACGCTGCACGCGGTGCACGCCCGACTCAAACTTCATGCGCGCAAACACTTCCGAGCCGCTGATGTTAGCCGTTGCTTCTTTGTAGCCGCCGATGCCCGTGTCGCTCACTTCCATCACTTCAAAGCGCCAACCGCGGCGGTCAGCATATTTTTGGTACATGCGGAATAATTGCGCCGCAAAGAGCGCGGCTTCATCGCCGCCCGCACCACCGCGAATTTCAAGAATGGCGTTTTTAGAGTCGGCTTCATCCCTCGGCAGCAGGCCGAGCTTCAGATTATGCTCCAGCTTAGGGAATGCGGCTTTGGCTTCACGGAATTCGTCTTCCGCCATTTTGCGCATCTCGCTATCCAGCGAGGTGTCTTTCAGCATTTCCTGTAAATCATCGAGTGCTTGGCGGGATTTTTTATAATCCTGAATGCGGTCAATCAGCGGCGCCATGTCGGAATATTCCTTGGAGAGCTTACCGAATTCCTTCGACGAAATTTCGCCAGGGTTATTCAGCTTTTCGCCAATCCCTTCGTATTTTTTAACCAGTGTATCCAGCCGCGCTTCAAAACTCATTTTTCACCTTAACTTTTCGCGCGCATGATGTAGTCGATTAACTGCTCTTTTGCAACTGTTTCCTGCTGGCCGGTGCCGAGGTTTTTCACCTGCACCTCGCCTTTTGCCAGCTCATCCGGCCCAATGATGACAGCATGGCTTGCGCCCAGCTTGTCAGCCTTCGCAAACCGCTTACCCATATTGCCACCGTAAATCACTTCCGCATACACGCCAGTGCCCCTTAATTTACTTGCGACCGCGACAGCGTAACTTTCCTCTTCGTCACCCAAGCCAATCACGGCTACAGGCTTTTCGGCAACGGCTTCCGTTTTTGCCATGAGCATTAAGCGTTCGATGCCTGCCGCAAAACCAATTGCAGGCGTTTCGGGCCCACCCATCTGCTTAATCAATCCGTCATAGCGCCCACCAGCCAGTACCGTGTTCTGTGCACCTAGCTCGCCTTCATCAGCAATAAATTCGAATACCGTATGGCTGTAATAATCCAGCCCACGCACCAGTTTCGGATTAACGACAATACGCTCCGAGAGGCCCGGAGAAGATTTAAGCGCCTTTAAAACATTATCAAAAAATGTTTTGGCCGCAGCGCTTAAATGCTCGCCCATCACGGGTGCATTTTTAACAATTGCTTTGTCGCCTTCGTCTTTTGAATCCAGAATCCGCAGCGGGTTTTTTTCAAGCCTGTTCTGGCTATCTTCCGATAAATTAGCTTTGTGTTTGCTCAAATACTCCACCAGCACTTTGCGGTAATTTGCACGTGATTCCGCATCACCAAGCGTATTGATGTTAAGTTTCGTTTTAGAAAGGATGCCAAGCTCGTGCAAAATATGCGAAGCCAGCAAAATTGTTTCCGCGTCAGCATTTGAATCCGCATTGCCAAGCCATTCAAAGTTAATCTGGTGAAATTGGCGGTAGCGGCCTTTTTGCGGGCGTTCATAGCGAAACAACGGGCCCCATGAAAATAATTTCAGCGGCAGGTTTTGCTGCAAGCCATTCGAGATAAATGCGCGAGCGATGCCAGCGGTGAATTCGGGGCGCAGGGTGATGCTTTCGCCGCCCTTGTCCTCGAACGTATACATTTCCTTGTTCACCACGTCCGATGTTTCACCGAGGGTGCGTTTGAACACTTCGGTGAATTCAAAAATGGGCGTCGCCATTTCCTTAAAGCCATAGAGGCCGCCCACGCTGCGCGCGGTGTCTACCACATGGCGGAACTTGGCGTAATCTTCCGGCAGGATGTCCTGCGTGCCGCGAACGGATTGTAGTTTAGGGCTGGACATGTTTTAAGCTGCTTCCTCAGTCTGTGGCTTCTTCTTATAGGTGCGCGCCACATAATCTTCCACCAGTTTCTGGAATTCCTCGGCAATTTTTTCGCCACGCAGTGTTACCGCCTTTTGGCCATCAATAAACACTGGCGCAGCGGGTGCTTCACCCGTGCCGGGCAGGCTGATGCCGATATTCGCGTGCTTGCTTTCACCGGGGCCGTTCACGATGCAGCCCATCACCGCCACGTTTAATTCTTCTACGCCCACATAATGCTGGCGCCACTTGGGCATGCTAGAGCGGAGGAAATGCTCGGTCTTCTGCGCGAGTTCTTGGAAGAACGTGCTGGTGGTACGGCCGCACCCAGGGCATGCCGTGACCTGCGGGACGAAAGAACGGATACCAAGGCTTTGCAAAATTTCCTGCGCCACATACACTTCTTGGCGGCGGTCACCCTTCGGCTCTGGCGTGAGAGATACGCGGATGGTGTCGCCAATGCCTTGCTGAAGCAGCACGGCAAGCGCTGCGGTAGAGGCCACAGTGCCCTTGGTGCCCATGCCTGCCTCGGTGAGCCCCAGATGCAGAGGATATTCGCAGCGGCTGGCCAGCGAGCGGTATACAGAAATTAAATCCTGCACGCGGGATACTTTGCAGGAAAGGATAATGCGGTCTTTGCTAAGGCCGATTTCCTCGGCCTTTTTGGCGCTGGTAAGCGCAGAAGCAATAAGCGCCTCGCGCGACACTTCTTCGGCAGACTTTGGTTCTTTGAGCTTGCCGTTTTCATCCATTAGTTTGGCGAGCATGCTCTGATCCAAACTGCCCCAGTTCACGCCGATGCGAACAGGCTTTTTATATTCAATCGCCTTCTCAATCATCATCTGAAACTGAGCATCGTGCTTTGCACCAAAGCCCACGTTGCCCGGGTTGATACGGTATTTCGCCAGCGCCTCTGCACATTCAGGATAATCCGAAAGCAGGCGGTGGCCGTTATAATGGAAATCCCCCACGATGGGTACGTTACAATTTTTCTTATCCAGCCACTCGCGGATGGCAGGCACTGCCTTGGCAGATTCTTCGTTATTCACCGTGATACGCACGAGTTCCGAACCTGCCTCTGCGAGTGCAAACACCTGCTCGGCAGTGCCTTTGATATCCGCCGTGTCAGTGTTCGTCATCGACTGCACCACCACCGTGGCATCACTGCCCACGGGCACATGCCCCACCATCACGCGGCTTGTTTTGCGGCGTAGCGCTGTTCCGAAACTGGCTGTCATTGGGCTGTTTCCTGCTGTTTTTTGGCTTCAGCCTTTAGCTGTCGGGTGCTAAGGCTAATGCGTCCATCCTCTGATTTTAACGGTGCAATGTTTGTAATGCTGGCGCCATCGAAGAAAATATCCACGGCTTTTTCATCGCTCACCTGCAGCCACTGTGCCTGCCCCTCGGGCACGAAGTAAGTATCGCCTGAGCGCAAATTCACCGCTGTCACCACATCACCACTGCGGCTATAGAACGTCAGCTGCGCGGTGCCGCTGGCAAGAATCACCACACTGCTGTCCTTGCGTGTTTCGTGTAAAGCATCTGCTACCACCGGTGCCTCGGGCTGGTATGCCGCCTGCACATTGCCGGTGGCATGCAGCGCATACCACACACCATACACCGCGACCGCAAGCCCCAGCGTAACATAGGTTAGTGCTTTCGGCGGGCGCAGTTCGTTTGCGAAATAGTCCGGCGGTGTAAAATTTTCTTTGGTTTTTAAATCTTTTCCCAGCGTGCGGAATGCTTCGAGCAGCGCTTTTTCATCCAGCTTCAAAAAGCGGCCGTAGCTGCGTAAGTGCCCTTCGGCATACAGAATGCCGGGTAGCGCAACAAAATCACCCTTTTCCATCGCATCGATATACACAAGGCGGATGTTCAGCTGCTCGGCGACCTCTTGACGGCTAAGCCCAAGCATGTCCCTGCCTCTTTCGAGCACTGCACCGATTTCCTGAAAGTTGGAATACATACGACCTAAAACCCCACCTCATACACGCCACCAAAACGCGTGTATTCCCTAGGGCTTTTATATACTAAAACCTAGGTTTTTCAAGAGAATTGCTGCATTTTAGGGCAATTCAAACCGCAGGCCATCATAACCCGGCTCTACCCCTTTGGGCAGCTCTGCCTTCAATTTAGCATAAGAAAGCTCGTGCCCCATATGGGTTAAAATGGCGCGTTTTGGCCGCACACGCTCAATCCAGCCAAGAGTACGCTCCACATTTGAGTGGGTGATGGGGGCACTATAGGTCTGGGCATCTACCACCCACGTATGCACGCCCTTTAGGGCCTCGAAGGCCTTATCATCGAGGGCATTCAGGTCGGTAGAATAGGCAACGTCGCCAATGCGGTAGCCTAGCGTCATGATGCGGCCATGCTCTTGCAGAAATGGTAGAATTTTAACCCCCGCAACCTCAAAGGTTTTGTATGGCTCCACTACCTGTGGCACAAGGGCGGCGCGAAACCAGCCAAACTGCGGGTTTGGCTCTAAAAATGCGTAGGAAAAACGGCTTTCTATCAACTCCAGTGTGCGGGCATCACCATACACAGTTAGGGCGGATTGCTTCAGGTGATTAAAGCGCTTTAAATCATCCAGCCCGTGGCTATGGTCGCCATGCTCGTGGGTGTAAAGCACCGCATCCACTTGACGGATATTTTCGCGCAGTGCCTGAAAACGTAGGTCAGGTGACGTATCAATCAGAATGCCAACCCCATCCACTTCCACATGCAGAGAGACGCGGGTGCGATTATCTTTAGGGTCAGCCGAATGACAGATGGCGCAGTCGCAGCCAATCACTGGCACACCAGTGGAGGCACCACAGCCCAAAATTGTTACGTTGATGGCCATAAAATACCATTCTTTTTCCGCATGATTGCTACTATAATGCAGCCGGAAAGTTTTGGGTATGGAAAGAAGCCATTTTTCGCATTTTTTAATCTTCGCACTGGTTGCTTGCGTGCTTACCGCCTGCGTGGGCCGACAGCATCAGTTTTTGAACGATGCCACGGATGTTGGCGCGCGGGACTATCTAAATGGCCTTTCGCATCGCCAAGTCTGCGCACAATACCACCAGGTGATGACGCTGCCGCCGGAATTTGCCCTGGCGCAAAAGCGCCTTGCCGCGGAGTATTCCAAACGCAAACTGAACGACAAAAAATGCAGCGAGGCTTATAGCATCTGCATGTCCTACGGCGTGCAGGAAAACACGCCAGAATTTGCTAACTGTATCGTGAACACAAACAATACGCTAAGGCTTGAGGCAGAAATCCGCCGCAGCGAAATGCTCAACCAAAACCGGCATTATTGCCGCTGGCACCGCTGTTATTAATTAAATATTGCTGGTCTTGGTAAACAGGCGGAAGAAATTTTCCGTCGTGGCGTCGGCCACTTCCGCATAGGAAATGCCGCGAAGCTCCGCGAGGAATTCTGCCGTATGACGGGTGAAGGCCGGCTCGCACGGTTTGCCACGATGCGGCACGGGTGCAAGATACGGCGCATCGGTTTCCACCAAAAGGCGGTTTAGGGGGAAGTCTTTCGCGCAGGCCTGCAGGTCAGTGGATTTTTTGAAGGTCAAAATACCAGAGAGTGAAATATAACCGCCCAGCGCCAACGCTTTTTCGCCTAGCGTGCGGGTGGAACTGAAGCAATGCAGCAAAAAGGTAAACGCCCCCTTCCCCATTTCTTCTTCCAGTATCGCCACCATGTCATCGTCTGCATCACGGCTGTGGATGATAAGTGGCAGCTTCAGCTGGCGCGCCGCTTCGATATGTGTGTGGAATAGTGTTTTCTGTATTTCGCGAGGGCTGTGTTCATAAAAATAATCGAGGCCGGTTTCGCCAATACCAATCACCTTCGGGTGCGCCGCCCATTTCACCAGTTCAGCTACCGTCATATCGGTGTGGTCTTCCGCTTCGTGCGGATGAATGCCGATGGAGCAAAACACCTGCTTATTCTCTTCCGCGATTTTGGTAATCACTGCAAAGTCACTGCGCTTGGTGCTGATGGTCTGTAGCAGCTTTACGTCTGCATTCTCGGCCCGCTTCAAAAAATCCGGTAGGTTTGCGAATTCGGGATAGTTCAAATGACAGTGCGAATCAACCAGCATAATTGCGCCTTACTTGGTGATAACCTTAAGCCCGATACAACCTATTAGCACCAGCAGCATGAATACGGCCTTCAGTACCGTCATCGGCTCATTGAAATACATCATACCGATAATGGCGAATACGAAGGTGCCCACCCCGCTCCAAATCACATAGGCCACAGCGAGCGGTAAAGTTTTAATGCTCATCGCCCAAAAGAACGTGGCCGCAAACATCATCACCATGGCAACCGCACCCAGCAGCGGCTTTTCAAAACCGTTAGCGGCTTTCAGCAGCGGATTGCCAATCATGGAAAGCAGCAAGCCAACGCCTAAATAAAACCACCCGTTCATCCAGCTCATTTTTTAGCCTCCACCTGCAAACGCGGGAACACCCCCTGCGGCACCGGCAGCGCTGTGCCGGGTTTTAGTTTAAAGTCTGGACTCAACTTCGTGAAAGGAACGCCCGCATTAGCTTCCTCTTCATCATAACCCACCTGCACTAATATTTTTGCGCACGCGCTGGGAGCGAAAGGCTGAAGCATAATTGCGATACAGCGCACTGCTTCAGCAAGGTGATATAAAATCGTGTGGGCATGAACCATATTGGTTTTAGCCTTAGTCCACGGCGCTTTTTTATCGATATATTCGTTAGCATAAAAACCCATGCGCTTGATGTCATCCAGCACTTCGCGAAACTCACCGTTTTCATAGCGCTTACGCACAATAGCAGGCGTGCCTTTTTCCGTCACCTGCACTTCTTTGAGCAGCGCCTTGTCGTCATCATCCAGCAGCGAGTTATCAAACTCCGGCACTTTGCCGTCGCAATTTTTCTGAATGAGCGACAAGGTACGCTGGGCAAGATTGCCGATATTGTTGGCAAGGTCAGCATTGATATTTTCCACCATGCGGCTTTGGGCAAAATCACCGTCATTACCGAACGGCATCGCCGCCAGCATGAAGTAACGCAGCTGATCCACACCGCCTGCTTTGGTAATCATGTCCTGCGGGGAAAGCACGTTGCCGAGCGACTTGCTCATTTTCTCACCTTCAATGGTCCACCAGCCATGCGCCACAATCTGCTTCGGCAGCGGCAAGTTTGCCGCCATCAGCATCGCGGGCCAATACACCGCATGGAAGCGCAGGATGTCCTTCCCAATTACATGCACGGCATTGCCGCGCACATAATCCGGGTGTTCCTCGCGCTGCTTGGCTTCATCGTCCGGCGCCCAGAATTTTTTATATTCTTCGCCATTCACATCGGGGTAACCCACGGCGGTCAGGTAGTTCGTCAGCGCATCAATCCACACATACATCACATGGCCTTTGCGCTCGGGCACCGGAATGCCCCAGCCGAATTTCGTGCGTGACACGGAAAGGTCCTGCAGCCCGCTTTTCACAAACTGCTTTACTTCATTCATGCGGTATTGCGGCACGATAAAGTCAGGGTTCTTGTCATAAAATTCGAGCAGCTTTTTGCCAAACACGCTGAGCTGGAAGAAGTAACTTTCCTCACGCACCCATTCCACTTCTGCGCCAGTGGGGGCTAATTTTTTGCCGTCTTTTTCAATCAATTCTGATTCTGCGTAATAGGCTTCATCGCGCACGGAATACCAACCGTCATATTCATCAAGATAAATATGCCCGCTTTCTTTGAGCTTTTCCCACAATGCCTGACAGGCCTTTAAATGACGCGGCTCGGTGGTGCGGATAAAGTCATTGTTGGAAGCATTGAGAATGTTCGCCCCGCCATCCACACGGTTCGGGTCTTTCACCAAGTGGCGAAAACGCTGCGACACTTCATCACAAAACGCCAGCGGCGCTTTGCCCGCGGCAGCGGCGGCTTTATCCACCTTCTGCCCGTGTTCATCCGTGCCGGTCAGGAACTTTACTTCAGCACCATCCAGCCGCATGAAGCGCGCCATGACATCGCATGCAATGGTGGTATACGCATGCCCGATATGCGGAGAATCGTTAACATAGTAGATGGGCGTGGTGATGTAAAAAGCTTTACTTTTTCCCGCCACGTTTTTTCCCCTTCTTCGCCGCTGGCTTTTTCGCCGCCGGTTTCTTGCCTGCTGGCTTCTTCTTCGTCGCTCTTTTGCGCGTGGCAGGTTTTTTACGCGAATTTTCGCGCAGCATTTCCATGGCCTGCGTGGCAGGGTAAATCATGTCTTCTGATTCTTCCTCTTTCTTATGAGGTGTCGGTTTGTTCATACCCTTCAGCGGTTTCATGACGTCACTCGAGGGCACCATCACATCAAGGTTTGAAAGCGGGCCTTTTTTCTTACGGCTATAATACCAGCCATACGAGACCACCAGCAGAATCAGGAACACAGCAACAAACGCCTGAACCATGTGCAGCGACTCTTCTACCTGCTGCTTGTTATCGCCAATCAGGTAACCGATGGTGAGCAGAATCAGCATCCAGCCGCCGCCACCCGCCGTGGTGTAGATACAGAATTTTTTGAAATCCATTTTGGCAATACCAGCCGGAATTGGAATCAGATGGCGAACACCAGGAATGAAACGGCCGCTGAAGGTAGAGATAGAGCCATGCTCTTTAAAGAATTCTTCCACTTTTTTGAAGCGTTCTTCCGAAATGAACATATATTTGCCATAAGCAAGCAGGAATTTGCGGCCAAGCGTCATGCCAAGCCAGTAATTGAACACAGCACCGGAAAGCGTGCCAACCGTAGCAACTAAAAACAGCATCCAGAAGTTAAACAAGCCCTGATGCGCAAGATAACCAGCAGGAATCACCACCAGCTCACTTGGCAGCGGCACGAAGGTGCTTTCGATGAAGGTCAGGATGTAAATACCCCAGTAGCCCATGCTACCGATGAAATCCACCAACTGACCCAGCAATGTCTGCAACGCTTCCATCCGCACCTCTTATCTACTTTAAAATGTTACTTGGCTTAGGCAGCAACTGATTTCACCGCCTCAAGCATGCAGATGGCGGTGTGGCGTTTGTCCATATTCACACGGTTCACGTCCACCATCATGCGGTTCACTTTTTCCCATACATCCGCCCATTTATCAAGGGAAGCTTTTGATGCGAGGGCTTTTTTTACCTCTGCTTCGCCGCTGACAGCCTCTGGCTGCCATATCCCCGTCATCGAGCCTTGCGCGGTGCTGGCAATCAAATATTGCAGCAAGTAACCAAAGCGGTGCCATGCGGCGGGGTCACTCTTAGACGTCACCTGCTGCACCATTTCAAGGCATTGCTGAATATCGAGTGCGGGAAACTTGCGGCAAATGGAAAGCAGCACACCATACATCTCGCGCGCCGCATCGGTGCTATATTCCAGCGCAAGGCCTGGCGAACCGGGGGCAACCGTGGCCGCAAAACGCAGCTGAGCGTCGTTAATGTCAGGCGCAGCAGCGCTCAGCACCTGCTTCATCGGCTGGTCCGCCAGCGGGCGTAATTTTAGGAAGCGGCAGCGCGAACGAATGGTCGGCAGCAGCCTCCCTGGTGCATGGCTCACCAGAATAAAGAGCGCCCGCGCAGGCGGTTCTTCCAGTAGCTTTAGTAGCGCGTTTGCGGCGTTGCGGTTCATATTATCCGCGCTATCTACAATTACCACGCGCCAGCCCGATTGCGATGAAGTGAGTGAAAGAAAATGCCCCACACGGCGCACTTCATCCACCGAAATTTCCTGCCTTACTTTGCCATCTTCATCCGGCTGTTCTTCACTGATAACCAGCAGGTCGGGGTGCGAGCCTTCGGCAATCTGCGTGAAGGTATGACTGGTTTCATCAATCGCCAAACCAGCGGGCGTTTCCGCCACGGGCGCAGGCAGCAACTCGCCAAACAAACCCTGCTGCGAGGTATCTACTTCCGCTTTGCGGGCCGCTGCGGGACTATCGAGCACCCAGCGCGCCATGCGGTACGCCAGCGTGGCCTTGCCAATGCCCTTGGGGCCTGAAATAAGCCATGCGTGATGCGCCTTGCCGGAAGCAAAAGCACGCAGAATTTCAGCTTCTTCAGCTTCATGGCCAAACACGGTAGGGTTCTGCTGTGGTTTTTTAAATTCCGTCATGGCAATGCCGCCGGAATGAGTTTGAGTTTCAGGCGTTCATTCGCATGACGGATAATATCCGTATGCACCTCTGCTACGCTACGGGCCGCATTCACCACCACACAGCGTTTGGGCTCTGCAGCCGCAATCGCCAAAAACCCATCACGCAGGCGTTCATGAAAATCATGCCCCATTTTTTCGTAGCGGTTTTCAGCTGCGCCGCGGCCTTCCGCACGGCGTATGCCATCGGCCACTTCAATATCGAGCACAAAGGTCAAGTGTGGCAAAAACTTTCCCAGCACCATTTTGTGCAACTTCTTCACCACCTCTTCACCCAGTTTGTGGCCGTGGCCTTGATACGCCAGTGTGGAGTCTGAAAAACGGTCGCTCACCACCCATGTGCCTTCCGCCAGCTTGGGTTGGATGGATTTCGTTACGTGGTCGCGGCGCGCGGCATAATGTAAAAGCAATTCCGTCATCGCGTCCATCTTGCTCGGCTCACCGCTCACCAGCAAGCCACGAATGGCCTCCGCTTCAGGTGTGCCGCCCGGCTCACGCGTCATCGCGCACGGAATGCCTGCATTTTTGAGCGCCTCTGCAAGCAGGCGTATTTGGGTAGACTTCCCCGCGCCCTCACCCCCTTCAAACGTGATGAACTTGGCGGCGGGCATCGCTTATGGTTGCAGAATAAGGATTTTGGCCTTTTGCACGAGGCGGCTGAAATAGGAAAGCTCTGCCACATCTTCACCCGCGATAAGCGGAATGCGGGTTTCTTCCATGCCCTGTTTATTTACCACCAGCTCGGCAACCTGCTGGCCTTTAGCAATCGGCGCAGGGATAGGGCTTTCGTAAGCCACCGCCACCTTAATACCGTGATTACCACGGCGGCTAAGCAGGAAGGCAACGTCTTTTTCTATCACCAGCGGAACGGTTGGGGTTTTACCAAACCAGACATCGGCATTATCCACCACTTGCCCTGCTTTAAACAGCACGCGGTGTTCAAAGTCGCGGAAACCATGCATCAGCAGGCGTTCGGTTTCCGTACCACGCTCTTTCTCGCTCTTCATGCCGTTGGTGACTGAAATCAGTCGGCGGCCATCCTGCAGGGCAGAGGCAACAATGCCGTAACCCGCCTCTTCGGTATGGCCCGTTTTAAGACCATCCACGCCAATGCTTTTGCCTAGCAGCGGATTGCGATTGTGCTGGCGGATACCGTGGAACGTAAACTCTTTTTCCGCAAACATGGGGTAATATTCGGGGAAATCGCGAATCAGCGCCTTGCCCAAAATCGCCAAATCGCGCGGGGTGGAATAATGGTCAGGCTCAGGCCAGCCACTAGAATTTTTAAACTGCGAGTTCTTCATGCCCAGCTTTGCCGCCACATGGTTCATTTCCTCAGCAAATGCTTCTTCACTACCAGAAAGACCTTCTGCCACCACCACGCAGGCATCGTTGCCAGACTGAATGATGATACCCTTTAGCAGGTCTTCAATTTTTGTCTGGGCATTCACGCTCACAAACATTTTGGAGCCAGCCATTTTCCATGCCTTCTCGCTCACGGTGAAAGTGTCATCCATCTTCACCGAGCCGCTTTTAAGGCGCTCAAACAGAATATAGGTGGTCAGCAGCTTCGTCATCGATGACGGCGTCATACGCTCATCGGCTTTTTTCTCGTAAAGGAACGAATCGTTATTTACATCTAGCAACACGGCAAATTCCGCCGTGGTGGTGAAACCACCGCCTTCTTGCGCCTGCGCCGGAGTTGCTAAAAATAAAAGAGAAAAAACGGAAAGAAAAAAAGAGAATACAGAAAGTTTATTTACCGACAATAATTGCATCATCAAATCCTAGATACGCTACCTGTTCCAATGCTTTACCGGCTTCTTCCTGCGTTTTATAAGGTCCTACTTTCACGCGATAGAGAATACTGCCCCGAAGCTCTGCTTCTTCAATACGCACATTCCCCAATTTGTTCAAGCCTTTTGCGATACTGCTCGCACTATCACGCGAACTATAGGAACCGGTCTGCACGAAATGCTGGTCGTAGGTATGCAGGCGCGCCTCCATCGTGGTCTCACGCGGTGAGGTATGGTGGCGAGCCGTTTGCACGCGCGGCGCAGGCGGCGCATCCACATCGTGATTGTCGTGGAATAACTTTGCCGTTTGCACCTTATCAAATTCCACTTTTATTTTTGCGACGCCTTTTTCACGGAAGCCAAGCAAATCAGCGGCACGCTCCGAAAGGTCGAGAATGCGGCCATCTTCAAACGGGCCGCGGTCGTTCACACGTACCAGCAGCGTTTTACCGTTTTCAAGATTGGTCACGCGTACGATGCATGGCATGGGCAGCGTTCTGTGAGCCGCGCTAATATCATGGCGGTCGAATATCTCGCCATTTGCCGTCAGCTTGTTATGGAATTTCGGCCCATACCACGAGGCATAGCCCACCTCTTTATACTTCTCGTCTTCTTTGGGCTTATACAACTTACCCTTAATTTTGTAAGGCGCGCCGACTTTATAGTTATCCCAGTTTTCCGTCCGTGAAGGTGGGCGTTTAAAATAACTCAGGAACGAGGGGCGGTATGACTCGGGGCGGTATTTGTCTACCGTGGAGTAATAGCCATAGCTGCTACAGGCAAACACCACCAGACTCACGCAGCTTACCCACGCGATGTTCCTAACGACCTTAAGAAAGCGAGCAATCATCATATACTGAAGTCTCTCGTTGGTTAAGGGGGGAGGATTTTACTAAAATTTTAGTAATCGCTTGTTAATAGCCAAGGGCGTCCGCGAGACTACCCACGGCTACCGCAAAGAAGTTTGAACGGTTCCATTTTAAGATACTTTCATAGTTGGAGTAAACTAAAAACGCATCTTTTTCCTTACCTTCTGGCAAAATTAGCTTTGTTTTCAGTGGCTTATCCGGAAGATTGCCCCCGCCAACGGCCCGCACCCCTTTTTGCTGCCATTCTACAAGTAAAAACTCTTGTTTTTCAAGTGAATAGTCGAAGTCAGCCGGTAACCTTACCACCCTGCCCCAGGTCAGCTCATCGTCCCAACCGACGTTTTTGAGATAGTTCGCGATAGAGGCAAACACATCCTCCTGTGTGCCCCAGATATCGCGCTTTCCATCTCCATTTTCATCTACCGCAAAATTCAAAAAGCTGGAAGGCATAAACTGCGTCTGCCCCATTGCGCCCGCCCATGACCCCACCATTTTCGTTTCATCCACGTGGTCTTCATCAATAATCTTCAGCGCTTTAATAAGCTCATCTTTGAAAAAGTCCGCGCGGCGGCCTTCATAGGCCATGGTGGCCAGCGCATCCACAATCTTGAAGCCACCCATGTTGCCACCAAAGTTGGTCTCAATGCCCCACAGCGCCACGATAAAACGCGGCTGAACACCGTATTTTGTACCAATTCTTTCCAGCAGTTCCCTGTGCTGGCGCATCATCTCGCGGCCTTTTTGAATCCGCGCCTTGTTCACCACTTTCTTTAAGTACTGGTGCATGGTCAGCTTCATTTCCGGCTGCTTTCTATCGAGCTCAATCGCCTTAGGCAAAAACACGGCTTTGCCGAGCACGCCATCCACCGTTGGCTGGCTGATGCCAGCGGCGAGTGCTTCCTGCTTCATATTTTCCAGCCACGGAGCAAAACCTTCGGCGCCACTTGCCAAAGCCGCAGAGCTTGCGCCCAGCATACCAACCAGAGTGAGTGTCATCAGGGCACCACGGAAACCAATCATGCTTATCCTTTAAAATCGCTGGAAAATAATAGGGTTATAGTCTTTAATCGGGGCTTAGTATGCTAAACAGCATTGAAAATGCAAGAAAATTTCTTGCTCTCTGGATAGCTCAAGGAACCCTATGTCCACCACCCTGATTGATGACCTGTTAAAGCGCGGCATACGCCACCCGTTGCAGGGACATGTGGTGGAGTTTCCTATTCACAAGGTAATAATTGAGGCTGGTGCGATTGAAAAAGTTGGCCAGCTGGTGGCAAAGCATTTCCCCAGCATTAATAGCGTGGCTGTTATCAGCGATGCCAATACGCATCCGGTGGCTGCCGAGCGCGTGGAACAGATTTTACACCGGCACTATCAAGTGAGCTCCATCATTTTACCCCAGCATGTGCGCCCCAGTGTGCGCGAGGTGAGGCATATCCATTCCATGGTCGGCGATGCGGGTCTATTGATTGCAGTAGGCAGCGGAACAGTCAATGACTTGGTTAAATTTGCCTCATACACGGCGGGTAAGCCTTATGCGGTTGTTGCCACCGCCCCTTCCATGAATGGGTATGCCTCCGCCAACGCCTCGATTGAGGAGGAAGACGGGTTCAAGCACACCCTGCCCGCCCACATGCCAAAAATGATATGGATGGATACCGCAGTAATGGCTCAGGCACCCCGCCGGCTAATCAGCAGCGGCATCGGCGACAGCCTCTGCCGAAGCACCGCACAGGCCGACTGGTTGCTCTCTTACTTCCTGCTGGGCTCAGACTACATCTCCACCCCCTTCGAGTGGCTAAAAGACAACGAAAAAAGGCTGATTCCCTCAGTGGACCGTGCGGTCCATAAAAATAAGGAAGCCATTGAAATTCTGTGTGAAAATCTAATCCTTTCCGGCCTTGGTATGGTGCTGTGCGGCGGCAGCTACCCTGCCAGCCAAGCCGAGCACATGATTGCCCACACGATGGAGATGCGGCACGGAAAAACTCTTCAGCAAAGCTTCCATGGCGAGCAGATTGCCGTCACCACTCTTACCCTTGCGCGCCTACAGGAAAAATTGATTGAACAACAGCTCGAGGTGAAACACCACCCGCTACCAGACGCATGGTTCGACAAGCAGTTTGGGGCAACCCTTGGACCCCAGTGCCGGGCGGAATACCGTAAAAAGGAAATCACCCCCGAAAAGGCCCATAGCATGAACCAGCGCATCGACAAGTTCTGGCCCGAGATGGTCAATCAACTGAAAAAAATCATGGTGCCGTCAGAAACAATCAGGGCAGCGTTATTGGCTGCTGGTACCCCCACCACGCCGGATGAAATCGGCTGGCCGAAAGAGGCCTACCGCAAAGCCTGTATGGATGCGCTGTTCACGCGCAACCGCTTCACCTTTTTAGATTACGCCTTCCTGACCGGAAAATTGGAAGAAATCCTTTAATCCGTCACGCTGCGACCACCCGACCATTGCGGCATCTTCAGCGAAGCCTCAATACGCTCGTTTCTTTCGGAAAGCTGCACTTTGCCTTCCTTCTGAGGGTCGGTCATCGTTAAGCTGAAGCTTGGCGAGCTATAGGTCGGGTTCGCGCCGACATACGCATGGTACGCCAATTCGCGTAGCCAATCTGGTATGGGTCCACGATCTTCATGGCACTTGTTGATTTTATTGATGCAGTACACTTCCATCAACTTCGACCATTCCGACTGACGCTCGCGGTAATCCATTTGCTCGGCAAGGTTTGGCCAACCAGCCTCAAGCGGCGTTTTTAATGAAATATCCGGCGCGGGTTTTTCGCCCGTGATGGCTTCATAAATCAGCGCGGCTTCCCTGCGGTCTGATTTTTCAAGTGCAGCTAAAAACACACGTGGATCGTTCACTGAAGAGGGGTTATACGCCAGCGCTAAGCGCTCCGCTTCTTCTGGTGTTGGTCTTTCGCCATGTTTCATCCACGCCATGTCGTAGTCTTTCTGGTGCAGCACCACAGCCTGCATACGAATATTATCGCGGAAAGATTTATTGCCCATATAGGCGTGGCGGAGTGCAGAAATCGGCTCACCGTCTTCGCCCTTACTGCCGTAATAGGGCATACTGGCCAAGTGTTCGAGCGCACTCACCAAACCTACTGTAGCAGTCAGGTATGCACCATCGTGCTTCGAGCGTTGATCGAGGCTAATCGCACGGCCTTCAATCGGGTCTGTTGTTTTTGTACGCGCGCCAGGGCGAGAGCTTTTGTTAGACCACTCAATTATTTCAGACGGGAAACTGCTAAAGTAAGCCTTGATGGTTTCACGCGCAGGGCTGCCTTTATCGCCAATCGCCTGCTCATACCTATCCATTGCCTCGCGGAAATATTCCTTGGCGTGCAAGTACGCCTGCGTTTCATTCACACCCGGCGGCACGGGGCGCCATTCCACCAAACCAGTGGCACGAGCGTTGGCAAGCAAGCTCTGTGCAGCAAAGCTCTCCTGAAAGTTTTCTGCCAGTAGCGGAGCGCCGAAAATAAGCTGCAACTGCAAGCCCTGTAAGGTCATTGCTAATTTAGCAGGGTAGTGCCCACCTTCACGCGCTTCAGCACGCAGCATCACGTGTGGCGTTTCCACAATTCGGCCACCACCACGCATCTGATCGTCACCGCCACCTGCCATCACATACATATCCGCGCCGTAACTATCGCGGTTTAGCGCGAGCAGTTTGCCGGCAGTTTCTTCCTGCTGACCCTGCACACCAGGACCTGAAAGGCGTGCCGTATCACTTTTCGCAATCATGGAAAGCATATAACCGCGAGCTCTCACATGCGCGCCGAACACTTCGTCGGTGCACAGCGTGTGCACCACTCTTGGTGCCTCCTCCAAGTCCTTGCGCGATTCAAATAGCGGCACTACGTCTACGGCGGCTTTCTCATTCGCCACTTCGTTACCGGCTGCCTTCAGCATCAGCAATGCTGCAAGGCCGTTCGCTGCCGATGTGGTTTCCGCAATAATCAGCTTCTGGAACATTTCAGGGTTTTCAGCCATCACGCGCATGCGGGTCAGCACGCGCATTGCCGTCTGTCCGTCTTTGTCTTCACCGTTTGTGGTGTCAATCATCGCTTGGGGATTAAGCGCTTTCACGCGCGCCAAAAACTCTGGGTCGTTGAATTTTGTTTTGATGAGCGCGGCCTGTTTATCCGCATCCATCTCCATAAATTCTAACGCACTGGTGATTTGGTAAGTCGCTTCTAGCACACGCGCTACCGCCGTCATCAAATCTTTTGAGTTATGACGCACGTCGATACGCGTAAAGCGCGTGCCGAACGTTTCGACTTTGGTTTCAAAATCATCCAGCAGTGCATAGTTTTTAGCGCCCTTATCAACCTGCGCCACCACAGCACTTACATCCGCCTCAAGGCGTTTTTCATCACTGCCATAGCTGCCAAGCCGCGCACCGATTGCTTCTAAATCATCCGCAGCTTTACCATAATTTTCTGCGCGCAGCGCAGGTGCCAGCCGTTTAATATCATCCGCATAGCGTTCCTGGATGCGGGTTTTTGCGCGGGTTATAAATGCACCCAGCACTTCGGCCGTCATGTTCGGGTTGCCATCGCCATCACCAGGACCCCACACGTTTAAATCCAACAGCGGATTTTTAATTTCAACATCCGTGTAGCCATTTTGGTCAAGGGCAGTACGCAACCTATGCTGTGGTCCAGCAGCTGAATCATAAATCACATCCAGAATCGCGAGCAATTCGGTTGCTTCTTTTTCCGGCGTTTTTTTGCGTTCACCGCTCTGATTGGGCGTTTCATCCATTTGTGTGTCACGCACTTTGCGCAGCAATGCCTCAAGTTCTTTCTGCTGCGTGGCTGGGTCTGCCAGTGCTTTATCCACCGCCAAGCCTTGCAGCGTATAATCCAGCGATGTCGGGTTGGTGGGGTGCGTGGTCAGGCTCGGCCATACTTTTAATCCATCCACCAGTTCTTGCACCTTAGCAGCCGGAACATTTTGTTCTTTAAGGCGCTCCAATACTTCACCAAACGTATCACCGGTTTTTACGCCGACTTCGGCCAGTGCATTTAGCACGCCAATACCAGCCACTTTGCGGGCGCGCCATTGCACATCCACCAGCTTGGCATTCATTTCTTCAAACAGATTTCGCTTATCTACCGGAATGCTTGCAAGCAACGCTTCATTCTGCTGTCTGCGTAATGCTTTGCCGTCGATTTCAGCAATATCCAGTTTTTTCTGCAACAAACGTGCTACTTCCGGATCTTTTTCTGCCACCATGCGCAGAAACATCTCTGCAATCGACTCCTGCAGCCGTTGCGAGTAAGGTCTTGCCTCATGTGCATCCGTATATTGGCCTTTAACCGGTGCAGGCACCAACCCAGCGTATGTTTTCTTCATAGTGTCGTATCTCTCTCATCCATTGCCGTCAAAGCAGCTTGTTTTGCTTTGGGTACGTTACTGACTTTAAAAGAATATCGTTAACAAGGCGTTAACGGACAGGTGAAAAAACAATTTTTAACTGTGATTTGCAACTACTATTATCAAAAACCCTAGCAAAACTGAGGCTGAGCAATGAGCAAAGAAATGGCTTTTCAATTCGGTTTTTATCCTTAAATTAGAGTGCTCCGGCATCACGGTTAAGGGTACAAGCACATGAATAAGCCCAAAGAGCACCTCAGCAGCCCCGCAAACACCCTGTTTAAGGCGCCTAAGCCCGCACATACACCGCTGATAACCAAGGAAACATACGAAGCACTCTACCGTGAATCAATTGAAAATCCCGAGGCTTTCTGGGCAAAACAGGCTGAGCGTCTACACTGGTTCAAAAAATGGGACAAAGTGAAAGATGCCGCCTTTAAAGGTGACATCCACGTGCGCTGGTTCGAAGGCGGAACACTGAACGTTTCTTATAATTGCATCGACCGCCATTTGCCGAAACATGCAAACACCACCGCCATCATCTGGGAAGGCGACAACCCCAGCGAATCCAAAAAAGTCACCTACACCGAAATGCATCAACAAGTGTGCAAACTCGCCAACGCCCTCAAATCGCAAGGCGTGAAAAAGGGTGACCGTGTGGTGATTTACCTACCGATGATTTTAGAGGCCACTTATGCCATGCTGGCCTGCACACGCATCGGCGCGGTGCATTCGGTGGTGTTCGGCGGGTTTTCGCCCGATTCCTTGAAAGGCCGTATTGAAGACTGCAAAGCCACCTTCATCATCACAGCCGATGAAGGCCTGCGCGGCGGCAAAAAGGTGCCGCTCAAAGCAAATGTGGATGAAGCCTTAAGCAAAATGAACTTTACCGGCACGGTAATGGTCGTAAAACGCACCGGCGGCGTGGTGGCATTCAAACAGGGGCGTGACATCTGGTATCACGAGGCGGTGGAAAAAGCCTCGGCGGACTGCCCCGCCGAACCGATGGGCGCAGAAGACCCGCTCTTTATCCTATATACCTCCGGTTCCACGGGCAAACCCAAAGGCGTGCTACACACCACAGGCGGCTACCTGTTGTGGGTCGCAATAACGCACGAATTGGCCTTCGACTATCAACCGGGCGATATTTACTGGTGTACGGCGGACGTAGGCTGGGTTACCGGCCATAGCTATATTATCTACGGGCCGCTGGCAAACGCCGCCACGACGCTGATGTTCGAGGGCATCCCGAACTATCCGGATTACTCACGCTTCTGGCAGGTTATCGACAAATATAAGGTGAATATTTTCTACACCGCCCCCACCGCCATCCGCGCGCTCATGGCGCAGGGCGATGAGTGGGTCAAAAAAACGAAGCGTTCCTCGCTGCGCATTTTGGGCTCGGTGGGCGAGCCCATCAACCCCGAAGCATGGTTGTGGTATCACAGCGTTGTGGGGGATGGAAAGTGTCCCGTGGTGGACACATGGTGGCAAACCGAAACGGGCGGCTTTATGATTACACCACTGCCCTATGCTACCGACCTTAAACCCGGCTCCGCCACCTTCCCGTTCTTTGGCGTAAAACCCGTGATTGTAGACAACAGCGGTAAAGTGCTGGAAGGCGAATGCGAGGGCAGCCTGTGCATCGCCGAGCCGTGGCCCGGCATGCTGCGCACCGTGTATGGCGACCATAAACGCTTTGTGGAAACCTATTTTTCTACCTTCAACGGCATGTACTTCACGGGGGATGGTTGCCGCCGCGACAAAGACGGTTACTACTGGATTACCGGCCGCGTGGATGATGTGATTAATGTTTCCGGCCACCGCCTCGGCACGGCTGAAATTGAAAGCGCTCTTGTTGCGCATGATAATGTGGCTGAAGCTGGCGTTGTGGGTTACCCGCATGCCATAAAAGGCCAGGGCATTTATGCCTTCGTGACACTGAATGCAGGCATCACGCCCGATGACGCAATGAAAAAAGAACTGGTGAACTGGGTACGCAAGGAAATCGGCCCCATCGCCACGCCTGATATCATCCAGTGGGCATCGGGCCTGCCTAAAACCCGCTCCGGCAAAATCATGCGCCGCATCCTGCGTAAAATTGCAGCGAATGATTATGGCAACTTAGGCGACACCAACACGCTGCTAAACCCCGAAGTGGTGCAGCAACTGATTGACGGTCGGCAAAACCGGTAAACTTATAAACCGTTGAAAAATTTGATTTTTAGGAGCAACTCTTGTACGCTGAACGCCTTGCAAAGATTTTTGAGGACGAACGCATGAGCAAAAAGGTGCTTATCGTGGAAGACAATGAGCTGAACTTAAAGCTCTTCCGCGACCTTTTGGAGGCGCACTCGCTCGGCGTGATGGAAACGCGCAGTGGCATGGAGGCTGTCATGCTGGCAGAACGTTACCAGCCCGACCTCATTATTATGGATATTCAGCTGCCCGAAATTTCAGGCGTGGACCTGATTAAGCAGATGAAAGAAAATCCGCAGATTAAGCATATTCCGGTAATAGCGGTTACTGCCTTTGCCATGCGTGACGACGAAGACCGCATCATGGCCAGCGGCTGCCAAGCCTATATTTCAAAACCCATCGCCATTGATATTTTTGTATCCACCATCCGCAAATATGTCGGCGAAGTTACAACCAAACATGATGAAGAATAGCCCCCGCTCATGACCGCACGCGTATTAATTGTTGATGATCTAGCGCCCAACGTAAAACTGCTTGAGGCCAAGCTGGCAAACGAATATTACGAATATGCCTCGGCTTATTCCGGCAAAGAAGCGCTCGAAAAGGTAAAAACCTTTAAGCCTGATATTATCCTGCTTGACGTAATGATGCCGGAAATGGATGGGTTCGAGGCCTGTAAACGCCTGAAGGCTGACCCCGAAACATCGCATATTCCGGTGGTGATGGTGACCGCACTCAGCGATATTTCTGACCGCGTGCAAGGCCTGCAAAGCGGCGCAGATGACTTCCTTACCAAGCCGATTAATGAAGTGCATTTATTTGCCCGCATTCGCTCCCTCACCCGCGTAAAGCTCATGCTCGATGAGCTTCGCCTGCGTGATAAAACCGGCTCACAATTCGGGCTTGTGGAGCAAGCCACCACTGAAAATTACGACACCAAAGGCGCGCGCGTTTTCGTGGTAGATGACGATGTGGTCGAGTCAAAACAAATGAAGGAAACGCTGGAAGCTAACGGCTTTGTAGTGGAGTTCGCCAAGGCTGAGGAAGCCGTGGCCAAAGCGGCGGGAACGCCGCCGGACCTGATTATTGTCAGCACCATGCTCGACAATGCGGATGGTCTGCGCCTGTGCGTGCAAATCCGAAGCCAGGAAGCCTCGCGCCATGTGCCGCTCATGATTATGGTGGATATTGAAGACAAAGCGCTGCTCATCAAAGGCCTTGAGATGGGCATCAACGACTATATTGTTTCTCCGCTTGATGCGAATGAGCTGATTGCGCGTTCCCGCACGCAAATCAAGCGCAAGCGCTATCAGGATGCACTGAAATCGAACTACGAAGAAAGCGTGTCGCTCGCCATTACGGACAGCCTGACCAAGCTTTATAACCGCCGTTATCTTGACGCGCACATCCAGAATATTTTTGTGGAATGCATGGCAAAAAAAGCGCCGCTTTCCGTGCTCTCGCTCGATATCGACCACTTTAAAAGCATCAACGATAAACCGGGTTGGGGTCACCATATTGGCGACGAAGTGCTCAAGCAGTTTGCCCAGCGTATTTTAGCTGGCGTGCGTACGACTGACCTTGCCTGTCGTCCCGGCGGTGAAGAATTCGTCATTTTGCTGCCCGGTGCGGACAAAGACACCGCCAAAGCAATGGCCGAGCGCGTGCGCGCTTCCATTGCCGATGTGCCCTTCCCCATCACCGCCGCGCCAAACCATGTGCAGGTCACGACCAGCGTTGGCATGGCATCCACAGGGCATGGCATCACGTCCGCCGCTGATTTGCTGAAAAAATCAGACGAAGCTCTATATGCCGCCAAGAAAACGGGCCGCAATAAAGTGGTCACCGCTGAAGAGCTGGTCTGATTCCCGTGCTGGCGGAAAACATCAACGCCTTCCTTGAACAGATACCGAAAAATAAACGCCTGCTTGGGCTGGATGTCGGCGAAAAAACCATCGGCCTTGCGCTAAGCGATAGTCTCCGCAGTATCGCAAGCCCGCTTCACACCATCACCCGTAAAAAATTCACTGCCGATGTAAAATCGCTGCTCGATACCTGTGCCGAGCACGAGATTTGCGGCCTTGTCATCGGCCTGCCGCTGAATATGGATGGCAGCGTCAGTGCCCGCTCGCAATCGGTGAAACAATTTGCCCACAACATCGCAAAACAATCTCCCCTGCCTATTTTGCTGTGGGATGAGCGCTTCTCCACGCAAGGCGTGATGCATGCCATTAAAGAAGCCGACCTTTCCCGCCAGCGGCGCGATGCCGTGGTGGATAAGCTCGCCGCCAGCTACATTTTACAAGGGTTCCTCGACACACTCAGGGGCACATCGCTATGAGCATGTATCGCGATGCCGTGATTAAAGCCGACATGGACACCCTGCGGCAGGCCCATTCCCAAGGCAATCACCGCAGCCTAAAGGATATTGACTCCGTCACTGGCAATACGCTGCTGCACGATGTTGCCGAGGCATTCGAACCGGGTGGCTCTTACCCCATTACTGAGGCGCGGCGGATGGAGGTCGTGAAGTTTCTAGTGGAAACAGTAGGCCTCGATATTAAAACAAAAAATTCCCGCAATGAAACAGCGCTGGATATCGCAAACCGGAAATACGGAAAGAACAATCTGCTCTCACAATATTTCGGCCTGCGCGAACCCACTCTGGTGGCGCGCTATACCCCCATTCAGGTGGAAGAAAAAAGGCATCAACTATTTGATTTAATTAGTGAAAATAAACTCGATGCTTTCAAGGCGCAGCTGGATGCTTTGGCCGACGATATCGACCTCGGCCAGTTGCAGGATGGAGCAGGCAATACCCTGCTCATCAGCGCCGTGAAGCAGAAAAAACGCATGTTTATCATGATGTTAATATCATCCAAGCGCTATAAAACCAACTTGAATGCCCCAAACCACGAGGGTAAAACAGCCTTTGATTTTGTGGACGACATCGGTATGGAGACCCTACTACGGAATGCTGAAAACACCGAGTAGCAAAACAACATATTGATATTTCTCCACTATTTTTCCCTTAAAAAGTTTTTTCATTTTTCTTAAAAAAACCCCTTTACGCCACATAATTCCTGTGTATAATCCCAGCCATATCGAATGTTCTACAATTTTATAATTATCGAATTATACATAATTAGAAACATAAGATTAAACACGAAGGAACTCTGGGGGACTATATGAATATCGCAAAAATCGCAATCGCCGCTCTGCTCCTGCTCGCAACCGCAGCCTGCGCAAAGCCAACTGAAAAAGAATTCTACTCAGCCAAATACACCAGTGCCGGTGGCTGCAACTGGACGCACGTCACCTGCTACGCAGGCGAAAAGCGCCCTGAAAATGTCATTTACGAAGATAACGTCTGCCGCTTCTACTTTAACTTTGGTGAACTTTCCGTTGCCCACTCGCATGACGAGATGGTGAAAAACGTAATCCTCACCCGCAATGAAAACTGCACCTTCCAGAGGGCGGTTCTCTAATACAGCGACAGAGTTTCCCAGAGGGTTAAGCAGTTCGTTCCCGATATTCACGATCCTCTCTCCATGGCCCCTTCCGGAGGTAACACTTCGGAAGGGGTTATGTTTTAAGGACACGGCAATAAAAAAGGGCCTCAGATGAAGCCCTTTTTTATTTAACTGGTGCAAAAGCGTTTAGGCGGCTTCGGCATCACCCGGCAGCATGCCCAGTGCGTGTTTGTAAATATCCAGCAGCTCTTCCTGCTCGGCGCGTTCGTTGCTATCCATTTTGCGGATTTTAATCAGCTGACGCATGACTTTTGCATCAAAGCCGTTCGCTTTGGCTTCTGCATATGCATCCCTCACATCAGAGGCGAGGTCGGATTTTTCCTGCTCGAGGCGTTCAATTTTCTGAATGTACTGGCGAAGCTGCTCGCCGGCGATGCCACCATGTTTTGCCATGCTATTTCCTTTTCGTTCCTTAGATTCGTTTAAATGGTGCCGCTTGCCCGACTCGAACGGGCGACCTACCGCTTACAAGGCGGTTGCTCTACCAGCTGAGCTAAAGCGGCGTCCAATGCTGGGGTTTAGTTTTTAGGTGCTTTTTTGCGTCGCTGCAAGCGTAAACTCATCTGTTTTTTAGTGTGCGCCAACGCACCGCTGGCCAGCAGCACGCCCAGCGCCGCAAGGATAATGCCCGCCATCTCTAAATTGCTTGGCACCTCGCCCAAAAGCGGCACCGCTACGAACGTAGCCATCACCGGCACAAGGGGAATAAAAATCGCCGTGCCGCTCGCACCCAGAAGCTCCACCGCTTTATTATACGCCATCAGCGCAATCACATTCGTCATCACGCCTTGGTAAAAACCCTGCCAGATAATTTCCTCCATTGGCGCCGTGGCTAGATTTGACGGAATAAAAATGAAATAGATGGGCAGATAACACACCATGGAAAACACCGCGACCACGGCAGTACCCTGCACTGCATCGACCTTCCACGCTTTAGCGAATACGGCATACACGCCCCACATGCAGCCCGCCACCAGCAGCAGCAAGTGTCCCATCCACATACCATTTTCCTGCACCGAGGGCTTCACCAGCATCAGCAGTAAAATGCCGGAAATGGCAATCAGCAGGCCAATGATTTTTTTAGCAGGCATTTCTTCCTTCAGCACGAAATAGCCGAGGATGCAGGTCATCGCTGTAGTGGCCGCGTAGACGATAGAGCTATGCGAGGCAGGCGTGAATTTAAATGCGGAAATCGTCATCAGATTATAGGGCGCGCCCATGCAGAACATCAGCAAAAGCCCGCCCCATGCGCCAAGTGGCCCGATTTTAATACCACGCCGCAACACCACCGGCAGCAGCATTAAGCCCGCCACCAAAAAGCGCACCGCCGCAATATCGTAAGGGTTGAGGCTTGCCTTCACTCCCATGCGGCTCACCACCACCCAGCCGCCCCAAATGGCAACAGTCAGCAGCATCAGCACCACACCCTGAAGCACCGGATGCTTACCAGACACTATCTTCGACAAATAAGGCATAATAATGGTTATTTCCCAGAAGCAGCACGTTGTGACAGCGCATAAAATGCCACCGCCGCCGCATTCGACACATTCAAACTTTCCATGCGGCCATGAATCGGGATTTTCACCAACAGGTCGCACAACTCACCCGTTAAGCGGCGCAGGCCCTTACCTTCGGAGCCCAGCACCAGCACGATTTTTTCATAGGCGGGCATCTGCTGAATGTCCGTTATTGCCTCGCCATCAAGACCGATAATCCAAAAACCCATTTCTTTCAGCTCTTCCAGCGAGCGGGCAAGGTTGTTCACCGTGACAAGCGGCACCAAGTCCAGCGCGCCGCTGGCGGCTTTTGCCATAGTGGCTGTTTCGCTCGCAGAGCCATGCTTTGGCACAATCACCGCGCCCACATCAAACGCCGCCGCGCTGCGCAGAATCGCGCCGGCATTGTGTGGGTCTGTGACTTGGTCGAGCACCGCCACAAGGCGAATATTCGAAAAATCGACCTCTTCCAGCGCGATTTCCTCGAGCTTGCCCACTTCCACCGCCAAACCCTGATGCACCGCGTCGTGCGGTAATGTGCTGGTGATTTCTTCCGGTGATTTCATTTCAAACGTAAGGCCGGTAAATGCGGCCTTATCCTGTGCCATCGCCGCCTGCGTTATCCACAAACGATGAATCTTTCTGCCGCCCTGAATGGCCGAAAGCACCGCATGGCGACCATAGAGCCAGTAGCGGTCTTGCGACCCTCCCCTGTCAGAATTCTGACTTTTGCCAGCCCTGCCGCCCTGCCTTGCATCCGCCGATTGACGGTTTCCATCCCTGCTAAAATTATTTTTCCGGCGTACCATAGCTAAAAACCACTGTGAATATTCTTGTTAAAATGCGCTGATATACGAAGTGCACGTACGTTTTAAACCGTCCTCAAGCGAGGTAGATGCCTTCCAGCCCATCGCGTTGAGTCTACTTGAATCAAGCAATTTGCGAGGCGTGCCGTCTGGCTTGGAAGCATCCCACACAATCTCTCCTTCATAGCCAGTAGCCTGTGCAATCATATCCGCTAATTCACGAATACTGACTTCTTCGCCGCTACCAATATTAATCGGCACTCCGCTTGTATAGTGCTGCATCAGAAATATCAAGGCATCTGCCAGGTCATCGATATATAAGAATTCTCTCAACGGCTTACCTGTGCCCCACACATGAACCTTACCGATTTTCTCCCGCTTATGCCGATAAAACCGCGCGATAAGCGAAGGAATAACATGTCCTTGATTTTCATCCCAATTATCCCATGGGCCATAAAGATTGGTGGGCATAACGGAGATAAAATCACAGCCATGCTGGCGGCGGTATGCCTCGCACATTTTTAGCCCAAGAATTTTGGCAATGGCATAGGGCTCATTGGTCGGCTCAAGCGGTCCCATTAAAAGCGCCTCTTCTTTTATGGGTTGTGGTGCCAATTTCGGATAAATGCACGATGAGCCAAGAAAAAGAAGCTTTGAGACTTTGCTTTTAAAAGCAGCCTGCATCACATTCGTCTGGATGATAGCGTTTTGATAAATGAAATCCGCCGGCAGGGTACGGTTGGCTTCAATGCCACCCACCTTAGCTGCGGCCAAAAAAATAGCATCTGGCTTAGTATCTGCCACCCACTCGAATACTGAGCGCTGATCTTCTAAATCAAGCTCTTCGCGCGATGCCGTCAGTATTTGGCAGCTTTCTGATTTCAGCCTTCTAACAATCGAAGAGCCAACTAAGCCGGCATGGCCCGCCACCCAGACTTTTTTCCCCTCAAGGCGGAAAATATACCCACTCACGCGCTTCCTCTCTCTAGGGCGCGGATGTCGGATTGTACCATTTCCTGCACCAGTTCGGGGAATGTCGTTTTACTTTTCCAACCCAGTGCTTTTTTGGCTTTACTCGAATCACCCATCAAGCAATCAATATCCTTTGGGCGGAACAAGGAGGGATTAATTTTGACTAAAACCTGACCTGTTTTTTTGTCTACGCCTTTCTCCCCCGCATCCTTACCTTTCCAGACAATATGCCTACCAACCTCGCTAAATGCCAATTCAACAAACTCACGAATGCTGTGAGTCTCACCCGTTGCAATCACATAGTCGTCTGGTTTTTTTTGCTGCAACATCCGCCACATTGCATCCACATAGTCACGCGCATGTCCCCAATCTCTTTTTGCATCTAGATTGCCAAGCATAATATGCTGAGCCTTCCCCGCATGAATAGCGGCCACACCAAGGCTAATCTTGCGCGTGACAAACATTTCTCCGCGCACGGAAGATTCATGATTAAACAAAATGCCATTGGAGGCATGAAACCCATATGCCTCGCGGTAGCTAACTGTCATCCAGTAGGCGTATAGCTTCGCAATGCCATACGGGCTACAGGGCCTAAACGGGGTTTGTTCATTTTGTAGAACCGAGGCAGAGTTTCCATAAATTTCAGAGCTTGAGGCCTGATAAAACTTTACGTCATCCTTCATGCCAAGCACCCTCAACGCCTCCAGAACCCTCAGAGTGCCGAGGCCTGTTGCATTCGCCGTATATTCAGGCACATCAAAGCTCACCTGCACATCTGACTGCCCCGCCAGATGATACACTTCGTTAGGACGCACTTTATCAAGTGTCGAGATAATGTTTGCAGAGTCCGTGACGTCACCATAGTGAAGTTTAAAATTATCTGCGCCTGCTTTAAGACTACGGGCAATTAATGAGTCAATTCTTGGCGTGTTGTGCGTTGATGCACGGCGCAGCATGCCATGCACCTGATAATTCTTCTTGAGCAGCATTTCTGCAAGCAAGGAACCGTCCTGACCCGTTATGCCAGTAATGAAGGCCACTTTATTGTTTTTCATTTGACTTTAACTATCGTGCTTTAGAAGATACAACCGTCGCCACAGCGTAGCTGATTGGGATTAAAAGGGCTAGAAAAAATAACAGGTTATGACGCAATTTAGCTCTAAGATATATCCCGTGATTCTGTGTGGGGGATCAGGCAACAGGCTCTGGCCCGTTTCCAGAGAAAGTATGCCAAAACAATTTCTCCCGTATCGGAATGGCCACTCCATGTTCAAGGATGCGCTGGCACGCGTTAGGGCAGCGGTTTTTGAGCGCCCACTTATTGTAACAAATAATAATTACCGCTTCATGGCCAAGCACCAGCTAGCCGAAATTGGCGTTTCACCCTTTGATATACTGCTCGAGCCTGCACGGCGTAACACTGCCGCTTCAATGGCCGTTGCCGCACTCCATCTTCATGCCAAAGACCCTGATGCCATAATGCTGGCGCTACCCTCAGACCACTACTTCAAGAATTTTAATTTTTTCTTCGATTTCCTAAAACTTGTAGATATTGAAAAACTGAAAAAGCATATCGTAATCTTTGGAGCGCAGCCCACGTCTGCATCCACGCAATATGGTTACATTGAAAAAGGAAAATCAACCTCACCGCTATCACCCGTAATTTCTTTCAAAGAAAAACCTGAAGAAGCCGTCGCAAAAACATATGCCGAATCCGGAAACTACCTCTGGAATATTGGTATGTTTTTTTCACGCGCAGATACTTTTTTGAATTACTACCGACAACACGCCCCTGACATTCTTGCACTAACACAAGAATCTCTCACGCACGCAACGCCTGATTTGGGGTTTTTAAGGCTTGATTCCAAATCTTTTGAGAAGTTGCCTGATATCTCTTTTGATTATGCCATCATGAATAAAACAGCCGAAAGCTTGGTATTCCAAGGCGACATTGAGTGGAATGACCTCGGAACACTTGAGGCTTTTGCAGAAAGCATTTCCCAAAAACAGGGGGGAAACCTGCTCTCCGATCATGCTGTCGCAATCGATTCTACAAACTGCAGGCTTATTAGCAAAAAACAATTACTCGTTTGTCAGAACCTAAACAATGTCCAGGTCATCGCAGAGGACGATGTCGTATACATCTCGCCCGCCGATGCGCCAGCTGATAACAAAATATTATTCGAATCCATACAATCAGAGGGTTATAAAAAATTTCTTACTTCCGGCACTCGTGATTATCGGCCTTGGGGTAAATTTGAAATCCTTGCTGAGGCAACAAATTATAAAATAAAAAAATTAAGCATTGATATGGGGCAATCCATCTCTTTACAAAAACACCAGTTACGTCATGAACACTGGGTCGTTATAGAGGGCGAAGTATTGGTCACTCGTGGCGCAGATAAAATTACCCTACGGCAAGGAGAGTCCACTTTTATACCGATTAATCTACCGCACAAAATCGAAAATATCGGAGACAAAAAAGCAGAAATTATTGAGATCCAGCTTGGCACCAGTTTCGATGAAGAAGACATTGTGCGATTAGACGATAAGTACTCAAGAAAATAAGCATTACCTTGGGTTATACATTCCCAAAGCCGTGACAATAAGCTCACGTATAATTTTAAAGCGCGGCCGTAGACCAATGATTTTTGTCGGAACAGTGCCATCGTCTGGATATACTCTTTCAGCGGCAATTTCCGTTGTTTTATACCCAAGCTTTGGCACACGATAGTTTAAATAAAACTGCAAATTAAACGAGTTAAACTCTGGCCTGAATACGTCAAGTTTTTCATTATTCAACACATAGGCCTTAAAACCCTTCATGCCATTCGTTGGGTCGGTAAAGTGAAAACCACTCGCAAGCCACAGCACTGGGCTAATGACACACTTAATACCTATCAAGCGGTCCACTGGGGTATTTTTATGCACCCCACCCTTCACAAAGCGTGATGCTTGAACAAATTCAAAGCCTTCATTTAACTTTTCTACTATCGTTTTGAGAGCATCTGGGCCGTCTTTGCCATTACCGTCCATGGTAATAATATTTTCATAACCCTTCTGCAAAGCATATTCAAAGCCCATTCTTAATGCCGTGCCCAGACCCCGTTCCTGCGTCACAAGTAACGCCTGCACTTGCATCGATTTCAAAAAATCATGATCTGTGGATCCATCACTGCTTCCGCCATCTGCCAATATAATATCCACAAAAGGCGTTTGGCTTTGCATGCGTGCAAGCTGTTTCTTAATGCGCTCACCTTCATTCCATATCACCACAATAACGGCAGATGGCTTCTTTTTAGGAAAGAACTCTATCGCTGTGTGTTCTATTTTTCTACCCGTCTTTACCATGACCTATTTTTCACCCTTTATTTTATAAAGATAAAAGCTCTCTTCTATCGCACTCTCAATATGCACCGGCTCCAAAAGATCCGAGTTAAAACCACTAATGCTTAAAATCAGCGGATTCGCATCTAAAGAAAAAACAGGGCTCTTTTTAGCTACAACATGCGCTAAAAATTGTGCCTGAGTGCACTGCTCATGTTTCAAGTATGCAGGGCGTGATATATAGCGTTCACCACAGAGATAGTACAGTTTCTTGTCCGGATTTTTACGTTGCAAGTAAACCATAACAGACAGGCCGGCCGATTCATCAAAAACAATGACTTCCTTACCTGAAAGCCCTTGTTGCTCAAGATATGTGGCCATTTTGAGTGCTCCGCTGAAAGAGCTATTTATTTCTTTTTTTGCGAAAAATACCCCTACAAGAACCGTCACTGCTAATAACGCATTTAAGCCTATAAACAGGGGTTTTTTAAGGGCTGAAAAATAGCGCGGCTCTACTCCACCTTTTTGTGCCGCCAGCCATAATCCGGCAATCAGAAACAAGAAAAACAGTGCCCCGTGCCTTTGGAGCCCAGGATAGGGTAGTTGATAGACCTGTAAATACATAAGAACGGCGAATGAAAGGGCCGTTAAAAAGAAGGCCATACGACAAGCGGCATACAGATACAGCATCGCCACGCCAATAAATATAAAAAGCCCCGCCTTTAAAGAAAGTATTATTGGCCTATCTAACGTGTATAGCAGATGGCCATACCAACCGCGTGCTATTGTGTTAATCAGCGCACTTGGTTGATTTATTGGCTTGAAAATATCTGCGTTGCCGAACCGGTTATCTGGTGCAGGCACGATTTGGTACAATAGCAATAGCCCAGATGCCAGCATGATTAAGCAAAGTATACCAATGCGAATGGGAGAGATTTTTTTGCTCCTGACCACCTCCCAGAACAAGGCTGTTCCGATAATAGCCGCCGCTGGCACAAAAAAAGATTCCACCTGCATTAAAAGAGCAAGAACCACCGAATACAATATCGGCCAATTTAACTTCCTGCGATAAAAAGCCAAGGCGGCGAATAAAAGAAAGATACCAAGAATATAGCTACGATTAATAACTCCGTACTCATAGGCCATCTGCCAACTAAAAAGGAAAAGTATGCGCGTGGTTAATGAAAATGGTGCTTTAAAAAGCCACAGTCCTGCAGTTGCTCCTACAATCAGGAAATGCAGTAGCGGGTAGGCGAACACTGAAAATCCCGCCGCAATGAACAATTCCGTCATCGCATACCAAAGCACTGGGTGACCTGTTCGCTGTGCCATTGTATGGATATAGTCCCATAGCGTCATATCCTCCATCAAAAGCCAAGGCTCTATTTCATCGCGCCAAAACTCATGGTGAAGCACCATCGTTCCCACATAAAAAAGATATCCACACAGTATAAGGGCGCTATGTACGGACCTATTTTTCAAAATGGAATATACGGCAAGACTACGAGGATTTTTTATAACGTTCATATATGCTTACGTCGTAGAGTGTTTTCGCTAGGCGATAATTTTCTTTTATTAAACTCCCGCTCCGGCACAGGGCTAAATAATCCAATAGATTAAAATCTTTCCGTACCCCTGATGCATAAAAAATAGCGGCAGGCTGCTCGTTTTTTAGGTCCTCAACAAGGGTATCATACGCCAGCTTTTCATACGGAGGCATGGCTTCACAGGAGTTGTAGACCATATTTTCAGGCTCTTTGGGGTAAGCTGCTTGCAGCTGAAACATAGAGGCCGCCCTCAGCTTCCACGATTCTCCGGCAAGAAGTGTTGCAGGGAACGGCCTTAAAAGATCCCATGATAAAAATATGGCACCGCCCTGATGTTGGTAGTTTTTAATCTCCTGAGCTAGTTCAATGGTGCTCTTCCGGTAGCTCGAATATTCACGGAAGGGCGGCCAAAGCCCAATGTTTTTGAGTATAATGGCGGCATAAATTATCAGTACCGGAAAAAATAACCGGCGCCAGTTTTTATTTAATGCGAAAATAAAAAATAATGTCGTCAGGGCAAAGTAGTATAATGGAATCATCCTATAAGAGTAGGATGTTCCCTGTAAAAAAAGCACCGGCCCAGCACCCACCAGACAGACAAAGCCAAGGAAAGCTGCTCGCATCCCATATAAATCTTTGCGTTTTAAAATGACCAGAAAACCCATGACTAAAAAAATGGGTAAAGAAAAAATAAGGAAATGCTTAAGAATAATGAGCCACGGAGTCATATGGCCCCAATACGCCGCTTTAACGGTAGAGAGTTGTTCGAAATAATGAGGCCCTACAAGAAGGTTGAATGTGTACAGCAGGCCTGCAGTACATAACGCCGCCACGGGCTCACGCCGCCGATAAAGCTGCCGAAAGCCCAAACGGTACGCCATGTAAAATTCCATAAAAAATAAAAATGCAATAAATTGCGGCTTAAAGGCAAAACCAATCCCGGCCAGAACCCCTATGCACACATCTCTCAGATGAGATTTTTTATTACAGCCGTTTAGCAAAACAAAATTATGTATCAGGTACGGCGTTATCATCGCCACGAATAAATTCTCTCTTTGCCCATAAATTCGGCAGAGGGCCGGAATCAGGAACAGCCCAACTGACATTGTGGCAAGCAATGACGCTTTCATGAAATTATCTTGAAAAGCCTCGTGAGCGGAAAGCTCCTTGTATGCGAGGCAGGTGCATCCCAACATGATAAGCGTTACGAACAGATAGAAACCCGCAATACTGCCAATATTCAGGAAATCACCTAGCAAAACTGGCAAAACAGAAAAATATGTAACGAATGGAAGGTTTGCCTCAATCTGGTCGTAATACCCGCGATCAAGCAGCCGCTCCGCTGCCAGAATGAAGTAGGCCACATCATGGTTAATCAGCCAGTGCCACGAAAAATAAACACTAAACAGCACCACCGCAAAAAATAACGACCAAATAGAGATAAGCTGGGGGTAATGTTTTTGATACAGTTTTTTATGCATACACAATCAATTCATTCAGAAGGCCCACGCCAAAGCAAAAGGCGGCAAATCGTAGCAAATAAAACCGCTGAATGAAAGTTGTAACATTCTCGCGAAATGCGATCGTTTTCGCCTGTTATTAAACATTTGCACAATCTATTGACACGTCAGGCATAATCATAGATACATACCTTCCGAAATGTGGAGGAGTGGCCGAGTGGTCAATGGCAACAGACTGTAAATCTGTCCTCTTCGGAGTTCGAAGGTTCAAATCCTTCCTCCTCCACCACTTAAAAAAGCCGCCTTTTAAAGGGCGGCTTTTTTAATGCCTAAAGTAAAAAACATACATCCTGTTGATTAACAAAAAGAATATGATTAACTTGCGCCGTTTATGAGCTACCTTTTTTATGACAGAATGGTAGCGTCCGGTATTATTAATGCATTCGTTTGTAACAGTCATGCACTTCGCGATAAAATTTTAGATGAAACAAAACCTTCAAAACGGTTTTCTGGCACGAACACACACACAGTGGCTTGTGCTGGCTTGTTTAACTTGGTTTTTGCTTTCGCAAACCTCACGGCTCGTCTTGTTTTATAGCAGAGGAGCGTATGAACACTCTTACTTCCTAAATTTGGATCCAACAATACATGGCGAACTGTACGCCTCACTCATCCGCAGTTTTTTTAGTGATATTATTGCCGCAATGGCAGTGGGTATCACTGCATCGGCTCTTGTGCGGTTTAGGCTGCTTGCCATTATCTTTCTTGTAGCGCTAGCATTCCTTAGTGCTTTCAACTTTGAACATATTCGTGCAAACCAGTCACACCTGAACATATTGCTAGCCCCCTACGCTTTTGAAAAAACCTTTCTGTTGGGTTCGGTCCTCACAAAAAATATGTTCTATAACTTGCTTCTTTCTTTAGCCGTTATGGCGGGCTCCTACGGCATTTTTTATTTCCTAGCCCGCTTTATTAAATACCCAGCAAAAAAATGCATCCCCTACGCCAGCGGAGCCTTCCTTGCGTGCGCCTTTTTGTTGTACAGCGTTTTTCCGATGCACCTACGTTCACCCAACTGGATACAAGCCAATCTTTTTGAAGACATCGCCTTGCAGTTATTTGGCTGCAACGATGACACAGAAATATCTGCCCTCAGCACGTATGATTTACACAAAAAAGACCTTTCCGGAAAAACATTGCTTGGAAACACGGGCGAAAAACAGAATATTCTCCTCGTTATGATTGAAGGCATGTCTGCGTGGCAAGTGCACGAAAAATATATGCCGCATCTTTACGCGCGCGCTCAAAAAGGGCTGAACTTCAGACAATTCACGGCATTACAGCGGCAAACAAATCGCGGCCTTTACGTCGCGTTATGCAATGATTTTCCCAATATAAAAGCACCGGAAGCCAAGGCAGATCTTGTATGGAACAATATCATAACAAAAACTTGCTTACCGGAATTCCTGAAGCAGAATGGCTACCACACCGCCTTTATACAAAGTGCAGACCTGGGGTACATGAGCAAAGAAAAATTCGGTGAAAAAATTGGATTTTTGGAAATTATTGGCAAGAAGCATTACGACAAAATACTAAATGATGGCACGTGGGGAGCAGATGACATCACGCTTTTTGCAAAGGCCGAGGAGCGCGCAATCAAACTATCCTCGCAGAAAAAACCTTGGTTTATTTCTATCTTGAATAGCTCTACGCATCATCCGTATAACATCCCACCGCCCCTTCTGGAAAAGCTGCAAAAAGAAATGGGCAATCCCAAAGACTATGTGCAGCTGCACAAAATGGCCTTCCGTGCGACAGATCTTGCATTAGATGACTTTCTTGAATCGCTTGAGCGCAAGGGCCTTTTGAAAGATACCCTAGTAATTATCACGTCCGACGAAGTCAACGGCGAAGCAAACAGCCAGTTCGACATAAAGCACATGCTTGCGCAACATCATATGCCACTGGTGGTTTTTGGCCCCGATGTTCCTGCAAACACCATAGATGAAGAATTTTTACACCTCGACATCCCTCTTAGTGTTACAGATTATCTCGGATTTGATGAGCAGCCCTTTTGGGGCAGAAGCATCTTTAGGAACTATGATTCATTCAGACCCTATATATTTGCCAACACTTATTTCCAACGCATGTTCTTTAGGCATGCCGAGAACCAGTTGCTCGTCTGTGCTACTGGTCGGTGGCTCTGCAGCAATTTCAGGCTTGGCACCAATTCATTACGTTCAGAAAACATAAAATCGGCGATGCTTCCGCCGTCGGTAGTTGATCAATTTAAAGAACTTGTTCACAAAAACGATAGGCATTTTGAGAGCGATACACTGGTCGATATTGCCAAGGATGTAAAAGGCAATGAATTATTATTGGGAGACCTCAAACTACATTTACCGCCTAACAAGTTAATGCGCTTTGAGCTTGTGGCGCATGCCAAAGACTCAAAAGCGCAAATAAATGCCAGCGTCCGCCTTAACAACATGCTGAATAAAGAAAAACCCTTTTACGAGGAGCGGATTTTCATTCCGAAGGGGCAATCAAGACAAATACGTTTTGAAATCAATTCTCCACGAGCTGAGTTTGTTTGGTTTAGCATAAGAGCGATTGCTGGAGCGAATGGCGTCGCCACAATCGAGCGGCTAAGAATCACACAGCATAAAAAATAAGGGCAGTGTTCTAAAAATCAGGAACGACTTCGCCGCCGCTGCGGCTTGAAATTGCGCGGCGCAGGAAGCTATCTGCGCCTTCGGGCACTTTACGCACGCTGCCATCCATGAACAATGCATTACCCGGCTTCACTTTCATGAGCGCATCCTGCGTGGTTTCCGCAGCTAATTTTTTTGTGAAATACCCATCCGCGAGCGTACCCACCGTCGTGAACGAATTATTCCAGTGTGGGTTCAAAAAGCCGTTCGCGCCATCGGGGATACCGCCCGCGTGACCAATCATTACCGCAACCGTGTGCGATGTGCCATCCGTAAGACTAGCCATATTGGTTCTTGGGCTTGGGCCCGGTATACCTGCTGCGGGATTACTGCGGTCGACCACAAACGCACCATTATCCGTGCCCAGCGGAATATGATCACCACGCATCACGGCGTTTGTCTGTACAAAATCGGTGGTAAAATTGGCGGGAATATTGGGGGCATTGCCACCCGCAATAAACACATAGTCTGTTCTGAACGGGCTCGTGCTGTTTGAATTTGGGCTGCGCAGCACGGGCGGAGATTCCAGCGTCGAGTTCGGCGGATACGCATACCAGTTATTGCTTGCGGAAGCTGCGATTGTATTGCCGCCCTCCATATAAGGCAAAATATGCACAAAGGGTGATTCAATATAGGTAAGCCGCGTGGCAGGATCCACCTGGCGCTTAAATAGCGGCGGCAAATGGTTATGATCATTGTGAAAATTTTGTACGGCAAGGCCAATCTGCTTGAGATTATTGGCCTCCTGCATGTCTCTGGCCGCTTGCCGTGCACTTTGAACAGCACCGAGAAGGAGCGCCAGCAAAACAGCTGTAATTGCAATCACCACAATCGTTTCAATCAGTGTAAAACCATCGCGGCGGCCAGCCATCGATGTTTTGAGCGCCGTTGAACAACCACCATGCTCACCCTCTACATCTTTTTTTATACCGGGCATTCCCTCTGTAGCTTGTTTGGTAACCTCCGAAAGCAAATCCGTGCCCTCACCTCTTTTACTGAGTACTTCGGCATGACCTGAGCCTTCGTTGGCAATTGACTGCGTGGACTGGCTGCCCCACAGCGACGAACTCAGGCTTCCCAGCCATGTCTGGCGAGAAACTTGTGGGGTATCTTTTTCATGGTTGGCGGCGAGGCGAAGCATTCAATGCGTCCTTAAATATTGCTTAAGTGTAGCATAAGGGATAAGTGTTTAAAATCCGTTAAAGCCACATGCACATGAAAAACATTTCAGCCCGCACTACTTTGTCTTTCGCTTCGCTGCTCCACGTCATTCTGTGGTCGGCGCTGCCGATGCTGATGTTTTATAATCCGCCGCTTGATATGATTGAGGGCGTAACATGGGGGCGTCTATGGGAATGGGGTTATGAAAAGCACCCGCCGCTGGCCGCATGGATAACCCAAGGCCTCATCGAACTGGTGGGCACGCCTTTCTGGAAAGCTTATTTCATATTAAGCCCCGCTTGCGTTGCGTTATGCCTGCTTGCCGTCTGGAAAACCGCGCGGCTCTATATGCCACAGGAAGAAAGCCTGCTTGCCACCTTGCTGCTGCTGGGCTGCTATTATTACCACTTCACCGCGCCAGAATTTAACCCGAATATGCTGCTTTTGCCTTTGTGGGCGTGGTTTGCATTCGTTTTTTACCACGCCGTGATGCGGCAAAAAGCCAGCTGGTGGCTGGCTACCGCTGCTTTGGCCGGACTTTCCATGCTGGCGAAATACACCTCCGCACTACCCTTGGCGGCAGCGTTTTTAATGCTTGTATTCACGCCGGAAGGCCTCAAATCTTTCAAAAACCCTTGGTTTTACCTTTCCTGCGTGGTTTTTATTGCAATAATCGCCCTTCATTTGCTCTGGGCATTGGAAAACCAGTTCAGTGGGCTTAAATATCTGGAAAGTGCCTCACATAAGGATGCTTATAGCCCCCTGAACCATGTTTTTTACCCCATTCGGTTCATATATTCGCAGTTTTTGGCGCTTTTCGGGCTATTTTTGGCCTTTTTTATCGGCTTTGGCTTCAAATTGAAGCCAAAAATGCCCCACGGGCTCGGTTTTCGGGCAGCTTTCCCATGGGTCATGGGTCTTGCCCCCGTGGTGCTCACCCTGCTTTTCTCACTCTTAACCGCCTCAAAAATAAAATCCATGTGGGGCACACCATTATGGAGCTTCAGCGGCCTACTGCTCTTTTTATGGCTGCAACCCAGGCTAAGCCCCAAAGCAACCAAGCGCCTTACCATTGCACTACTCACCATATATATAGGCTTCGCCGCAGCCTACCCCCTACAATTCACGCTGGCGCTGCATAAACGCGGGCATTTTCCGGGGAATCAGCTCAGCGAGGCCGTAAGCCGCCTATGGTATGCAGAATATGCGTCGCCTCTGCCGATTATCGGCGGCGGGCAGTGGTTTGCAGGCAATGTGGCGTTCTTCAGCCCTGATACCCCGAAAGTGTATGACGAGCTAAATCCGGCTAAATCCAACGGCCTTAACGATAAGGCATTCCTTGAAAAAGGCGGCGTTATTCTGTGGGAGGCCGATATTGATAATATGAAGGACCCTAACAATCCGCGCCTGTGGAAAGCACGTTTTCCGAATGCAAAAATTCTTCCGCCCCTGCAATTCGCGTGGCCGTCGCATCCGCATGAAATGCCTATTTTGCTTGGCGTTGCGTTGATTCCGCCCGCGCATGAATAGATTTTTTCATTTTTTGTAAAATACCTGTTGCCACCTTTTCCTTTTTCATGTAAATAGTGCGCCCCTGTACATGAGTTGCAGCCTACCGAAGGCGGGTGTAGCTCAATGGTAGAGCTCCAGCCTTCCAAGCTGGCTACGTGGGTT
>CAYXPR010000014.1:0-47530 GCA_964467255.1 uncultured Rickettsiales bacterium | reverse complement strand
TAACGACGCAACGCGTGCTCGCCACGAAACCGCGGGCTGATGGGGCCCTTTTCATAGGGGTAGTTAATGGTGACTTTCTTTTTAAACATGTACTTAAACGTAAGCCACATGCCGGAGACTAGCTCCGTTAAAAAAATCGCCCGTGCGGTTCTATCGAGAATTGTCATAATTCTGCCTAAAATTTCTCTTCTATTTTTTGCTCAATCTTATGAAGTTCTTTTTCCAATTTTGGAACTTCTTTCTTTTCGAAATTGATAATTTCCTGCTCAAGTGCCTTTTCTGCTGCTTTCAGTGCGCTGGCCTCCTTTGGGCCATATACGAGGCATGCTGAAACCAGCACCACCCAGAAGAGCGATAGCGGCAGGAATACCTTCCAGCCGAGGCGCATCAGCTGGTCGTAACGGTAACGCGGGAACGTGGCACGCACCCACAAGAACGCAAACAGCACGAGGCAGATTTTCAAAGCAAACCACACAATGCCAGGCACTGCCGCAAACAAAGCAATATCAATCGGTGGCAACCAACCGCCGAAGAAAAACACCACCAGCATGCCACTCATCAAAATCATGTTGGCATATTCACCAAGGAAGAACAGCGCGAAGGCCATCGAGGAATATTCCACGTTAAAGCCCGCCACGAGTTCCGCTTCCGCTTCGGGCAAGTCAAACGGGTGACGGTTCGTTTCTGCCAGAATCGAGATGAAAAACACCACCGCCATCGGCAGCAACAACAGCTCTTTCCACCACACCATATTTTGCTGCGAAAGCACGATGTCAGTCAGATTCAGCGAGCCCGCCACCATCAGCACGCAGATAATCACGAGGCCGATGGAGACTTCATACGACACCATCTGCGCCGCAGAACGAATCGCGCCGAGGAAAGCATATTTCGAGTTACTCGCCCAACCGGCAATAATCACGCCATATACACCTAGCGAAGAAACGGCGAAGAGATAGAGCACACCCACGTTAATGTTCGCCAGCACCATTTCTTTATCCAGCGGCACCACCGCCCAGCCAATCAGCGCAAGGATAAAGGTTGTCATCGGCGCAAGCAGGAACAGGATTTTATTCGCGCGCGTGGGTAAAATGGTTTCCTTCACCATCAATTTTAGCGCATCAGCGAAAGGCTGGAACAAACCAAACGGGCCCACAATATTCGGGCCGCGACGCAGCTGCATGAAGGCAATGATTTTGCGTTCCGCCAATGTGAGGTATGCAACGCAAATCAAGAGCGGCACCGTAATCAGCAGAATGCGACCGACAATCTCAAGGCCGGGAATCACATAGTCATTGAGCAAAAGATTCCAATCCATCTTACGCGGCCTCTTTGCCTTTCTTCTTCACGAACTCTGCCGTGCACTTCGCCATGGTTTTTGACACACGGCTGATGACGTCTGTCATGTAAAAATTCTCAAAAGCGCGTTTGAAAGGCTCCGTGAGGATTTTTCCCTTCTTCGCGGCAGGTTTCCATTCACCTTGTACCACAGAGTCCAGTTCAGCAAAATGCGGTGCTTTTTCAATCAGTTGCTCGCGAAGCTCGCGCACAGATTGCACCCCCAAACCTTTGCCTAAATATTCTGCTAGTTCAGCGATGATTTTCCAGTCTTCTTTTGCTTCACCCGGCGGAAAAACTGCCATGGTGGTGCGCTGAACACGGCCTTCGGTATTCACATAGGTCGCACTCTTTTCCGTATACGCTGCGCCAGGCAGAACCACGTCGGCATGATGCGCACCCACATCACCATGATGGCCCTGATACACAACAAAACTGTGCTTTAGCGGCTTTACGTCAATTTCATCCGCGCCCAAAAGATACATCACTTCGATGGCACCTTTTTCAGCCGTGGCTAAAATATTTTCGATGTCTTTGCCCTTTTTGCCGGGCACGAAACCAATATCAAGTGCACCCACGCGGCTCGCCGCCGTATGCAAAATATTGAAGCCGTTCCAGCCCTCTTTCACCATGCCGAATTTTTCAGCAATGGCCTGTGCGAGGGCGATGATTGCCTCACCATCTTTGCGGCGAATGGCGGCAGAACCCACCACCAGCATCGGTGCTTTTGCATTTTGTAATACTTCTGAAAATTTATGATTTCCTGATAAAATTTCTTCAAGAATTTCAGGTGAATCACCAATATTGTTAACTTTATAGGTTAGGTCAAGTTTTGGCCCGATTGAGGCTACGGTGAAGCCGCCTTTCAGCGAGCGCTTGCGCAGGCGCGCATTAATGATGGGGGCTTCGTGGCGTGGGTTCGTGCCGATGAGTAAACACACGTCCGCCTTCTCGATTCCGGTGATGGTGGTATTGAACAAATAGTTGGAACGATTACCCGCTTCCAGCTTGGCACCATCCTGACGACAATCCGTGTGCTCACTGCCCAATTTACTCATCAGCGTTTTAAGCGCAAACATGCTTTCGACATCAGCAAGGTCGCCGGCGATGGCGGCAACACGTTCACCCGTTACACCTTTTAGACGTTTGCCGATGGTTTCAAATGCTTCCTGCCAGCTAACGGTCACCAGCTTACCATCCTTACGCACCATCGGGCGGTCAAGGCGTTGGGTCTTAAGGCCGTCGTAAGAAAAGCGGGCCTTGTCGGAAATCCACTCTTCGTTCACATCTTCGTTCAGGCGCGGCAGAATGCGCATTACTTCGTTGCCACGCGCATCGACGCGAATGTTGCTGCCCACAGCATCGTGCACATCAATACTTTCAGCTTTTTTGAGTTCCCAGCTGCGGGCTTTGAAGGCGTAAGGCTTGCTGGTGAGCGCACCCACAGGGCACAAATCAATGATGTTGCCGGAAAGTTCGGAATCCAAACCCTGCTCGATAAAAGTCGAGACTTCCATATCTTCACCGCGACCGACTGCACCAAGCGTTGGCACACCGGCGATTTCTTCCATGAAGCGGACGCAGCGCGTACAGTGAATGCAGCGCGTCATCTGCGTTTTAACGAGCGGCCCCATGTATTTGTCTTTTACCGCGCGTTTATTTTCATCAAAACGGTTATTGCCGCGGCCATACGCCATGGCCTGATCCTGCAAGTCGCACTCGCCAGCCTGATCGCAAATCGGGCAATCAAGCGGGTGGTTGATGAGCAAAAATTCCATCACGCCTTCGCGTGCTTTTTTCACCATCGGGCTGTCGGTAAAAATCACCATGTTATCGCCCGCAGGCATAGCACAAGATGCCGCAGGTTTTGGTGGTCCACCTTTAATTTCCACCAAGCACATGCGGCAATTGCCTGCGATTTTCAAACGGTCGTGGTAGCAGAAACGCGGCACTTCAAGGCCAGCAATCTCGCAGGCTTGCAGCACCGTAATGCCTTTCGGCACCTGCATCTCCTGATTATTAATTGTGACCTTAATCGTTTCGCTCATGTTTTAAATCCGCTTATTGTTTCCGTTCCGCGCAGTCTGACTGCGGCGTGACCACGCAGCAAGTGTAATCCCCATCCACGCGAATCTTGTTCATTTGTTGGCGGCGCATACTCGCAAGCTGACGGCAGTTCCTGATACCGGTGGTTTTACCCACATACACCGACTTTGCTTCATCAGCATCCGGCATAAAATACACGTTGTATTCTCTATCGCCGCCGAGGCCGAGTTCTTCACATGCACCCAATGAAACAACCATCAACATCATCACAGCAAGTTTATGCAACTTGCTGTTCCTTTTTTCTTTTATACGCATGAATACGCTCCTCCATCACTGGTCTAAAGTGGCGGACAAGACCCTGAATGGGCCACGCCGCTGCGTCACCCAGCGCACAGATGGTGTGCCCCTCTATTTGCTTGGTAACGTCGAGCAGTTCATCAATTTCTTCCACGCGGGCATTGCCTTCCACAAGGCGCGTCATCACACGCCACATCCAGCCTGTGCCTTCGCGGCACGGCGTGCATTGGCCGCAGGATTCATGCATGTAAAATTTGGAAAGGCGCGCAATCGCTTCGATGATATCGGTGGATTTATCCATCACAATTACCGCCGCAGTGCCAAGGCCAGAGCGCTGTTCGCGTAAACTATCAAAATCCATCAACACCGTGTCGCAAATATCTTTCGGGAGCACTGGCACGGAAGAACCGCCGGGAATCACCGCCAGTAGATTGTCCCACCCACCGCGTACACCGCCTGCGTGTTTTTCAATCAGTTCTTTCAGCGGAATGCCCATTTCTTCTTCCACGTTGCACGGGTTATTCACATGACCGGAAATGCAGAACACCTTGGTGCCTGTGTTATTCGGGCGGCCGAGCGCAAAGAACCACTCCGGCGTGCGGCGCAGAATGGTTGGCACCACCGCAACGGTTTCCACGTTATTCACCGTGGTCGGGCAGCCATATAAACCAGCACCAGCCGGGAATGGCGGCTTTAAGCGAGGCTGACCTTTTTTACCTTCCAGGCTTTCCAGCAGCGCGGTTTCCTCGCCACAAATATAGGCCCCTGCCCCGCGGTGCAGATATACGTCAAAATCAAAACCGCTACCGCAGGCATTTTTGCCGATGTAGCCTGCTTCATAGGCTTCATCAATCGCCTGCTGAAGCGCAATCGCTTCGTTATAAAATTCGCCGCGGATATAAATATACGCCGCCGTAGCGCGAATGGCGAAACCACCAATCAGCGCACCTTCCACCAGTTTATGTGGCTCATGACGGAGAATATCGCGGTCCTTGCACGTGCCCGGCTCAGATTCGTCGGCGTTAATCACAAAGTAAGAAGGCTTGCCGCCCACAGGCTGCTTCGGCATGAACGACCATTTCATGCCCGTGGAGAAACCTGCGCCGCCGCGGCCACGCAGGCCGGAGGCTTTTACGAGCTCGATGATTTTATCCTGCCCGAGCGCGAGCAGTGCTTTGGTATTGTCCCAATCGCCACGCTTCTGGGCTGCTTTTAAATCCGCGCCATCAAAGCCGTAGAGATTCGTAAATATCCTGTCTTTATCCGCGAGCATTATTTGCTCCCTTTCTTGGAAGGCTTTTTAGGCGCTGCCGTTTTTGCTGCCTTTGGCTTCGCCGCAGGTTTTGCCGCCTTGGCTTTGCTGCCGACAATTTCAATAAGGCTGGTCAGCCCGCCGCTTGGTGCCGAACACTGGCGGCCCGTCTGCGAGCCCATTTTCACCTTCTTGCCGGAAGCCAATTGCTCCAGCAGCGCTTCAGTGTTTTCAGCATCAAGGTCTTCGAAGAAATCATCGTTGACTTGCACCACCGGAGCATTCACACACGCACCGAGGCATTCGACTTCTGACAGTGTAAACTTACCATCCGCCGTGGTTTCACCCACCTCGATGCCAAGCTTTTTTTCGCAGGCTTTTTTAATTTTATCGGAACCGCGCAGCCAGCATGGTGTGGTGCGGCACAACTGAATGTGATATTCGCCCACCGGCGCAAGGTTGAACATGGTGTAGAACGTCGCCACTTCATACACACGGATATAGGGCATATCGAGCATCTGGCCGATTTTATCCATCGCAGGGATGGACACCCAGTTACCTTCCTGCTGGCGCTGCGCGAGGTACAGCAGCGGAATTACCGCACTGGCCTGACGACCCTTCGGATATTTGGCAATAAGGTCCTTTGCTTTCTTCAGATTTTCAGAAGAAAACTCAAAATTCTTAGGCTGCTGTTTTGCCGGAACGCGCGCGCTCATCGGTCAATCTCCCCGAATACTACGTCCATACTGCCGATGATGGCGACTACGTCTGCCAGCAAATGGCCACGGCTCATGAAATCAAGCCCTTGCAGGTGGGCAAACCCCGGTGCACGAATGCGGCAACGATACGGGCGGTTTGAACCGTCTGAAACCACGAACACACCAAACTCACCTTTCGGCGCTTCCACCACACCATAGGCCTCACCCGCTGGCACGTGGTACCCTTCGGTATACAGCTTAAAGTGGTGAATCAGCGCTTCCATCGAGTTTTTCATCTCGGCACGCGGTGGCGGCGCCACTTTGCGGTCGAGCGTTTTAATCGGGCCTTGCGGCATTTGCTCAATACACTGCTTAATGATTTTGACGGACTCACGCATCTCGGCCATACGCACGAGGTAGCGGTCGTAGCAGTCACCGTGCGTGCCGACGGGAATATCAAACTCCATCTGGTCATACACGTCATAGGGCTGATTGCGGCGCAAGTCCCACGCAATGCCGCTACCGCGCAGCATCGGGCCGGTAAAGCCCCAATCCATTGCCTGAGCGGCAGAAACTGTGCCGATATCCACCATGCGCTGTTTGAAAATGCGGTTGTCGGTCAGCAGGCGTTCGCAGTCATCCACAAATTTAATATAGTGGTCTGCAAAGTCGGAAATATCTTCGAGCAGGCCCGCAGGTAAATCACGCGCCACGCCACCCGGGCGGAAATAAGCAGCGTGCATACGGCTGCCGGAAACGCGTTCATAGAATTCCATCATTTTTTCACGCTCTTCAAAGCCCCAGAGAAGCGGCGTCATTGCACCCACGTCGAGCGCCTGCGTGGTGATGTTGAGGATGTGATTCAGCAAGCGGGAAATTTCGGAGTAAAGCACGCGTATATATTGTGCACGGGCGGGCACTTCCACACCGAGCAGTTTTTCCACCGCCAGCGCATAGGCGTGTTCCTGATTCATCGGCGCAACGTAATCAAGACGGTCGAAATACGGCACGGCCTGCAGGTAGCTCTTATACTCAATCAGCTTTTCCGTGCCGCGATGCAGCAGGCCGATATGCGGGTCAGCGCGCTCCACCACTTCGCCATCCATCTCTAAAATCAGGCGCAGCACGCCATGTGCCGCAGGGTGTTGCGGGCCAAAATTCAGCGTGAGGTTTTTAATATCCACCTGCGGAGGCATTATTTAACCTCCTTGGTGGCTTTTTCATCGCCCGGCAGGGTGTAGTCAGAACCCTCCCACGGGGAAAGGAAATCGAAGTTGCGGAATTCCTGCTGCAATGTAACGGGCTCGTACACCACGCGCTTTTTCTCAATGTCATAGCGCACTTCTTTATAACCCGTGAGCGGGAAATCTTTACGCAACGGATGGCCTTCAAAGCCGTAATCCGTCAGGATACGGCGCAGGTCTGGGTTGCCCTCAAAGCGCACGCCATACATGTCCCACGCCTCGCGCTCAAACCACCCCGCAGCTGAAAACAGATTCACCACCGAAGGTACAGGCTGCGACTCATCCACCTGCACTTTTACCACCGCACGGATATTTGACTTCAGGCTGAGCAGATTATAATTCACTTCAAAACGTGCTTCGCGCTGCGGATAATCCACCGCGAACACATCAATCAACTGCTTGAACACACAGCGACCATTTTCTTTTAAAAAACCCAACACGCGGTGCAGGTGTTTAGCTTCTGTGGTGATGGTAATCAAATCTTTATTCAGCACGGCATCTGCGCCCGCTTGCTTTTTCAGCTCGGCAGCGATGTACTCAAACACAACGGGGAGAATTTCCGCCATTCCTAGCACCCCTTCTGCAAGTTGGCTTCGCTGTCGGACTTAAATTCATCCGCCGTGATAAAGCCGTCTTTGTTTTTATCGAGTGAGTTAAACACTTCGCGCGCACCCTCGGTGCTACGTAGCTCTTCAATGTGTTTCTTTTGCTTTTCGTAATCGTAACCCACTTCATATTTGGTGGAAAATTCCCTGTCCCTATCGAGCATCTTTAGTTCGGCCTCACGGAGCTTAATCCATGACTGCTCATATTCGGCGAACGACACTTTCTTATCGCCATCTTTATCCAGCTCTTTTACTTTTTCTTCCGGTGGTTTGGGAATGCATGCCTCTGAAGGGCTTGCGAAAACCAAAACCGTAAGTGCCATTACTGCCGCGAGGTATGTTTTCATTAACCCCTCTGAATCACAGTGCCAGTGCGGCGGATTTTTTTCTGCAGCTGCAGCACCCCATACAGTAGCGCCTCAGCTGTGGGCGGGCAGCCGGGCACATATACATCTACCGGCACCACGCGGTCGCACCCACGCACCACAGAATAAGAGTAATGGTAGTAACCGCCACCATTGGCACAGCTACCCATGGAAATCACATAACGCGGTTCGGCCATCTGGTCATACACTTTACGCAGCGCAGGCGCCATTTTGTTAGTAAGTGTGCCAGCAACAATCATTACGTCAGACTGGCGGGGGCTAGGGCGGAACAACATGCCGAAGCGATCCATGTCATAACGACTGGCTGCGGCTTGCATCATTTCTACCGCGCAGCAGGCAAGGCCAAACGTCATCGGCCATAGCGAGCCAGTACGCGCCCAGTTCACCAGATTGTCGAGTTTTGCGACCACAAAGCCTTTATCCGTCAGCTCGCCGGAAACCAACTTCACCACATCATCAGGGTTCGTGAGGTCTGCAGGGCTTAAAAGCTGCTTGGGCAGGCCCGCATTTTTGCCGAAGACTACTCCCATTCCAGCGCCCCCTTCTTCCATTCATAGATGAAGCCGATGGTGAGAACGGCAAGGAAAATCATCATCGACCAGAAACCGAAGATGCCAACTTTCTCAAGGCTGATGGCCCACGGAAACAGAAAGGCGATTTCAAGATCAAAGATAATGAAGAGAATGGAAACGAGGTAAAAGCGTACATCAAACTTGCCGCGTGCATCGCTGAAGGGGTCAAACCCGCATTCATATGCCGAGTTTTTTTCCGTATCAGGCTTTTTAAGAGCGATAACGAAGGGGATGACTATCATGACCGTGGCAAGCACAACCGCAATGCCAAGGAAAATCACAATCGGAAGATATTCTACTAGTGCGTGTTCAATCATCCCTGAAATAGCCTCTTTCGGATGGGGACACTTCTAACGAACTTCCTCTGTTAAATCAAGCATGCTTTCAGTTTGAACGTTGCTTTTTTTAATGCGTGCCAGAAGCTGATGCACTGCTGCCAGTATGCGCGCAGAATCACGTGGTAAATAAAGGCTGGCACCGCCATGCGTTTTTTCGGCCGCGTCGCCACCCAACTGCGGAGCAAAAGAACTGCTGAAACAAGTAGCAGTGGCTCAGTTGGCTTGCGGTAACGACCTTCCATCACCGCCGATTGCTGGAACATGAGCAAAAGAACCATTCCGAAAGTGCAGGTGAGAATGAAAGCTGCTTTTTCATCCAGCCTTCTAACCGGCGCGCTGAAAAGCACCAACAACAGCAGCGGCGCCCACATCCACCGCGCGTGATAGCTAGAACCGTTCAGCCAGTTTTTATCATTATCATCCGGCCAGCTCGGACTGAAAAACAGATACACAATCGTGTCTTTTGTATCGAGTAACGCATGCCGCAATGTGTGTTTTTCTTTGAGTCGGGCGATATTTTCTTCCCACGTATTTGGATTTTTGGCATCGATATAAAACTCACTAACACCATGCTTACGCCATGAACGATATACGCCGAATGGCGCGAATGGGTTGCGCTGCATGGAACCTGAAGCCGAGCGGAATGTTGCACCCGTGGATATTTTATAACCATACCCAACGGTGTCAGAAAGGCGGTAGAGCTTTGCTGAACCGCCATAACGCAATGGCGCAAATTTCCCAAAGGCCGAATAGCTGTGCAGGCCTGCTGGAACCATGAAGACTGCCACCACGCATAGCGCAAAAAGAGCCGACTTCATCCGCTGAAGAGTGGGTTGTTTTATCCATGCATACGCCAATGCACCAATCGCTAACGGCAACACTGTCTGTTTTCCCAGTAATGCAAGCATCCACAAAGCAACTGCTAAAGCAAAAGCGCCCGGCGTGCCAAGCCGGATGGCGCGCAGTGTCAGCCAAAAGGCCGCTCCCATCAGCACCAACAGAAGTGTTTCGCTTAAAAAATAAGCATACGCCGCATACAGCGACGGGGTCACCGCAATTACAATGCCTACACCAAGCGCCCATGTTTTGGGCAGCAACTCTTTAGCCGCCAAATACCATGTTGCTGGTAATACGGCACATAGCGTGCCTGCCATAACAGAAAGAAAAACAAAACCTATCTCATACGGCAGGATGCTCATAATCTGTTGCTGCAGATACAGATAAAACAGGAACAGCTTGGGCAGCATGGCGCAAAAGTACCCCGGCGCCATAAATCTTCCGGCACAGTCCCACAGCGTTTGCATGTCTGATCGCATGCTTTCCATCGGGTGGAAAAAAAATGGGACGAAGAAACGCGCCACACACAGGGCAAAAAATACCCATATCAGGTAACGCTGGTGCCTCGGTTTCGCTTTTTTAGCGGTCTTGCGTTTTTTTATCACGCAGCAAAGAATACTATAAACAACTGGCCGATGCCTAGAATTACCTTTGGACAAAATCTCTTTTTTTGCCTATTTTGTGCTCCTCTTTTGTAAAAATCTCACTTCACATACGAGCTGCTAATGGGCAAAAAGACCGATACAAAAAAATGGCGTACCTCCACCAAATTGGTGCGCGGCGGCACATTGCGCTCAAATTTTGGTGAAACGAGTGAGGCCATTTTTCTTAACTCCGGCTTTTGTTACGACAGCGCCGAAACGGCCGAAAGCCGCTTCAACGGCAAAGCTCCGGGTTATGTATACTCACGTTACTTAAACCCCACGCTCGACATGCTGGAAAAGCGCCTAGCACTACTAGAAGGCGCAGAAAAATGCTGCGTAATGGCGAGCGGCATGGCCGCCGTGTTTGCCTCCATCATGTGCGACATTCGCCCCGGCGACCACCTGATTGCCAACCGCGTGCTATTTGGCTCGTGCTATTACATTGTCACCGAAATCCTGCCGCGCCTTGGTGTGGAAGTGACGCTGGTGGATGGCGGCGATGTGAGTGCATGGAAAAATGCGTTTAAAAAGAACACGACGCATGTGTTCATTGAAACACCGGCAAACCCCACCCTCGCGCTGGTGGATATTGCCGCCGTGGGCGCACTGTGCAAAAAGCACAAGGTACGCTTTATTGTAGATAACATCTTTGCTTCACCCATACTTCAGCACCCGCTGAAGCTGGGCGCAGACGTGGTGGTGTATTCCACGACCAAGCATATTGACGGCCAGGGGCGCACCTTAGGAGGCGCTGTGCTCGGAAGTGAAAAATTCATCACTGAAACCCTGCTACCCTTCCACCGCCACACCGGCCCTGCCTTAAGCCCATTTAACGCATGGGTGATTTTAAAGGGCCTTGAAACGCTGGATATCCGCATGGAGCGCCACTGCCGGAATGCAGAAACGCTGGCAAAATTCTTTGATAAGCACCCAAAAATCTCGAAAGTGCTCTATCCCGGCCTACCTTCCTTCCCGCAATACGCCTTAGCCAAAAAGCAAATGGACCACGGCGGCGCCATGATTGCGATTGAGGTTAAAGGTGGAAAAAAAGCGGCTTTCCGTATGATGAATAAGCTGAAGGTGGTGGATATCTCTAATAATTTGGGAGATGCCAAAAGCCTGATTACCCATCCGGCCAGCACCACCCATTCCAACATTGCCCCAAAAGAGCAAAAATCCCTTGGAATTACAGAGGGGTTGTTGCGACTTTCTGTTGGCCTTGAGGATAGTAACGACCTGCTGGAAGACTTTGCACAGGCGCTTAAATAGCCCACCATTCGCGCCAACGCCTGATAGTTTCTTTTTTCCTTTGAACTAGACCCGGCAATTTGGTATGAACGCAGTGAAGTTTTTCAGCCCGCTTAGGGCTTTTTGTAAATGATGCAATCCAACCCACACAAAGGTTACCGTATGCGCACCAAGAATGTTATCAGCTCCGCAATTATTGCTTCTCTGCTCTTCACCGCAGCCTGTTCGCAGGACGGTGGCCGCGATGGTGGTGTTAAGAAGGCAGAAGTTGGCACAGTCGCTGGTGCCATCGGTGGCGCATTGGCTGGCTCTACGCTCGGTAAGGGCAAAGGCAACGTTGCTGCCATTGCAGCTGGCACGCTGCTTGGTGCATACATTGGTAATGAAGTCGGCGCATCGCTCGATAAGGCCGACATGGCCTACTACAACAACACGGCGCAGCGCGCGATGGAAAGCTCCAAGACTGGCTCAACCTCTACATGGGTAAACCCCGATAGCGGCAACAGCGGCACCTTTACGCCAACCAAAACGTATCAGACGGCGGAAGGCCAGCACTGCCGCGAGTACACGCAGACCATTCAGGTCGGTGGCAAACCGGTCGAAGGTTACGGCAAAGCCTGCCGCCAGCCTGATGGCAGCTGGAAGATTCAGGAAAACTAAAATCCCTGAATTACAGCGTTACAAGGAGTTACTATGGAAAATTTCCCCAAGGGTTCGCTCCTCGCAGGAAAGCGTGGGCTTATCATGGGTGTGGCGAATGAAAAGTCACTCGCATGGGGCATTGCCAATGCCGCGCACCTGCATGGTGCCAAACTTGCTTTCACTTATCAGGGCGATGTGATGCAAAAGCGCGTCGAGCCTTTGGCAAAAGAAGTCGGCTCTGACATCATCCTCAACTGCGACGTTACCAACGAAGCCAGTATTGATGCCACGTTCGCGGAGATTGAAAAAAAATGGGGCGGCCTGGATTTCATCGTTCACTCCATTGCTTTTTCCGACAAGAACGAGTTGAAGGGTAAATACCTTGAGACTACGGCGCCAAACTTCGGCATGACGATGAACATCTCCTGCTACTCCTTCACCGCCGTTGCCAAACGCGCCGCACCGCTGATGAAAGACGGCGGCAGCATGCTCACCCTCACCTATTACGGCGCTGAAAAAGTGATGCCGCATTATAACGTGATGGGCGTTGCGAAAGCCGCGCTTGAAGCCAGCGTGCGTTACCTCGCTGCAGACATGGGTGCCGAAAACATCCGCGTGAATGCCATTTCCGCCGGCCCTGTGCGCACTTTGGCGGCCGCAGGTATTGGTGATTTCCGCTACATCCTGAAATGGAATGAATACAACGCACCGCTAAAACGCAACACCACGCTGGAAGACGTTGGCGGAGCCGCACTGTTTCTGCTGAGCAGCCTTGGCTCTGGCGTCACCGGCGAAGTGCTGCATGTGGATAGCGGCTATCACGTTGTGGGCATGAAGTGCCCCGACGCACCTGACATCGCAACCGTTTAAACTTTGAGGGGTCAATGTCGTTCAACAGCTTTGGCCACCTTTTCAGATTCACCACTTGGGGCGAAAGCCACGGCGAAGCGATTGGATGTGTGGTGGACGGCGTGCCGCCGAACATTCCGCTTTCTGAAAAAGACATTCAACCTTACCTTGATGCACGCAAGCCCGGTCAATCGCGCTATACCACGCAGCGCAAAGAGCCGGATACGGTAAAAATTCTCTCTGGCGTGTTTGAGGGCGTCACCACGGGCACACCTATCAGCCTTATTATCCATAATCAGGATCAGCGCAGTAAAGACTATGGCGAAGTGAAGGACAGCTTCCGCCCCGGCCATGCGGACTACACCTACTTCAAGAAATACGGCATCCGTGATTACCGCGGCGGCGGGCGCTCCAGCGCACGCGAGACCGCGATGCGTGTCGCCGCCGGTGCCATTGCTCGCAAAATCCTCGGCAAGACCATCAACATTCGCGGCGCACTTGTGCAAATCGGTGAAAAAGAAATCAACCGCAAGAACTGGGACTGGAAAGAAACCAGCAAAAATTCTTTCTTCGCGCCCGACAAAAAAATTGTACCCGTGTGGGAAAAATATTTAGACGGCATCCGCAAAGATGGTTCTTCTATCGGTGCGGTGGTAGAAGTGGTTGCAAGCGGTGTGCCCGTGGGCTTAGGCGCTCCGCTCTATGCCAAGCTGGATGCCGACATCGCCAGCGCCATGATGGGCATTAATGCCGTGAAGGGTGTAGAAATTGGCGCCGGCATGGAAGCAGCACGCCTGCGCGGCGAAGAAAATGCCGATGAAATGCGCGCCAAAAAAGGCAAGGTTACATTCCTTTCGAACAATGCAGGCGGCATCTTGGGCGGCATTTCCACGGGGCAGGATGTCGTGGTACGCTTTGCGGTGAAGCCAACAAGCTCCATCCTCACGCCGGTGAAATCCATTGATAAAAATGGCAAAGAAATTGAACTGCGCACCAAAGGCAGGCACGACCCTTGCGTTGGTATCCGCGCTGTTCCGGTGGGTGAAGCAATGCTGGCCTGCGTGCTGGCAGACCATCTGCTGCTACACCGCGCTCAGTGCGGTAAATAACTCTAGCGATACAGGTAAAAAGCAGCGGCGTAATACGCGGCGCGGCTAAGCCCTGTGAGCAGCAAAAAAACCGGTAAGCGAATCTGCACAAGGCCCGCCATCAGCGTGATCGGGCTACCAAACGGCACAAACCAGTTAATCAGCAGCAACCATTTGCCGTAGCGTTGCGCGTTCTTGCAGAAATGCTCAAACGTGGGGGAGCTGCCACCCATATTGAGCGACGTGGCAATGTTGACCGCAAGCCAGCCTGCAAACCAGTTGAGCGTTAGCCCGAACATGCTGGCAACAAACGCAATCGGTAAAATGGTAAGAACAGGATACGTGCCAAACGCAAGCATGGCATAAATGGTCAGTTCAGATTCCATTGAGAATGTGAAAGCCGCCCAGAAGCTATCCACAAACAGCAGTTGGTAAAACTCATTCAGCATTATGATCCGCCGCTATCAAAAATTCTTTGTTACCCTCTTGCCCTAAAATCGGGCTCTCGGTAATTCCTAGCACATGCCAGTTTGGCAGGCCAGCGATAAAGCTTTCAATGTCGCGGCACACCGCTTCATGCACGGCTGCATCGGTAATAATACCGCCCTCACCCACCTGATGCTTTGGCACTTCAAATTGTGGCTTAATAAGCGCAATCAGCATTGCGCCTTTTGCCGCCAGCCCCATGCCCGCAGGCAGCACTTGCTTTAAACTGGTAAAGCTCGCATCGCACACAATGATGTTTAGTGGCTCAACAATCAGCTCGCGCGTAAGGTGGCGAGCATTGGTGCGGTCCATCACCACCACGCGCGGGTCGCTTTGTAATTTCCAGGCAAGTTCGCCATAACCCACATCCACCGCATATACTTTTGCAGCGCCATTATGCAGCAACACGTCGGTAAAGCCGCCTGTGGAAGCACCGATATCCAGCGCCACGGATTTTTCTACATTCACGGCAAAGTGCTTCAGGCCATGCGCAAGCTTTAAGCCCCCGCGCGACACCCATGCGTGGCCTTTGCGTAATTTTATCTCTAAGGGAATGTCTGGCTTTACCAGTTCACCGGGCTTGGTGAGGCGCGCCTGTCCACTGAACACTTCGCCCGCCATAATCAACGAAGCCGCTTTGCTTTCTGATTCGGCAAGGCCGCGAGCCACCACCAGTGCATCGAGCCTGACTTTGGGGTTGGCCGAGCGCGGCGGCTTACTTTTTCCGGCTGATGACAAATTCGGTCAGTTCTTTCAGCAGTTGGGCTTTTTTACCAAACACATCAAGGTGACTGGTGGCTTGTGATGCCAGCATTTCAGCCTGCTTCTTTGCTTTATCCAAGCCCATCGCATGCACATAGGTTGCTTTGCCGGAGGATTTATCCTGACGGGTTTTGCTGCCCTTCTGCGTGCCTTCGGCATCCAGAATGTCATCCGTAATCTGGAATGCGAGGCCGAGGCCCAGCGCATAGCCGCGCAGCGCATTACGAATAGGGTGTGGCGCTTTGCCCAAAATAGCACCCGCTTCGCAGGCGATGGCGAATAATTCACCCGTTTTCATGCGCTGCAGGCGCGTGGTTTCTTCAATCGTCATTTCGCGCTCTTCCGAGATGATGTCCATCATCTGGCCGCCGACCATGCCTTTAAAGCCGCACGCACGGGCTACGGAAAGCACCAGCTCGGCGCGCACGCCTGGGTCAGAATGCGTGGAAGGGTCTGCCAGCACTTCGAACGCATAGGTCAAAAGTGCGTCACCCGCTAAAATGGCCGTCGCTTCGTCGAATTTTTTATGGCTGCTTGGTTTGCCGCGGCGCGTGTCATCGTTATCAATCGCAGGCAAATCATCGTGGATCAGTGAATAGGTATGAATGAACTCAATCGCTGCGGCCGTTTGCATCGATGAGGTTTTACCAACGCCGAATAAACCCGCAGAAGCCATCACCAAAAACGGGCGGAGACGCTTGCCGCCGGAAAGAGCAGAATAGCGCATCGCCTCTGCGAGGCGGCTTTCGCCCACTTTGCCTTTGGTCACTTGTGGCAATAGCAGGTCAATCTTTTCTTCCAACAATTTGGAAGATTCTTTCAGCGCTTCGCGGAGGGCGGTAGATATTTGCATGGGGGATAAACCTTATTGGTGGCGAACAACGAGAACGGAACAGTCCGAATGGCGCACAACACGTGCCGCGTTCGGGCCAAGGAGATAATCTTTTAGTTCAGGGCGGTGGGCAGACATAATGATGACGTCAGCCTTAATACGCTGCGAAGTTTCGATAATCGATTTATACACGATGCCCTGCGTCACGATGTGCTGCACTTTCACGTTTTTTGGCAAGTTCTCTTCGGAAAAACGGTGCAGCGCCTTATTTGTTTCCTGCACGATTCTATCCACCGCATCGTCGCTGAAATATTGGCTGACAAGGCTCATGCCGGAATCAGGAATCACCGTCATCAGATGCACGCGCGCGCCAAAAGCTTCGGCGTGGGCAATCACCACCGGCAGGGTGTATTTCCACGAGCTTTCTTCCGTCACATCAATCGGGAATAAAATGTCTTTATACATCGAGGTCACCTACTTCGCTGCTTCTAGTTTTTGTATGCTTTCAAGGGCTTTCTGCCGCCTGAGCCGCACGGTTTGGGATGCTAACACAACCAGCAATAAAAGAATAGCTGGGATGTTGAAAAGGCGGAAATTCATCTGCTCTTTCGGCACTTTCAGGCCCACCAGCTGATAGTCAAAATCAATTTTAGCCGTGTAAGCCTGACTGCTGAACAGCACGTCATCCACAAATATCCTGCCACGGTCTTCACGCAGCACAAGGCCAAATTCTTTTAATTTTTCCTCTGCCGTGGCGCCCGCCTTAATTTCCATGAACGACTTCACCTGCACCGCTTTGCCTTCATGGTTTTCACCCTCAAATGAAAGGCGGATAATCGAACCTTGCTGCAAGCCATTCAGGCGTTCAAACACCTGATTTTGGTCCACACGCTGATAGGGTGGGTCGACCAAGTCACGCACAAAATTCGGGATAAATAGTGTGACTGAAATCAACACCAGCATTACCGATTCATACCAACGGCTTCTGACGAGGAAATAACCCTGCGTGGCCGCGCAGAACACCATCACCGCAATGGCTGATTTTATAAATACATAGATGCCGTGCCAGACCGAATCCACACCGATCAGCAGTAACTCGGTGTTGTAGATAAAGAAGAAGGGGATAATACCGGTGCGAATATTGTAATAAAACGCCTGTATGCCCACCGTGATGGGATTCGTGCCGGAAATAGCGGCAGCCGCAAACGAGGCCAGCCCCACCGGCGGCGTTACGTCTGCCATAATGCCGAAATAGAACACAAACATGTGCACCGCAATCAGCGGCACAATAAGGCCGTTTTTAGCGCCCAGCACCACAATCACATTGGCCATGATGCTTGCCACCACCACGTAATTCACCGTGGTAGGCAATCCCATACCTAAAATGAGGGACATGATTGCGGTGAATATCAGCATCAGGAGCACGGAATCACCGGAAATATATTCCACCAAATCAGCCATCACGTGCGAAAGGCCGGTTTGCGAAACCATGCCCACCACAATACCCGCCGTGGCGCAAGCGATACTGATGGCTGTCATGTTACGTGCGCCATCCGCCATGCCTTGCAACAAATCCGCCCAGCCTTCTTTCAGGCCTCGGGCCACCGTGCCGGTTTTGCGGAAGAAATGTTTGAATGCTTTTTGCGTGAGTACAATAAAAATGAGGCTTACCACAGCCCAAAACGCCGAAAGCCCTGCGGAAAGAAATTCCACCATCAGGCACCAGATTAGCACCACCAGCGGAATCATATAGTGCAGGCCCGTTTTGAACGTAGGCCACGTAAGCGGAAGCTTCAGCACGGGCGCGTTGGGGTCATCTTCCGCAAGGTCTGGCTGCTGGCTGACAAACCACATGGTTGCGGTGTACACAACACCAATCAGCCCGAGCAGCACAAAAAGCGCGTATTGACCAAAGAGTTTGTCGACGCCCGTAACAGCATAATAAATGGCGCCACACGCAACAAAGAAGCTACTCGCCGTGATGCCCCACACCAGCAGGCTTTGCGGCATAGTACGCTGCAGTGGGCGGGGAAGCGGTTTTAACGCGTATTTCAGCGCTTCTAAATGCACCAGATACAAAAGGCCGATATAGCACACCACTGCCGGCAGGAAGGCATGCTTCACGATTTGTGTGTAAGGAATGCCCACATATTCCACCATGATAAATGCGGCAGCGCCCATCACAGGGGGCATAATCTGCCCATTCACTGAGGAGGACACCTCAATGGCGCTGGCCTTTTCTGCCGAATAACCCACACGGCGCATCAGCGGAATGGTGAATACGCCAGACGTGACCACGTTGGCAATCGAAGAGCCAGATACTACACCGTTAAGGCCAGAAGAAAGCACCGCTGCTTTGGCAGGCCCACCACGCATGTGCCCGAGCATGGCAAAGGAAAGTTGCGTGAAAAAATTACCCGCACCTGCTTTATCGAGCAGCGCGCCGAACAAAACAAACAGGAACACAAAGCTCGCCGCCACACCGAGCGGAATACCAAACACACCTTCAGTAGAAAGCCACATGTGCTCCGCAATTTTATTGAGCGATGCGCCTTTATGCTGAATTACCTGCGGAATAAAATCGGCGGAACCGAAATACATATAGAACAGAAAAATGGTGGCAATAATCACCATCGAAATACCCAGCGCACGGAATGTAGCAATCAGCAGCAGTACAAGACCAACAGCAGATGCATAAATATCAGCATCCGCAGGGCTTCCTGCGCGCTGCGCCAAGGCATCATCAAACACAAAAAGATACAGCGTGGCACCCACCGCCGCAATCGCCAGCACCCAATCAAATAACGGAATACGGTTGCGGGGCGACCAGCGCCACGCCGGATAGGTCAGGTATACTAATGCAAATGCAAATGCGAGGTGGATGATGCGCACTTGTGAATCGTTCATCACAGATGCGCCAATAACATATTGCAGCGGAGAAGCCGTCCAGAGTTGGAATAAAGACCATGCAATCGCGAGCCAGAAAAGTGTATTGCGTACTAATTTAGAATTGGGTTTCCGCGCGCCAGTATCATTCTGGATAACCAAGTCTTCCAGTTCTTGCTGTGAAAGCGGCGCCTTCGTCTGATGTTCCATCAGTCCCTAATTCCCCAAGTCTTATCTGCTTTTTGATGTGCTAGGCGCGTGCTTTTCGTGCAGCATTCACTGCGAAATTAAAGCATGCCTTTTTCTTTGTAATAACGCTCTGCACCTTTGTGCAGCGGGGCGGTGTTACCTTCTTTAATGAGCTTCTTCGGCTCAAGCGAAGAGAACACCGGATGCAGCGTTTTAAAGTTATCAAAGTTGTCGAACACGGCCTTGATCACTTCATACACAATCGCTTCGTCCACATCTTCCGTGGTGACGAACGTTGCTTTCACGCCGAAGGTTTTGATGTCGTTCGGGTTGCCGGCATACATGCCGCCCGGAATCGCCGCATAGGCGTAGAATGGGAAGGCATTCACTAGCTCGTCAATTTCCTTGCCCTGCACCGGCACAATGACGGTTTCGCAAGAGGTCGTGGCTTCCTGCACCGCGCCATTCGGGTGACCGGCAGAGTAAATCATCACGTCAATATTGTTATCGCACAGTGCCTGCGCTTGTTCAGAGGCTTTCAATTCAGAAGCCAGCTTGAACGTGTCTTTCGTCCAACCCTTCATCTGCATCAACACTTCCATCGTGGCGCGCATACCAGAACCTGGATTACCGATGTTCACGCGCTTGCCAGGAAGGTCTTCAAAGCTTTTGACGCCAGCGTCTTTGCGGGCAATCACGGTAAATGGCTCGCCATGCAGCGAGAAGAGTGAGCGAAGCTTTTTAAATTCGCCAAGGTTTTGGAACGTGCCTGTGCCCATGTACGCATGGTACTGCCAGTCAGACTGCGCCACGGCGATATCAAGCTCGCCTGCACGCAGTGCATTTAAGTTGTAAACCGAACCGCCGGTGGATTCCACCGAGCAGCGAATACCGTGCTCTTTACGGCCGCGGTTCACCAAACGGCAGATTGCACCGCCTGCGGGGTAATACACACCCGTTACGCCGCCCGTACCGATGGTAATAAATTTATCACCCGCAGCACCCGCGGAAGGAAGTAGCCAGATAAGGCCCAGTGAAGCAAGAATCGCCATGACAGAATATTTACGCTTTGCCACAGAACGGAAAAGACCCTTAACACTGACCATACAGGTACTCCTGAAACTTAAGAAAAAATATGTCGTAGCATGTAAAAAGCTGTTTCGCAGACTTAATTTTCACACGCAACTGTTCTATACCAACACCCGCTGCCTACCGCAACCAAAAAAACAACATACTAAAGATGGAGAAATATCGTTTTTAAAGAGTTTAACCCTTTAAAAACAGAAGATTAGGTGATTTAGATATTGGTAATGAGGCTCGACCAATAGCTTTCCACCTGACGAAGATGCTTGTTCAAATCTTCCACTTTGGCTTCATCCATGCCCATGCGCTGCAGGCCATCGATGTTGCGCTGATAGAGTTCATCGATTTTCGTGCACAGCGCAAGGCCTTTGTCAGACAGTTTCACTTTGACCGAGCGTTTATCGTGCGAGGAGCGTTCCTGCACGAGATATTCGTTATCCACCAGTTTTTTGATGTTATAAGATACGTTGGAGCCGAGGTAGTACCCACGGTTGGTGAGTTCGCCCACCGTCAGGATTTCGTTGCCGATGTTATAAAGAATCAGCATCTGCACGTTGTTGATGTCTTCAATGCCCAGCCTGTCGATTTCCGTTTTAATAACGTCAAGGAACCTGCGGTGCAGACGCTCGATTAACAGAACTAACGACAAATACGATTGCTTCATATTACGCTCCACTTACAAAACTAACTTCTGCATTATATGGAAGCTATTCTTTTTTAAAAGTTTTTTTTAACAAAACCTGAATATTTATTCGTTCCTAGCCTTCAGGAAGCCCAGCTCGGTAAATGGCGTCATATCCATTGATGCGCGGCGGTACGCGCTGTAGCTGTCATAAATCTTGCGGGACAACGCGCTTTCGCCCCCAACTTCAGCCACCACCTCTGCCGAAATTTTGAAAAACTCTCGCAGAATCTCTTCTGGGAAGAGTCGAATATCCACCTTCTCGCGCTTCTTCAATACTTCAAACGCCTGAATGTTGTTTGCATGATATTCTGCCAGCATGGCGGCATTTTCCACCGCGCACGCAACTTTTATCACATGCTGCAAGTCTTTCGGCAGGGTTTCGTAAGCCTTTTTATTTACCATCAGCTCAAGTTGGGGACCGCCTTCATGGAAGGCCGGGCCGTAATAATATTTCGACACGCGATGAAAACCGAGGGACATATCATTCCACGGGCCCACCCATTCCAACGCATCAATCACACCAGACTGCATGGCCGTAAAAAGCTCCTGCGGAGGAATGGTCTGGCTGCTGGCGCCCATTTTTGTAATCACCTCGCCCGCCAAGCCCGGCATACGAATTTTCAGGCCTTTCAGGTCATTCACCGTTTTCAGCTCACGGTTATACCAGCCACCCATCTGTGTGCCGGTGCTGCCCGCCGCGAACGACTTAAGGCCAAAGCCTGCATAAAGCTCATCCCACAGCTGTTGACCACCGCCAAAGTAAATCCAGCCTGCCATTTCCTGTGCAGTAAGACCACCGGGAACGGCGCAGAAGAACGAGGCCGCGCGGGTTTTGTTCAGCCAGTAATACGGCGCCGTGTGGCCCATTTCCACCGTGCCTTGCGCCACGGCGTCAAACACGCCCTGCGGCGGCACAATTTCACCGCCACCATAGGCCTTCACCAAAAGCCGACCACCAGATAGTTTCGTGATACGGTCCGCAAGGCGCAGCGCGCCTGTGCCAAGGCCGGGCAGCGCCTTCTGCCATGTCATGGCCATTTTCCAGTGGTAGATTTTTTCGCCAGCAATCGCATGCGCGGGATTTGCCGTAGCAGCCGCTACACCGCCCGCAACCAAACCGCCTACAAACTTGCGGCGACTTAAGGTTTTGGCTGGCTTTGCGACGCGTTGTTTTTTCATTTTTAAAATCCGTAATACCACGAGAAGAAGGCGACGGCGGTTATCCATTTGATGATTACCAATGGCAGACCAACGCGCACATAGTCAATAAACTTATAATGCCCCGGCCCCATGACCAGCAGGTTCGTCTGGTAGCCAATTGGCGTTGCATACGAGCAGTCTGAAGCAAAAATCACGGCAAATACCCACGGGCGCGGATCGAGGCCAAGCTGCGTCGCAACACCAATTGCAATCGGTGTGAACAGCACCGCATTGGCGTTATTGCTAAGAACGTTTGTAAAGACCGCCATCAACAAGAATAATGCACCAAATACAAAGGTCGGTGACGCACCTTGCAACGCCGCCACCATGTGGCCTGAGACAAATTTAGCCGCACCCGTTTCTTCAAGGCATAGGCCAAGCGCCAGCGACGAGGCAATCAATAACAGGATTTTTAAATCCATCGCGCGCGCGGCCTGCCTTAAGTTAATGCAGCCGAAAGCAATCAACAGACCTGCGCCCACAAATGCCGAAATAGTAATCGGCACAATTTCAAATGCAGAAAGGCTCACAATACCCGCAAAAATCCCCGCGGTGAGGATACCTTTATTGCCAGAATGGATTTCTTCTGCTGTCCATTCCAGCAGGAGCAAATCTTTTGTTTCATGCAGCTTCATGATGTCTTCATGCTTACCCACCACGAGCAGCACGTCGCCCGCCGCAAGGCGGATTTCCGTTACACGGGAGCGGATGATACGCGCCTGACGCTGAATGCCAAGCACCACGCAGTTATACTGGTGGTGAAAGCCAACTTGCTCAAGGTTCTGGCCGATGATGCGCGCCGCAGGTGCAACCACCACCTCTGCCATCACCACACCGGAATCCGGCTGAGAAAATTCTTTACTGGCAGCAGCTTCTTCGGCATTCCCTACCGCGCTGGTGTTCGCTAAATCTTCTGAACTTTTGGCATAGAGCTGGGCCAGCTCCTTCTTGGTGCCCGACACCACAAGAATATCGCGTGGGCGAATGACAAGACTATCGTCAAATGGTGGTAAGAATGCATGTTCGCCACGCTGAATCATGCGGATAGTCAAATCTTTAAACCCCTTGATGCCACCACCTTTCATTTCATGGCCCACGAACTTGGAGCCATAATCTACTTCCATTTGCGCCACAAATTTGCGGGACTCATCGCCGCCCACCACACTGTTTTGCAGCGATGTACGGTCCGGCAGAAGCTTGGGCACAATAAAAATAACATAAATCATACCCACTGCTGCCAGCACTGCCCCCGGCAGAGTAAATTCAAAGAAGCCTAGCGGCTTATGCCCCATATGCTCCAGCACGCCGGAAACCAGTAGGTTTGTGCTGCTGCCAATCAGTGTGAGCATACCGCCCAGAATTGCTGCGTATGAAACAGGAATCATCACCTTGCTGGCGGAAACATTCAGCTTCTTGGCGAGCGCCGCAATAATCGGGATGAAAATCACCACCACAGGCGTGTTGTTCAGCACCGCGCTCACCGAGGCAATCACCAGCAGGCTGATAATCAATGAAATAGAGGCGTTGTTGCGGCCCAGTTTTAAAATCCAGTTCGACACCTCGTTCAGCGCGCCCGTGCGCACCACCGCTTGCCCCACCACCAGTAGCGCCATCACTGCCAAAAGCGCCTGATTCGAAAAGCCTGAAAGAATGGCATTAGAACTGATAATGGTTTTGCCTTCTTCTTTATAAGGAAAGAAGTGATAGAGCACGAGCAGCACTGAAATAATGCTGACGGAAGAAAGCTCCAGCGGGATTTTGTCCCATGCATACAGCACCACCGCCAGAACAATGACGATGAGCGTCAGCCAAATATGAAAATTGGGTAGTGCCGCAATTGTGCCTAATAATTCCATTCCGAGCCTAAACCAGAGTTACCTATTACTAAACTCGCGGCTTATACACGCTTTTTCTGGAATAATTAACTATTTTTTATTATTCCACACCCAGCGGGGCGAATTTATCGCTTTCTTTCTTATCTTCCGGCTTATAGGCACGCGGATTCCAGCTTTCTTTTTTCTTCTGCTGTTCCAGTCGCTTTATTTCTTCTTCACGCTTCTTCTTTTCTTCTTCTGCGCGTTTTTTATCTTCCTCGATTTTTTTCAAGGGGTTCACGCTGAGATACTTCTCTTTGCCTGCCGCCTCGGGGTCAACAAACATCGCGTCCGGCGTCGGTTTTTTGTGGTATGGCTCTACGTCGCTCTTTAGCAGAATAATCGACACCCTGTCATTTTCCGGAATGCCAGGGGCTTGTGGATTATACGGTTCTTGGTCTGCCCTTCCCACCACTTTGGTGATTTGCTCTTTGCCCACGCCCATTGTTACCAGAAAGCGCCGCGCCGCATTCGCACGATCCATTGAAAGCTCCCAGTTGGTATAGGCGGGGTCTTTTGAATAATTTTTAAGTGCTGTGTGCCCCACAATCGAAAGATTGTTCGGCACCAGCGAAATCACCTTTGAAACCTCCGTCAGGATTTTTTCTGCAAACGGGGTGAATTTGGCTGTTCCCTGCTCAAACATCGGCAGACCCTGCTTATCCACCAGCTGAATCATCAAGCCTTCCGGTGTTTGCTTCATTTCTACCGATTCATTCAGTTCCAGCATGTCGGGGTTCGAGCGCATGCGCTCCTTCACTTCCGACATCACTTGGTCGAAGCTTTTTTTGTCTTCGCCCTCGCTGGCGCTGATTTCGATTTTTTCCGTAACCGTCTGATCTACTTCTTCACGCACGCGCGGCTCATTCACCACGCTGCCGAGCCTAGGAGCACCGAACACTAGGCCCTTGTTGGTATCCATTTCTTTACCGCGGCCTTCCGTTACCTGCCCCACGCCGCCCCTAAAGCCGATACCCATTTTGTCTTTCACGCCCATGGTGGGGGCAAAATATTCGGCCAGACCCGCAATGGTCTTAGCGGGCGTCGCATTCAGCAACCACATGAGCAGGAAGAAGGCCATCATTGCCGTCACGAAGTCGGCGTATGCTACTTTCCACGCACCACCGTGGTGGCCCCCCACAACCTTCTTAACGCGCTTAATAACAATTGGGGGTAATTCGTCGTTCGCCATGGGTCAGGGCCTATTTCGCGCTGGCGTTGGCGAGCGCGTCCTCAACCTCTTTAAATGAGGGACGCACATCCGACATAATCATTTTACGTGCGAATTCCACCGACACCGTCGGCGCGTTACCCTTCATGTGCGAGAGCAGGCCCATTTTAATCACATGTAGGTATTTTTCTTCGGCATAGGAATATTTGCCAAGGAAGCTGGCCATCGGCCCGAAAATACCATAGCACAGAAGCACGCCGAGGAACGTACCCACCAGTGCCGCACCAATCAAACCGCCTAGAATTTCCGGCGGCTCGGTGATGCTGCCCATGGTGGTGATAACACCAAGCACGGCTGCCACAATGCCCAGTGCAGGGAACGCTTCTGCCATGGTTGTAATCGCGTGCGACGGCTCGTGGCCTTCTTTTTCCATTGTATCGAGTTCTTTATCCATAATGTCTTCAACGGTCATCGCGTCTTCCACGCCGAGTGTCATTACACGTAGATAATCACAGAAAAAGTCCACCGCGTGGTGGTTGTGAACAAAAGTGGGATACGCGTTGAAAATTGAGCTTTCATGAGGGTTTTCGATGTGGCTTTCCAGCTCAAGCATCCCTTTTGTTTTCATGGTTTTGAGTACCGTGAACATCATGCTGAGCAGCTCAATGTAATGCTCCTTCTTAAACGGAGCGCCTTTCATGAGGTATTTTAAGCTGCCAAGCGTTTTCTTGATAAGGGCGGGCGGGTTCGCGATAAGGAACGCACCGATGTTTGAGCCAACAATAATCACCACTTCGTTCGGTTGCCACAACACGGAAAGTTTCCCGTGGTGCATCATATAGCCGCCAATCACCGAGCCGAATACTACAACAACACCAATCGGAAATAACATGGGAGAGCGAACCTTACGAAGCTATTACGTTTCGCCACAAAAATACAAAGAGAATCAGTAAATTGCAAAGTATTTCTATAGCTTAGCGCTTAAGCCGCCCGCAGCATGGAAGGCTGGCAGAAACTAACCTTATCTGGCCTTGCTGCCAGGGTCTGCCCGTTCATCGAACATTGCCTCAGCGCCTCGCGAACGCTCCTGCAACGCCTGATTATATCGCGCGGCTGCGGCAGCGCTAACTTGCGTAGCAGTTCTATCCACTTCAGGCTCCCGTTCCGCAAGTATCATGCCTTCCACACCGGCTTTAATGGTTTTTGCATCCGTGCCCGCCGCATTAATAACCGTAACATCACGGCCATATGTTTGCTGCACATACTCTGCCACCGGCTGAGATGAAAACCAGCTCGTGCTTACTTTTCCATCCGTAGTGATAATGAGAGTGTCTTTCGAGCGCGATGCTGCCTTAAGCTCCGCTTTCATATCGTTCGGCGTGCCACTACTGGCATTCATGGAACGTTCGTTGAACACTGCTATTTCCGCCAGCGTAGCGCCGGATGTTTCAAGGCCCGTTGAGCCGCGCCGCATCGCCGCGCCAAATTCTGCCGCCAGCGCATCCTGCTGCGTTTTATCTTCTGCGATAATCACAATTTTTGCCATATCAGCCTCCGTTAAATATTTACTCTACTGCCCATTTTCTTTCGCCGCGCTCGACCTCAGCACTTGTCCATTTCGCTACCTTATAATTGCCTTCAATATTGTTGGGGTGAATACCATACGCTCCGCTCGTTCCCTCTACCAACCAACCGCCTGCCGGAATATAACTCACGTCATTTGAGGGAGACATAAAGCGCACGTTTTTGGTAATTTCGATGGCCTTCCTCGGTTTTAACTCCGGATTCGGCTTAAACACATTGTCTTCGCCTTCCACTGGTACATAGTTTTTATTAAACTGTGCTTCAGGCAACACATATGTATCACCAAACGCGGTGGTAATTTTCCAGTCACCCGCCATTGCCACCCTTTTGCTAACGGCGGAAACGCCGGTTTCAGCGTCAGTATGAATCACATCCACCACCTCATACGGTTTGGCTGGCACAGCTGTTACCTTACCGATTTTGCGGATTGCAAAAAACTCACCCTTTGCCCACGATGCTTCACTGGCGTTTTTGCTGAAATCTATATCGTGCGCATCCACAAATTCATACTCACGCTGGAAATGCTTGTTTGGGCCCACGCTTGAAACTTCGATAGAATCTTGAAGCGCCCGCGGGCTGGCATTATTGCGCAAATGTTCAGTTAATCCTGCAACATCGGCTGTATGCTGGCCATGCGAAGGTGCATCGTTAATCACCGGATTAATGGGGTAAAGGTTGCTGGTGGTAGGACTGCCTACAAACAGCGTGCCCTGTTTTGTCACCTTCAGCACTTTATCGCCATGGTTTGCCAGCGCCTGCTCCAGCTCCAGCACGGGGCCAACGGGAATATTATGCGCACCTAAAATCTTTAGCCATTCATCCGTTGTGCGTTTTCCTAGCGCAGCCTTAATACCTTCTTCTACTTCTTCGCGGTTGGCGATACGTTTGTCGTTAGTATCAAACTGCAAAAGCTGCGGCGCCTCAATTAGTTCCGCAAGCTTTAAAAATTGATTGTCTTTTGCAATCGCAACGGAAACCCTACCATCTTTCGTTTCATATAAATCGAACGGTACAATCGTACTTTTTGGTTTACCGGTATCAATGAATGTCGTCACCTGATTGGCCATCAGGTTCAGCGCCACCGCCACCATCGATATATCAAGGCGCATGGTGGGCGTGTGCGCCTTTTGCTTCGGCGACATACGCTCGCGCAGAAAAAGGCTTTTTACAATCTCGCTCGCGGCCTCTTTGCCGGTTGCCATATCCACCAACGGGAATGGAATCACGCGGCCGTTCAGCGCCGCCATACCGCTTTCTGCCTGCACCACACGGTCGTACGCTGTGCGGCCTGAATCGCGCCCAAAGCCGCTGATGCTTGCAAATATCAGTGGTTTCACGCGGGTTTGCGTGCGCAGTTCTTCCTGCAAAATAGTGTCGCGCTCCTGCGCAGCCGTGCTGCGATTATCCACCACCACATCGGCAAGGCCAAGCAGGTCCTTTTTAAGTTTCTGTGAATCGGCCGAATCATCAAACGTTACGCTGAACTTACCGGCGTTGAACGTGCCGAACGATGTTGCAGAGCTGTTCCTACGTTTAGGATCACCTTCATCCAGCTTTTCAACCTTGATAACCGTCGCGCCAGCCCGCGCTAATTCTTCAGCTGCCAATGCACCAGCAATTTGTTGGTCAAACGCCACTACCAATACGCCATTTAATGGGCCTTCCGGCACCTGCGATAGCATTTCTTTCACGCGTTCGGGTACATCGATGGTCGCTGGCGCATCTGGCAGGTGATAATTGAATTCACGGAACAGACGGTCGAGTGAATCGACTTCTATGAGTTGTTCGCCCGCATGTTTTTTTATCATTGCATAATTTTGTGCATTCACCTGAAGAACGCTCACATGGTCAGTATCAGGGTTTCTACTGAGCTGCGGTAATTCCATGGTGGTAAATTGCGCACCCAAACTCAGATTTTTCCGCGTGGCTTTCTCTGTTTCCTTTATCAACTCCATATTATATGGCGTGCCATCCCACTCACTTAAACTCGTCACGGGAATAATGAAATACTCAATGGGAACACCCTGCATGCTGCCGGGTGAATAATACATCGGCGCATCTGGCGGGTGGTAAGTCATCCACGGCAAGCCGCTATGATAACGGCTTCTGCCATCGTGATTATAAAACTGGTCACGGCGTATCGCGAGGTATTTACGTTCTTTTGCCATCCAGGCTCACTTCAGTGCTTACACAATTCACCACCGTGAAAGGATACTATAGAATGATTAGGAAAAGGTTAATCTGATGTATAATTCATATTAAACAATAGATTAGTCTGTCAAAAAAGGATGCCAGTATCAACCGCCACACTGGCGGTTTTAATGGAAAAAGCAAAGTTTCTCTGTTATAGAACCAGCCCATGTGGGGCCGTAGCTCAGTTGGATAGAGCGTCGGTTTCCTAAACCGCAGGTCGGAGGTTCGAATCCTCTCGGTCCCACCATTCTTCAAAACGTTGAGTCGATGCTTAACGCAAGAAATTGAGGCGCTATTTTTTCCCCGCAGCGAAGCCGGTTCCTTGGCCGTAGATTTCAATTTTGTCGAGCCCGTGCGGGTGTGGAGCTTCCTTACCGTGCGTGAAGGGGCGGAAAGACGACTCCACTTTTTGAGCCACCTGCTCCACCTCACCCAACAACGGCGCCACACGAAGAAGTAAGGCCTTGCCTTTTGGCGTCATGGAGTCCATGCGCATTTTAACTTCCATGAGCTTTGCCTCTCCCTCATTCCGCAAATCTTCTGGGTGGCTATATTCGCAGATACCATAAAGACACTGACCGATTTTCACGATGGCCTTGCCATCCTTATCCAGCGCTGGGTCGTGCTGCATTTGGCTCACTGCTGAAAAAAGACGCATGTGGCCAGGGTTGAGCAGAACATGGCCCATCTCTTTCAACAAATCCGGTTTCAGCTCACGGCCAGAATGAAATTGCGCCAGATGTAATGTTTCTTCTGCAAAAGCTATTTGTGCATTGTGCCCCTCTTTCTCCAGCGTCGGCCTTGAGGCATATACGGTAGGGTCAATTGCAGAAGCAAAGGCCGGAAATTCCCTAACATGGTAACCCAATTGCTGCTGCCAATCCTGAATGAACGGAGTTGAGCGGTGATAACACCCCAGATTCATGCAATCGATACGGTCCTGTCTGGTGACAAGGTAAGAGGCGTTCATTTTCTCCGCCACCCTCACAAGCGTGCTCGGAATATGCTTTAAACCACTCTCCACCCATTTTTGCAGATTTTTTGGGCTCTCTTCTGCCTTACCTCTGTTGCCACCATGCTGCGCGAGGACATAGTCATTATACATTCCCTGCATTTCCGCGCGCGGCGGTTGGCCGATGCGCGGATAAAGGGCCGCTTCCAGTGAGGCTTTGATGTCTTCCGGACTCAGTGTTTTTGGCAAATCAATCTGGTTCTTTTTACGTTCTGCGCTGGCAAGACCTAGGCCCATGAAATGCAGGACTGCATCCTCCGTAAATTGCACGGAGCGCTCCACCAGCGCTGCAGTATCTCCCTGTAAACGGGCGATGGCCTGCACTTCTTCAGGCGCGAGAATGCCTTTGGTCTGCTCTAAAAAAGCTGCCTCCATTTGTGGGCCGCTGAGCATTCCGCCAATCATCAGTGTAAAGCCCGGATGTTTTTCCCGCGCGCGCTGCGTAATTTCACTGGCCGCCCACAGGCAGGCCATTTGAGCATACCCTCCGGTAATGTCATAAAGCAGGCCTGCGATGCTCTTATCAACCGCTTCTTTCGTAGGGGTCAACTCTCTTTGTAACAGGGGGTCAGCCGATGCTTGGGTAATTTGCTTGGGATACACCATGCTGTGCGTGCGCCCATAAGCAAGCGGATAAGGCGCCGCCACACCATCTTGTGTGAGGTAAATAGCCCCTTCTGGATAGACATGTGTCGCCATAATGCTCCCAGAATATAAGGAATGCGTTAAAAAAAGATTAACCCACTGCCAGACCACCATATTTTAGGAAATTGCTTTGTTCGGTAGAGTGACCTATAACATCAGGTTCTTGGAGCAAGAGCACATGAACCCCATCATATTAATTCCCGCACGCATGGCTTCTACCCGCCTCCCCGAAAAGCCAATGGCACTTATCAGTGGCGAGCCGATGATTGTTCAGGTGTGGCGCCGCGCAATGGAAGCAAAGGTCGGTAGAGTTGTGGTGGCATGCGACAGCGCAAAAATTGCCGATGCCATCAGCACCGCTGGTGGCGAAGCGGTGCTGACAGACCCCAACCTCCCCTCTGGCTCAGACCGCATCCATGCGGCACTACAAAATGTCGACCCGCAAAAGAAGCATGATGTGGTAATTAACGTGCAAGGCGACATGCCAACCCTTGACCCCGTTATTATTCGTCAGCTCACCGAATTAATGAAAAACTCCAGCATCGATATCGGCACCGTAGCCGCGCCGTTTCATGATGATGGCGAGCGCACGAATCAAGCTGCCGTAAAAGCTGTGGTCGCGATTAAACCCAATGAGTCTATCGGACGCGCCGTTGATTTTAACCGTGAGAATTCGCCTAAAAACGATACAGGGCCGAATGGGGAACGCGTGTTGCATCACGGCGGGCTCTATGGATACAAACGCAGTGTGCTGGAAGAATTCGTGGCACAGCCTCCCAGCAAAAATGAACTCTCCCGCAAGCTAGAGCAAATGCGCGCGATGGATAACGGCAAAAGCATTTATGTGCTGGTGGTGCCTGAAGTGCCGCTGGGTGTGGACACGCCTGAAACACTTGAAGTGGCGCGCAAAGAGATTGGGCATTTCACTAAATAGAAAAACGCTGAGGTAATAACATGCAACGACTGCTTCTTGCCTTTTTGAATTCCTGTAGCGGCTTAAAGCTCGCTTTTAAAGACGAAGCTGCTTTTCGTCAGGATGTGCTGATGGCCGTGATATTAACACCGGCCGCATTCTGGCTGGCACCGGATGGCCTAAGCCTTGCGCTGATGTTGTTTAGCGTGGTGATCGTGCTGATTACAGAATTGCTCAACACCGGCATTGAAGCCGCGATTGACCGCGTCGGCGCCAAGCGCCACCCGCTTTCTAAAAAAGCGAAGGACACTGCCAGCGCCGCCGTGTTCCTATCGCTCGTTGGCCTTGTGCTCGTGTGGGGCACGATACTGCTAAACGCCTCTTTCTAGAAAAAAGGCAAAAAAATATCCCGGCAGTTTTTCAACTACCGGGATATCAAGCATCAAAACTGCAATATTATGCAGCTTGGATCAGCTTCAGATTAGCAGCGGAGGTCTTACCTTTTTCCGTTACCAGATCGTAGCTTACGCGTGCGCCTTCGTTCAAGGTCGTCAGGCCAGCACGTTCGACTGCGCTGATATGCACGAATGCATCAGGGCCGCCCTGCTCAGGCTGAATAAAACCAAAACCCTTTGTTGGGTTGAACCATTTAACTGTACCATTAGCCATAGGAGTATCCTTTTTTACTGGCGTTACATGACTGCCGCACTATGCGAACAGCCTTCAGAGTCTGAATTAAAGGCATTAAACCTTGCCTCTTTTTAGAAACGTCAGGGGAAATGCAAGAATACCGGGTAACGATAATCTTAAATATTGTGCTTATTAGGCACACGCCTCATGAGAAAAACTCCTGAAACGTCAACTGTCATCAATAAAGAGTAAACCAAACTCAGGGGCCGTTTTACGCGGTTTTTGGGCGAAAGTCTAGCAAAATCGCGGATTAGCACCCCAGTCGCACGCAATATGCTTACTTTTCAATTAGTTAGCTAAAGGCTACTTTTAAGCATCCATGCCGCTTTACGGTGCACTGTCAGGCGTTCCACCATAAAACCTGCCACCACTTCATCGCCCGCTTTTTGCGCAGCGTCGAGGGCTTTCTGGAGCGTTTTTTCAATCACAGATTGGTCTTTGGTCAGCTCTTTCACCATCTGGTCAGCCGATGCTTCTTCATTCCCGGGCTTAATAGTGGTTTGTTTGGTGTAGGCCGCAAACGTGCCCGGTGCTTTTTCGCCAAGGCCGCGAATCAATTCCGCGATCGTATCAATCGCAGCGGCAAGGTCTGTATACTGTTCTTCAAATAGCAGATGCAGCGCCTTAAAGTTCGGCCCCTCCACGTTCCAGTGGTAGTTTTGTGTTTTTACATATAGGGCGTAATTATCCGCCAATGCTGTTTTCAATGCCTCAACAACTGGTTTGTTGCTCATACCATCCTCATTTTTAAACTTGTTTTTATACGCTAAAAATTGGACTGGGTCTCGTCAGCCTTTTTCTCAACCACGCGGAAGTTTTCAGACTTCAGCTGCTGCGGCATAGTATCAGCCCATTGGTCTTTTAGGTTAATGATATATTTTACTTCATTACCTTTGCCGATAAATTCAATCGCGCCCGGCACCATGATATTTGCCATAGCGATGCCGCGGCCATTTGGGTCTGTCACACGGCGCGGGTCAAAGTCGATGTAAGACTGCCAGTCAAACCCAGCACCATCATCGCGGATATGCACGGTGATTTTTTCCGGCGTGTGGTTCAGGCTAACGCGCACTTTTTTGCTCGCATAGGCGGGGGATGCCAAGCGCTTCTCTACTTCCGTTTCAAACGCGCCTTCTGACACCAAGCGGCTTTTTTCTTCATAACCAATCCCAAGGTTACCATGTTCAATCGCGTTCATCAGCAGCGCGGCCAGCCCCACAATTACGCGTGCAGGTTCGCTATAGAAGTTTGAGATAAACGCCGCCAGAGCACGCGCCTGATCAATCGTCTGCAACTCAAATTCGGCACTCGTGATGATGCCGAACATTAAATCCTTCTTGAACAGTTCCTTTTTCAGAGCCTGCTTGTTTTTGTGGTCTTTCGCAGCGGCGTTCACAATGGAAATGAGCACTTCTGCAGCGTAAGGCTTCGTCAGGTAATAATACGCACCAGCGGAAATACCGCTGATGAGTTCCTGCGTGCCAACGGAAGCCGTCTGCATAATCACCGTAATTTCTTTAAGATCAGGATGCGCTTTCACGCGGCGGAGCACTTCCATGCCATCCATGCGCGGCATCATTTTGTCGAGCAGCAGGATATCGATTTCACCCGGATGCTGATTCAAATATTCCCATGCTTCTTCACCGTCGCGCACGCCAACGGAATCATACCCTGCTTTTTTCAGGTGCTTCATGAGGATTTCGAGGTTGAACTCCTCATCGTCCACCGCCAGCACCCGAATGGGCCGGTCAATCAGTTTGGTTTTCTCCGCTAATACCTTTATCGGATTCTCACTCATGCTGCTAACTCCTCTTTCATCGCATCGCGCGACGGCTCATTATGCCTGATTGACCGCGGAATGACAAACGTAAATGTAGCGCCTTTTTCAGGGTTATTTTGCGCCCAGATGCGGCCGCCATGCTCATGCACAATCTCGCGGCAGATGGCAAGACCAAGCCCCGTACCGCCGGCACCCGTATGGGTTTTGCTGCTCTGAATGAATTTATCGAACACGGCCTCAAGCTCGTTTTCAGGAATGCCGATGCCTTCGTCAGACACTTTTACCGCCACGCCGCGCACCATTTCGCCTGCTTTATTGGCAAACTCAACCTCTTCAAAAGAAACGGTAATTTTGCTTTTGGCCGGCGAGAATTTAATCGCGTTCGAGAACAGGTTATACACCACCTGCACCACACGGCTGGAATCGAACATCACATGCGTATCCACCGTTTTGTCTTTCACGATTTCGAGCTGCAGACCCTTTTCATCCAGCAGCATTTGCAGTTCGCGCGCCACCACAGAAACAGGTTTTTCAAGGTCGCCTTTTTGCATATCAAATTGCATTTTTCCTGCCTCAAGTTTAGAGAGGTCTAGCAGATTGTTCAGCAGCGCCAGCAGGCGCGAACCACTGTCGTGCACACGCTGGAAATATTTATAAATTTCTTCCTTGGGTGCATCGTTGATTTCATCCATACCGAAACTGGCATAGCTTAAAATTGCATGCATCGGCGTGCGGAGCTCATGACTCATGTTTGCCAAAAATTGGCTTTTCGCTTCATTAGCTTTTTCGGCTTGCTCTTTGGCAATTTCCAAATCCTGCGTACGCTCCACCACGCGCAGTTCGAGGTCTTCTTTGGCTTTTTGCAGCGCAATGTCGCGCTCCTGAATCTGCGTCACCATGCCGTTAAAGCTATCCACCAGGGTGCCGAGCTCGTCCTTTGTGGTTTTGCGGGCGCGGATGGTGTAGTTTTTATTCTGCGAAATTTCCTTCACCGTTTGCACGAGGTGCATAATCGGCGCAGAAATAATGCTACGCAGTGTGAAGGAAAGTGAATACGCCACCAGCCAGCCCAGCAGCATGAATGCCAGCACGTAAGTGGTGTAGCGCGTGATTTGCTCTTTCAGTTCGCCAAGATCCGAACGGATATACATGCTGCCGACCACTTCGCCGTCGAGTACAATGTTCTCGCGCAGGCTTAAATCATTCGCCGTAAAATCATGCCCCTGAATATCCTGATGCGGCGGACATGCCACGCCGCCGCCGCCCTGCCGTTTGTATGTGGCGAAGGGCTTGCCTTCCATATCGTAAATACAGGCTGAAATAATGGCCTTCTTCTCGCCGAGCGCTGCGAGATTCTCATTCGCCATTTGATTGTCGCTAAATGTAAGCGCTGCCGTGCTGCGGCTGCCAATGACTTTCGCCAGCAGGTTTAGCTCCTGCGCCATGCGACTGCGTGTATCAATAATGTTATAAGCAATGAAGAAGGCGCAGGTCAGCAAAAGCGTTACCATGCTGGTAGCCATTATCACCCACAATAATTTGCGGCGAATGGAAAGAGCAGAAAATATATTGCTAAGTGTTTTCATTTTGGCCTATGGTGCTGCACTAACTCGTTGAAGCTAATGTAGAAACATTAATATTTCCTTAACAAAAAGTCAGTTAACTTAATGATTCACAAAGGCATATATTTTCATCTCTAGTAGATAACACCTTTTTATAACCTGATGGTGATAAGTATGGCTTTTTTAAATCATGGCAACTCTCTGTCGACAGTACTGCAAACACCTCACTATCTAAGAAAGTTTTAATTCTTTCCCTTTCAAATGACCATTTATACTGCTCACCTTTACTTTTTAACCAAACATCAGAGAGGCCATTTGATATGCCAGATGTGAGGTTTTTCATCTTCGGGGCTTCCATAAACGTGAACAAAATAAATCGACTGCTTGATTTGCCAGTTCGCCGAATTGATTTAAAAATATTTCTTACCGCTCTTTCCTCAAGGTACATTGTTAGTCCCTCAGCTATAAAAAGAGTCGGTTTCTCGCTTTGAAACGCACGTACATCCCCAAGAACGGAATCAATGTTTTCTTTAGAAAAATCAGCGGGATAAAAAATAAGATTTTTAGATGGTGAAAAGTTTTTCTGAACCACATCTTTTTTGAGCACCTGAGTGCTCTCTTGGTCGAGTTCCAAGAAAAGTGCATCAGGATATTCTTTGTGAAGTCTGGTAAAAAGCGAATCCAGTCCACCTGCAAGCATCACCGCCTGACCCGATGGATTTTTTGCAAGAAATATTCGGGTTTGCCTTTCTATTACCTTTTTACGAACTGCGTAATGCAATATGACTTCAGGGTAAACCACCCGCTCCATCGTACCTATAAAAAAGCGATAAAAAAAATTCGACACAAGGTATTTTTCAAATACCTTACTTCCGCTATAAGCCTCAACAAGCGAAAGACTAATACGCGCAGCATCGTCGGAAACAAGTTCTGTGCGTTTACTATCGTGATAAATAAACACTTGCGCTTTTGCAATCAACAGCGCAGTTTGGCTAACATTTTTATATGCAGTTCGCTGAGGCTTGCCTCCCACCATGCTAGAAGTTCACCGTCACTTTTCCGTACACGCTCCTACCAATCTGAGATGCCTGCGTAGAATGAAGCAATGGCGAAAATTCTGGGTGTACATCGTCAAAAAGATTCTGTCCCACTAAGTCAAAAGATACGTCCTGATTCATTTTCCAGCCCACGCGTGAATCGGCCCGGACATACGCCGGAACACCTAAGATATTATCTACATAATACACTGTGTTATCCCATTCAATTTCTGGCGTAATATTATACAGAGAGCGAATATTAAACTGATTTTTTGGAGAACGACGCTCATCTTTAGCAAGTTCCGTGTCTGTACTTGAGGAATCGGTATGCAGTGTGAGTACTAAAAAAGTGTAGTTCGCACTCAACTTCCAGTCACTTCGTACATCCCATGTGGAGCCGATTTCAACACCGTAAGCCTCACCTTTGCCCTTATTATCTGGAGAAACTGGTACAAAAAAACCACCCGGCTCCAACACTGGCGCACCGACCTCTGCACTTCTTAAATTAGTATAGTCATTGTAGAAAGTGGCAACATCAATGGATATATCGGTGGTCGGCTTTGAACGGTAGCCAAGCTCATACGCAATAACATCTTCAGATTCAAAAGCACTATCACCCTGCTGGCGTATGAACACCCCCGGCGGAACAGTTCCTACAATTAACTGTATGTCGTCTTCTGCACGACTCGGGGTACGGACAGCCCTAGAAACGGCCCCCCACAACGTTTGGCTATCGTCAATATGGTATGCGAGTTTTGCGCTCGGCTGAAACTCTACGCCAGTAAAATCATTATGCTCAATCTTAGACCCAACCGTCAGAAAGAATTTCTCTGGCTGCAGGGCAATCGTATCTTGTACGAACGCATTATACAACTGGGTGTAACGCTCGCTTGAAGTGAAGCTGATGCGACTGCTGCCATCTAATTCGTCAAAAACAAGCCTGTAACCGCCACCCCAAACAAATTCCTGCCTATCACCCACATTAATTGTATGCTGCATTTCAGCGTCGAGCGTATTAATGGTCTGGTCAAGCAAATCGTAGTTGCGTACTGTGCGGTCATAATACGTCTGCAATTTGATATTCGAACCATCATCAAGCTTACGTTCAATCTTTGCCAACACATTCGCGCCAGAAAAATTTAGTTCATCAAGTGTCCGCTGACCTGAGGGAATGGCTGGTAGTGTCAAGTCCTGGTCTTCTTCCCCCGCATACACATCGCCTATGACAGTAAGTTTGCTCTGCGGTGAAGACTGCTCATCTAGTCTAAAGCCTGCACTACTGTTATGCCATGAATCATTACCTTGCATTTTGGTAATTGTGTCTTCGCTTGCTCTCCTTGAATGCTTCACGTAAGTGCGGTAATTAGCATTATCTTTTTTTCCACCCGCGCGGCCTGCAACAATAGCACGATCTTTATTGCCAACAACCGCCGAAACAAGCTCGCCCTGCGTTTCAGAAGCATCCTTCGTAATGATGTTAATAATACCATTAACCGCGTTGGCGCCCCATAGGGTTGCGCCAGGGCCCCGAATAATTTCGATTTGCTTTATATCTTCCATGACGATGTCTTGGGTATCCCAATAAACACCTGAAAACAAAGGAGTGTAAATCGTTCTGCCGTCCTTCAAAACCAACAGCTTATTTGCAAATCCGGCATTAAACCCCCTCGCCGAAATTGACCATTGATTTGCACTTGTCCTCGCAACATTAAGGCCGGGCGCAAGCCTCAGAACCTCCGGCAGCGATGTTGCACCTGAGCGGCGTATATCTTCTTGCGTGATAACATGAATCGCCGCCGCAGCGTTCATCAGTTTTTCAGGGCGCTTGGAAACGGAAGTAACTTCGATGTTCATAAGCTTTTCTAATGGCAAATCCAATAAATCAGCCCCATCCTGCGCAAATGCATCAACTGAAAAAACCAGCGCCGCCAAGCTGCACCCGGCAAATATATTTTTACAACTTTTTTTCACCTCAGTCCTCCGCATAAAATTAGCAACTACGCATTACGTAAGTGGTTTGATGTTCTCATTGAAGGACATTATCGAAAGATACATCCGAACACCACCATACACTTCCTTGTCGGGTACATCGATATCTTCTCTAAAGTCATATTTTATGCCGCCCAAATACTTGCAGATGATGCGATACCTCATTGCGTGTGTTTTTCTTGTCGTTGCAAAAAGATACTCTACGTTTAACTCTTTGCATTTTTTTATGACTTCGTTAAAAAGCGCTGTCGTCTGCCTACCCGTCCGATACTCTGGTAAAAAAGCCAACCTACTAGCCTCCGCATAATTGCACGAATCAAAATCAATTTCCGGAAGCAAATTTCTGAGTTTAAATCTTTTATCTTCAAGTGGAAGGAGGGCGGGTTTTATATCGTTGCCAACAGTAATCCTAACGCCGCCAATACAGTGACCAGATTTCACCGCTAACAATGAACGGCTTCGGCTATCCACATCTTCAATGTAAGGGTACGACTCCAGACCAAGATACTGAGCATATGTATCCTGTCTGATTTTCAGATATTCTTCAATATGAACCGAATCGGGATCCCACGTGTAGTAAATATCCGACAATTCATCCCAATAGGAGTACTTTTTCATATCAAGAGACACGACTCCTTTTTGAAAATCAGAGCATCTATTCAGCGCGTTTATCTCGGCTTCAGGGCGCATTTAGCCTCTCAACTATCTGAAAACATCATGCAGTGTACAGAAGCTTATTAAAATAAAAAATGAAAAATTAAGAATTTGTTAATAATTCCCTTTATATCCCAGTATCTATGCTTACATTTCTATAAAAAAGCCAGAAAACTCAACAAAATAGGCCGGTGCACATATGCCACACTTCGTCAAAAAAGTCCTACACAAAACCTAAAGTGCTTTGAAATCCTACAATTGGAATGTATCCCGTTTGATTGAGTCTTGCAGGGGAGTTCACTTGTAAATAGTAGGCAGGTGAACGGTGTGCGCGTTAGTTTTAGAGGACTTTAATTTTGTGAGAATTTTAGAAGGTTACATGCGGCTTTTGTTCGAGAATTTTCCTTCACACACGAGTCATCTTAGGATTTGGCTGGTGGCCTCCCTCCTCTTATCTCTCAGTTTTTTAAGTACGCCGTCAAGGGCTCAGGATTCCGCCTCAGAATATTCGCTTAAAGCAGCATTTCTTTATAATTTTTTGAAATTTACTGAATGGCCTTCCGATGAAAATCAGAGTGTGTCGATCTGCATTCTGGGAACAGATCCTTTCGGTTCTTCTTTGACCCCCCTTAATCAAAAGAAATTAAGAAATCAACCCATAGAAATCCGCAAGCTTTCTGGCTTAGAGGGCGCAGAAAAGTGTATGGTGCTTTTTATTAGTGCCTCAGAAAAAAAGAGACTTAATGAAATTCTTAAGTACCTTGAGGGAAGGCCCGTCCTAACAGTTGGCGACATGCAAAACTTCTCAAAAAACGGTGGAATTGTAGGATTTTATACCGATAATGGAAAAATTCGTTTTAAGATTAATTCGCAAGCCGCCAAGCTTTCAAACTTAAGAATTAGCGGCAAACTCCTTGAACTCTCAACAAACTAATCTGGCCTACGTTTTGTTTGTATATTCATAGCATATGTGCTATAAAACTCCTATGACATCAATCAGCCAAAACTTAGAACTCCTCATGGAAGAGCGCGGCATCAGCCGCCAGGAGCTCGCCAAGCGCGCTGGTATTAACATCCATGCAGTACACAATATTCTTCAGGGTAAGGTAAAGGAACCGCCCGCCACAAAACTGGAGGCCATCGCGCGCGTACTTGGAGTAGATGTGCCCCGCTTGCTTTATGGCAAGTCAGAATCAAAGGCCCTCACCTCACAGCCTCAGGCTGATGCCCAATGGGATGGTGTGCTTTACGCTGATGCAATCATGGCTGTCCGGGAAATCTGTAAAAAGAAAAATATAAGCCTTGGTAAAAACGAAGCTGTGGCAAGAAAAAAAATGATGCAAATGGCCGATAAAATTTATCGCTATTGCCTGAAAAAAAACCTCAACACCATAGACAATACTTTTGCAGAATTCGTGGTGGAAGAGGAAATTTAGGTCATGTGCCAGAGTAAGCCTTTCATTCGCACACTAAGGCTTGCCGCTCTTTTAAGCATTTCCCTGCTGTTGTGTCTTCCACCCCATGATGCTGTGGCCGAGCTGAGCTCGGAAGATAAAAAATTGCTGGAAATGAATCCAGAAGACATTCTAAACAGTGAGTTGACGCCTCCTTCTGTTTCAAAATATTGGGAAGAACAGGGCACAACTTCTGTGAACAAAAAAGGGGATGACCCCTTCAACACACCTGCAGCCGTTTACATCATCAGCAGTGAAGATATACGCCGGTCCGGCGTCACCAGCGTGATGGAAGCACTCCGCATGGCACCCGGCGTGCAGGTCGCTCGTATTGATTCTAACAAATGGGCAATTAGCATCAGAGGGTTTAATCAGCAATATTCGGATAAATTAAATATTCTTGTTGATGGGCAGTCTATCGTGCACCCCGAAATTTCAGGCGCTTTCTGGGATGAACCGATTGTGCCGCTAGAAGATATTGACCGCATTGAAGTGATTCGTGGTCCTGGGGGCGTCACTTGGGGAAATAACGCTACTAATGGCGTTATCAACATCATCACCAAACATTCTAAAGACACCCAAGGCAGCGCTGTATCCGTACTTTATGGGAACGAGGAACGCGGCAGTGTTTATGCTCGCAACAGCGGGAAATTTAGTGATAACACTTTCTATCGCAGTTTCATCCACCACAAATCCATTAATTCATCAAAACATCCGCAAACAAGGCAAGTCCTGGAAACAGATTGGGCCACATCACAGGCAGGTTTCAGAATTGATGGCGCAACTGGAAGAAATGATGACTTTTTAGTTACAGGAAATATTTATAGCGGGGATGTTAATGGCTATTTGAATAATCTCCCCATACCACCAGTATATGTATTTCAGCCTGAAGATAAGCGAACTATCGGGGCCAATCTTAATGGAAAAATATCCAGAACTGCTGAAGATTTGGAATCTTCTTTGCAATCCTATTTGCGATTTAACAACTTCACAGCCGAGAATTTTACTTATAAATCGTTAACTTACGACATTGATTTTCAACAAATTTTTAGCCAAAGCACGCGCAATGAAGTTACATGGGGACTCGGCTATAGACTTTATTACGATGAGATAAATCAGTCTTTTTATTACGAGCTAGATCCGTCTTCGCAGGTAGATAACCTATTCAGTGCTTTTCTGCAGGATAAATATGCACTGATTGAAGATAAACTTTTTCTTACCGTAGGTTCTAAATTTGAATATTACGATAAAGTAGGATTTGAACCACAACCTTCTATTCGCCTCTCTTATAATCCTACAGAAAATCAAACATTATGGGCTGCGACTTCAAGAGTTGCTCGCTTTCCTACGCGTGGGGAAAGAACAGGGGGAACTCAGATTATTAGCCTTTCTCCTCTTAATCCAAATGGCTATGCCATGTTTGCACCCAATGATGTCAACAGCAACATAAAGCCCGATGTATCGATTGCTTACGAGGTGGGTTACAGAATCAAACCTCGCAACGACCTCTCTTTTGACCTTACCGCATTTTATAACGATTACAGCGATATCATTTCCTACGCCCAAACCGTTCAGGGAAATAACCTAGTGTTTACATTTTTGGGCGAGAACCAAGGTAAGGCAGAAAGCCGCGGACTTGAATTTTCTGCCAACTGGCAAAAGACAAATGATTTAAGACTGGAAGCCAATTACTCCTTTATTGAAACAAAAGTAACAATTCCCCCCACAGATATCACGCTTGATAACGACATCGACAATCCTTCACATCAGTTCAGTATCCGCTCCCAATACAATATCTCATCCAATGTTTTCTGGGATAACAGCCTCTATTACGTCAGCGAACTGGAGAACGTAAGTATTCCAGATTATTTAAGATTTGATTCACGCATTGCGTGGAGACCAATTCACGGACTGGAATTAAGTATCGCAGGTCAAAACCTGCTGGATGACTATCATCAGGAATTCACCGCGGGGTATCTAGCACTGCCCTCTACCATTGGAAGAAGTGTGTATGTCAAGGCGGCTTGGGAGTTTTAGCCGCCTTATGCGGCACTACCTCACCCGCCCTTTAAAGGCGGGTGTTTGTGTTTCTAGCGGCTTGGCACTTCTGCTACCCCACGGTCTTTCAAGTGAAGGTTTCCCGGAATATAAAGCCCGCGCCACATTCATTTATCACTTAACGGATAACGTGGAGTGGAGCAACTCACCGGTGAAGCTTTGTACGTATGGCTATGACGCAGCCACACAGCATTTAGAGAAATTAAGCCAGTTGCCCGACAATAAGGTAAAAATCCTGCGCAATATTGGCCTTGAGGAAGTTTCACAGTGTAACATTCTGTACATCAGCAAATCCGGCAGCCGCTTGCTGCCTGAGATTATTACAGAAAGCAAGAAATCCCAGATCCTTACCATCAGCGATATTGAAAACTTCACCATCGTTGGCGGCATGATGAGTTTTGAAATTGTAAGAAATCGCGTCAAATTAAAAGCGAACAAGCGAACGATTAAAGACGCTGGCATCAGGCTATCTCCCTCTCTGCTCAACATTCTAGAACGGGAATCACACTGATGATTGCGCCGCTGAAAAAAAGAATCCGGCCGTCACTCGCGCGAGATTACATTGTTTTTTCTGCACTCATCATTGCTGGCCTCGTTTTTTTATGTGCAGTAACGGCTTGGATTATATACGACAACAGACAAAATCAGCGTGATGTTACCCTTCAATCTGAAACCCTTTTGCTAGAGCGCACCTTCACTGAAACGCTTCATGATATAAGGAATTCTGCCGATTTCATCGCTGAAAAAGCCAACAACATTGGCTTTGAACGGCATGATATTCTGGCTCGCCTGTTTGCACGCCCCGCAACCATGGATACGGAGATGCAAAGCATCTTTTCGTGGATTATTTTTGAGTGGATTCCAGAAGGGAGTGCGCGTGATAAAAACTCACATTATCCCTTGCAGGAAGCCAAAACGAACCCTTGGTTGCTGCACTTTGCCGATGTTGCAACAGAGCGCGATATCCAGGAATATAAAGTGATTCCGGTCGCATATGGTGTGACAGATAGTGCGAATCGCTACCAGGGAGCAATTGTTGCACGTATTCCCGTTTCACACCTAAAACGCTTGATTGAAAAGAACTTCTCCCAATCTCACATTCGCTACCTAGTGCTAGACAAAAACTTTGAGCCTATTCTTACCACACCAGATGCGCTGCCTGAGCTTGCCGTGCTCCGTGAGAAGCTGATGCCACACATGGATTCGCCCTTGCTCGTTGGCGCACTGGCGCAAAAAATTAAGACAGGCACGACCACATACAGCTACTTTCATAAATCCTCTTACCCTTTTATTATTATCAGTGGGTATGACAGTGCCGTTCTTGCCGCACAGTTCCGCCTAGAGCTCCAGCCTTACATCGTGCTGGCAGTGGCACTGGGCATCTTTTTCCTTTCTGTGCTGTATGCATTCCGGCGCTACACCATTGCCCCAGTTATTCACTTAGCTAATGTAGCCACACAGATTCACCTTGGTATGCGGCGCATTGAAGTGCGTGAATTTGGTCGTGGAGGGCGCCAAAAACGCCGCTACCCGCCGGAAATCCACATTCTGCGTGTAGCGCTGCTACGGAACATCCGCGATAAAGCGCGGGATAGGCACACCCAGCAATTGCTCAACGATGCCAACTTGGACATGGCCAAAAAGGGCATGGAGTTAAACGCCATGAAGTTGGAGCTGGAGCGTGTACTTTCCCTCTCGGAAGAGTCTGACAAAATAAAAGAAAAGGTGATTGCGCGCATTCGCTACAACACGCGCAATGCGCTCAATAATATTCCCATCATCACGCAGCTGCTGATTCGCAACCTCAGGAACGAACTAGATATGCGCCTTTCTCCTGAAAAGCAGGAGCAGTTGTTGAAAATACTGGAAGAGCAGGCAGAGCACATTGCCGCCTTCACCACCGATGACTTACACAAAACAGAAGTTGAACCGATCACGCTACTCAAGGAGTGCCTTGCCTTCCACGCAAAACAGGCACACAAACGCGGCGTAAATCTTTCACTCAGCAAAGCCACAAAATTGCCAAAAATATGGGCCGACAGAGACCGGATGACACAGATTATCGTGGGGTTGATTTACCGCTCGATGGACTTTTTGCCCCGCGGTGGCAACGTGGTGATTCAGGCAAAGTTGGAGGAAAAAGAGGCGCGCAAACAGCTTGTGATCACCATTAAGGATAATGGCTTTGGCTGGAGCGAGGAAGAACGCCAGCATGCGCTTTCGCAGCACGATGCGGCGAATTTAAGCCGCAATGTGGATGGCATGGATTTATCGGTACACTCTGTGAAGAAGCTGGTGATGCTGCATAGCGGGCACGTGGAGTTCACCGATGTGTGGGAAAAAGGCTCTACCATTACCCTCACCTTGCCTTACACCCAGCCCGGTGAACTGGTTCAGGCCCCCGCCCTGCCCGAAAACGTGATTTCCCTCAGCGCCGCAAAAGAGAAGAAGAAATAGGCGTATTAATTCATCCGGTTGTATAAAAGGATTATTACTATAGCTATCACCGTTCCTATCAACCCATTCACTCCAATCTGAATCGCCGCCTGCGCCGCTGCTCGATGTCCCTTCGCTAAGCGCTTCAGAAATTTTTTGAACTTTTGCTTCAAAAACTAATACCCCTTCATTTTGTAGTACACAAAAAATATCAGTATCTGAGCTAGAGCCGCCAAGAATAGTACTATCGTTACCTTCTTCGCCCTGTCCAGAGCCTCCTTCCTCGCTTTGTGTTTTCTGTACTCCATCAAAATCCTTAGACCTCACTTGCCAGAATAATATTCCCGCTGCTGATGCCGCCGGTCACCCCCAGCAGCTCCACCTGATTGCCGCCGCTTAGGTCGAATATCGCACGGTCAGTATCATACCGCAGTGTGGCGAGTGCGTCATCCACTGAGCCGAACATCTGCACAAACTTTACATAGTCCGCCAGCACGTTGAAGTCGGTAACCAAGTCGCGCCCGTCGCCATTCCTGAAGGTAAATGTGTCTGCGCCTTCACCGCCGCTTAACACATCGTCGCCTAAGTCCCCCATCAGGGAATCCGTGCCTGCGCCGCCGGAAACCAAATCGTTCCCCTGCCCGCCGCGTGCTACGTCGTTGCCAGCGCCGCCATCCACAGTGTCGGCACCTTCATTGCCCTGAAGCGTATCGTTGCCGCCGCCGCCGGAAAGCTTGTCGTTATCGTGCTCGCCATACAACTCATCTGCGCCATCGCCGCTGAAGATGGTGTCCGCGCCACTGCCGCTCTGCACCACATTGTGACCTACCGAAGCGGTGATGTTAATTTCATCATTTCCGTTACCCGAGATAACGGAAATGCCGGAGGTATTGGCTTTTGAAGTAACAATTTCATGAATGCCTGCCTGCACAATGGTGGTGGCGGATGTTTGAATGACATTCCCCACCATTACCTGCGGCACGGTGCCGCTTAGATTTTGCGCGTTCAGGTTTTCCGGCGCCACATTCTCCAGCACCAGCCTTTGGCCGTCACCCAGCGCAATAACCGTGTTCGCCCCATCGGCATAGGCAATGGCCGTGGCGGTGGTTGCCAGATACACGCCGTCTTCCGCGGCGCTGAAGTCTTTCACCACATCCGCGTCCAGCGTGGCGGCTTTCACCACAATAGTGTCATGACCGGCACCGCCCGTCATGGTGTCGTTGCCTTGGCCGCCGTCCATCACGTCGTTGCCATCCTGCCCTAGCAGGCGATCATTGCCTGTGCCGCCCACCAGCGTATCAGCGCCATCGGGGCCGGTGTTCTGATGCTGTGGATACGCGTCATTCGGGTCATCCCCACCCATCAGCAGGTCATCGCCTGAGCCGCCATCGAGGTAGTCATTCCCAGCGCCGCCCATCAAATCATCGGTGTTGCCGTTGCCGTTCAGGTAATCATCGCCTGCGCCGCCGAATAGTTCATCGGGCCGGTCGATATTGTTGCCACCGAGCAGGATGTCGTTGCCCGTGCCGCCTTGCAGCACGTTCCAGCCTGCCGCGCCCACCAGCACGTCGTCCCCGCCTTCGGCGGCAATGCGCTCGCGTGTTTGGCTGGTGTACCACACGTTATCCAGCTCATCGAGCACGTTATCCGTCCACTTGCCGGGCTGATTAAAGGCATTAATGGCAAGGAAAACACCTGCCGCCGCCAAGCCAATGGCGGTGAAGCCAAGTGCGCCTACGCCAAAGCTGCCTAATGCTGCTGCCTCTGCACCCACAGTTGCAGCGGTGGAAATACCAAAAGATTCTGCAATGGCCGTGCCCACAATGGTGGCGGCTGAAGCACCGCCAGCGAATGTTGCGCCGGTGCCAGCAAGAGAAGCCGTAGCAATCTCCGTCAATACAAAGCTAACAGAGGTGCCAACGGCGTAAGAAAGCGCCGTGTCGGCAATCAGCTGATCGAGGTTTGCAAGCTCAAGGTTGCCTGCGCTGGCCTTCAGCACGAGGTCGGTAGCAAAGGCCGCGGCAAAGCCGCCCACATGCTTACCGAGGAAGTCACTCTCCGTGCCGGAAAGCACGGCATCTTTCACCGCCTGCGCCGTTTTTTCGGAGAGAATATTGCCTGTCATGCTATCGGCAAAATCGAGCGCGATGAACTTCGCCACGTTTTCGGTGGCGGCTTTAATGTCGCCGGTTCTAATGGCATCGACAATGAACTTGGCCACCGCCTGTTCACCCACCTGGCCTTGGCTGAATTCTTCCGCGTATTTATCGAACG
>CAYXPR010000013.1:0-61390 GCA_964467255.1 uncultured Rickettsiales bacterium | reverse complement strand
CGACGCAGCCGAGCACCTCGAGGCACTCCCGCTGGGTGGGCAGCCCGGTGCCGCAAGCTGTGCGAGGCTATTTGCCCTGCGCAGGCCATCACCATTGAGGCTGAAGAACGCGAAGACGGTAGCCGCCGCACCACGCGTTATGACATTGATATGACCAAATGTATCTATTGTGGTTTCTGCGAAGAAGCCTGCCCGGTGGATGCCATTGTGGAGGGGCCGAATTTTGAATTCGCCACCGAAACGCATGAAGAATTGCTCTATAACAAAGATAAACTACTGGCGAACGGTGATCGCTGGGAAAAAGAACTGGCCGAAAGACTGCGCCTTGATGCGCCGTACCGGTAGAAGTGAAAGTTAGGTTTTAAGAAATGGTGATAGCGACTATCCTGTTTTATGTGTTTGCACTCCTCACGGTGTTTTCCGCCGTGATGGTGATTTCTGCCAAGAATCCGGTGCATTCTGTGCTGTTCCTGATTTTTGCTTTTTTCAACGCGTCAGGCCTGTTCCTGCTCATGGGTGCCGAACTTATCGCCATGCTGCTGGTGATTGTGTATGTAGGCGCGGTGGCGGTGCTGTTCCTGTTCGTGGTGATGATGCTCGACATCAACTTTGCCAAGCTGCGTGAAGGTTTCTTGCGTTATCTGCCGCTGGGCGCGTTGATTGCGGTGATTTTGTTTGTCGAAATTTTCCTGATGCTGAACAGCTCAATGCTTTCGATTGAAACATCAAAAGCCGCGCTGCCGCGCCAGGTGCCGATTACAGAAGGCGTTACCAATGCACACCAAATTGGTGCGGTACTGTATACGCGTTTTGCCTTTCCGTTCCAGGTGGCGGGGCTTGTGCTGATGGTGGCGATGGTGGGTGCGATTGTGCTCACGCTGCGCCGCAGGGAAGGTGTGCGCCGCCAGAACATCAGCCGCCAGATTGCGCGTAACCCGCGCGAAAGCCTGCGCATGGTAAAATCTACCAGTGCAATCGTAGACGAAGAGAATGAATCATGATGCAGGAAATGTTGTTTCAGGTTGGATTGATTCACTACCTCACGCTTGCAGCGATACTGTTTGTGGTGGGTGTGTGTGGTATTTTCTTAAACCGCAAAAACGTGATTACCATCCTCATGTCGGTCGAGCTGATGCTGCTGGCAGTGAACATCAATTTTGTTGCCTTTTCCGTGTATCTGCAAGACATCGTCGGTCAGATTTTTACCATGTTTGTGTTAACGGTTGCTGCGGCAGAAGCTGCTATCGGCCTCGCCATTTTAGTGGTGTTTTACCGCAATCGCGGTTCCATTGAAGTGGACGATATCAATCAGATGAAGGGTTAATTAAGCGCCATGCCAGTTGCTATTGTTTTCATGCCACTGATTGCTGCGATACTCGTGGGGCTTACCTCACGCCGTATTCCTGCGTGGCTGGCGCAGAGCATTACGTGTTTGTTCACGATTCTGCCTGCTATTTTTGCGGCGGTGGTGTTCAAGCAGGTTGCCATTAACGGACAGGATTATCACATTCAGCTGCTCTCATGGGTGAATGTGGGTGATTTCAAAACCAGCTGGGCGCTGAAGGTGGATAGCCTTACGGCGGTGATGCTGGTGGTGGTCACGTGGGTGTCGTCCCTCGTGCATATTTATTCCGTGGGTTACATGTCGCATGACGCACACCGTCCGCGCTTTATGGCGTACCTCTCGCTGTTTACGTTCTTCATGCTGATGCTCGTCACGGCGGATAACTTCTTGCAATTGTTCCTCGGCTGGGAAGGGGTGGGCCTGTGCTCGTACCTGCTGATTGGTTTTTGGTATACAAGACCTTCTGCGAACGCGGCGGCGATTAAAGCATTCGTGGTAAATCGCGTGGGTGATTTTGGCTTCGCGCTCGGTATCTTCGCTATATTTGTGCTGTTTGGCTCTATCAGCTTTGCCGATGTGTTTGCCCGCGCGAGCGAGTTTAAAGATGCGCAGTTCCACTTCCTCGGTGCGGATTTCCACGCGCTGACGCTCATTTGTGTGCTCCTGTTTATTGGCGCTATGGGTAAGTCGGCACAGCTGGGCCTGCACACATGGTTGCCAGACGCGATGGAAGGTCCAACGCCGGTTTCAGCTTTGATTCACGCCGCAACGATGGTAACGGCAGGCGTGTTCCTCGTGGCGCGTTGTTCGCCGCTGTTTGAACTGGCACCGTTTGCCCTTTCGATGGTTACGGTAGTGGGTGCAGTCACCTGCATTTTTGCGGCTAGCGTAGCACTTACACAAAATGATATTAAAAAAGTGATCGCCTATTCCACCTGCAGCCAGCTTGGGTATATGTTCTTTGCCTGCGGCGTTTCGGCCTATGCAGCGGGTATTTTCCACCTCATGACGCATGCCTTCTTCAAGGCGTTGTTGTTCCTTGGCGCAGGCAGCGTGATTCACGCCATGTCTGACGAGCAGGACATGCGCAGCATGGGCGGCATTTGGCGTAAAATTCCATTCACCTATGGCGTGATGCTGATTGGTACATTGGCCATTGTGGGCGTGCCGCCGCTCGCAGGTTTTTACTCCAAAGATGCAATTTTAGAATCTGCCTATGCAGCGGGCCATAGCGGTAATGCAGCCGGTGCATTTGCTTTCTGGGTAGGCATCAGCGCCGCCACGCTGACGGCGTTTTACTCGTGGCGCCTAATATTCATGACTTTCCACGGCAAGCCGCGCGCCGATAAGCACACGATGGAGCATGTGCATGAATCCTCTTTCGTGATGTTACTGCCGTTGTTCCTTCTGGCGATTGGCGCGGTGTTTGCCGGCATGATTGGCTACAAAAAATTTGGCATGATGGAGCACGACCTTGCCTTCTGGAAAAATGCCATCGTGATGCTGGGTGAAGAAAATATTCTGGTCGCGGCGCACCATGTGCCGGGCTGGGTGAAAATGGCGCCGCTGGTGGTGGGTCTCGTCGGCTTCCTGCTGGCCTTCTATTCCTACATCGTGAAGCCGCATTTACCGGGGCAGCTGGCGAAGCTGCTGCGCCCGCTCTATCTGTTCCTGCTCAACAAATGGTATTTCGATGAGCTCTACGACGTGCTGTTTGTACGCCCTGCGCGCCGCATCGGACTGCTGTTCTGGAAAATTGGCGATGTCATGATTGTAGATGGGTTGGGGCCAAATGGCTCTGCATGGCTCTCGCAGCGCCTTTCACTCATTTTCAGCCGCCTGCAAACGGGCTATGTGTATCACTATGCATTCGTGATGCTGCTCGGGCTTCTGGCGATTGTAACATGGTCTTTGTTAGGTAGCAGGTAAACGAATATGACAAGCTATCCCATTCTTTCAGCTCTGATTGGCCTGCCGCTTCTGGGTGCATTTTTCATTATGCTGTTTGTGCGCGGTGAAGATGGTCGCGTGGCAAAAAACGCGCGCAACGCCGCGCTGTGGACTTCGGTTGCTAACTTCATTCTTTCCCTCACTGTCTGGTATGGGTTCGATGCAACGCAGGCGGGTTTCCAGTTTCAGGAAAACCGCGTGTGGATCGAGGGTTATAACATTCGTTACCATCTTGGGATTGATGGCATTTCCATTTACTTCGTGATGCTCACCACGTTCCTGATGCCATTTGTAATTCTGGCAGGGTGGGACGCGATTCAAACCCGGGTGCGTGAATACATGATTGCGTTCCTCGTGCTGGAAAGCCTGATGCTGGGCGTATTTTCTGCGCTCGATTTTGTGGTGTTTTACTTCTTCTTTGAGGCGGTGCTGATTCCGATGTACCTCATTATCGGTATCTGGGGGTCTGAAAACCGCGTGTATGCCGCGTTTAAATTCTTCCTTTACACGCTGGTGGGTTCTGTGCTGCTGCTGCTCGCGCTGCTGTACCTCTATTTCAACACCGGCACGACGGATATTCCGATGCTGGCTCACTTCGGTGCAGGGCTAAGCCTTGATGTACAGCGCTGGCTGTGGCTTGCGTTCTTTGCCTCGTTTGCCGTCAAGGTGCCAATGTGGCCGTTCCACACATGGCTGCCGGATGCACACGTGCAGGCCCCCACGGCTGGCTCGATGGTGCTGGCGGGTATCCTGATTAAAATGGGGGCGTATGGCTTCTTGCGGCTTTCGCTACCGATTCTGCCAGATGCATCGGTGTATTTCACGCCGTTCATTTATACGCTCAGCATTGTTGCAGTAATTTATACATCGCTGATTGCGCTTGTGCAGGAAGACATGAAAAAGTTGATTGCTTATTCCTCCGTCGCCCACATGGGTTTTGTAACGGCGGGTATTTTCAGCCTGAACACGCAGGCCATTCAGGGTTCCATTTTCCAGATGCTGTCGCATGGTCTTGTGTCTCCCGCGCTCTTCTTCTGCGTGGGCGTGCTGTATGACCGCATGCATACCAAAAAAATCGCGGATTACGGCGGCCTTGTAGAGCGTATGCCGCGCTATGCGCTCATGTTCATGGTGATGACGATGGCTTCCGTCGGCTTGCCTGCCACCAGCGGTTTTGTGGGCGAGTTTCTGATTATGACGGGCGTGTTCAAAGAAAGCACATGGGCGGCTTTCTTCATCGCCACGGGTGTGGTGCTGGGTGCGGCTTACATGCTGGTGCTGTACCGCCGCGTGGTGTTTGGTGAAATGGAAAACAAAAAGTTGAAAAACATCAAAGATTTGAACCTACGTGAAATGCTTATCTATGTTGGCATCGGCGCGTTGGTGATTCTGATGGGTGTGTATCCGTCCTTCGTGCTCGACAAAACGGAAGCATCCGTTCAGCAGGTGATAAAGCAGGTTCAGGCTAGCGCCACCTATAAACTCCGCGAGGGTATCGTCCAATGAACCAGTCACTTTCATTAATCATCTCTCCCGCACTGCCGGAAATTTTCATGGCACTTTCGGCCATGGCACTGCTGGTGCTGGGTGCGTTCAAGGGCAACCGTTTCACGGGCATCATTACCCAGCTGGCGCTGCTGGCGGTGCTGCTAACGGCACTGCTGGTGAGCAACATTTGGGAAGACCGCTATGTAGCCCTTGCTGGCATGTTCATTACCGATACATTTGCCGTATATGCCAAGATGGCAATCCTCTATGCCACGGCCTTTACGCTGGTACTTTCCGGTGATGCGTTCCGCGGTTCTGACCGCCAGCGAGCGGAGTTTCCGGTGCTGATTATGTTTGCTGCCATCGGTATGATGCTGATGGTGTCAGCCAACGACCTTATTTCACTCTATATGGGGCTTGAGCTGCAAAGCCTTTCGCTCTATGTGCTGGCGAGTATTCACCGCGATAATCTGCGTTCATCGGAAGCAGGCCTTAAATATTTCGTGCTGGGTGCGCTGGCATCCGGCTTGCTGCTGTATGGCTGCTCGCTGATTTACGGCTTCACGGGGACTACGAATTTCGACCAGCTGGCTGCAGTGTTTCAGGCCTCTGGCGGTAAGGTATCTGCCGGTATAATTCTTGGCATGGTACTGCTGGTGATTGGTCTGTGCTTCAAAGTGTCTGCGGTTCCGTTCCACATGTGGACGCCGGATGTGTATGAGGGTGCCCCTACTATCGTTACCACCTTTTTTGCATCGGCGACCAAGGTGGCAGCCGTGGCGCTGTTCATCCGCGTGTTGATGAAGCCGCTGGGTGGCCTGCATGCGGAATGGCAGCAAGTGCTTATCTTCATTTCCGCTGCCTCAATGATTGTGGGTGCGGTGGCTGCGCTTCGCCAAAATAACATCAAAAGGCTGATGGCATACAGCTCCATCGGCCATATCGGCTATATACTGATGGGTGTTGCCACAGGTACACCAGAGGGCATGCACGGTGCGTTGATTTACATCGGCATATATGTGGTGATGAGCATCGGCACGTTTGCGTGTATCCTGCACATGCGCCGCCAAGGTGAGGGGGTTGAAAATCTTTCTGACCTCGGTGGTCTGGCCACGCAGCAACCATTCTTTGCAGCGGCACTTGCACTGTTTATGTTTTCGATGGCGGGTATTCCGCCGATGGCTGGCTTCTTTGGTAAATTCTTTGTATTCAAAGCCGCACTGGAAGAAGGCTTTTACGCGCTGGCGGTGATTGGTGTGCTGACCAGTGTGATTGCGGCGTATTACTATATTCGCGTCGTGAAGATTCTGTATTTTGATGCAGCGGGTGCAACGTTGGATTCAGACTTCTCCCGCGCGTCCAGTATTGTGTTGCTGATTACGGTAGCATTCAATATTGGGTTCTTCCTTTACCCCACGCCGTTGCTTGAAATGGCGCGGCTGGCAGCGGTTGCATTGTTTTCATGAGCTGGCTGCAAGCCCACACATCACCTGAGCGTCAGATCCTTATATTAGAGGAAGCGGGAAGCACTAACGAGGAAGCCTTAAGGCTCGCCCGTGAAGGCGCTGCACATGGCGCGGCGGTGGTCGCAAAACGTCAGACCAGAGGGCGCGGGCGGCAAGGGCGCGTATGGGAGTCGCTGGAAGGCAATTTGCATCTTTCCATCATCGTGCGTCCGGTGGATGTACAGCCAGAGCGTTTACCGCAACTTTCATTCGTGGCGGCGCTGGCCTGCCGCGATGCGCTGGATGAAGCCGGTGTGCCGGCTGTTCAGTTCAAGTGGCCGAATGATTTGTTATTGAAGGGCCGTAAATTTGGCGGCATTTTGCTCGAGGGCGCAAGTGATGTTGTGATAATTGGCATCGGCCTGAATGTGGCAGACTACCCCGCTGAAACCATGTTCCCCGCAACCGCATTGAAGCTGGAAGGTTTTGAAGTGGAGCTTGATGCGCTTTTGCACCTGATTTTACCGCGGTTTGACCGCCGATATGACGCGTGGCATGCCAAGGGCTTTGAGCCTGTGCGCGAGGATTGGCTAGAGCATGCGGCGCGCAAAGGCGAGAAAGTTTCTGTGCGTCTGCCGGAGAAAGCAATTGAAGGCACATTTGTGGATATGGATGACACAGGCGCGTTAATCGTTCACAATAGTGAAGGTACGCACACGCTGCTGGCGGGTGACGTGATGTTTAAAAAGGGCTAAAGTGCCATGCTGCTGGTAGTAGACGTTGGAAATACAAATACGGTATTCGCGGTGTTCTCGGGCGAGAAGCTCACGGGCACGTGGCGCATCTCGTCGGTGCGTGACCGCACGGCGGATGAATACGCCCTTGCGCTGTCCGAACTTTTGGCGCTGGGCGGCATTGAGCTAAAAAAAATCAGCGGCATTATTATTTCCAGCGTGGTGCCGCAGACCATATTCCCGCTCAAAATGTTCAGCCGGAAATATCTAGCGATGGAACCGCTCGTGGTGGGCGATGGCGTAAAGCTGCCCATCAAAGTAAAAATAGACAGGCCTACCGAAGTGGGCGCCGATAGGCTGGTGAACGCCGTGGCAGCGTTTGAAAAATATGCGTCACCTTCTGTGATTCTGGATTTCGGCACGGCCACGACGTTTGACGTGATTGGCGCGAAGGGCGATTACATGGGTGGCGTGATTGCGCCGGGCATCAATCTTTCTATCGATGCGCTACACCGCGCTGCTGCAAAGCTGCCGGAAATTGCGGTGGAACGACCTGAAAAAGTAATTGGCACCAACACGGTGGCGGCGATGCAGTCCGGCGTGTATTGGGGCTATGTGGGATTAATTGAAGGCATCGTGGCGAAAATCCGTGCCGAATATAAAAAGCCGATGAAAGTGATTGCCACGGGCGGGCTTTCCCCGCTGTTTGCGAAGGCAACCAAAATCATCGATGCACTGGAACCTGACCTAACCATACATGGTCTTAAAATTTTGTATGGGCTCAACACAAAGCCACGTAAATCCAAAAGGAAATAATGAAACCGAATAAGAACGACCTGATATTCCTGCCGCTGGGCGGGTGCAATGAAATTGGCATGAACGTGAATCTGTACCATTACCAGGGTAAGTGGGTGATGCTGGATTTGGGTGCCGGATTTGCGGATGATTACCTGCCGGGCATCGACATGATTGCGCCAGATATTTCATTCGTGAAATCGCTGGGTAAAGATTTTCTCGGTGTGGTGCTCACCCACGCGCATGAAGACCATCTGGGTGGCCTGCCCTATGTGTGGGGGCAGCTGCAATGTCCGGTGTTTGCCACACCGTTCACGGCGAACGTCGCCACGCACAAAATGCGTGAAACCGAATACGCCAAAGAGTTTGCACAGAAATTAAAAGTTATCCAAACGGGTGGGCGTTTCACGCTCGGGCCGTTTGATTTTGAACTGGTGCAGATTACGCACTCCATTCCTGAAATGAACGGCGTGTTCATCCGCACGGCAGTGGGCAACGTGCTGCACACGGGCGACTGGAAGATTGACCCGAACCCGGTGATTATGCCTGTCACCGATGAAGTGAAGCTGAAAAAATTTGGTGATGAAGGTGTGCTGGCGCTGGTGTGCGATTCCACAAACGTGTTCAAGGAAGGTCATTCCGGTTCAGAGGCAGACCTTAAGGAAAACATCGCGGGGATTATCGCGGGCAGCAAAGGGCTTGTGGCGGTTACCACATTTGCTTCAAACGTGGCGCGTGTGGAAACCATTGCCCGTGCAGCGATGGATAATGGTCGCCGCGTGATGCTCGCAGGGCGTAGTTTGTGGACAATAACGCAAGCCGCGCGCGACGCGGGTTACTTGGCCGATATTCCGCCATTCCTCTCTGATCAGGAATTTAAAAAGCATAGCCGCAAAGACTTGCTGGTGATTTGCACGGGCTGCCAAGGGGAAGACCGCGCCGCCATGAACAAACTCATCAACCAAAATCACCCCACCATTCGCCTCGTGCCGAACGATACGGTGATTTTCTCATCGAAGGTGATTCCGGGCAACGAGAAGGGCATTTTCCGCATGTTCAATCAGCTGGTGAAGCTGGGCATAGATGTGTTTGAAGAAAAAGACCATTTTGTGCACGTGTCTGGCCACCCGCACCGCGAGGAATTGAAACGCATGTACGAACTGGCGCGTCCGCAAATCAGCGTGCCGGTGCATGGTGAGCCAGTGCATTTGCACGAGCATGTGAAATTCGCTAAATCGCTCGGCGTGCCACAGCAGCTTGAAATGGAAAACGGTCTTGCCGTGAAACTTGCGCCGGGTGAGCCTGAAAAGCTTCAGCATGTGGATGTGGGTTTCTTCGCGGTGGATGGTCGCATGTTGCTGCCGCCGAAAGGTCCGGTCATGAAAACCCGTCGTCGCCTGCGCGATGAAGGCATGGTGGTGGTGAGTATTGCCATGACGCGCCGTGGCGGCTTGGCTGCTACACCGCAGATTTTAGCACCGGGCATTTTGGATATGGGTGAAAGCGGCGCGCTGCTGCGCGACATTGGTGATGAATTGGCAGAGATTCTGGAAGATCAGAACAATCCGAGTAATGAGAATATCATCAAAACCACCCGCGCCACGATTCGCCGCATCTTCCAAGAGGAATTCGCGAAACGGCCCACCGTGGTGGAAGTGCTGATCAACCGTGTTTAGGGTTTAATTTTCACGCTTTTGTCCTGCAGTTCGTAATTTTCCTGCATCCATTTGATGGGGTTTTTCTCGCGCAGATCGGGGTCTTTTTTTAGCATACGCTTAATGCTTTCATCTGCTTCTACGCTCAGCATTTCGCGCAGCTCAATTCCGCCGATGTAGATGGTCGTCAGGTAAGGCAACTTGCCTGCGCGTTTGCCTTCTGCCAAGTGGTTGGCATCGCGCACGGGTAGGAGCAATTCATCATCGCACAGTTTGATAGTGCTGCATCGCTCCGCACCTTTATCGGATAGCACAATAAAATCGTTGCATGGACCGCATTGTGCACCCGGCGGGCAGGGCGGGCATTCAAATGCCTGCGCCACATAGGCGCGGATGGTGTAAGTACCCTCAGGGCGGAAGCTGCTTTTGAACTCGGTAATGGAATAATCTTTTTTGGCGTCCTCTGCGCTCGTGGAGTAAGGCAAAAATATCAGCAGAAAAAGAAAAATAAAACGCATAGCGTTACTCCTTTTTTTAAAAGAGTAGCATAGCGCCGGGCTAAAACGAAATACCTTCGTGCTTTAGCAGCCATGCTTTGCGCTCATGACCGCAGGCATAATCGAGCGGGTTGCTGACGCCCAGCACGCGGTGGCAGGGAATAAAAATCGGTAGGGGGTTCTTGTTACAGGCTTGGCCCACAGCGCGTGCGGCTTTGGCGTTTCCAGCAGCGTCAGCGATTTCACCATAAGTGCGTTTGTGCCCGAACGGAATGTGCCGCAGTGCCAGCCACACCTTTTGCTGAAATTCAGTGCCTTCTGGTTCAAGCGGTAAATTAAACGCGCGGATTTTACCTTTGAAGTAACTGTCCATTTGTTCGAGCGCATCGGCCAGCAGGCTGTTGGGTTTTCCGCAGGGCAGCAGGCCATCCACAAAACGCGCGCCGCGCACAGCATCATCATCTGCGCTGATTTCAATGAGTCCGATGGGAGATTTATAGCAGGCACTATGCAGCACGAAGCCCTACCTTGGTTGGTGTAAATGCACTGATATAAAAATAAGGCGCTTAGCCTTATTTTTCAATGTTACGCCAGATGCGCTTTTTGGCGACAATGAAGAGCCCCGTGAACACCAGTAGATACAGGAACACTTTCACGCCCATACCTTTGCGGTCTTCCATTTCTGGCTCGGCCGTCCACTGCAGGAAGTTCACCAAATCGTGCGACATCTGATCTACCGTGGCTGCCGTACCATCACCATAGGTCACCTGACCGTCAGAAATTGGTTTCGGCATGGCAATCTGGCCACCGGGGAAGTAAGGGTTGTAATGCATACCTTCACTGAGCTGGAAGCCTTCTGGTGCATTCTCATACCCCGTCAGCAGGGAGTAAAGATAGTTTGCGCCATCCACGCGAGCCTTCACCATCAGCGAAAGGTCCGGCGGCAGCGCGCCATTGTTGGCAACGCGAGCGGCTTTGTCATTTGCATACGGGGCAGGGAATCTGTCAGATGGGCGGCCTGGGCGCTCAAACATATCGCCCGCATCATTCGGACCATCCTGAATGGAATATTCCGCAGCAATCGCCTTCACTTCGCCTTCCGAAAAACCGAGAGATTGAAGGTTGCGGAAAGAAATCAGCTTCAGCGAGTGGCAGGCTGCGCACACTTCTTTATACACCTGAAAGCCACGCTGGGCAGACTGGCGGTCCACCGTGCCGAGCACGCCGTCAAAATGCCAATCCACTTTTTTATTATGCGCTGTGCCGCCTGAACCTGCAAAGGCTGCACCTGCAACCATTACCACACCCGCAGAGAGTAGAATCGTCCATTTTTTCATTGGTCAGAAGCTCCCGTTATTTCTTTGCAGCGCTGATGGATTCCGGCACGCCTACGGCTTTTTCGTGCTTGCTGAGGTAAGGCAGCACCAGCAGGAAGTAGCCGAAGTAGAACAGGGTCGCAAAGCGCGCAGCGATTACATACGTGCCTTCCGCAGGCTTGCCACCCAGCCAACCAAGCAGGATGCAATCCACCACGAATATCCAGAAGAAGATTTTGAATTTCGGACGGAATGCGCCGCTTTTCACCTTGTGCTTATCCAGCCATGGCAGCACAAACAGAATCAGGATGGAGCCGAACATGACCACCACGCCGCCCAGCTTGCTGGGGATGGCGCGCAGCATGGCGTAGAATGGCAGGAAGTACCATTCCGGCACGATGTGTGCTGGGGTTACCATCGGGTTCGCCGGAATATAGTTATCCGGATGGCCGAGGCTGTTCGGGTTGAAGAAGATGAAGTACGCAAACAGCAGGAAGAAGAAGCCGAAGCCGACAAAATCCTTCACCGTGTAATACGGATGGAACGGAATTGTTTCCTTCGCGCTTTTCGGCTCAACACCCGTTGGGTTGTTGGAGCCGTGGATGTGCAGTGCCACAAGGTGCACGCCCACCAAGCCTACAATCACGAACGGCAACAGGTAATGCAGCGAGAAGAAGCGGTTCAGTGTAGGGTTATCGACCGAGAAGCCGCCCCACAGCCAAGTTACGATGCTTTCACCAATGCCCGGAATCGCCGAGAACAGGTTGGTAATCACCGTTGCACCCCAGAAGCTCATCTGGCCCCATGGCAGCACGTAACCCATGAAAGCGGTCGCCATCATGGTAACGAAAATCAGTAGGCCAAACCACCACAGTAATTCGCGTGGAGCTTTGAATGAACCGTAGTAAAGGCCACGGAACATATGGATGTAAATCACCGCGAAGAACAGCGAAGCGCCCACGGCGTGCATGTAGCGAATCAACCAACCATATGGCACGTCGCGCATGATGCGTTCCACGCTGTTGAAGGCATGGTCAACATGCGGGGTATAATGCATGGCAAGCACGATACCGCTTACGATTTGCAGCACAAGTGCGATGCCGGCGAGTGAGCCGAAGCTCCACATATAGCTTAAGTTTTTAGGCGTACGGTATTCGCCCTGATGTTTCATGAACGTGAAAATCGGCAGACGGTAATCCACCCAACCTTTCCAGCCCGTGAATTCAGTCTTTTTTTCGGTCTGTGCCATGAAATAGTACCTTTCTTGACCTTAAATCTTTACTAACCGATGCGAATCATCGTATCGGTGACAAATTCGTAAGGCGGTACGGCAAGGTTTGCCGGTGCCGGGCCTTTGCGGATACGGCCGGAGGTATCATAATGTGAGCCATGGCAAGGGCAGAACCAGCCGCCATATTCACCTTGAAAACCAATTGGCACACAACCGAGATGCGTGCATACGCCCACGACCACCAACCATGCTTCTTTGCCGGCTTTGGTGCGTTCTTTATCGGCCTGTGGGTCTGGCAACTCAGCAGCGCTTGTGGTGGCGGCTGTCTGCACTTCTTCTGGTGTACGGTGGCGGATAAACACTGGCTTGCCACGCCACATCACCGTAATAGCCTGACCAGGCTGAACGGTAGAAATATCGACTTCCGTGCTGGCGAGTGCGAGCACGTCGGCAGCGGGATTCAATGAATTAATGAAAGGCCATGCGGCGGATGCAGCACCCACGCCGGCGGTGGCGCTAGCAGTGACCACGATAAAGTCACGGCGCGTTTGCCCTGCTTGTGGCGTATTGCTGTGACGTGCGCCTGCGGACGCGCTTTTTGCGACTTTGGTGGATTTTTTTGCTTTTGCCACCGGTGATTTTTTCAATTGCTTCTTAGCCATGGGCCTACACTATCCTCGTGAAGAAATTCGTGCTGCTCTAAAAAAGTTGCCTAGGCTATTACAATTTATTCACGCATTTATCAAGAACATATACGTGCGCCGATGTGTTTTATTTTGCAGTGTAATTCAGAGCGCACAATATCTGTGGGCGTGGCGGGAGTGAAAATGTGGAAAACTTTTATTACACCTTGAAACGGAAGCGGAATTTTGGTTTAATAGGGGTCAAAGATGCGACAAGAAGGAGGAGTTCTGTCTGGCATCCGCTTACATCCCCCGGCTTTCCGCCTTTGGCTTAATAGGGCGGCGCGTGCTTCCGTTTGTTCTGGCGGAGGGCGCTTATGCCATTGATTAACGGTACATCGCTGGATGATGTCCTTCCGGGCACCGCTGACGTCGATACGATATTTGGCGGCAATGGTAACGATAATATTACAGGCCTCGGCGACAACGACTCCATTCAAGGCAATCAAGGTAACGACACTATCGACGGTGGCACGGGCAATGACTTGCTCCGCGGCGGCCGTGACAATGACTCTATTACCGGTGATGTTGGCATCGACTCTATAAATGGCAATCTCGGCGCCGATACGGTGCTTGGGGGCGATAGTGCAGATTCTATCCGTGGCGGGCAGGGCGATGATGTCTTAAGCGGGGGTGAAGGCAATGATACGATTAGGGGTGATCTAGGTGCCGATGTTTTGAATGGGGATGATGATAACGATGTTATTCATGGTGGTGATGGGGCAGATCGCTTAAATGGCGGCACGGGGGATGACTTCCTGCAAGCGAATCAGGGTAATGATACTATCAATGGCGGCGCAGGTAATGACGTAGTTCGCGGCGGGCAGGGCGACGATAACCTTTCCGCAGACGCTGACGATGATGATGCAAATGGTAATCTGGGTAATGACACGGTTTCGGGAGGCACGGGCTCGGATACGCTACTCGGTGGTCAGGATAATGACTCCTTAAGCGGCGGCGATGGTGACGATGTGCTGAAAGGGAATAAGGGAAATGACACGCTTACGGGCGGTGTCGATAGCGATACATTCGTGATTCAGGTTTCTGCAGGTGATTCCACCACGATTACTGATTTTGATACGTCAGATGCGGATGAGTTGATCGATATTTCTGCGTTTACCACCATCACGGCCTTTACGGGATTAAGTCTGAGTACCGTGGGGAGTGACACGCGGGTTGCGTTTGCAGGCGGCCAGCAGCTGGTTATCAAAAGTGTGCTGCACACTGCGCTTGATGAAGATAATTTCACTTTTTCCGGCAGCTCTGGTGGCGGCGGTGGCGGCGGTGGTGGTGGCGGCGGCGGTGGCGGAACACCCACCAACGAATCATTCGTTCTGACGGCGGGCACAGATATATTCAGCAGTGGCGCGGGTAATGATACATACACCACGGCTAACGCAAATTTTGGCACGGCAGATATTTTAATTGCCAGCACGGGCACCGATAGCTTGGTGTTTACAGATGCGGCGAGCATCGTTTTTTCACAATTTGCGAACAAAAGTGGTTTTGAAGTCATTGATATTAGCGCCTCTGGTGGCACGATTGAGCTTTCTGATTCCTTTGTTGCGACGGCCACAGGTCAGCGAGTGGAGATTAAAAACGGCACGGAAACAGTGGCGCTTGATACATCGGCCGTGTCCTCAATCCGCACTGTGGTGGTGGGTGGTACGGGCGCGGTGACGCTGGCAACGGGCGCAAACAACCGGGTTACAGGTAAAGACGGCGTTGACACGGACATTACAAGCCAGAATGGCAACGATGCTATTTTTGGTGGCACGGGCGATGACACGCTCACCGCAGGTTCGGGGAACAACACGCTCAGTGGCGGTGCAGGTAATGATTTTATTAACATCAGCCTTTCCAACACATGGAATAGTAGCGATAGCCTTGTGGGTGGCGCTGATACGGATACGCTGGTTGTAAGTAATGCGGGTACGTTTAATTTTTCGAGTGGTAACGTCGCGCTTGCCACGATTGAGAATATTACGGTTGGCGATGCCGCTACTACGCTTGTAACAAACGACGATGACTTAACGATTACCATGGGGAACGGTGGTAACAGTTTAACGATAGGCAATGGTGATGTAACGGTTGTAACGGGCACGGGTGCGGATACGGTGTCGATAGATGCTGCCGACACATTTGATAACGCCGACGCGATTGATACCGGCACTGGCACAGACGTACTGGCAATTACGGGCACGGGCACTGTTAACCTTACATCGACAACGGTATCCGGCATTGAAAATATCACCACGGGCAACAGTGCGGTCACATTAGTGCTTGATGCGCAGGCTTATACCGTAACACTTGGTAATGCTAACCATGTGGTGACGTTTGCGAATGCCAATCAGTCGGTCACTGGTGGCACGGGCAATGAAAGATTTAATATCGTGGCCTCTCACACGTGGAATGCAAGTGACGCGCTGAACGGTACGAGTGGTAATGATACGGTTAGTCTTTCCGGTACGGGCACGCTCAATTTTACACTAGGTACATTCAATAATATCGATGCGGTTAATATGGCTGCCAGCGACATGACGGTGACATTGGATGATGATGGCTACGCCGTCACGATGGGCGCGGCCATTCAAAGCCTGACAACTGGCACGGGTAATGACACGATTACGGCCGCAAACGGGGATGTAACCATTGCCTCAGGTGGTGGCACAGATATTATTGCGGGTGTGCTAACACAAACATGGGACTCAGCAGATTCCCTCAATGGCGGCCTTGGGAACGACACGCTGGCGCTTACTGCAGGTGGAACTATTGATTTTTCCACGGGTAACGTAGGTCTTGCGGGCATAGAAACCATTACGGTGGATAACAGCGCAACCACCATAACATTAAATGATGACGACATTACGCTTACGCTGGGCAACGGTGGAAACACGGTGACGACTGGAGACGGCAATCAATCAGTTACGAGTGGTACGGGCGCAGACGCTTTTGTGATCGACACAACGCATACGTGGAATGGCAGTGATGCGCTCAATGGTGGCACAGGTACGGACACGGTTACCTTTACCGGCGGTGGCGCAGCAAATTATAGCTTAGGCACATTTAGCGGTATTGAAGGCATTATCATGAATGGGGCCATGACTATCACGCTGGATGGTGATGGTTATAATGTTACCATGGGCGTGTTTGCTCAATCGCTTACCACGGGCGCTGGTGCCGATACCATCACTCTTGCAAATAACGACATGACTGTTGCGACGGGCAGTGGGAATGACGTGATTGTCGTGAACGCAAGCCACACATTTGATGCCGGTGACAACGTAGATGGTGGCATTGGCACAGATACGGTTTCAGTTACCGGCACAGGTTCGGTAGACTTCACATCAGGTTCCATAAACGGTCTTGAATTCATCCTTCTGCCGGATGACGATGTTACCGTTACGCTTGATGATGACGGTTATGATGTAACATATGGCGATGGCACGCAAAGCGTCACACTGGGCCTTGGAGATGATACGGTTCATTTCGATGCAAGCGTTAATAATATCACATTAAACAGTGGTTCAGGTAACGACTCCATTACCTATAACACCGTCAATACATGGACGGCAGGCGATTCTATTGAGGGCGGCGCGGGGCTTGACAGTATCGTGATTACAGGCGGCGGCACGGTTAATTTCACGCTTGGTACATTCAGCAACGTGGAAGAAATAATTTTAAGTAGTGTGAATTACATCCTGACGGTTGGGGATGGTACCATTAACGTTACAATGGGCGGCTCCGATCAAACGGTAACGGCAGGCAATGGTGGTAACATTATTCGCCTCGGCAATGGCAATATGACAGTTAGCACCTCCGGAGGCTCAGATCGTATCGATGTTAACGTTACTACAACAGTTTGGGATGCAAACGACTCAGTAGATGGTGGTATCGGTCTTGATACCGTATCGCTTTCCGGCGGTGGAACAGTGGATTTTACGCTAGGTACGTTCACAGATGTTGAAACGGCACGTTTTGCAGACGCAGGTGGGGTAAACGCTACATTCACAGATGATGTTGTTACGGTAACGGGTGGCTTAGGCAACGACACTGTCACCACCGGTGATAACAACATGACAATCAACATGGGAAATGGCAATGATTTCATCCGCGCAGGCGATGGCGATGATTCCATTACCCTTGATGCGGCAATAACCCCATCAGGTGCAGACACTGTGATTGGCGGCGAGGGTGCCGATACTATTATTATGGGCGTGGATAGTGCCGCCGATATTGTGCGTTTTGAAACATCGCTTGATGGTGGCGCGGCAGGTGCCAATACAGGGTTTGATACAATATCAGGTTTTGCATCTGGTTTGGCGGGCGTGGACGTTATTCAGTTTGGTGGCGAGTTCCGTGCCGTAGGCAGTGTGAATATTGATGACGTAACCGCCGATGATTCGATTGCATTTTTTGATAGGGGAACAGATACAGTATCGCTTAATTTCACCGAAACAGGCGGTGGCGGGCAGAAATTCGAAATGTATTTTGATGATGCGAGTGGCTTCAGCAATGCTAACCTTACCGAGGCAAACTTTGCCACGATTCGTACAAACCTGAATGCTCTGGGTGTTACGGCCAGCACGGGCACAGACGCAATTCTGATTATTGAAGGCGCAACCCAAACAGCGATTTACTACTATTTAGAGGATGGCGTTTTGGCCGATAATATTGCTGCGAGTGAGATGTCACTGCTTGGCATTGTCGGTGCTGTGGGCTTCGATATCACCTTTACAACAGGGGATTTTGACTTACTCTGATGCCTAAGCGGCAGCGGCGGCGGAATATTGATGTGCGGTAAGCATGGCAGAGGTTTGTTGGCGCAGCAGCCCCAGTTCTTCCTCAGTAAGCGACGCGGGCTTAATATACTCGCTGCCTTTTTTTACTTCTTCGCGATTACCCGACTGCACATGTGAGTTAACCTTAATATCAAATTGCTCGCGCCCCAGCTTAATGCCTAAGAATTTTTCAACGTCGTCACAGAAGCGTTGTGGGTTTGCAATCATGTCTTCGTATTTACAGAACAGCATTGGGTTTCTGATTTTTTCTTTAATCACCATGCCGCTGTTCCACGTGCGCCCGAATTCCATAATCTGCTTGGGCGTTTCTATCATTTTTGGCCAACGGCCGCGGAACGAGGCAGCGGTATCAAACACGTGGCGGGTTAAAAACACCACGCGTGCATTGGGCACAAGGTTTAAAAAACCCAGTGTTGCACCGGCATCGCGCGTCTGGTGCTTAATGCCCCATGCCTTGAAACCATGTTTTTCGGCGCTGTCTTTGTAGTGCCGCACAAGGGAGTAAAAATCGCCGGCGATTTTATGTAAGTAAGGCTCGTAATCTAAAAACAAGGCAGAGCCGTCAATTCCCTTGTTGCCCGCAAGGAATTCCTGTTTCGTGGCTTCCACGATTTTGCGCTTTTCAATTTCCATCTGAAAGCAGGTGGCGATGTTTCGCGCATATTTTTCCATCATGTAGAAATTCTCGCCCACAATCACCGCTTCATTTCCGGCGTTAATGGCGCGTTGCAGTAGCGTGGTGCCGCAGCGCTGGGTGGGGGCAAGTACCACAATGGGGGTCAGGTCGTTATTCTGGCTGCGGATATCGACAAGGATGGAATGCATATGATGCCTTGAGAGTGGGCGGAATGGGTTAAAAATGGGGCGAGCGACCGGGATCGAACCGGCGACTTCCAATACCACAAACTGGCGCTCTAACCAACTGAGCTACGCCCGCCACACATCTTGACCTAAGCAAGGTCGTGGAAACTAACCATAAACCTTAAAATTTGCAAGCCTCTTTTGCGCGGGCGGAATTTTGCTTCCGCCATTGTATTTCATGACAATACCTTTTATAAACATAGCTGTACTTGGTGCATAGAATGAGTAAATAATGCCGAATATCATTGTTTATACTAAGGATTACTGCCCTTACTGCGCGCGCGCGAAGGATTTGCTCACGCGCAAGGGGCAGAAGTTCAATGAAATTGACATCACGCACGATGAAGCCCTGCAGCAGGAAATGATTACCAAGTCCGGCGGGCGCCGCACCGTGCCACAGATTTTTATCAACAACACGCATGTGGGTGGGTGTGATGACCTGCATGCATTGGAAAAAGAGGGCAAGCTGGACACCCTGCTTGCGTCATAAAATATGCCATACATCTGGACAAGTCTGACTTCCATAATCGCCTTCATGCTGGTGCTGTGGCTTTCTGCCTGCCAGCCCATGCAACCGCTTGCAGACTCTGGCGTGGTGCTTAAAGGCCCATCCATTCAAATGTCAAAAGATGAAAAAGAACAAGCAGCGCTTGCCGACCAGCAGATTGCCGATGCGGATTTTGCAGGTGCAGAGCAAACCTTGGCGGCCCTCGTAGAAAAACGCTGGAGCGATGCGGATCTGTTTACCAAATTGGGCAACGTGCAGCGCTGGCAGGGCAAAAACGATGCCGCTCAGGCTTCGTATGATGCTGCGCTGATGTCGCTGCCGGGCAGCCCTGATGCCTTGGAAGGCAAGGGTCTTTCGCTCATGGAACAGCTACGCTTTGAAGAAGCTGCCGTGGTGCTGGAAGAAGTGGTGCGTTCCAGCCCCAACCGCTGGAAAAGCCTGAATGCCATTGGCGTTGCCTTTGCCGCCCGCGGTCAGCATGCCGAAGCGGTACAGTATTACCAAGCGGCACTGAAAGTGGCACCTGAGAACGCGCTGGTGCTGAATAATATTGGCCTTTCATTTGCCTCTCAGAAGCAGTTTGCTGAGGCTGTGCGCGCACTGAAAGGCGCTGCGATAGGCTTTGCAAATGACGCCGAGCGCCGCCGTCAGGCAGAACTGAACTTGTCGCTGGTCTATGGCCTCGGTGGCATGCTTGAGCCTTCTGAAATGCTGCTGCGCCGCAATCTGCCACCAGAAAAAGCAGAGCATAACCTTATGACATATGCCAAATTGCGCCGTAATCCGAACTTCGCGCAGGATTTCATTATCCAAGCTTTGACCAAAGGCACGGATGTGTATGAAAACATGGCGATTGAAAAACCGCCCGTGCTGCTGCCTGTTTCGGTTAAGCCGCCAGCAGATACCGATGAGCCGGTGCTGACCAAGCCGAAAAAATCTCGGCCGCATAAGTGGGAAAAATAGTTTTCCCACCCATTAAAAAAGCCTGCCAAACGGCAGGCTTTTTTAATGCTTATAAGCTAACTCCGTTTAGAACGGGATTTCATCATCCACCGCTGCGTCGTTGAAGGCTTCCACCTTTTTTCCACCAGAAGCGGCTGCACGTGGGGCAGGGCTGTCAGCATAGCCACCGCCGCCTTCGCCACGGCCTTCGCCGCTGCCACGTGCGTCTAGCATGGTGAGGGCGCTGCCGAAGCCTTGCAGCACCACTTCGGTGCTATATTTTTCTTGGCCGCTCTGGTCGGTCCATTTGCGCGTTTGCAATGCGCCTTCCACAAAAATCTTTGAACCTTTTTTCAGGTAGCTCTTGGCAATGTTCACGAGGCCGTCATTAAAAATCACTACGCGGTGCCATTCGGTACGCTCGCGGCGCTCGCCGGTGGATTTATCTTTCCAGCTTTCTGACGTGGCGAGGGTCAGGGTGGCGATGTCTTTACCGTCCTGCGTGGTGCGGATTTCAGGGTCCTTACCGAGATTGCCGATAAGCATGACTTTATTGAGGGATCCCGCCATAACCAGTGTTCCTTAAAATGAAAATTACAATTTCAATGTTTCACGTGAAACATGTGACAAATTATTACAATCAGTGCTTGATTTCCGCCTACACTATCGCATATCTTCCCCTGTTCAACAGATTTTTTACATTATCAGGAAATTATGGCCGAAGAGTTTATCAGCGTTCGCGGAGCAAAAGAGCACAACCTAAAGAATGTCAGTCTCGATATTCCACGCGGCCAATTCGTTGTAATTACGGGGCTTTCAGGCTCTGGCAAATCGTCCCTCGCGTTTGATACCATCTACGCAGAAGGCCAACGACGCTATGTGGAAAGCCTGTCTGCCTATGCCCGCCAGTTCCTTGAAATGCAGGATAAACCAGACGTAGAATCCATCACCGGCCTGTCTCCTGCCATCGCCATTGACCAGAAAACTACCAGCCGCAACCCGCGCTCAACCGTGGCCACGGTGACCGAAATTTACGATTATTTGCGCCTTTTATATGCCCGAGTGGGCGTGCCTTATTCTCCCGCCACGGGTCTGCCGATTGAAAGCCAGAGTGTGTCGCAGATGGTGGATGCGGTGAAAGAACTACCCGAAGGCACGAAGATTTTCCTGCTGGCGCCGATTGTGCGCGGCGGCAAAGGCGAGCACCGCAAGGAGCTGCTCGAAATCAAAAAGGCGGGTTACACCCGCATTAAGCTCGATGGCAAGGTGTATGAGTTTGATGACCTGCCCGAGATTGATAAAAACAAAAAACACACGATTGAAGTGGTGGTAGACCGCCTCGTGGTGGGCAAAGAACTCGGCAACCGCTTGGCTGACAGTATCGAAAACGCCGTGCGCCTTTCAAACGGCCTGCTCTATGTGGAAATCGTAGGCCTGCCGGAAGGTGCCGAAAAGCCCAAAAAAGGTGACGTGCAGGTGTACTCTGAAAAATTTGCCTGCCCTATCTCCGGCTTCCAGCTGGCAGAAATTGAGCCGCGCATCTTCTCGTTCAACAGCCCGTATGGTGCCTGCCAGAAGTGCAGCGGCCTTGGCACGGAAATGTTCTTCGACCCCGAACTGGTGGTGCCGGATACGAGCAAAACCCTGATGCAGGGCGCGGTTACGCCGTGGAGCGGCCCGCAGTCGAAATATTACTTCCAAGCCTTGGAAGGCCTCGCGAAGCACCTGAAGTTTTCGCTGAACGAGCCGTTTAAAGCTCTGCCGAAAAAAGTGCAGGACGCCGTGCTGCACGGCACAGGCGAAGAAAAAGTGAAGATTACCTATGACGATGGTTACCGCGTATTCACGGTGCAAAAGCCGTTTGAAGGTGTGGTGCCGAACCTGCAACGCCGCTGGAAAGAAACCGAAAGCGAGTGGGTGCGTGAAGAGATTGAAAAATATCAGGACATGATGCCGTGCAGCGAATGCGGCGGCTATCGTCTGAACAAAGAAACCATGTGCGTGAAAATTGACAGCAAGCATATCGGCCAAGTGTGCGACCTCACGATTGGTGATGCTGTACTGTGGGTGGAAAACCTGCCGAAAAAGCTGACCAAAACGCAGCAGAAAATCGCTGAGCGCATTTTACTCGAGCTGAAACGCCGCCTTGGGTTTTTGAACAATGTGGGGCTGGATTACCTGACGCTTTCGCGCGGGGCGGGCACGCTTTCGGGCGGTGAAAGCCAGCGTATTCGCCTTGCTTCGCAAATCGGTAGCGGCCTTACGGGCGTGCTCTATGTGCTCGATGAACCTTCCATTGGTCTGCACCAGTGCGACAATGCCCGCCTGCTTGAAACGCTGAAAAGCCTGAAAGAAATGGGCAACAGCGTGATTGTGGTGGAGCACGATGAAGAAACCCAGCGTTCTGCTGATTTCCTTGTGGATATGGGATTGGGCGCAGGCGAGCATGGCGGCAAAATTATTGCCATCGGCACGCCGAAAGATGTGATGAAATCCAAAGAAAGCATCACGGCGCAATATCTGCGTGGTGATAAGTTTATCGCGGTGCCGGAAAAGCGCCGTAAGGATTCTCAGGGGCGTAAAATCACCATCAAAGGTGCGCGCGCGAATAACCTGAAAAACATCACGGTGGATATTCCACTTAACAGCTTCTGCTGCGTAACCGGTGTTTCCGGCGGTGGTAAATCAAGCCTTGTGATTGAAACGCTGTATAAAGCCGTTGCTAAACGCATGTATGGCTCGAAGGATAACCCCGGCCCGCATGACCGCATCGATGGACTTGAATATGTCGACAAGATTATTGAAATTGACCAAAGCCCTATCGGGCGTACGCCACGCAGTAACCCTGCCACGTATGTGGGCGCATTCTCGCCGGTACGTGACTGGTTCTCGGCGCTGCCGGAATCAAAGGCGAGGGGGTATAAGCCTGGCCGCTTCTCATTCAACGTGAAGGGCGGGCGCTGCGAAACCTGCCAAGGCGATGGCGTGATTAAAATCGAAATGCACTTCCTGCCAGACGTATATGTGAAGTGCGATGCCTGCCATGGTCACCGCTACAACCGTGAAACGCTGGAAGTGAAGTATAAGGATAAATCCATCGCCGACGTGCTGGAGATGACGGTGGAGGAAGCCACACGCTTCTTTGAAAAGAATCCGGTGATTCACGAAAAGCTGCGTGCGCTTGAGGAAGTTGGTTTGGGTTATATCAAGCTCGGCCAGTCTGCCACCACGCTTTCGGGCGGCGAGGCGCAGCGCGTGAAATTGGCCAAAGAGCTTTCCAAAAAAGCCACCGGCCGCACGCTTTACATTTTAGATGAGCCGACCACGGGTCTGCACACCGATGACGTAAGCAAACTCTTAAAAGTGCTGCACCGCTTGGTAGATAGCGGCAACACCATGATTGTGATTGAGCACAATCTGGACGTTATCAAAACTTCTGACTGGGTCATTGATATTGGCCCGGGTGGGGGTGCACGTGGTGGTACGCTGGTGGCGGAAGGCACGCCTGAGCAAGTGGCGGCGAAGAAGGACAGCATCACCGGCCAATATTTAAAGCCGCTGCTGGCAAAGAAAAAGAACGCTGCATAAGCCTTGCTTGAAAGCACAAGCAACAGCATGTAACTTCGCTGCCATGGCAGGCGACGTATACACCATTCCACCCGATGTTCCGTTTTTAAACGCGCTGGCAAAAGGCGTGCTCGCGCGCTATGGCGCCGTGCCTGAAACATTGGCGGCAGTCACCGTGCTTCTGCCCAACCGCCGCAGTGTGCGTGCCTTTAAAGATGCGCTTATCGAAGCGGCGGGCAAGCCCATGATGCTGCCTGCTATTCACAGCATTGGCGATGTGGAGGAAGATGAATTGAGCCTTGTGCTGGCTAGCAACGACCTTCCGCCTGCCGTGACACACAGCCAGCGCTTACTACTGCTTGCAGGGCTGATTGAAGTGTGGGCGAAAAATAACCCCACCGAGCAGGCGAATAATTATATCGCGGCTGACCAAGCGGTGAAGCTGGCGCATGCACTCGGTGCGTTGCTGGACGACATGCAGCGCGAAGGGCTTTCGTTTGATGCCCTCGCGAATATCGTGCCGGATGAGCTGGCGAAGCACTGGGGAATTACAATTGATTTTCTCAAAATCGTAAGCGAGAACTGGCCGAAGATTTTAGCAGAAAAAAATGTGATGGATGCCGTAGCGCGGCGTAATGAACTACTCAAAATGCAGGCGGCATTGTGGCGCGCATCGCCACCAAAAGCGCCGGTGATTGCCGCAGGCACCACGGGTAGCATTCCCGCCACACGCGCACTGCTCGGTGCATTACTTAGTTTAGAAAATGGCATGGTGGTGCTACCTGCACTCGATATGGAAATGCCGGAAAAAGAATGGCACGCTGTGCCGCACAATCACCCGCAGGCAGGTATGAAACATCTGCTGGAAGACTTAAACATTCCGCGCAGCGCCGTAAAAATATGGGATGGAGCGCACGGCAAAACACCTGCGCGCGTGGCGCTGCTGCGTGAGGCACTACGCCCAGCGGAGGCAACGAGTGTATGGAGCGAAGTCAAGCCGCCACCTGCTGCGGCTCACAATCTTTCCGTACTTTCATTTGCCACGCAGCAGAAAGAGGCAGAAGCCATTGCTGTCACGCTGCGTGAAGCACTGGAAAAACCGGGAGCGACGGCGTGCCTGATCACGACCGATAGGAAACTTGCTCAGCGTGTGAGCAGCCTGATGCTGCGCTGGGGCGTGGAAGTAAATGATTCCGCTGGGCAACCGCTATCAGAATTGCCCGTTCTTTCGTTCCTGCGGTTGCTGGCAATGGCGGCAGAAAAGCGCTTTTCCCCTGTGGCACTGCTTTCCTGCCTGAAGCATCCGCTGGCTTCAGGCGGTATGAATACAGGAGCTTTCCGCAGCAAAGTGCGCGCGCTTGAAAAGGCTGTGCTGCGCGGCGTTACACCTGCCGCAGGGCTTGAAGGTATCCGTATATTACTAAATGAAGATGGTAAGCATTTACTGCCTTGGTTTGACGCGCTGATAACACAATGCGCGCCGCTTGCTGTCTTTAAAGAAAGAGCGAAACTGTCTGATATAATGCGCGCGCATATTGCAGCGGCAGAGGCACTGGCGGCCACCAAAAATGAAAAAGGTGCGGCTATATTATGGAGTGGTGATGAAGGTGCGCACGCCGCTGCATTTATGGACGAAGCATTAAAGGCAGCGGACGAATGTGGTGATATTGATACGCTGCATTATCTTGGCGTGCTTGATGCGCTGCTGATTGGAAAAGTGTACCGCCCGCGCTACGGCAGCCATCCGCGTATTGCAATTTTAAGCCCGATGGAAGCACGCTTGCAGCAGTTTGACAGAGTGATTTTAGCCTCCATGAACCAAGGTAGCTGGCCGCGCAGTTCCACCAACCCGTGGATGAATCGCAGCATGGCGGAAAGCTGTGGCCTGCCAGGTGAAGACCGCCTTATATCGCTTGCAGCGCATGATTTCAGCAGCTTTGCGATGGCGCCCGAGGTGGTGATAACCCGTGCCGAAAAAGTGGATGGTGCGCCGAGCATTCCTTCCATGTTCCTGCTTCGCCTGAATGCGGTGATCGCAGGCAGCGGACTTGAGGTAGCAAAACCTGCATGGCCGCAATGGGCAGAAAGTATTTTTGCCAGCAGTGCCGTGGAAGCTCCACTAGCGCCGCCCGCACCGAAACCACCCATAGCCGCCCGCCCAACCGAGTTTTCTGTTACCACGGTTGAAAAGCTGATGCGCGACCCTTACGCGGTCTATGCCGGAAAGATATTAAAATTGCGCCCGCTTGACCCGCTCGAGCAAGACCCCGGCGCGGCAGACTTCGGCAACTTCATCCATAAGGCGCTGGAGCTTTTCACCAAGCAAAAGGGGCAGAAAATGGAAAAGGCTGCCGCGTGGAAGGCGCTACTTACCTGCGGCAAGGAAGCCTTCACGCCGCTGGAAAACCACCCTTCCGTATACGCCATGTGGTGGCCGCGTTTTGAAAAAGTGGCGGAATGGCTGGTGCAATATGAAGAAGAGCGCGGCAGCAAAGCGAAGCAGATATTTGCCGAGGTAAAAGGCCGCCACGTGCTTGCCGTGGCAGGCGATGCATACACCATCACTGCAAAAGCCGACCGGGTGGAGATAGATAATGTGGGCAACGCTACTATCGTTGATTACAAAACAGGTACCTTGCCGTCAAAATCCTACGTGGAGGCGGGCTTTTCGCCGCAGCTGATGCTAGAAGGCATGATTGCCCTTGCCGGCGGCTTTGAAGATTTGCCGAAAGTGAGTGCGATCGAAGGGCTGGAATACTGGAAAACGGGGGTAGGGGGTGATTTAGGCAAAGAGCCAAAGCCGATGGAATATGACCCCTCTGCAATAGAGGGATTAAGGCAGCTGATAGCATTCTTTTCTGGCGCGGACGCGCCGTATCTGGCCTGCCCGAACCCCAAATACACCCCCCCCTATAATGATTTTGACCATTTAGAACGAAATAAAGAGTGGGCGTAAGCAACCTAGGGTTGTTTTAATTCCTAGCATTATCAGTGGGATAGTAGGATTTCTGCCCCTCGTGGCTGTTTCAGGCGGCAAAAATCCTTGAAATAGGTAGGTTAAAGTGGTACAAACTCCGCCCAAATCTCCCAAAACCTACAGAATTGGAGTATGTCATGTCACAAGAACAGAATTTCGCCGCTAAAGGTAGCAAGGGTGCAAGCGCCGCTCGCCGCGCTGCTACGGTTGCTTCCAAAGCCGGCTTTACAGCGATCCCTGGTGGTGAAGCTGCTGCCCGTAAAGCAAAAGACAATATGGATGAACTGATTTCCCAGAGCACGAAAGTGGTCGAAGAAGTACTTTCTTCCAGTGCGAAAGAAGCTAAAAAAGCGCAGGAAACCGCGCTTGAAATCGGTCGTGAGAGCTTTGAAAACCTCACCAAATCGGCAGATGCTGCTTTGAAAAACCTCGGTAGCTTTGCGGATATCGGCAAAGAAACAGCCGATGCAGCCGTGGAAAGTGCTACGCTCGCCGGTGAAGTGACGCAGTCTATCAGCAGCGAAATTGCTGATATGACGAACAGCATCATTGCGGAACAGTTCAAAGCAGTTGAAAAGTTCCTCGCCTGCAAAACGGTGACGGACATCTTCAACCTGCAGACCAGCTACCTGAAGAACAACGTGGACAACGTGTTCTCCCGCGCGCTGAAACTGGCAGAACTTTCGCTGGAATACAGCAACGCCGCTGAGCCGCTGAATGAATCTGCTGCCCGCGCTGGTGAAAAAATTGCGAAAGCATTTTCTACCAAGAAATAAGTTAGCCTTAATACATTCGTAAAACGGCAATCCTTTTAATAAAGGGTTGCCGTTTTTGTTTGTGGGTGCTACTAGCTTCAGCACCATGAAAAAAATTGAAGCTATCATTAAGCCGTTTAAGCTCGACGAAGTGAAGGACGCCCTTCAGGAAGTCGGCATCCGTGGCATCACCGTTACCGAATGCAAGGGCTATGGCCGCCAGAAAGGCCACACGGAGCTTTACCGCGGCGCCGAATACATCGTGGACTTTCTACCCAAGACGAAAATCGAGATGGTGGTGGCCGACAATATGGCCGATAAGGTCATCGAAGCCATACGCCAAGCCGCAAACACGGGGCGCATCGGGGATGGTAAAATCTTCATTTACGACGTGGCGCAGGCTATCCGCATCCGCACGGGTGAATCGGGCGACGAAGCCATTTAATGCAAATCCGCTAGAACTTTCCTTTTTGCAGTTGTTTTTTGCTTCAAAATTCAGTACTAAGTAAGCCCGAACGCGCTCCAGGGCCGCTCACATTCCCAACCTCTAATAAACAAAACACTAAGGTGCCCGCCATGTCTGACGTCAAAAAGATTTTAGAACAGATTAAAGAACACGATATCCGGTTCATCGATTTCCGCTTCACGGACACCAAAGGCAAATGGCAGCACACGTCTTACCTCGCGCAGGATTTTGACGAAGGCCTACTGACCGACGGCATTATGTTTGATGGTTCTTCCATCGCGGGTTGGAAAAGCATCAATGAATCCGACATGATTTTGCAGCCAGATCTTGGCACAGCCTTTGTGGACCCATTCACCGCACAGCCGACGCTGGTGATTTTCTGTGATGTGGTGGAGCCGAACACCGGTCAGGGCTACTCCCGCGACCCACGCACGCTGGCCAAACGCGCCGAAGCCTACCTTGCCTACACGGGCGTGGGCGACAAAGCCTTCTTCGGCCCTGAATTGGAATTCTTCGTATTTGATGACGTGCGCTTTGACGTGAACATGAACGGCTCTTTCGTGCGCCTTGATTCCGATGAAGGCCCATGGAACACGTCCCGCGAATATGAAATGGGCAATCCGGGTCACCGTCCGCGCGTGAAGGGTGGTTACTTCCCCGTTCAGCCGGTCGATGCACTGAATGACCTGCGCGCTGAAATGCTGGAAGTGCTGAAGCAAGTTGGTCTGATGCCACGCCTGCACCACCATGAAGTGGCGCCGGGTCAGTGCGAACTGGGCTTTGACTTCTCCACGCTGGTGGCAACGGCTGACAACGTGCAGAAATATAAATATGTGGTGCACAACGTTGCCCATTCTTATGGCAAATCTGTCACCTTCATGCCGAAGCCGATTTATGGCGACAATGGCTCTGGCATGCACACGCACCAGTCCATCTGGAAAGGCAACAAGCCGCTCTTCGCAGGCAATGGCTATGCCGACCTGTCGGAAATGGCGATTTACTATATCGGTGGCATTATTAAACATGCGAAAGCACTGAACGCTTTCACCAACCCTACCACCAACAGCTACAAGCGCCTGATTCCGGGTTTTGAAGCACCGGTGATGCTGGCATACTCTGCCCGCAACCGTTCCGCTTCCATCCGTATTCCTTATGGTTCCAGCCCGAAAGCGAAGCGTATTGAAGTGCGCTTCCCTGATCCGGGTGCGAACCCATACTTTGCCTTTGCAGCGATGCTTATGGCGGGCCTTGACGGGATTGAAAACAAAATTCACCCCGGCGATGCGATGGATAAAAACCTTTATGACCTGCCTTCGGAAGAACGTCAGGGCATCAGCCAAGTGTGCGGTAGCCTGCGTGAAGCGCTGGATAGCCTTTCCGTGGACCGCGCCTTCCTGAAAAAAGGCGAAGTGTTCACCGATGAACTTATCGATGCATACATTGAGCTGAAGATGCAGGAAGTGCAGGACTTAGAACACACCCCGCACCCAATCGAATTCCTGAATTACTACAGCGTTTAGTTCTAGCAATGTGAAGAGAGATGCCGAAAAAAAACCCGCTTATCTGTGCAATTGATACACCAGATGTAAAGCAGGCGGCATCTCTCGCTTCCACCCTTCATGGCGCTATCGGCCATGCCAAGCTTGGCCTCGAGTTTTTTTCCGCGCAGGGGCCGCAAGGCATTAAAAAAGTCGCCGCCAGCGGTTTGCCGATTTTCCTCGATTTAAAATTTCATGACATCCCGAACACGGTCGCAGGTGCAGTGCGCTCTGCGGCAAGCCTTGGCGTTTCGATGCTGACTATTCACACAAGCGGCGGCAGCCGCATGATGAAAGCCGCGGCAGAAGCGGCCAGTGGCGCGAAGAAAAAACCCATTATCCTCGGCGTAACGGTGCTGACCAGTATGGATGAGGGCGATTTAAAAGAATGCGGCGTGAACCGCAAAGTGAAAGCGCAAGTGCTCGCGCTCGCCGAACTGGCGCTGAAAAGCGGCATTGATGGTTTGGTATGTTCCGCACATGAAGTGGCGGCGCTCAAAAAAGAATTCGGCAAAGAATTGAAATTAGTTGTGCCGGGCATTCGCCCTGCCGGTAGCAGCAAAGGCGACCAGCGCCGTGTGATGACGCCGCTAGAGGCCATCGAAGCAGGCGCGGATTATCTGGTGATTGGCAGGCCCATCACGGAACATGCCAGCCCGAAAAAAGCGGCGCAGGCGATTTTAAAAGAAATTAGCGCTTAAGAAGCTGCGCTCTTAATCCAGCGGCTGCCGGGTTTTTCAGCAGGCACTTTTGCCAGTTCAAACGGCAGTTCTTCATCCGTATAGGTTTGGATATCCAGTTCCACGAGCGACACCAGCGGCGTGTTAAGCGGGTTACCGCCGCTGCGGTTAATCAGGCATGCTCCTGCAACCACTTTGCCACCCGCCGCTTCAATGCAATCAATTGCTTCGCGGGAAGATTTACCTGTGGTCACCACGTCTTCCACCAGCAGCACGCGTGCGCCTTCCGGCACAGAAAAGCCGCGGCGTATGGCAAATTTTCCGTCCACACGTTCGCAGAAGATAGCAGGCACGCCAAGCTGACGGCCCACTTCATAGCCCACAATCACGCCGCCCATCGCGGGTGAGGCGACCATGTCAATTTTGCTTCCTGAACCGGTGCGGCGAATGCGGTCCGCCAGCGTTTTGCAGATATGTTCAGAGCGTTTTGGTTCCATCAACACGCGGGCGCACTGTAAGTAGGTGTCGCTATGCAGGCCTGAGGAAAGAATGAAATGACCGCGCAGAATTGCACCTGCGGCTTCAAATTCCTTCATGATGTCATCTTGGGTCACGGATGTGCCTCCAGCAAAAAACGATAAAAACTACGGCATGGTTTATGCCTAAAATAGGCGGGAATGTCAAAGCATAACGGCAGGGGAGCGCGCATGAAAAAAGGGTGGCAGTTTTACCCGCCACCCCAGATTCAAGCGTTCTTAAGGAGTAATTAAGCTACTTTAATCACGCCCAGCACTTTTTTCGAAGCCTGGTCGTGGTCAATATTTTCAATCGCGGCGAACTCGCCCACCAAACGGTTCAGGGCGTTTTCGTAAATAACACGTTCGCTGTAAGAGCGATCCGGATCATCCACGTTTTTATGCAGATCGCGCACCACTTCGGCGAGCGAAACAATGCAGCCGGAGTTGATTTTGGTTTCATATTCCTTTGCCCTGCGGCTCCACATGCCACGGCTGATACGAGCGCGGCTACGTAGAGTTTTACGCACACGGTCCAGTTCTTCGCCGCTGGAAAGTTTACGCAGGCCGGATTCTTGCGCACGGATGGTCGGAATACGCAGCGTCATTTTATCTTTATCAAAGGCTACCACCAGCAGGTCGACTTTATGACCGCCGATTTCTTGAGCTTCCAGGCCCTTCACTTGGCCAACGCCATGCGTTGGGTAGACTACTTTATCATTTAATTTAAAGGCAGATTTAGCCATAAGCTTAATACCCTTCTAAGCAGTTCTATTGAGCAATTTTATGTATAAAAAGAGCGCCGATTCATTCCTGAAAGTCCGTTCCCGAGGATTTCAGACGGCGACTTCACACACCCTACCACAAAAAAGGGGGGGATGAAACCATAAAATTTGGTTAAACTTTTAGGAAAGTGGCTTAAATGCTTGATATTTAATGGCTATAAACCAATAAATATTAATTACCAGCACCCGGCTTTGGGCTGAAAAACTGGTCAAATTTGCCTTCTACACCCTTAAACTGGTCGGCGTCGGCCAAACCACCCTTATTTACCGTGATATTCGGCCATTTTGCGGCATATTCACGGTTGAGCTCCAGCCATTTGGTGTTATCGGCATTTTCCGGCTCGATGGCATTTGCAGGGCATTCTGGCTCGCACACACCGCAGTCAATACATTCATCGGGGTTGATGACGAGCATGTTTTCACCCTCATAGAAGCAGTCCACAGGGCATACTTCCACGCAATCCTGATATTTGCAGCGAATGCATTTTTCGGTGACGACGAAAGCCATAGTCAAAAAACCTTTTTATCTATGCCGTAAGGGCGATGTACAAACGCAGGGAATATACGCAAAAACCATTGCGCAAGTAAAGACTTATTTTGAGGCAGTAATGCTTTATTTCGCCTGTGGGCGCGCCATTTTGCGCTGCAACAAAACGGTTTGCACCTTGAGCAACAGCAACACAATAAAGAGCGCAAAAAATGCACCGGCCATAAGCAATAATGGGCGCAACATGCTGCCGTCAATCGAAGGCCCGCCCGCGCGAAGCAAGCTGGCGGGCTGGTGCAGCGTGCTCCAAAAATCAACAGAGAATTTTACAATCGGCACGTTGATAAAACCAACGATGGCTAGAATCGCGGCGCTTTTTGCGGCGCGTTCAGGGCTGTCAAACGCGCTCGCCAGCGCCATGTAACCCATATAAAAAAACAGCAAAATTAATTCCGAGGTTAGGCGTGCATCCCACACCCACCATGTGCCCCACACAGGCTTACCCCACAGTGAACCGGTGATGAGTGTGATCAGGGTGAAGGCGGCGCCAATCGGCGCGGCGCTCTGTGCGATAACGTCGGAAAGCGGATTCTTCCAGATAAGGAATGCGGCGCTTGCGCCAGCCATGATGCTATAGACCATCAGGCTCATCCAGGCGGCGGGCACATGAATATACATGATGCGTACGCTCTCGCCCTGTAACTGGTCGGGCGGGGAGGCCAAAAGCCCAAAATAAAGCCCCAGCGGCAGGCATAGTGCAACGGCGGCAAGTGCCGTAATCAGCAGTGGGCGGAACCATGCCTGAAACTTCTGCGGTGAAATAAAATAGGGCACGAGGCCTCCTGTTGGTCTTAAGTCAATGAAGATAAAGCATAAATTAGTGTAGCATACAACAAAAACTAGCGGCGCACGGCACGGGCGCATTAACCTTTATTTAAGGAGTTTCAACTAGAATCTTGACTTGAATACCAGAGGGTTAAAGCTTCATGCCTGAGATGGATTTCGAAGAACTAATAGGTAGGCTGCGCGATTGTACGGCGCTCACGCACCCGGTCACGGTGCTGAGTCGCGCTGAGATGGAGTTCGTCCGCGAATATATATACGAAAACCTCCTGTATGAAAAATGGCATGACCCATCAGACCCAAACAGCCTACGGGATATGGAAAAGCTGGCCATCTACTCAAAACTTCCAAGAGAGCCTGAATTTCATAAAAAACAAGAAGCGAGATGGGATTTTTACACACGGGTGCTCGAGGCCATGGGGCTTCACCCTGAGCATCGTGAATGGTCGCGCAAGCAGCTTGCCGAAGAAGGCTTTAACTGGGATGAAACGATTGCCCCCGAACTGACGCGCCAGCAGCGCCGCGAAGAACTGCGTTTTTATAAAAAAGGGGCAGATGAAAGATATGCCGAGCGGTATCTGGGTTTCACGGCAGATGATGTGAACAAAGACACCGTGCTGGTGATAGGCGGCGCAACAGCGAACAACAAAGGCCAGATATCAAAATCCATGCGCGTGATGGAAGAGCACGTGCTGAAGCAAACGGGGATTGATTCCCAGAATGTGATTTATCTTTCCGAGCAGTTAAATTATTTCACCGAGTCGTCGGTTGAAGCGCACCGCTACAATCAGGATCCGGAACATTATGCATCCGAACGCGCAAAGGTGCTGGCACACAAGTTGTTTGGTCCTAAAATTTCCCGTGGTGGCATCACGGTGGATGATGCAGGGAACGTCAGCGGTGAGCGCCTTCCGTTTGAGGAAGTAAAGCGTAACTTAAGGGTGAACCTTGTTGGCATCAGCCGTGGCTGCGCGCTTTTGGCCTGTGCAGCAAACGAGTTGGAGCGCTCCATGCAACAGCTTGGTTATGAACCCGCCGAAATCAGCGAGGCGACGAAGCAGGTATTTGGCCTGATGATTGGTTCTTCCACGCGCTTCGTGCCTAAAAACACGGGTGCCACTATCGAAGCAGTTCTTTCTGAAAACGATTTGCTGGTGCGTTCACGTGTCGATACTGAGCCATTTTTTGAGCAACTAAAACCAGACCAAAAAACCACGCGTGTGGATGTGGATGACCGCCAATCAGTTTTCCTTGCACGTATTCCAAAAATCGTGATGACGGAGCGGAAGGCAAAAGACAGCGGTGAAATCATACGTGAACCATTCTTAAAGGATGGTGAACGTGAAATACGTTACGACATCTATGGGCATTCCTACACGACGTATGTCCGTTCCAATTTTGAAGAATTCGACCATGTTCCAGGCTACGGGCTTGCAAATGCGGTGGGTGCAGAAGACATCAGTAACAGAGAGGCATTATTCATCAAGCCTTCCGTCATGATAAGGGCTCCGCAAGAACGGAGTGCGCATATACCGCCCCTTGTTCTTGCTTCGGCGAATGATCCCGTGCGTCGCCCACCACCACTGTCACCGGATGCAATTGTGGATGATGCGGCTGCGGCGGCCTGGGTTGAACGTACTTTGCGCGCAGGTGATGCTATCCGCACCGAAATCCGCACCGCGAAACAGCATGACGCGCTTACGATGGCTCGGATTAGCGCCGATGCAACGCAATTCCTCGGCGAGCTAAAAGAAGGCGCCGCTGATTTCAATTTTGCTTCGATTCTGCGCACGCGCGCAAACGACCCGCGCACGGCAGACAGGCCATTCCTCACGCTGGTGAATGAAGATCGCCCTGGTGGGGTTGAAAGTTATACCTACTCAGAGGCTGACCGCAAGGCCAGCCAGATTCGCCGCATGCTGGAATCGCATGGGGTTGGCAGAGGTTCGAAAGTGGCGCTGCGTTGCATTTGCCCTGAACATCTCTTCACGCGCAATGCCGTGCTGGGTGGGGGCGGTATGGTTTCACCGCTGAGCGTTGCTTACGGCAACGATGATTTATCAAAACGCCTTGAACTTATCGGCGTGGATGCCATTGTCACCACACCGGACAAACTCAAACAAACACTTGAGGTGCGTGAACAACTTGGCAAGCCCATCAAAATTTTTGTGGTTGAGCGCGGCCCAACGGGTGAGAAGCTTAACTTCGCGGATCAGCAAAAACTGAAGGCAGACATGCAGGACCAACCTCTTGTGTATCCGTTCCTCGAAGAGATAAGTAAATTTTCTGATAAGCCAGTTCCTATCCTTAAAACAGCGCCGGGGCAGCCTGCTTTCAGCATGGCGACCTCCGGTAGTTCCGACGTGCTGAAGCAGGTGCAGGTGCCGCATTCTTACGCACTGGCGAGTTATATACGTGGTAACAGTTGGTGGGGGGTGAATGGTGCCGCCACCGCGCCGGAAGATAATAGCGGTCTTGCCCCGAGCGTGAAGTTATTGCGTGAATCTGTTGCGAAAGGCTCTCTGCCAAGCGAGCATGTAGATAAAGTGTTTTGTACAGCACCATTCGGCTGGATGTATCCTTACAGAGGTCTGGTCTCCACTGAGATTTCCGGTGCAGAATTTGTGATGGCAAAAACGGTAAAGGATAATCAGAATCCTGCCTTCACGGTGAATGTGCTAAAAGAAAAAGGCATTACAGTGTTTGCTGCCATTCCTACAAATATACGTGGTGTCGTAGATCGCCTTACCACACATCCCACAGAATTGCCGGACCTGCGTCGTACCATTTCAACAGCCGAAAGGCTCAACGAAACTACGATTGATGGCTTCCGGCGTGTAACCGGTATTAAAGTCGCCAACGGCTATGCCTCGACCGAAGAAGGCCCCATCATGTGCGACCTTGAGGGGATGAAGATAGCAGATGGTAATGTTGGTGTTCCGGTGCCGGGCCTCGAATATAAATTGGTGGATTTAAATCCTGAAGAGAAAGAGGAGTTTGGCGGCAGGCCGCAGGAGTTGCGCAAGTTGGTGATAGCGTCAAGCCTTGTTTCCGGGAAATATCAATTCCCTCAGGGTGCCAGCGACGATATCAAAAACGCGTATGTCTACTTTGATGTGGAGACGGGAACCGCTTACCGCGATACGAAAGATGCTGTGGCGTTCTCAGGCAGTGAAGTCAGCATGATCTGCCGCACAGACGAAATGATGAAGCGCAGCGGCATACAAATTATTCCGAGCGAGATAGAAAAGCCGCTGGCGGTTTACTTCAACGATACTGATGCTGAGGCAGTTGATAAGCGTAGTGAAGATGTTGGCAAAAAGGGCATTGAACTGAAAGCCAATATCACCATGGGTGTGGATGACCCGCGTAAAACGACTATTGTGTTGGCCTATATTGAGCTTTCAAAAGAAGATGCGCAAAAACTGACGAGGGGGGACCTCCTTAAAAGGTTGAACGCAGCCTTTAACCCCGAGAAGGAAAGCACGCGGCTTAAAATACCGGATTATGTCATTATTGGCGTTGCGGATTTTGAGCGTATGGAAAATAAGCCTCCCAAAAAGAAAATCAAAGATGCCATCGGTAAAATGGTGGAGATGTTCCGTGCAGAGAAAGAAACTGGTGGTTCGTTCATGCTGCCTGTGTCGGCTACACGCATTGAGAAAATGAGCGATGGTGAACTGGCGGATGCTTTCAAAAACATGGATGTGCTGCGCTCACGTTCCGGCAAAATGGGTGAAGAGCACAAAGAGCCTAGCCAGATTGAGTTTGCTACCGACGCCGTTAAATCTGTTGTGATTCCAGGCGACACATCTGTTCCAGTGCAGGTGCAGTATTATGAAACGGTCTGCAATGTAAGGGCGGCGGCCAAAGCGATTCCTGTGGTGAAGGTTGATGGCGAATACCACTTCCTGCTCACGCAGCGGGGGCAGGATATTTCAATGCCAGGTGCGATTGTATTCCCCGGCGGTGCGGTAGAAACACACAGAACATACGGTACGGTTAGGCGCGAGGAAACACTTGCTACGGCGATGCGCGAAACCATGGAGGAAATTGGCTTAAAGCTAGAACCAAACCAGATGCATGAGCTGGCGCGCACAGCAACGGTTACGGGCTTTGCCGTGCAGCCCTATCTGGCAGTACTGGATGAGATTAATCTGCCGCGCTTGCAGCAACGTGTGGCAGATCGTGCACGTGCGTTGAGAGAGAGTGGGGAGCCCGTCGAGGTAGAAAAAGTGTTTACGATTCCGGTTCGGGATTTCTACGACAAGAGCCGATGGACGGATGATAAAATTTCAACGTTTGAACGAGGCAATGCAGATTATGGCGTGCCAGTGCAGAAATATAAAAAGATGAACTACCCCGTAACGGTTCCGGGTCTGGGTGCAGGGCCAGACCAGCAGGTGACGCTCGGCTCGATGGTGGTGGAGACCATGTTCCATCTTATCAGTTATCATCAGACCTATGAAAAATTCTCTAAAGAAATGGATTTTATTCTACAGAATCAGGATAAAGAATTTGTGTGGAAAGAAGGTACTAATTTTCCTGATATGTCGCAGAAACGGAGTATTGAAGAGGCTCGCCGTGAGTTCTTAGAGGGCCGTGAGTTTCCGAATCGCACGAATTTCGAGCAGCATGCGCTTTACATGGCAACGCATCAGGCGGAGGGAGCGCAGGGATTTGCTGCAGGATTACAAAAACCAGCATCGTATACAGGCATGCATAAAAGAAAAGAGGCCGCCGCTGTGGTGTCACCAGTCTTTGAATTGGTTCCGCCACCCGATAAAGCAGGCGTGAAGGTGATGGAAGACCTCACCTTGTATGAGGCGCGCGCCATGCTGCAAGTTGTAGAAAATCAAACAGCAAAAGTAAATGTAGAGGCAATCCAGCGTTTGCCGGGTGGCGGGTATGTGGTTTCTCTAGCGCTGCCTGAAGCAGTAGCCCCCGAGGTGTTTGACCGCGAACTGGCGGATGTACGCAAGCGCGGCTATTCAAAACTGGATACGGGCGATGTATCCGGCGGCAATCTAAAAAACAGCCAGCTACCAACGCTCGAAAAACATGCCGAGGTGGAGATTCTCTCCAACCGCCCCGCACGCAAAGTGGAATAAGCCACTCCCACAAGATTTCAATTGGCTCAAATATCAATATATGGTACTCCGTTTAGTATGGAATCACCATATACTGTGAAAAATACGGATTCTTCGATTGATGGCCTGAGTGAGATTCAGCAGCAGATTTGCTGGCTCATGCGCGAAATTGGCCGCGAAGCCGTGCACTTGAAGGCGTTAAAGGCGCAGTTTTCGCAAGATGAAAAGCGCCTTGCCGCCTTCATGGAAAATTATCTGAATCAGGTGGGCGATTGCTTTGTAGGTGTTCCTTCTGGTCTGTCAGCGCGAAGCGCATGGCGGCCTTTTGCAAAAACACCGCCCGAAAATGAAAATGCCAACCCCTATGCGGAAAAAGCCATTCAGCAGCTGTATCGCAAGCTGGTCAAAATTCTCCATCCAGATGCGTGGCAGGGCGAAGAGGCACTAACGAAGCACTTCCATTTGCTGCAGGACGCCTACGAAAAGCGCGATGTAGAAATGCTCTCCCGCCTTGAGGCGCTGGTGGGTGAGGGCGCTGCAGTGTATGCAGAATCGGAAGTGGAAAGACTAGAGCGACTAGAGCAGCGCTACCAAATTATTCTCAATGAAAAAGACCGCCTGCTCGTTAAGCAAAACGCGATGAAGAATAGCGCAGAGTGGGAGCTCATGCTGCGTGTGCAAGCATGGGGCAGCCGCAGCGGTGAGGTGATGAGCAAAATCCGCTCCACCGTGTTGGCAGAGCGTGGCCTTAGCGTCGCCTGATTTGCAATCGACAAAAGAAAAGGGCCGCGGTGAAAACCGCAGCCCTTCTTCTCTGGGGGAGAGATTGTTAGCTGGCTTCTGCCAGCACGGCTTGCTGGAGTTTTTCCAGCGCCTTATTCTCAATTTGCCGAACGCGTTCACGTGAAACGCCGTATTTTTGGCTTAAGTCCTCCAGTGTTGCGGCTGGCTCTTTCATACGGCGTTCTTTTAAAATATCCAGCTCACGCTCATTCAGCAGCGTCAGGGCATTTTCAAAGAGCGCACGTTTCTGCGCCATATCTTGCTCATCGGCCAGCGTCATTTCATGGCTGGCATTTTCATCTTCTAAAAAATCAATCCACTCTGATTCGCTTTCACCGGCAACCGTCGCGTTCAGCGACTGGTCGGCACCGTTCATGCGGCGATCCATCTCGACCACGTCTTGCTCCGGTACATCCAGCTCATTGGCAATCAGTGCCACTTCATTGGGCGCAAGGTCGCCATGCACGGTTCCTGCAATACGGTTGCGGATGCGGCGCAGGTTGAAGAACAATTTTTTCTGTGCGGCAGTCGTGCCCATTTTCACGAGCGACCATGAACGCAGCACATATTCCTGAATGGAAGCTTTAATCCACCACATCGCATAGGTTGAAAGGCGGAAGCCTTTGTCGGGGTCAAATTTTTTGACAGCCTGCATCAGCCCCACATTGCCTTCGGAGATAAGCTCAACGAGCGGCAGGCCATAGCCGCGGAAACCCATGGCGATTTTGGCAACAAGGCGCAGATGGCTGGTAACCAGCTTTTCAGCAGCGGAAAGATCCTCGTGCTGCTGCCAGCGTTTGGCGAGCATGAACTCTTCTTTTTCATCCAGCATTGGGAATTTCTGGATTTCCGCCAGATAGCGGGAAAGCCCAGCATCTGCAATGACCGGAAGTGCAATCGTCTTCGTCATAGCGTTACCCTAGAATTGTTTTAGTCCCACAAACCAAATCTGATTTTTTTGTAAATAAAACCAGCATGGATAAAACTATCCATTTCCCACACACAATATATACCAAATTACGTGGTGGGGTGCAAATTTTTTAAAATGTCAACTAATTGACTGATATCACTAGGTAATTCACTTTTAAACTCCATCCATTCGCCACTTTCGGGGTGGGTGAAGCCAATCCGATGCGAGTGCAGCGCCTGACGGGGGAAATACCGCATGGGGTCGCGCAATTCTTTTGGCAAGGCGGCGAGGGCAGACTTATGCGGGCTGCCATAGGTCTGGTCGCCCACTAGGCCGTGACCAAGGTGTGTAAGATGCACGCGAATCTGGTGCGTGCGGCCTGTTTCAAGGCGGCACTCCACAAGACTCAGCAGTCCATTACCATAAATTTCTTTTGTTTTATAATGGGTTGTGGCGGTCTTTCCGCCGGTGCGTAGGATGGCCATTTTTTTGCGGTTTCGCAGGCTGCGGCCAATGTTTGCACTCACACTTCCAGCGGGTGGATTGATGGTACCCCACACTAAAGCAAGGTAGGTGCGCTTCAATTCGCGGCTGGCAATCTGCTCAGAAAGGGAGTGATGGGCTTTGTCGTGCTTAGCGACGACGAGTAAACCCGATGTATCTTTATCCAGCCGGTGTACGATGCCGGGGCGCTGCACACCGCCGATGCCGGAAAGGCTGCTGCCGCAATAGGCCAGCAGGGCATTTGCCATAGTATCTTGATGGTTGCCCGCGCCGGGGTGCACGGTGAGGCCCGCAGGCTTATCAATCACCAGCATGTGCGCGTCTTCAAAAACAATTTTCAGTGGAATTTCAGTTGGTTGCATGTCAGATGGCGTGGCCTCCGGCACATGGATGCTGAAGGTGTCCCCCGGTTTGACAACGCTGGAGGAGTCCGATACAGTCTGCCCACTTTTACGCACATGCCCGTTTTCTATCAGCCATTGCACGCGGCTGCGGGAAAGCTCCGGCAGGCGGGAGGTTAGGTATTTGTCCAGCCGCGTTTTGGGCGCAAGCAGTTCATCAACCTTTATATAATGTGTATGTGTCATGGTCGAAGGCGATATTAATACCAAAAAGCTAGGTCTTCTCAAGTTTATTGTGGTTTTGATGGCTGTTGTGCTGCTGCTTGGCACGGCCACCCTGTTCGGGCTGGTCGTATATAAAGTAAAACACGGGGTGAAGCTGAATCCCACAGCCACGGCTGCCCCATCGGCGGACTGCAAGGGCGGGAACTTCAAAATCGCTTCCCCGGGTGATTTGGTGGGTGCTAGCGTGGATGGCCCGCAGGCATTATTGATGTTTGCCAAGGGCACAACCAAGGAAATCGTGATTTTCAATCACTGCACAGGGCAGGTGATAAGCCGCCTACACACTGGGGAATAGGCGCTGCGCCAAAAAAGTATTCCCTGCCGCGCTTTTTGCGTTGACACCCATGAATATTATGGCATACTCCGCGCCCTAATTGGAAATTCGCCTGTGCGTGTGCACAGTGCATAAGTGGCTTATTTGTTGGGTAATAGCATGAAATCCTATATTGCAAAACCGTCCGAAATCAAAAGGAACTGGTGGATCATCGACGCAGAAAACCTCGTTCTTGGGCGTTTAGCTGCAACGACTGCCACGCTCCTGCGCGGTAAACATAAAGTGACCTACACGCCAAGCATCGATTGCGGCGACCACGTCATCATTATCAATGCTGAAAAAGTGCACCTGACAGGCAAAAAAGCACAGCAGCGCAAATTCTACTGGCACACGGGTTTCCCGGGCGGTATCAAATTCATTACGCCGGAAAAAACAGTGGCCTATGGTCACCCAGAACGCGTGATTGAACGCGCGATTCGCCGCATGATTCCACGTGAAAATCTGGGTCGTGCCCAGATGACGAAGCTGCACATTTATGGCGGTTCTGAACACCCCCATACGGCGCAGAATCCTCAGCCGTTTAATCAGGCCGAAAAGAACCCGAAAAACAAGAAGAGGGCAGGCTAGTCCATGATTGAGATCGCAACCAAAGTAAAAACGAAAATCGTTGCCGCTGTTGCTGCTCCGGCAGAAGGCGTTGCAGAAAAGCGCGAACCGAAGCGCGATGCGCAGGGTCGTTCCTATGCCACTGGCAAGCGTAAAAACGCGATTGCCCGCGTATGGATTAAGCCTGGCAAAGGCAAAATTACGGTGAATGGCAAAACGCAGGAACAGTATTTCGCACGCCCCGTGCTGCGCATGATGCTGGCTCAGCCTTTTGACGTAACCAAAACGAACAACCAGTTCGACGTGATTGCAACCGTGGTTGGCGGTGGTCTTTCCGGTCAGGCTGGCGCTGTGCGTCATGGTATCAGCAAAGCGCTGGATTACTATGACCCAGAAAACAATCATAAAGTGCTGCGCCAAGGTGGTTACCTTACCCGCGATAGCCGTGTGGTGGAACGTAAGAAATACGGCCATAAAAAAGCACGCCGCAGCTTCCAGTTCTCCAAACGTTAATCGGTTGGAAACAGTTGGACGAAAAAAAGAGCAGCGGTTGGTTCCGCTGCTCTTTTTTATTTGCAAACACATACGGTTTAGCTATTTAAATCGTCTCTCCACATCGTAAGGGAAAACAAAATGGCACAGAAAAAATTCAGGGTTGGTATTGTTGGCGCCAGCGGCTACACGGGCGCGGAGTTGATTCGTATCCTTAAAAACCACCCGAATGTGCAAATTTCCACGCTGGTGGGGGATTCCACCGCCGGTATGGAAATTGAAAAAGTCTATCCGCATCTCAGGGGGCTTGGCCTGCCGCGCCTTGCGCACTTGCAGGAAGTGATGTGGGAAAAACTCGATGCCGCCTTCTTCTGCCTGCCGCATGGTGCCTCGCACGAAGTGATTGCTAGCGTGCCGCGCCAGCTGCGGATTATTGACCTTTCCGCCGATTTCCGCATTTTCAACGTGGATAAATATAAAGAATGGTATGGCAAAACCCATGCCGCGCCCGAGCTTCAGAAAGAGGCGGTGTATGGCCTGTCTGAAATTTTCAGGGAGCCGATTAAAAACGCGCGCCTTCTGGCAAATCCGGGATGTTACCCTACGTCTATTCTGCTGCCGCTCGTGCCGCTGCTTTCGAGCGGGCTGATTTCGGCAGACAGTATCATCATTGATTCCAAATCTGGCATTTCCGGCGCTGGGCGATCAGCCAAACAGCCGAATCTGTATACGGAAGTGAACGAAAACGTGCGGCCTTATAGCATCGGTGGCCACCGCCACTTGGCTGAAATTGAGCAGACGCTTTCGGCAGCCTCGGGCACGCCGAACCTGATGGTGTCGTTCACGCCGCAGGTGGTGCCGATTAGCCGCGGCATTATCTCGAACATTTATGCCAAACTTTCGATGGAAAAATCTTTCGGCGAAGTACGCGAACTACTCGAGCAGCGCTATCAGGATGAACCGTTCGTGAAGCTCATGCCGGGCGATTACATTCCCACGCCGCGTGATGTTGCGGGCACGAATTACTGCTACATGAACGTGTTTAAAGACAGGCTCAAGGGCCGCATCGTGATTGTGTCGGTCATCGATAACCTCGTGAAAGGCGCGTCGGGCCAAGCGGTGCAGAACTTTAACATCATGTTCGGTCTGCCGGAAACCTCGGGGCTTGAGTACATCCCCGTCTTCCCGTAAAATCGGGGCATGACGCACACGCCCATTATCCTGCCCTATAAAGGCATCATGCCGAAAATCGCGCCGGACGCATTCATTGCGCCGGGTGCGGTGGTGATTGGCGATGTGGTGATTGGCAGCAAAACCAACGTGTGGTTCGGCTGCGTGATTCGCGGTGATGTGAACATCATCCGCATCGGCGAGCGCACGAATATTCAGGATGGCACCGTCATCCATATTACCCGCAAAACCGGCCCCACGATAATTGGCAGCGGCATCACCATCGGCCACAGCGTGTTGCTACATGCCTGTACGCTGGAGGATGATTGCTTCATCGGGATGCACGCCACGGTGATGGATGGCGCGGTGGTGGAAAAAGGCGGCATGGTGGCAGCTGGCGCACTGGTTACGCCGAACAAGCGCGTGCCTGCGGGGCAAATTTGGGGTGGTAATCCGGCCAAGTTCCTGCGCGACATGAAGCAGGAAGAAAAAGACTATATCGCCAAATCCGCTGACAATTACGTGAAGCTGGCAAACGAGTATAAGTAGTTAGCTACTTACCCTTCGGCAAACCCGCTAAGCACCATACGAGTATGGCTTTCTGGATGTGCAGGCGGTTTTCCGCCTCGTCCCACACGACAGACTGTGCGCCGTCAATCACCGCATCGGTCACTTCTTCGCCACGGTGCGCGGGCAGGCAGTGCATGAAGAGTGCGTCTTTCTTCGCGCGGTCCATCAGGTCGTCATTCACCTGATAGGGCTTTAAAATCTCGCGCTTGAAGTCACCATCGGCATCACCCATGGAAACCCACGTGTCGGTCGTCACCAAGTGCGCGCCGTTCACGGCTTCTGCGGGGTCGGTGATGATTTGAATGTTTTTAGACTTCACCGAAGGCGGGCTTAAATCTTCAGGGCAAGCCACGCGCAGTGAGAAGTTAAACGTTTCGGCGGCGTGCATCCAGCTGCGTGCCATGTTGTTCACGTCGCCAATCCACGTCACCACTTTACCTTCAATGCTACCGCGATGTTCTTCAAACGTCATGATGTCGGCCATCACTTGGCATGGGTGGCTGTAATCGGTGAGGCCGTTAATCACCGGCACGCTGGAATAATCTGCCATTTCTTTCAGCATTTCGTGCTTGAAGCAGCGTAGCATGATGCCGTTCACATAGCGTGAAAGTACGCGCGCGGTATCTGCCACGGTTTCACCACGGCCAAGCTGGCTGGAGTTCGTGTCCATAATAATCGCGTTGCCGCCCAGCTGATACATCGCCACTTCAAACGAAGTGCGCGTGCGGGTGGAAGGCTTTTCAAACACCAGTGCAATTTGCTTGTCCTGCAAATGCTTGGTGATTTTGCCTTTTTTGAAATCCTGTTTGGTTTTAATGGCGAACGCCAGAATTTCGCGCAGCTCGGCTGCCGAAACTTCATTGATATCCAGAAAATGTTTTGCCTGGTTTTTCACGTCAGACGCTTCCGCCAAATTCCTTGCATACATCATTGATAATCTCCAATGCGTTGTCGATATGTTGTTTTTCAATAATCAGCGGGGGCAGCAAACGCACCACGTTGTCGGACGCAGGCACGGTGAGCAGCATTTTCTCCCGCAGTTTTTCCACAAAATCCGCTGCTGGCGGGCTTACCTTCAGGCCGAGGATAAGGCCTTTGCCGCGCACTTCCTGAATCACCGGTGCGGTGTTTTTCGGGAAGCCGCCTTTGATTTTATTAAGGCCCGCTTCAAAGTAAGCACCCATTTCAGCCACGTGCTGCAGGAATTTTTTCTCGGCGATGATGTCCATCACCGCATTGCCAACGGCCATCGCGAGCGGATTGCTGCCATAGGTGGAGCCATGCGTGCCGGGCGTCATGCCCACAGCAGCCTTTTCAGTGGCAAGGCATGCACCGAGCGGGAAGCCGCCGCCGATGCCCTTGGCGCTGGTGAGAATGTCAGGCGTGATGCCATAATGCTCATGCGCGAACATTTTGCCCGTGCGGCCCATGCCGCACTGAATTTCATCTACCACCATCAGCAGGCCGTGTTTGTCGCACAGTGCGCGGATGCCTTTTAAGAATTCCGGCGTGGCGGGGCGGATGCCGCCTTCGCCTTGAATCGGCTCCACCATAATACCGCCCGTTTGCGGCGTGATGGCTTTTTCAACGGCGGCGAGATCATTAAACGGCACGTGGTCAAATCCATCCACGGCGGGTTCAAAGCCTTTCATGACTTTTTCGCGGTCGCTGGCGGAAATGGTGGCCAGCGTGCGGCCATGAAACGCGCCCAAAAAGCAGATGATGCGGTATTTATCAGGGTTGCCGGTTTCATCGTGGTATTTGCGGACCATTTTAATGGCGCATTCCACGGATTCGGCACCGGAATTACAGAAGAATACTTTGTCGGCGAAGCTATTGTCGCACAGGCGGGTGGCGAGCTTTTCAAGCCCTGGCACCTGATACAGATTCGAGATGTGCCACAGTTTGGCGGCTTGGTCCTGCAGGGCTTTCACAAGGTGAGGGTGGCCGTGGCCAAGGCAGTTCACCGCGATGCCGGAGGCAAAATCGAGGTATTTCTTCCCGTCGGTAGAGAAAAGATGCACACCTTCCCCGCGGTCAAACTCTAGCTTTGAGCGTTTATAGACCGGAAGAACGTGTGAAGCAGAAGCCAACGCGCCTATCTCCCATCAAAAAGGGGGGTTGAACGGAAAGAGGCGATTATCCACAAAAAACCCATGGCTGTCAACGATATGCGGGGGTTACGATTTAATGCGGTAGCCAGCTTTTAACAGCAGGTGGCATGCCACCCAAAGGCTTATAATACAACCAATTAGCAGCCAGATGCCGATGGTGATGCTGCCATCGTGATAGCCCGTTAAGCTATAGCGCATGCCATCAATCATGTAAAAAAACGGGTTGAAGTGCGTCACCGTATACCAGAAGGGCGGCAGGTTCTCCACCGAGTAAAACGTGCCCGAAAGGAAAGAGAGGGGCGTAATCACATAACTGGTGATGGCAGACATTTCATCAAACGAATCTGCAAAAATCCCTGCCAGCATACCCACGAGCGCCAGCACCATCGAGGCGGCGATAAGATAAAACGCAGCTAGAAACGGGTGCGGCAGGCTTAAGGGCACAAAAACCCATAGGGACAGGCCAACCAGAATACCCACCACCACACCGCGCGTTACGCCGCCCATCACCATGGAAAACAGCATTTCACCCGCGCTTAAAGGCGGCATTAGGTAATCAATAATCATGCCAACCACCTTGCCCATGATGAAGGCCGAGGAAGTGTTGGCAAAGGCATGCTGCACGACGGACATCATGATAAGGCCTGCGGCCATGAACACTTCAAAGCTCACCCCGCCGATGGTTTTCACATGGCCGCCGAGCGCCAGCGAAAAAATAGCGAGCAGCAGCAGGGAGTTGATAACCGGCGCAACGAGTGTTTGGTTATATACCTTCAAAAAGCGCTGTACTTCTTTGAGGTACAGCGTCCAGATGCCCATCCAGTTGGGTGATGAAATGATTTCTGCTTTAGCCATGTTTGGGTTATTAATTAGCGGTTTATAAATTACTATTTGCCTAAGAACACTTTGAGAAATCTATAGGAAATGCATGCTTAGTAAAGCAAAAACACAGCGCGAAAACTATGTTTCGTTACATTTTCTATTGATGCTTTTTATTTTTATCATCGGCAGGCTTGTTGCCTACTATTACACCACTTTAACAGATGATGCATATATCACTTTTCGCTATGCAGTAAATCTTGTGGAAGGAAAAGGGTTTGTTTTTCAAGAAGGAGAGCGGCTACTCTCTACCACCGCGCCGCTTTTCGGTCTTTTCTGTGCCGCAATATATGCACTTGGATTTAATTTGGTTCAAACCATTCCGCTGACGAGCATTGTCTTCGATAGTGTAAGTTTATTTCTTATTTATTCTTTTTTTCTAAAAGAACAAGACGACGTATTAAAAGCAATTTTTTGCTGCTTATTGATGGCTGTACCAACGATGCAGGCTGGCATAAGCGGCATGGAAAGCAGTTTATTTGTATGCATGATTTTGCTCGCCTTTTTATGCGCGGCAAAAGAAAAACATGTGATTTCAGGACTTATTGCAGCGGCGTCAGTTTTTATTCGGCCTGAAGGCATTTTGGTTGCTGCCACTGTTTCAGCACAGCTACTCTTTAAAAAAGAATATAAAAAATTATTAGAGTTTTGCTTGGCAATGACGGTTGTTTTATTGCCAGTACTTTTAGTTTTTTACTACTACTATGGTTCGGTTATACCCCACTCTTTAACGGTAAAATCAGGGCATATTTTTGCCAACGTCCCAGATTGGAAGCCAAGCGCTGCCTACTATTTTCTCTACTATAACAAAGCAATCATCATATTAAGCATACTTTCCTTTTTGGGCCTTCGGCGTGTTTTTGCCTCACAACAGACGTTGCTCAGATACATTTCAGTTTTTGCCGCACTCTATCTTTTTTCATATCTTGTGGGGCAGCCTTGGGTGTTCCTGTGGTACGTCTTTCCGTATCATGTTGTGGCGTGCGTATGGGCTGCCTTTGGTGTGCACATGCTGCTACAAAAATATGCGCTTCTTAGGCCATTTAATAACGGGTATATTTTTCTGTTTTTAGGACTTCTTTTTACCGCTTATACGAATGGAGTGCTACGCGATAGCACATATGAGAATGGAAAAGTGAAGGATAAATGGCACGAGGTTGTTGGTAAAAAACTACAGCAATTTTGTGATGCAAGAAGGCCGGAATCGATTCTAACCATGTGTGATTTGGGGCAAGTGAGTTATTACTGTAAACACACACATTTTTATGACATGTGCGGCTTAGCCTCAAAAGAATCCTTACAATTACAGCAACCCGATGCAGTAGTGAGGCTTCTTAACGCTAAAAAGCCAGACTACATTGCATTTTTTCCCTATAAAGATGACCCGAATAATAAAAGAAGGTTCGATTTAATTCCTAAAGATAAATACCAGCCAATATTTGAAATTCCTTATTCTGATAAAGAGGACATACTTTCCGCTACGGGTGGCGGCCTAATCTTCTTTGAGAGAATTCGTTAGGGATTTACGCGGAAATATCCAGTGGCTCAGGGGATGATTTTGCTTCGGGCGTGAAGACAGAGTTTTCACTCACCGCGCTTTTATACGCAGCAATTCCCTTGCTGAAGCCAAAGCTGCGGGCGGCACTTAAATCCTGCGCCGAGGCATCGCCTGGTGCGGTGGCGGCATTCACGAAAGTTTGGGCTTCACGCGACTGTTGGTCAGCGTCCGCGCCGCGGCTTGTCTGCACATTCACGGCACCGCCAACGGCATAATAATTGCCATCCGGCCCTTGCGTGAGCGTGTATTCCGGCGTGCCCGAGGTAATACCTGCGCCATTTCTGAAATGCAAAAGTTCGTGATTGCGAATTGCAACATCGGAGGATTGTAGTTGGCGTATCGCTGCCTGTTCTTCAGTAGAAAGTGAAAACACTTCAGCCTGCGCGGCAGGCTCTAATTTTAAAAGCTGTACGGGCTTTAAAGGTGCTGCTGTGTTGCTGGGTAGTTCACCCACGCGCACACCGCCGAGTGTTTTTTCAACGGTTGAAACCGTGGCGCTGCTCACCTGCAAGCTGCCATCTGCGCCAACCGAATAACCATATTGCACGGTCACGGTAGCGTCGCCACCAGTTTTGGCAAGGGCGCTTCTTAGTAGGCTCTGCACGTCCACGCTTTCCGTTTTCGGGCGTGGTGCAACTGCCTGTGCTGAAATACCGCCAAGGGCATCAATCATAAAAGCCTCTGCCACCATCCTAACATAAAAAAGGGCAAAGAAAAAGAAAGGGGCGCTTTAAAGCGCCCCTTTACCTTTAGAAAACAGCTAAAATTTTAGCCATTATTGCGACGACGCGGACGTTCATCGCGGTCGCGCGGACGGTCGCCACGTGGGCGGTCTTCCTTTTCGCGGCGTGGGGTTTCTTTGTAGTCAGCAACCGGTTCGCCCGTTTTCTGGTCCACGGCTTTCATAGAAAGGCGGACTTTGCCACGTTCGATGTCGATCACTTTTACTTTCACCTTGTCGCCTTCGTTCACCACGTCTGTGACTTTTTCAACGCGCTGGTTTGCCATTTCGCTGATATGCACGAGGCCATCGGTTTTCGTCATGATGGTCACGAACGCACCGAAATCAACCACGCGGGCAACAGTGCCGTCATAAATCGCGCCGATTTCAGGTTCAGCCACAATGCCGTTGATCATATCAAGAGCAATCTGTGTCTGTGAACCTTTCACCGAAGCAACCGTGATGGTACCGTCATCCTGAATGTCGATTTTCGCACCGGATTTTTCGGTGATATCGCGGATCACTGCACCGCCAGAACCAATCACTTCACGAATCTTTTCTTTCGGAATCGTGATGGTGGTGATTTTCGGAGCGCTGTCTTTCAGCTCGCCGCGCGGTGCGGTGAGGGCTGAGTTCATGCAACCCAGAATGTGCAGACGGCCTTCTTTGGCTTGGCGAAGGGCGATGTCCATGATCTCCTTCGTGATACCATTGATTTTGATATCCATCTGCAGCGAGGTGATACCGTTTTCGGTACCGGCCACTTTAAAGTCCATATCGCCGAGGTGATCTTCATCACCCAGGATGTCAGACAGCACCGCGAACTTGTCGCCTTCTTTAATCAGGCCCATGGCAATACCTGCCACCGGAGCCGTAATCGGAACGCCAGCATCCATCATCGCGAGAGATGAACCGCACACCGTTGCCATGGAAGAAGAACCGTTCGATTCGGTAATTTCCGACACCAGACGAATGGTGTAAGGGAAGGCTTCTTTCTGTGGCAGCACAGCACGCAGTGCGCGCCATGCAAGCTTACCGTGACCGATTTCGCGGCGGCCAGGTGGGCGCATTGGCGTGGCTTCACCCACCGAGAACGGAGGGAAGTTATAGTGCAGCATGAAATGCTGGAACGTGTCGCCATCCAGTGAATCGATACGCTGTTCATCCTGCGCGGTGCCGAGCGTGGCAACCACGAGCGCCTGGGTTTCGCCGCGCGTAAACAGCGCAGAACCATGCGTTTGTGGCAGGAAGTTGGTTTCAGATTCAATCTGGCGGATTTTTTTGCCGTTACGGCCGTCGATACGGTAATCATTGTCGAGAATGTCCCAACGCACGATGTCCTTTTCGAGCTTTTTGATGTAACCACCGACGGTGATTTTATCAAACGCTTCGCCTTTTGCTTCCGCTTCGGCTTTAAATGTATCCACAATTTCCTTACGAACAGCAGAGAGTTTTTCAACGCGTTCCTGTTTGGAAAGGGTGCGGTAAGCTTCGCGGAATTTCGCTTCGCCAATCTGCTTCACTTTTGCAGCAATCGCAGACGTGTCTTTCTTTTTAATTTCCCAACGTTTCTTGCCGCATTCTTTGGCAAGTTCGTTGATCATTTTAATCACCGGCTGCATCTGCTCGTGGCCGAATACAACAGCACCGAGCATTTCTTCTTCGGTGAGTTCTTTGGCTTCGGATTCCACCATCATCACGGAGGAGGCCGTACCAGCCAGCACGATGTCGAGTGTGCTTTCATGCATTTCAGGCACGCTTGGGTTCAGCACATATTCGCCGTTGATGAAGCCCACGCGGGACGCGGCAATCGGTTCATCCATCGGGATGCCGGAAATTGCGAGCGCAGCGGAAGCGCCAATCATGGCAGGAATGTCGGAATCATTTTCCATGTCATAGGAAAGCAGTGTGCACACCACTTGGGTTTCGTTGTAGAAACCTTCTTGGAACAGTGGGCGAATCGGGCGGTCAATCAGGCGGGAAATCAAGGTTTCACGCTCAGAAGGGCGGCCTTCGCGTTTAAAGAAGCCACCTGGGATTTTACCGGCGGCGAAGGCTTTTTCCTGATACGTGCAGGTCAGCGGGAAGAAGTCGATGCCTTCTTTTGGCTCTTTGGATGCAACCGCGGTGCAGAGCAGGGTGGTATTGCCGTATTTGATCATCACGGAGCCATCGGCCTGCCGTGCAACTTTGCCTACTTCAATCTCAAGCGTTTTGCCACCCCATTGAATCGACTTCTTCGTAACATTAAACATCTTCTTCTCTTCCTTCCAACTAACAACTGATAAATAGTAACAACGCCTGACTTCCCTTAAACAAAAGACCTATTTCTGATGTGGAATGGGTAAGCCAGAAAGAGCGATGCGGGGCACCGTGCCCCGCATCTGCTTTAGAAAAATCCGCTTATTTACGGATACCAAGTTTCTTCACGAGGTCCGCATAGCGGCCTTCGTCCTTGGATTTGAGATAATCGAGGAGCCTACGACGACGACCGACCATCATCAAGAGGCCGCGGCGTGAGTGGAAATCCTTCGGATTAATTTTGAAGTGTTCGGTCAGCGTGTTGATGCGTTCAGAAAGAATCGCGCACTGTACTTCCGGTGAACCCGTGTCACTCTGTTTCTTTGCGTATTTTTTAATAACTTCTTGTTTACGTTCTGCAGTAATCGACATCAGGGACCTCCATATGGTTTATAAATTAAATACCCGAAGCGGCCTGAATTTCCCTGCTTCTACCCTGCCAATCGCAACTGGTTTGTCGTCTGATTTAGCTAAGACCACCGAACCGTCCTGCCACGTGGTAGATGAATCCACCAGTTGTATAGAGCGACCCTGTCGTAAGTCTTGGGAGGAAACTGGGTTTAAAGCGAGCACCAAGATGTCGTCCAGCGCTGCTTCCACCGGCAGTAATGCCTCGGAAAGGCGCCCAATATGCACCATTTCTTTTAAGTTTTCCAGCGAAATCGCACTTTTTTCAAGGAAGTGCCCCACCCGTGTACGGCGCAAAGTGGTAACATGGGCATAAGTGCCTAATTTTAAAGCTAAATCACGCGCTATGGCGCGCACATACGTGCCCTTGCTGCAGTCCATTTCCATCACGATGCTGCTGGGGGTTGGCATTTCCACCAGCGTGAGTTTATGAACCGTCACTTTGCGGGATTTTAAAGTGAAGGCCTTGCCCTCACGTGCTAGGTCGTAGGCACGCTTTCCATCCACGCGGATGGCGGAATAGTCCGGCGGCACCTGTTCAATCTCGCCGGTGAAGGTGGGCAGGGCGACCAAAATCTGCTCGCGGCTGGGGATTACATCACTCGTTGCAATCACTTCGCCTTCTTTGTCATCCGTATCCGTCGCGCTGCCAAATTGCACGGTGAAGCGGTATGACTTATCCGCCGTTTCAAGGTATGCCATGGTTTTGGTTGCCTCGCCGAGCGCGAGCGGCAGAATGCCCGTCGCCATTGGGTCGAGCGTGCCCGCATGGCCGCATTTCTTGGTTTTGCAGGTGCGGCGCACCACACCCACGGCGGTGGCAGAGGTAATACCTTCAGGTTTATCGAGGATAATCCAGCCATTCACGGCGGCTGGCGTAGGGCTATTCATCGTCGGACTTTAAATCTTTTGCGACCTTCGGGCTGTTGAGGAGAAGCTCCATCTTCAGCGCGGTTTCATAGGATTCATCCAGCTTGAAATAGAGCGCGGGTGAAAAGCGCAAATCAATGCGGCGGGTCACTTCGCTGCGCAGGAACGGCGAGGCGTCATTCATCTGCTGCACGACTTTTTCTTTATCTTTGCCTGCGAGCGGCATGAAGAACACTGTGGCGTTCCTGAGGTCAGGGCTTACGCGCACTTCGGAAATCGTGACCGAAAGCGTTTCCATGCCCTTGCCATAAAAATCGCCGCGCAGGAAAATATCCGAGAGCGCGTGGCGAATAAGCTCACCTACTTTTAATTGTCTTTGTGATGGCGCTCTGCCGTGCTGCTTGCCCATGCGGACTCCGTGACTGAACTAGATGTTACAGCGTACGCTGGTGCTGAACAACCTCAAAGGCCTCGACCATGTCGCCTTCTTTGATGTCGTCATAATTTTCAAACGCCATACCGCACTCGAAGCCTTCTTTCACTTCGGAGACATCGTCTTTAAAGCGCTTCAGCGTTTTCAGCTTGCCTTCGTGAATCACCACGTCGTCGCGAATCAGGCGTACGCCCGCACCGCGTTTAATAACGCCTTGGCGCACCACGCAACCGGCAACCTTACCGACTTTGGTAACCTTGAACACTTGCTGCATAACAGCTGTGCCGAGATATTCTTCGCGTGACTCAGGCTCAAGCAGGCCGGAGAGGGCTTTTTTCACATCATCGACCAAGTTATAGATGATGGAATAGTAGCGGATTTCCACCTTCTCGCGGCTCGCATGTTCTTTGGCCTGCACGTTGGCGCGCACGTTAAAGCCGATGATAATGGCACCAATCGTTTGCGCCAGTGTCACGTCAGATTCCGTGATACCGCCCACTGCAGAGTGAATTACTTTTACCTTCACCTCATCGGTGGAAAGCTTCAGCAAGCTGCCAACAATCGCTTCGGCGGAACCCTGTACGTCTGCTTTAATAATAACAGCGAGTTCTTTTGTTGCTGTCGTACCCGCTGCTTTGAACATTTGTTCGAGCGTTACTTTTTCAGCCACCACACGCAAATCTTTTTCGCGCTTAATACGGTACTCAGCAATTTCACGTGCTTGTTTTTCGGTGTCGACCACGTCGAAGGAATCACCTGCCGCCGGAACTTGCGTGAGGCCCAGCACTTCCACCGGCATGGAAGGCCCAGCGCTTTGAATGGACTGGCCTTTGTCGTTATACAGTGCGCGCACCCTGCCATCGCCGATACCGGCAACGAGAATATCACCCACTTTCAGCGTACCCTTCTGCACCAGCAGCGTCGCCACGATACCGCGACCTTTATCGATTTTCGATTCCACCACTGCACCCGTCGCCTTACGCTGGATGTTGGCTTTCAGTTCCAGAATTTCAGCCTGCAGCAGAATAGCTTCTTCCAGCTTGTCGAGATTCGTTTTATTTTTGGCGGAAACTTCTACACAAATCGTTTCGCCGCCCATGTCTTCCACCACCAGCTCGTGTGAAAGCAGTGCTTCCATCACTTTGCGTGGGTTGGCACCCGGCTTATCAATTTTGTTAATCGCAACGATAATCGGCACCTGCGCGGCCTTCGCGTGGTTAATCGCTTCCACTGTTTGTGGCATGATACCGTCGTCAGCAGCAACCACCAGCACCACAATGTCGGTTACTTTCGCGCCGCGTGAACGCATGGCGGTGAAGGCTTCGTGACCCGGTGTATCAAGGAAGGTGATTTTGTTGCCGGCCTTCGTTTCAATCTGATACGCGCCGATATGCTGCGTAATACCGCCGGCTTCACCTGCCGCCACATCTTCTTGGCGGATAGCATCAAGCAATGACGTTTTACCATGGTCGACGTGACCCATAATCGTTACCACCGGAGGGCGGGCGGTCAGTGTTTCTTCCGTATCACCCACGCCGCTTATAATCACATTTTCAACGTCAGCTTCGGTCACGCGTTTGGTTTTGTGGCCAAACGTGCCCACCAGCAGTTCTGCCGTGTCGGCATCCACGTTCTGGTTCACTGTGGCCATAATGCCAAGCTTCATCAGTTCTTTCACCACGTCTACACCGCGCACGGCCATGCGGTTAGCAAGTTCTTGCACCTGAATCACTTCGGGGATAATCACTTCACGGATTTTCTTTTCCGCTGGCTCGTTCGGGCTAAGACCCAAAGCAGCGCGACGTGCTTTTTCGCGGGCGCGGCGTTCCGCAGCCATGCTGCGCGTACGCGGCATTTCGCCATCTTCACTACCGAGTGCAGAGGAGAGTGTTAATTTGCGTGTGCGGCGGCTTTCATCGCGGCGCACTTTATTGCGTGCGGCAGCAGCGGCTTCTTCTTCTTCCGTCAGCTTGCGGCCATGCGGCGCAGCATCCGGCAGCACAAGGCGTTCATGCCTGTCGCCACGTTCACCACGGCCTTCTTTAGCGGTGGCGGCGAGTTTTGCTTCTACGGCAGAAATATCAGGCTTTACATCAGCCTTTGCCGCTTCTTTTTTCGGCTTAACAACGCGTTTCTCTTCATCGCTCTTGCGCGGGGTGCGGATAATCGGTTGCGATTCGAGGATGGATTTTTCATCACCGGTTTTGGCCGAAGCAAGCGCCTTCAGACGTGCCTCGCGCTCGGCGTTTGAAAGCCCGCCCATGTCTTGCATGCCAGCCTGCTGTGCCGTGCTGCCATCGCCGCGTTCTTCCACCAGCGTGCCAGATTTATCGGGCGAAAACGTGCGCGTGCGGCGCACTTCCACGCGAATGGTTTTGGAACGACCATGCGAACTTTGGTGAACACTTGTGCCTTCCACCGTTTTGGTGAGCGACAATTTCGTTGATTTTGAAAGCGTCAGCTCAGTGTCTTTGGTGTTATCTTTGGTCATCAAGTTTGAATCTCTCTTCATAATGTAATAGCCGGGTAATTTCTTCAATGCACCGGTCGGCTACTGCCTTGCCCTTCAGCACAACGTGCACTGCATTACCACTAGAAAGCGCGGATTGCAACTCTTTCAAGGAAAAACAGTCCACTATTTGCACACCATCTGCGAGGCGTGTGATATCGTCTTTTCCTTCGTAGGGCTCGCCTTTTGCAATCAGCAGCAGGCAGGCTTTGCCACCGTTTAGTGCCCCCGTTACTTTGGCAAAACCACTGATTAAACTGCCGTCACGCTTCGTAATGCCAAGGAAATTCAGGGCTTTTTTGCGCAGCGCCCGCTCCACCTGATTAGGAATGGTTTCTGTAACGCTTTTTTCAACCCCGAAATATTTGGCAATCGTGCCGTTTCTAACGCTTTCTTCCAACACGCTGCGCTGGCATTCCACCCACGCGTCTGTGCCTTCCAGCTCGGCATTAAGGTCAGCAATCAGTTGACCATCAGGGCTCAGCACCAGCCGGATAAGCTCGCACTCCGGCAGTTCTCTGCCTGTTAGCATGGACTGCCGGAGTGCTGTTTTCATGGCTTTGAACCGATCAGCGGATTAAAGGAGTAAGGCTTACTTGCCTTCGCCTTCAAACCAGTGCTTTCTGGCTTCCATGATGAGTGCATCAATCTCTTCATCCGTCTTGCCAGACTTCGGAAGGATTTCCGTGAACTCATCGCGTGACAGGTCGGCCAAATCATCCAGCGTTTTGATGCCGCTTTCTGCCAGCTTCACAATCTGTTCTGCCGTAAAGGCTGTCAGCGCGGTGCTCAATTCATCAGTTACGCCAAGCTCTTTTGCTTTTTTGGTCATGGCTTGTTTCTGTTCTTCGAGCCATGCATTGGCGCGCTCGCTAAGAGCGCGGGCAATATTTTCATCGAAGCCTTCGATGGAACCCAGTTCATCTACTGGCACGAACGCCACATCTTCCACTTTGCGGAAGCCTTCCGTTACCAGCAGGTGAGCAATCACGTCTTCCACGTTCAGCGCTTCAATGAACAGCTTCGAGATGGAGTTGAATTCTTCCGTGCGGCGTTTAGACTCTTCGTCTTCCGTCAGCACGTCGATGTTCCAGCCCACCAGCTGCGAAGCAAGGCGCACGTTCTGACCGCGGCGACCAATCGCCAGGCTCAGCTGTGTATCCGGCACCACCACTTCGATGCGGTGATTGTCTTCGTCGATCACGATTTTTGCCACTTCAGCTGGTGCAAGTGCGTGCACCACGAAGCTGGCCGTATCGCCCGTCCACGGGATAATGTCGATTTTTTCACCCTGCAATTCAGCCACCACTGCCTGCACGCGTGAACCGCGTAAGCCCACGCATGAACCCACTGGGTCGATGGAGGAGTCGCTGGAAGCCACGGCGATTTTTGCGCGGCTGCCGGGGTCGCGGGCAACGGCTTTCACCGTGATGATGCCGTCATAGATTTCCGGTACTTCCTGTGCAAACAAGGCTGCAAGGAAGTTCGGGTGCGTGCGGGAAAGAATAATTTGCGAGCCTTTTGCTTCGCGGCGCACATCTTCAATATATGCACGGATGCGGTCATTCACGCGGAATGCTTCACGCGGAATCATGTTCTCGCGGCGCATCACCGTTTCGGTGCGGCCTAAATCCACAATCACGTTACCATATTCGATGCGCTTCACCACGCCGGAAACAATCTGACCGGCACGGTCTTTGAAGTCCTCGAATTGCTTGTCGCGTTCAGCGTCACGCACTTTCTGGATAATGATTTGTTTTGCCGTTTGCGCAATCACGCGGCCGAATTCAATCGGGGGAAGGGCTTCGGTTACTTTGTCACCCAGCGCGGCGTCGGCTTTGCTTTCCTGCGCGTCTTTCAGGGAGATTTCCGTATCCGGATTTTCCACGGCTTCTTTTACTTCGCGTTCGCGGAACATGCTAATACCGCCCGTTTTGCGGTCGATATTCGCCACGATGTGTTGCTCGTGGCCATATTTGCGGCGGCCTACAATCTGGATGGCCTGTTCCATGGCTTCAATCACGGCATCACGCGGAATGCCTTTTTCACGTGCGACAGCATCAGCGACCTGAAGGATTTCCGTATTTCCTGTAATGGCAAAATTGACTGACATAATTTCCTCTGTGTTAAAGTCAAAAGTTAAAATAAATATTCTTGTAGTAACTAGTTCGCCGCCGATTTTCTTGTGGCAGCTTTAATCATTTCATCGGTGATGACGAGTTTGGATGAATGCACCAATGCATACGGAATGCGGCAGGTTTTATTGCTGCCATCCGTAAGTGCCAGAAGGATGTCATCACCATCCACACCTTCCAGTTTGCCCTTAAATTTCCGGCGGTCATCCACGGCATCGGTGGTTGAAAGCTTAATGGCGTATCCTTTGTATTTGTCAAAATCAGCCAGTTTCACGAGCGGCCTGTCCATGCCCGGTGAACTGACTTCAAGGTTATATTCACCGCTGATGGGGTCTTCTACATCCAGCAGGGCAGAAATCGTGCGGCTTATTTCCGCGCAATCATCCACCACCATGCTGCCATCGCTCGTGCGTTCAGCCATGATTTGCAGTGTTTTGGGGTGCTTGCTAACGCTTTCACTCAGGCGGACGCGCACCAGCGTAAACCCCATCCCTTCAATAGAGGGGCGGATAATCGCTTCAATTTTTTCTTCCAAAGGCGTGTAAGCCATTGTTTTTCAACCAAAAAAATTTTAAGGCAAACAAAAAGGCGAGCCTTTCGGCTCACCTTTGCAGACCGTTTTATAGGGCAATCCTGTGCCAGAATCAAGGGTTATCTTTTGGTTTTGAACATTTCCGCCACGGTATACGCCACCGAGCCGATGAAGCGGCCATATTGGAAGGACTGCATCCACACGCGGCCGGGGCCGGTCAGTTTGGTTAAAAACAGGCCTTCGCCGCCAAACAGCATGCTTTTAATGCCTTTAATCACTTCAATCTCATAGGCAACGGTTTGTTCAAGCGCCACCAGTGCGCCGGTTTCTATATAAAGTGTTTGCCCAGCCGAGAGGGTGGTTTCCACCACTTTGCCACCGGCATGCACGAACACCAGCCCATCGCCTTCCAGCTTTTGCAGGATAAAGCCTTCGCCACCAAATAAGCCTGCCGAGAATTTTTTGGTGAAAGCGAGGCTTAAGGAAGTGCCGCGTGCCGCGCACAAGAAGGCGCCTTTCTGTGCCATCAGCTTGCCGCCGCACTGGCTTAAGTCCACAGGAATGATGCTGCCAGGGTAAGGCGCTGCGAACGCTACACGCAACTTGCCTTTGCCGCTGTTGGTGAAGTGTGTCATCCACATATTTTCACCGGTGAAGGCACGTTTGCCCATGCCCATGATGGTGCCCATCACGCCGGAATGCTTTTCACTTTTATCACCCAGATGCGTGGCCATTTGAATGCCTTGGTCCATATACAGCATGGAGCCTGCTTCGGCGAAAATAGTTTCGCCGGGGTCGAGCGCAATCTCGACAAACTGCATTTCCGCGCCTTGAATTTTGTAATCAACTTCGTGCGAGGTGCGGGCCATGAAATGCTCCTATTGTTTGGGTCTGATGTTCAGCAAGTGGCACACTGCTGCCGTTAAGTCAGCATGGTTCAGTGTGTAAAAATGGAAGCGTGTGATGCCTTGCGCCATCAGCAGGCGGCATTGTTCTGAAGCAATCACGGCGGCGGTCAGCTTGTGCAGCTCAGGGGTTTTTTCCACGGGCTCGAGCAGGTTTTTCACCCAGTCGGGCACGCTGGCGCCGCACATTTTGCTGAAGCGCACCACCTGCGAATAACTGCCCACGGGCACGATGCCGGGAATAACCGGGGCGGTGATGCCTTTTTTATGCGCCCTATCGAGAAACTTTAAAAACACATCCACGTTGAAGAAATATTGCGAAATGGCGCGGTCTGCCCCTGCATCCAGCTTGCGCTGCAAACACTCAAGGTCGGCTTCGGGGCTTTTGGCTTCTGGGTGCGTTTCGGGGTAGCACGCCACGCTGATATCAAACTTCGCGATTTTCTTTAGGCCCTTCACCAAATCTTCGGCGTAGGCATAACCGCCGGGGTGAGGCACATAGGCGCCTGTGGTGCCGGCGGGCATATCACCGCGCAATGCCACAATATGTTTGATGCCGCTTTCCCAGTAAGCTTTGGCGACATCGTCAATCTCCGCCCGTGTGGCGGCCACGCAGGTGAGGTGAGCGGCGGGGGTTAGCTTGGTTTCAGCGAGGATGCGTTTTACCGTATGGTGGGTGCGCTCACGCGTGCTGCCGCCTGCGCCATAGGTCACGGAAACGAAGTCCGGTGCCAAAGGCTCCAGCATTTTCACCGTGTGCCACAATTTATCCTCCATCTCGGCCGATTTCGGCGGGAAGAACTCAAAGGAAACATTCGGTGGCTTCACACCGGCCAGTGTATCAAGCCGTGCGAGTAGGGTAGAGGGGATGCGGGTCACGATTTTGTATATGGTCTTTAGTTATTGTTCCCGCTGACTATGTAAAATCGGCGGACAAATCACAAGTGTTAAATCAAAAGTTGGCATTCAGCAGGTGGGTGATGATACGGTGCTGAACATCGGCGCGGGTAAAAGCGTGATTGTGAAGAACGTAGAGGCAGATAAGCTGACCGAGCATTTAACGGGCGTGGTGGACAGGCCCGAGCCGGAACTGCTGGGCAGTTATAAGGTCTATCATGTTACGGCGGATAAACTGGCGGGGTATAACACCAAAACGTTCGTGATTGATGACATCAACGGCAGCGCGGAAAACGTGGTGCTGCTGGGCGGCTCGTTCGGCGACACGCTTTCTGCCAGCCAAGTGCGCGAGGAAAACGGCTATGCGATTGCTGACCTCGGCGATGGGTATGAGCTGAAATATAGCGGCAGCGCGGCGGAATTATTTAACGCAGTGAATGCAGGAAATTTCTCACAATTTGAGGGGCAGAAAACGTTATTGGCGTTTGATGCGCATAATTTAGAAACATTAAAAAATAATAATCTAACATTATCAGATGATTTTTCATTGTTACCGGAGAAATTGAATGTCTTTAGACCGTCTGATCGTGGTCCAAATAATGAAGTTGTAGAAAGTTTCCTAGATTATACGGCATCGGTATTAAATAAAGTGGGAACTGTAGCAAAGGAGGGTTATCAAGAGTTTAAGGGTCTTGAGTCACTGCAACCTGTTGGCAAAGCACTTGGGTACATTGTGGCGGGCGGAAAAGTTATAGCAGACATCAAAGAAGTCATTAATGATAGTGGCACAAAATTTGAAGCAGCAGCTGTCGCTGTTGGTAATTTTGCTCTTGAAACGTCATCGGTTGTGCTTGCTGATTTAAATGCAACTGGTGCCGCAGCTTTAACACTAGCAGCACTTGGTTTGGAGGCAACCCCCCCCGGCCTAATAATTGTAGGTTTAACGGGTGCAGTGTATATGAGTGACTATTACTCCAGCCAGGAAAATAATATAAAATCAGATCTAAGAGCTTTAGCGAAGAATGTAGAGGATAAAATCAATGAAATACAAAGCACCAAATATAGCTCTGATGAAAACCCTGGCGAGGGCAACACTCAAAATGGGGGTGGGACAGATAGTGGTGGCGGTGATAGTGGGGATTTTATATATGATACTGGGATAATCTGGGATCAATTAGACAGGGAATTTGTTGACCAGCAGATAAATAATTTATTGTCTGATTTTGATGCCGAAGATT
>CAYXPR010000012.1:0-77980 GCA_964467255.1 uncultured Rickettsiales bacterium | reverse complement strand
ATCGGGGTGGTGGGCTTCGTAGTATGGGCACACCATATGTTCACCGTGGGCATGGATGTCGATACACGCGCTTACTTTACCCTCGCCACGATGGTGATTGCGGTGCCGACAGGTATTAAAATCTTCAGCTGGATTGCAACGATGTGGGGCGGTTCCATCCGCTTTGCAACGCCAATGATGTTCGCGATTGGTTTCATCTTCCTGTTCACCGTGGGTGGTGTGACAGGGGTGGTGCTCGCTAACCAGAGCCTCGACATCGCATTCCACGATACATACTACGTTGTGGCACACTTCCATTATGTGATGAGCCTTGGCGCACTGTTTGCAGGCTTTGCAGCCTTTTACTACTGGTTCCCTAAAATGTCGGGCCGTATGTATTCCGAGTTCTGGGGCAAAACGCAGTTCTGGCTGATGTTCCTCGGCGCGAACCTTACCTTCTTCCCGCAGCACTTCCTCGGCCTTGCGGGTATGCCACGCAGGATTCCGGATTATCCGGATGCGTATGCAGGCTGGAACTATGTTTCTTCCATCGGCTCCTACATTGGTTTTGGTGCCGCCGTTCTGTTCGTCTTCATTGCGATTTACTCGCTGAAGTTCGGCAAAAAGGCGCCAGCAAATCCGTGGGGCAAAGGTGCTGATACGCTGGAATGGACCCTGCCTTCTCCTCCGGCATTCCACAGCTTCGAAAAAATCCCAACCATTAAATAATGTTGGTGAAGGGAAGTGGTTTTAGCCGCTTCCCTTCCAAACTTTTTTGGATTTCATTATGGCAAGTGCAGCTTCAAAAGCATTGTACGTTCCCGCCGCTTCGTTAAGCGGTGCGAGTGTGCGTGACTTTGTGGAACTGCTGAAACCGGGTGTAATGTCCCTCGTGGTGTTTACGGGTTTTGTCGGCATGGCCTTGGCACCAGGCAATATCCACCCCTTTATCGGTGCGGTTGCCATTTTCTGTATCGCACTAGGCTCAGGTGCATCCGGCGCGATTAACATGTGGTATGAGCGCGAGCTCGATGCGAAAATGAAACGCACCAGAAACCGCCCCCTGCCTGCTGGCCGAATGCTGCCTTCTACTGCGATTGAATATGCCGTGATGATGGCGTTTAGCTCCGTGTTCGTCATGGCTATTGCCGTAAATTTTATGGCCGCCGCATTGCTGCTCGCTGCGATTTTGTTTTATGTGTTTATCTACACGGTTTGGCTGAAGCCACGCACACCGCAAAATATCGTGATTGGTGGCGCAGCAGGCGCCTTCCCGCCCATGATTGGCTGGGCCGCCGTAACGGGTGATGTGAGCCTGTTTCCGTTAGTGCTGTTTGCGATTATCTTTATGTGGACACCACCGCACTTCTGGGCGCTCGCGCTCTATCGCTGTCAAGACTATGCGAAGGCTGGCATCCCCATGCTGCCAGTGGTGGCCGGTGAAGCTGAAACCAAAAAGCAGATTTTAATATACACGCTACTGCTCGCGCCACTCAGCCTTGCACCAAGCCTGCTTGGATTTTCCGGCCTGATTTACGCCGTGGGCGCGGCCGCACTTAGCGCCATTTTTGTATGGCACAGTGCGCGGCTTTTCGTAAGTGGCGGCGAACGGGAAGCGATGCAGACTTTTGGCTATTCGATTGTGTATCTTTTCGTTTTGTTTTCACTGCTACTCGTGGATAAAATCTTTGGCTTTGCGGTGCCCCATGCCCTATAGCAAACAGCATAAAGATAAAAAGCAGAAGAACCTTACACTACTGCTAATTCTACTCGGCGTGGTGGCGCTGTTTTTTACGATTACCATCGTCAAAATTAAAACCGGTATGTAGTGTTATGGCCGCTCGCCCAACCCCAAAAGGCCGCGCCGCCAAACAGCAACAACAGCAAAAAGCCAACACATCGCTTGCGCTTGGCATTGTTGCCATTGTGGTCGGCATGGTGTGTTTGGCGTATGCCTCTGTGCCGCTCTATGACTTGTTCTGCCGCGTGACCGGATTCGGCGGTACCACACAGGTGGCAAAAGAAGCGCCGAAGCAAATCTATGACCGCGAAATCACCATCCGCTTTAATGCAGACATCAGCCCCGACCTGCCGTGGGAATTTTACCCTGAACAGAAGCAGTTGAAATTAAGGGTTGGCGAACGGAAGCTTGCCTTTTTCCACGCGAAAAACACAACGAATGAAGCCACCAAAGGCACCGCCATTTATAATGTGACGCCGAATAAGGCTGGAATTTATTTCCAGAAAATCCAGTGCTTCTGTTTTGAAAACCAGACATTGAAGCCCAATGAATCCATGGAAATGCCGGTCTCATTTTTTATCGATCCGGCAATTATGACAGACAAAAAAATGGACGATATAACAACAATTACCTTGTCTTACACGTTTTTTAAGGTAAAAGAATCGTCATAGCTTTTTTGGTTACAAGGAAGGTTTTTACATGGCATCGCACAAGCAGCATGATTATCACTTGGTTGACCCAAGCCCGTGGCCTCTTCTGGGCGCACTCGCCCTGCTGCTGATGCCTTCTGGCGCAGCCATGTTCTTCCACAAAGTATCCGGCGGCCTCCCGATTCTCCTGCTAGGCACCGCAATTGCGGTGTATGTAATGTTCGTGTGGTGGCGCGATGTGATTCGCGAAGGCGCGATGAAGCCTTCTAATCACACCTCTGTGGTGCAGCTGGGCCTTCGCCTCGGCATGGCACTGTTCATCCTTTCCGAAGTCATGTTCTTTTTTGCATTCTTCTGGTCGTTTTTTAAAGCATCTCTGGCACCCGTTGAGCTTCTTGAAGGCGTATGGCCCGTTAAGGCCGGTATTTGGCCACCTGAAGGTGTTGTAACGCTTGAAGCCTTCGACCTGCCCTTTATTAACACGCTGATTTTGCTGCTTTCTGGCACCACGGTAACCTGGGCGCATCACGCCCTGCTGACCGACAACCGCAGGGACGTTATCCGAGGGCTCATCGCCACGGTAGCGCTGGGTTTCAGCTTCACCTGTGTGCAGGTGTATGAGTATCACCATGCCTCTTTCGGCTTTAAGGATGGCATTTATAGCTCAAACTTCTATATGGCAACGGGTTTTCACGGCGTGCACGTACTGATTGGCAGCATTTTCCTGCTGGTATGCCTGATTCGCGCCATGAAGGGCCAACTCTCCCCCAAGCACCATCTTGGCTTTGAATTTGCCGCCTGGTACTGGCATTTCGTGGACGTGGTGTGGTTATTCCTGTTCGTATTCGTCTACTGGTGGGGCGGCAATTAATAAATTTGTAAATCGCTGTTTATTGCAAAGCGATTTCGGTTTAGACTGTCTGGGCTTAAACCAGACGGAGAGCCGCCATGCCGAAAGCAAAACGTCCCAAAAAAAGTGCGACCAAAAAAGCGCCAGTTAAGAAACAGGCCATAACCTCTAAACGCCCTGCACAAAAGCAGCCCGCAGTTAAAGCAGCCACGGCTCCAACAAAAGCAAATACAGTTTCCCCGCTATTCACATTATTCTGCTTGTGTGTGTTCATTGGCCTGCTTGGCCTCGGCACGTGGCAGGTAAAGCGTATGGCTGTAAAGAATGAATTGGCAAAGGCTGTTGCTGAGAAATCAAATTCAATCCCACTTCTGCTTCCAACCACTTTTGCTACCAAGAAAGAGGATTTAACTTTCCGCCCAATGCTGGCTGGTGGTTTCTTTCTGCATGATCAGGAAATAGTGGTGGAAGGTAAATACCTGAAAAACGAACAGGGTGCGTACGTGCTCACCCCGCTGCTGCTTCAGGACGGCTCTATTTTGATGGTAAATCGTGGCTGGGTTCCCAAAGGCAAAACTGACCCAAAAACACGCCCTGAATCACAATCCGATATGATTCAATTTCTACGCGGCATCGGTTGGGTGTTTGATGAGCCGTGGCGCTTCCTGCCTAAGAATCAGCCTGACAAAAATCTTTGGCTCTGGGCGACAGAGCGTGATGTCATTGCCTATCTTGAGCAGCGCAACCCTGGAAAACTTATCTACCCCGTGATTTTTGCACAGACAGACACTGTGTTCGGAAAGAACAAGGACGACCTGCCCATTATTCCAGAGAAAAAGATACACATCCAGAACGACCACTTGCAATATGCCATTACGTGGTATGTGCTCGCGCTGGCCATTGCGGGGATGTATTTCATTTATCGCAGAGGCCAGCGGTAAATGACGCAAGCCTACGCTGCGCTGGAATCGCGCTTCACGAAGATGTATCGCCTCGGCGGTGCGGCCGCTATTTTAGGGTGGGATGCCGCCACCATGATGCCCGACAACAGCAATAGCCCGCGTAGCAATACGCTGGCGACGCTGGAAGGCATCGCGCATGAAATGCTGATTACGCCAGAGATGAAGCAGCTTATTTCCGCTGCTGAAAAGAATGCCGCAAAGCTGAATGCATGGCAGCGTGCAAACCTGAAACTAATGCGCCGCCAATGGCTGCACGCCACGGCGGTAGACCCATCGCTCATTGAAAAACTCGTCATCGCCAGCAACCATTGTGAGCACGCATGGCGCACGCTTCGCAAAGATAATAATTTTAAAGAATTCCTGCCGCTGCAACACAAGGTGCTGGGGCTGGTGCGTGAGGTTGCAAAGCAAAAAGCCAGTGCCTTTAAATGCAGCCGCTACGACGCATTGCTTGATACCTACGACCCCAGCCAAACCAGCAAGCGCATTGACGCACTGTTCGCCGACCTTAAAAAATTCCTGCCCGGATTTTTAGATGAGGTGCTGGCACACCAAGCGAAAAAGCCCGCCATTCAGGCATTAAAGGGCACGTTCCCCGCCGCCACACAGAAAGAAGTCGGCACGCGCTTTATGGCAGCACTGGGCTTTGACTTCACGCGCGGCAGGCTCGACATCAGTCACCACCCGTTCTGCGGCGGCGTATATGGGGACGTGCGCATCACCACGCGTTATAACGAGCGCGATTTTACTTCGGCGCTGATGGGCGTGCTGCACGAAACCGGTCATGCGCTGTATGAATTTGGCCTGCCGGAAAAATACTACGAACAGCCCGTTGGCCAAGCGCTCGGCATGAGCATTCATGAGAGCCAGTCGCTGTTGATTGAAATGCAAGTCTGCCGCAGTCAGCACTTCTTGAAATATGCCGCGCCTATTTTAAAGAAAGCCTTCGGCTGCACAGGCAGTGCGTGGAGTACGGACAATCTGTATCGCATTTACACCCACGTAAAACCCGGCCTGATTCGCGTGGATGCCGATGAAGTGACCTACCCCGCCCACGTGATTTTGCGTTATGAAATGGAAAAGCTGCTGGTGGAAGGCGACATGGAATTCAAAGACGTTCCCGCTGCATGGAAAAAGCAGATGAAGGCCCTGCTCGGCGTCACTGTGCCGAATGACAAAGACGGCTGCATGCAGGACGTACACTGGCCTTCCGGCTCGTTTGGCTACTTCCCGACCTATACACTGGGTGCCATGAATGCCGCGCAATTGTTCGCCGCCGCCAAAAAACAGAGCAAAACCATCGTTCCTGGCATCGAAAAGGGTAATTTTAAGCCACTGGTGACATGGCTGCGTGCCAATGTGCACTCACAAGGTGCTAGACTGACCGCGGATGAATTGATAGAACAGGCGACCGGCAAAAAGCTGGATGCCGAGGTGTATAAAACACACCTTAAAAACCGCTACCTCGCTTAAACCCAGAGCCTAAACATGCGCTATATCAGCACGCGGGGGAAAAGCCCCGCCCTTGAGTTTCAGGAGATTCTGACCAGCGGTCTTGCACCCGATGGCGGGCTGTATATGCCGGAATCCATCCCGCAGTTTAGCCTGAAGGACATCGAAAGCTGGCGCAACCTGCCTTACACCGAACTGGCCTTTAACGTGATGGCACCGTTTGTGGCAGGGGCGATTGAGGAAAAAGCCTTCAAATATATTATCGCGGAAAGCTATAAAGGCTTCGGCGACAAGAAGGTGGCGCCCGTGCGCCATCTGTTCCAGAACCATTATCTGCTGGAGCTGTATCACGGCCCGACGCTCGCGTTTAAAGATTTTGCCCTGCAATTGCTCGGCCGCATGCTTGACCATGTGCTGACAAAAACCAAGCAGGACGTGGTGATTGTGGGCGCAACTTCGGGTGACACAGGCTCTGCCGCCATTGAAGGCTGCCGCCATTCGAAGCACGTGAAGATTTTTATGCTGCACCCTCATAACCGCACAAGCGATATTCAGCGCCGACAGATGACAACGGTGCTGCAAGATAATGTGTTTAACATCGCGGTGGATGGCACGTTCGACGACTGCCAGAACATGGTGAAAGACATGTTTAACCACCCTGAGTTTGCAGGCGGAAAAAAACTGGTGGCCGTAAATTCTATCAACTGGGCGCGCATCATGGCGCAGATTGTGTATTATTTCGCCGCCTATCTACAGCTGCCGAAAGGCACAAAAACCGTGGCTTTCAGCGTGCCGACGGGAAATTTCGGTGATATTTTTGCCGGTTACATTGCACGCGAAATGGGTCTGCCCATCAGCCAGTTGATTGTGGCCACCAACGCAAATGACATTTTGCACCGCTTTTTTGAGGCAAATGATTATAGCATGAAGGGCGTGAAACCCACCATAAGCCCCAGCATGGATATCCAGATTTCCAGCAACTTTGAACGCCTGCTGTTCGAGGCTCACGGCCGCGATGGCAAGGCCGTTGCCAAACTAATGCAGCAGTTCAAAGAGAACGGCAGCTTAAAAGTGGCACCCGATGTGCTGAAAAAAGTGAAAGCCGTGTTTGACAGCTATGCTACCAATGATGCTGACACCAAAACCGAGATTATGGACGTGTATGGCGCCATCAAATTCGTGGTGGACCCACATACAGCCACGGGTATACGCGCTGCTAAAATCCGCCAGAGGGATAAGAATGTGCCGATGGTGACGCTGGCAACCGCCCATCCGGCAAAGTTCCCAACCGCATTTGATGGCACGGGCATTGATGCCGCACCGCTGCCACCTCATATGAAGGGCATCATGCAAAAAGAAGAGCGTTATCACCGCTGCGGTAACCAGCTAAATGATGTAAAGCAGTACATTAAAAATAACCTATAATACATTGTAATGAAAACAGAAATAACGACACATAAAAGCGGCCTTCGGATTGCAACACTGCCCATGACAGGAATGGAAACCGCTGCCGTGAGCATCTGGACGGATACGGGCACACGCAATGAACTTCCGGAAGAAAACGGCATTTCGCATCTGCTGGAGCACATGCTGTTCAAAGGCACTAAGAAACGCAACGCACTGCAAATTGCCGAAGCATTCGATAACGTAGGCGGGCATGTAAATGCCTACACCACGCGCGAACACACGGTGTATTACGGCAAAGTGCTGAAAGAACATGCGCCGCTAGCCTTCGATGTGCTGATTGATATGGTGCAGAATTCCACGCTGGATGAGAAAGAACTCGCGCTGGAGCGCGGCGTGGTGGTGCAGGAAATCGGCCAGTCTTTTGATACACCGGATGATATTATTTATGATTACCACCAAGCCAGCTGCTTCCCTGAACAACCGGTGGGCCGCCCAGTGCTCGGCACGGAAGCGATTATCGGCACCATGCCGCGCGACACGCTGGAACGTTATTACAAAAACCGCTACCAGCCGCAGAATACGGTGATTGCAGCGGCAGGAAACATCACCCACAAGCAGACTTTAGCCCTTGTGGAGCAGTTTTGGACTGACCCGTCCATTGCCGCAAAATCGGCTGAAAAAGAGGTGGACGCACGCTACGAAGGCGGTGATTGCCGCAAAACGGAAGATTTAGAGCAGCTTCACTTCATGATGGGCTTTGAAGGCGTGCCCTATGATGGTGATGCACTCTACGCCATGCAGATTTTAAACACGGTACTCAGCGGCGGTATGTCGTCGCGCCTGTTTCAGGAAATCCGCGAGAAACGCGGACTTGCCTACACCATCCACAGCTTCCACTCAAGCTACACCGACACGGGGCTTTGGAGCCTGTATGCCGGAACTTCTGCTGACAAAGCGCAAGAGCTCGTAGATGCAGTGACGGATGTGCTGCTCGAGAGCACACACAACATCAGCGCCGATGAATTCGCGCGCGCCAAAGCGCAGATAAAATCGAGCCTGCTGATGGACAAAGAAAACTGCGGCACGCTGGCAGAAGAAATCGGCAGGCATATTATTTGCCACGGCAGGCATATCCCCAGCGAGGAAGTACTGGCAAAGGTGGAAGCGCTGGACATCGCAGCGCTTCAGCGCATGGCGAAGCAAACTTTCATCGGCAAAAAAGCAACCATCACCGCACTGGGCGATGTGAGCCATGTGCCGGAATATGAGAAAATATTGAAGCGCTTTGCTGCCTAAGCGTGACCCGCTTCGGGCGAGAATTTTAACAAATTCACGCCGACGGATTCTGCCGCACGCTCCCACTTAGTGGCGTCATTTTCATCGAAGATGATTTCAGGTGTGGCCGGTGCGGTGAACCAGCTATTTTCTTCAATTTCTTTTTCAAGTTGCGCGGAAGTCCACCCCGTGTAACCTAAGGCCAGCATACCTTTTTGAGGCCCCTTGCCCACCGCCATATCATTTAGAATATCTACGCTAGAGGTGAGCGCGAGCGATTCGTTGATGAGGTACGTATCAGGGTTTGTGTAATCAGTTGAGTGCAGCACAAAACCGCGCACCATATCCACCGGCCCGCCAAAACGCACAGCAAGCTGCTTGCCTGTTTTCGGCCACTTGACGCTGAATTGTTCCAGCACTTTTTTGGCATCTGCTTTTTCAAGTTTCTGGTTGATGATAAGCCCCATCGCACCTTCGTCATTATGCTGGCACAGATAAATGACTGAGCGCGTAAAGCAGCCATCGGTGAGCGCGGGCGTGGCAATGAGCAACTGCCCTTCAAAGTAGCCGTTGCCGAGTTGCTCTTTAAACGATTTAATGTGTTTGGGCTTCGCCATAAAACAACCGAAATTAGTCCGCACGGATGGTGGTAGTTACCGGCTCTTTTGATTTCTTTTTAATAGGCTCGGAGGCATTGGACGCGGAATAGAATTCAGCGTTTTGAACAAAGTAGGCGCTCTGGAAAATCACCTCTTTACGGGTGATGGCAAATTGCGGCAGAGCGTGAACGTAAATCATGTCACCAAGGCCGGGGATTTTCATTTTGCGACCCGTGCTGGCAGACTTACGCATCTTCTGCATTTTCTGCATGGTAGAAAACAGCTTCTTGTTCCCCGCATAACGCGCGTTCGCCAGAATTACACCCGGTTCGTAATCCACACGCTCTTCCATCTCTGGTCGCGTGTCAGGCTTTGCGATTTTCTTCTGATCGGTGAAATAGGCCTGATAGACCGGATGGCGTGCAATGCGCTGGTCATCTTTTGCGGTGTCTTTATTCGGCGGCTCAACCAGCAACACCCTACCAAGGCGCCTGTCGGCATGGTCGAACAGATATTGACGCAGCACCACGTTACCCAGCAGGTAACCCACGAAATGAACTTTGGCTACATGGCTGGGGCAGCCCGCCTCCACCTGCCCTGCCACCACTTTTTCAGACAGGCTCGGCACGGAATAGTCCAGCTCAGGGTATTGAATGGTGATAACGGTATATCCAAGGTTTTTAAGGTAATTCGCGAGCAGGCTGGGGGAAGAATGGCGGTAGTATAAGTCCGGCAGAATAACAACGCACTCCTCAGCCGCCGCACGCAACCGCTGCGGGGAGAAAATGACCAGCGCCAACAAAAGCATAAGGCAAAAAAACCGCATGCAGGCACTATGCCTCATCTCCCGCCCTAAGGCAATGGCCTAGAACGTGAATTTATGCTGGACGTAGGGGGCATATGTAGCTATAAACACGTCCGATAATTCATGGTCATGCCGTTGTAGCTCAGTTGGTAGAGCGGCGCATTCGTAATGCGTAGGTCGGGGGTTCGAGTCCCTTCAACGGCACCACTTTCAGCGTACAAGGTTATGGCCACAGAACCAAATTTCGTACAAATTATTCAGGCTGTTGCAGCACTTATATCATCGTGTCTTGCATCAACGGCCCTTATTTATTCAATGTGTGCCTACACACGTTCGCTGCGGGTTTCACAATATAACGAATTGGATAAAACCTACCTCACACTGCTTCAGATGGCTATGCAGAACCCATACTTTGTAAAGCCTGATGAAATAACGGCTAAAGAACAGCGTGAGAAATATAACCTCTATGCCTTCATGGTGTGGAACTTTCTGGAAGCCATTTATGACAAATGCCTGAAGGATGAAAACCTAAAAGAAACATGGCTGCCTATTATTGGCGTAGAAGGCCAGCTGCATTCAAAATGGTTCAGGCTTAAAGAAAACAAGGATAAGTTTAAGAGCTCATTTTATGATTTTGTGATTGAGCTGCTTGATTCCAATGCAAAAAATTCCTAGCCTTACACAATGAACCTTATCCGCCTTTCCAGTGCGCACACAAAAGAAGCTGCAATGGATAGCTTGGTTGGAATTTATACAGAAGCCATCGCCTTATCTGAGCAGAAATCCCGCAAAACCCTTGAGGCAATGCTTTCAGATTCGAGCTATTATTTTTATTTGCTCTCCATCAAGGAGCAGCCCATTGGCTTTGCTATCGTTTATTCACCAGAGCATTTGGGCTACTGCTTACTTGAATATATGGCAGTTTCTTCGTCTTGTCGCAATGAGGGTTATGGCGGAAAAATATTCGATGAACTGGCCTCTCTTTTTGAGAACAAATGCATGGTTATTGAAATTGACTCACCCGACCAAAAATCAGATGACCAAGAAATGAGAAAACGGCGCATGGCGTTTTACCGACGCCATGGAAGCCTTTGTGTAAGCAATTTGTGCTACATACTTCCTCTTGAGGTGAACGGCACTCCGCCGGACATGCTTCTTATGCTGCACTCAAAGAAATATACAGCCTCGATAGAAAAGGCAGCGCTAAAACCTTGGGTTACCGATATCTACACATCCGTTTATGGCTGCCGTGCGAACGACCCAAGACTTGAGCGTATGTTTGCCAATTTGCCAAATACCTTAGCGCTTACAAAATAAACTTAAGCAATCGCGTAGCCTTGCGCGGCGGCGTTTATCACCGCCCCAATCCGCACCGCCGACTGGATGCCGAGCTTACTCGCGCCTGCTTTTGCCACTTCATGCACATGGGCTTCCATGCACATGCCACAGCCATTGATGGCGGAAACAGCAAGGCTCATCAGCTCGAAATCCAGCTTGGCAATGCCGGAGCTGCCAATAACGTTCATGCGGAGCTTGGCAGGGAGTTTCTTGATTTCCTCATCATGCACCAAATGAACGAAACGGTAATAGACGTTATTCATTGCCATCACAGTGGCGGCTGCTTTGGCAGCATTACGCACCGCCTCACCTGCCACAGATGTTTCAGTCTCTATTGCCTTAATCACTACAGCATTTTTTGTGGCATAGGCTGAAGCGAGCGCGATGCCCTGAATTTGCTCCAGCGTTAAGTCTGGTGCGCCTTCGGGAGTGAGCACCGAGCCGAGGTTAAGGCGAATGTCTTTCGCATATTCTGGCAATGCATCCCGTAGGGCTTCTAAATTAGCGGGGGACGAATCCCCCGCTTTGAGAGCTTGAATGGTCATGTCATTTCTCCTTATGCGACTTTAATTGTTTCTTTGCCTTTTTCCCAATTGCAGGGGCACAGCTCATCGGTTTGCAGCGCGTCGAGCACACGCAGCACCTCTTTCACGTTGCGGCCCACGTTCAGGTCCGTCACCATCACGAAGCGGATGATGCCTTCAGGGTCGATGATGTACGTCGCGCGCTGTGATACGCCCTCTGCCGGATCTAAAATGCCGAGGCTGTTCGAAAGCTCGCGCTTCACGTCCGCCAGCATGGGGAATGGCAGGCTGGTGAGGTCTTTATGATTTTGGCGCCATGCAAGGTGCACAAACTCACTATCCACACTCGCGCCCAGCACCTGCGCATCACGGCTGGAAAATTCCTTGTTCAGCTTTCCGAACTCAGCAATTTCCGTGGGGCACACAAAGGTGAAGTCCTTCGGCCAGAAGAACAGCACCAGCCATTTGCCTTTGTAGGTTTCGTTGGTCACGTCTTTGAACGCGTCCTTAATATCCGTCGATACCGTTGCCTTCATGTTAAAGGTCGGCAATTTATGTCCAACTCCGAGCATTGTAATCTCCTTTATGTTATGTTTTAGTTCTGGTTGGTTGTTGATTCCGCTTCCGCCAGCATTTTCGAGCAGGCGCATTCGGTTTCGGTTTCAGGCTTACGCTTGCGTTTGCCAAAACCAGCAATTTGCGTGCGGCAGAATAAAAGCCATTGGTCTGGGTCGTATCGCATGTAAAACCTCCGTTTTTCTCTATGCCACCACCTTACCAACCCCCCAATGATTAATAAAATATATTGATTATATTATAATGATTGATAATATCTAATTATGAACCTGAGGGATTTTGAATATATCGTGCGGATTTCAGAGCTTGGCAGCTTTGCCAAGGCCGCTGAATCCTGCCATGTGAGCCAGTCCACTCTCAGCATTCAGGTAAAGAAGCTTGAGGAATATCTGGGCGTTCAGCTGTTTGAACGCACCAACAAACATGTGATGCTGACGCCGGAAGGGGTAAAAATCTGCGAAGCGGCAAAGGCTTCGCTACGCGAAGCATCGAACATCCGGCAAATTGCTGCCGATGCAAAGGACCCCTTCGCCGGTGAGCTTTACCTCGGCGCCTTCCCCACGCTTGCGCCTTACCTGTTCCCCCGCATGGTGGAAAAGCTAAAAGGCAGCTTCCCGAAATTGAAGCTGATGCTGGTGGAAGAAAAAACCGATGTATTACTGGAAAAACTGCGCGAGGGGAAAATTGACTGCGCGCTGATTGCGCTGCCTGTGGAAGATGAAGCGCTAGAACATATCGAGCTTTTCTTTGAGCCATTTTACCTTGCCGTGCCGGAAGGGCATGAACTGGCAAAAAAAGCCTCTGCCAAAAACGCAATGCTCGCGCAGGAAGAAATTCTACTGCTCGACGAAGGCCATTGCCTGCGTGGGCAATCTTTAGAGTTCTGCACCCGTATCGGCATGGGGGAATCGAGCCGTTATCGCGCCACCAGCCTTGAAACATTGCGCAACATGGTGGCGGCAGGCGGCGGAATCACCATCATTCCCAAACTTGCCATTCCGAAAGAAGGCAGTGCGGGCATACGCTACTTAAAGCTGGAAAGCCCAGAAGTGGGGCGAAAAATCGGGCTGTTCTACCGCAAAACCAGCGCACGGAGCGCCCTGTTCGCCCGCATCGCCGAGCAGATAAAAGCCACCACCAAAGGCCTTAGCAGCAACTAGTTCTGGGCCGCAATGCCCATAGTTTTAGTTGAACATACGGGTGTTTAATTGTATGCACTTGGCCCTGCGAGCTCGCGTGTGTGTCGGGGCGTAGCGCAGCCTGGTAGCGCGCCTGCTTCGGGAGCAGGAGGCCGGAGGTTCGAATCCTCTCGCCCCGACCATCAACAAAAATAAAACCATAGCGCAACATCGCGGTTTTTATTTTTGTTGGTATTCGTAGTTGAGGTGAGAACGGCGTTCGACCACGAGGCCAAACAAGGCCGAGGGGCGGCGAAGTGAAACGAAGCCAATCCTCTCGCCCCGACCATCACTAAGTTTTGCATTTTAAATGCAAAACTTACCCCTCCGATGTCCACTATGCAGCAGTTGTGGCTTCATTAAATCCTTTTATTTTACTACCAAGCACTCTCTTAACGTGACTTATAAGCCAGTAACGTTGCATTACGGCAGTTGTCAGCGCCTCCCTCGAAATAGCCGCATTAAAATCATTTGGATTCCAGTGGCTTCGATTCTTTAATGAAAGAGCACCCGCAACACATTCCGTCAAAGCCTGTTCAAACGCTTGTCTTACTTCATCTTCGATTATTTTTATGACTTCTGGAACATCTGCATATGTTTTAGAAAAAAACTTAATAACATCACTGAATCCCTGAAAGTTTTTATTAGCCATAATTAGATTTGATGTTGGGATATATTCTGCGGCACGATCCAACAACTGCTCATTCTCATCCTTTCCAACACTTACCCATTGCACTGTTGGAAAAGGATCCGGTTCAATACCAACGACTTTTGCACCAGCATTCTGTTCAACAAGCGCTGTTAATAGTGCGGTCGAAAGAGATCCCTGTTTTAGGCCAGGCTTGGATGCATTTGTAGCCCGAGAACCTCCATTAGGCTCACCAATACGAATATGACCTGTATCAGAATTACTGATAGAATCTGGATCAGCAAATATTTTACCCTCTGAATTGGGTTTGTAACGACTAAGTTTATACAAATCTTTAATCGCTTTTAGCCTCTCTTTGATACTATCCGTGTGCGATTCGTTTGCACTTTCACTCTGTAGGTCATCTAAAAATTCTTTCAGATCTCCTGGCATACTGCTTCTAAATTCATCTTGCCATTTATCCCATACTACCGGTGAGCCGTCAGGACGGAGTAAGTTGGTTCTAGAAGTGTTTTGTACAACATTGGAGGGCTCTACATAAATAATCACCCTATCTCTTCCAACAATTATTCCAAAATATGCTGATCGACTTGATCGGGCATCACCAATATCAAATATTTCGTTTTCATTAATAAGAGCCGTATGCCCCTTAACCAATTCTCTGCCGTGTCCGTCTATGCCCTTTGGCATCACCCACCAGTAAAGCTTCGCATCACTTAATTTAAGCTCTCCCTTAATTTGTGCCTTCTCGTCTAATATTGCCTTTTGTCCTAAAATGGTACTTAAGTAATTATGCCTTGGATTATTTTCCCTAAAATATCCGATTCTTGCCTTCATACCAACACCAACAGGAATTCTGAAAAATCTGCTATTAAGGTATAAAGCAATCCACGATTCTCTACCACCAGCTACACCATCAGGAGGGAGCATAGTATCTTGCTGATCTTCCATCCCCCATAAAGTAACTCTAGTGCCATGAGTTGTTATATCTCTAGGTTTTGAGCCATCTCCTAGCTGGATAGCGTAATGACTTAGGCCATCCTGCGTAACACCCTCAATACCATATATTGCTTCGTTAGGATTATATTTAATCATGATGGTATGACCTATGCCATCCTTCCATGATTCATACTGAATGCCACAATGATTTCTTGTAAGTGCTGAGATTTTTGCGCCTACACCATAGTTTTGGAACTCATTCTTGGTATCACCTGATGCCGATAGGTTATTTAGCAGATTAATCATTTGATCTGCTGTCATACCATCGCCATTATCCGTAAAGGAGATTTTGTGTATGCCTAGCTTTGAATAAAGATCTTCGTTGAAATCTACCGTGACAGAACGATCTTTTTCACCCGTTCTCTGACAAGCTTCAATAGCATTTTTTGTGAATTCTCTTAGAAACTGCGTAGGGTGACAATCGCGCCCAAGATTTCTAATTAGTGCGGTTAGACCGCTTGGATTAACTTCGGTAGCTAAAAAATTTGCAACTGGCATATAAACCTCAAAATTAAGTTAATTTGAGGATTCAGCCCGAATGGACATAGCAATAGAGACGAAGCTCTAAGATTATAGCCTTTCAGGGGATAAATCCGCGGAAAGTTTGTCTAGGCAAGCAGCCAGCATGGGAGGTGAAACCTGTGATGCTAAAAGCAAACTTTGACGGGTACAGCATAGAGCAAGTGGCCTTTTTTGCAACACTCAATTGCTAGTAGAAAATTTTAAACCGAAGCCTACGCTCGTTGCAGGTTCTGAACATGTCCACTAACTCCGACCATTTTCTTTTTACTGCCCAACTATTTCATCTAATTGCTGGATAGCGCTTTTGAAGCGGCGGGCGCTGGATTTGAAGAAATCCGAGTTATCCTCGCGGTATTTTTCGGTGTAGGTTCTTTTTTCCATGTTGGGGATGGTATAGGTGGTTTTGCCATCGAGCCCACGGGGCAGCACGGGGTAATTGCCATCCTTCGCGGCAAAAATCAGCATGTCGTCCCCCACTTGCACGTCTACTGCCCAATCGCAGGAATGCAGCTCACGATGGCCGTAATTGATGAATATGACAGGCGATTTTAGTTTTGCGCCTTTCCATATTTTCACCGGCTCGACATACACCATCTGGCCGAATTTTTCTCCGCCCTGCTTTTCCATATTTTTCTTCCGCGCTTCAAATGTTTCCATGTCTGCCGGTTTAAAATCATCTGGCGTGCCTTCTTTGATTTCGATGATTTTGCCCTGAAGCACAACGTCTGACTCATCAAACGCTTCTTTCACAGAAAGCTTCTCGGTTACGTTGCGGCACGCATGGGAACTAAAGGGCAGAAGCATGAGGGCCAGAAACAACAGGCTATATATTTTTTTCATACATTCCCCGCGCAGGTTTTAATGATTGATTTTTTATACTACACAATGCAGCATCAGAGCCGGATGCAATTATACTATTTTTTAGAGCACGTAACGAAATGAAAAAAATGATTCTGATATGCCTCGGCGCCGCGCTAATGTTTTCAAGCGCTGAAGCCGCAACCATCCGCAACATCGACAAAGTGCCTTATGTGATTAAGGTCACCGATGGCGGTGAGGAAAAAGAAGTGATGCTCGCGCCGGGCAGTTCATACCGCACGGCAGGGCCGCATGTGGTAACAGAGTTAAAAGGCCAGAAGCCCATCCGCACCATTGGTGATTCGGAACTGATGATTAAACATGGCAAGCTGTCGTTACAGCGCCGCGACAGCCGTTCGCTGCATTAGAACTGGTCAATGCGGCAAGTGCCGGTAACTTCGTTGCCCGGCTCTTTATATTCCAGCGTATCAAACGCCGTCATATTCGCCACAGCAATGCCGCGCCCGTGACTGTCAGTCGCACGGTTTGGGTCAACGACTAAGTACGGCTTCCAGTCGAAGCCTGCGCCTTCGTCCTTCACGTGAACGGATACATCTGCCGCCGTACGGGTGAAGTTCACACGCACCAACCTGCCGGCATATTTCTGCATACGCAGACGGTCCGCCACTTCTTGGTCTAGGCGGTTTTCGGCAAGGAGCAGGGTTTTGAAGTCATAATCGATTTCAAGATTACCCGCGACCACGGCATTTGCCATGAGCTGGTACAGCCCGAATTGCGTACGGTCTGGGTCTGGAAAAAGGTAGCTGAGGAACGTTGCCAGATTTTTTGCTTCCTCTGGCGTGCGTAGCTCAAAATAAGCATTCTTCATGGTGGCAAGCATGTTCGCGTTCTTCTGCATTTCCAGCTTCTGAACTTCGCGCTGCTTTACGTCACCCACGGCGGCCTCCACAATCGCCATCAGCGTTTCTTCATCGAACGGTTTGGTGAGGTAGTAATACGCACCTGCCTCGATACCTTCCATCACCTGCTCTTTAGCACCTGCTGCCGTTTGCATAATGATGGGAATATTCGCCCATTTGGGCTCTTGTTTGATTTTTTTCAGAAGGCCGATACCATCCAGCCCCGGCATCATGCGGTCAAGCAGGATGAGCATGATTTCATCTTCGTGCTCGAGCAGCTTTTTTAAGCCCATTTGAGCATCGGTGGCGAACACGCCCTCATAGTCGTTCACGGCAAGGTAAGCGCTCACGAGCTCGATATTCATCGGCTCATCATCCACCATCAGAATCTTTGTACGTTGTTTTGCCATTATTCCTCCTTAAGGCTTCGGCGCGCCTATAGTACTACTGTTTTGCTTTTTCCTCTACATTCAATTTCTCAATCGGCACCTGTACGGTGAAAATAGCCCCACCTTCAGGCCGATTTGCGGCAAAAATCTTGCCGCCGTGGTCTTTGATAATTTCGCGGCAGATGGAAAGCCCAAGCCCTGTACCTTCTTTTTTACCAATGCTACGGCTGCTCTGCATGTATTTATCGAACACATATTCGACCTCGGTGGGGGGAATACCCTCCCCCTCGTCTTCCACGGTGACCTGCAGCGCATCCACCATACGCGCCTGCGCATCGAGCATTTCTTCCACCGTTTTCTTTAAGGAAACGTGCGCGTTGCTAAACGTGATGATAATTTTTTTGCCCTCGGGCGAAAACTTAATGGCGTTTGAAAGCAGGTTCAAAATCACCTGCACCAGTTTGCCGTAGTCAAACACCGCTTCGGTAGAAAGTTCGGGGAAGGATTTTTTCACCTCAAGCGTAATTTTTTTCTGGTCGAGCAGTGACTGGATTTCACGCTGCACGTTCTCTACCACCTTCTGCATGTCGTTGCGCTTCATTTCATACACCGTGGTGCCGGACTCAAGCTTCGAAAGGTCGAGCAGTACGTTCAAGAAGCCCAACAGCCTTTCGCCACTGATAAGAATATTGCCAAAATGTTTTTTGAGCTCTTCGGGTGGGAACTTGTTTTTCTCGATTCCCTTAATTGCTAGCTTTGCAAAACCAAGGATGGCGTGCATCGGCGTGCGCAACTCGTGCGACATGTTGGTGAGGAATTCGCTCTTCGCCTTGTTGGCCTCTTCGGCTTCCTCGCGTGCTTCCACCAATGCGCCTTCCCAGTTCTGGCGTTCAATCACACGGCCGAGCTGAATGGCCGTGTTCACGAGCAGAAGCAGCAGCCTGTCATTTGGCGCAATTTCACCTTCTGAGAAAAATTCGAGCACACCCTGCACACTGCCCTTTACCATCACCGGCACGGCAATCATGCCTTTTAGGCCATACTTCAAGGCCTCCTGCTCGGTGATCACTTTGGTGTTAAGTAAAATAGTGCGGTGCCATGCGGGGCGCTTGGTTTCCATGACCTTTGCCACCAGCGATTCTGGCTCCACCGTGTATTGGCTTTCAATCAAATCGCGTAACGGGCGGAGCTTTGCTTCTGCGCCCATATACCACAGGGGCATGGCGGTCATCATCATGCTTTCAGGGTTGCGCAGGTAAATATGCCCGCCCGTCCAGCCCGTGTGATTGCTCACCAACTCGAGGCAGGTTTCCGCCGCCTGCTCGACGCTGCTGGCAGAAGAACATGCCGAAGCAATAGATTGGCGCACGACGATTTCGTCACGCGAGTCGGAAATTTCTTTGTACATGATGCCGAAGGTCTGCACCAATTCATCCACTTCATCCTTGCCGGAAACACTGGTTTGTTTGTCTTCCGACTCCACCAGTTTGTAACGCGCTGTTACAATGCGGTGCATGCCTATAATCGGACGAATCAGCCGCCATGAAATAATAACGGGCGGAACAAGAATGATACATAAAATGGCAGCTGCAGAAATAACCGCCATCCATAAATTCTGCATTACATCGCGATTGATATAGGCAAGATCGTCCTCGAGGTCTTTTGTTGTTCGGGCGATGGATTCAACAATCATGCTTTGGTTGATAAGACCGTTAAGGTCAATCAGGTAATCGCCCGCGAATTTACGTAAATTTTCATAACTGGAATTGCCTATATTGGCGTGCAGGAACTCCGATGCGTCCAGAAAATCATAAATTTCATCTTTTAGTTTTGTAAAAAATGTCGCTTGCAGCTCATCCGCCTGATCAAAGTCCGCGGCTGAAGAATAGACTTTCTCAATCTCGGTCATGGTTTCGTTAATCTGACCACGGATTTTTTTGAGATCCATCATCGATGCCTGTGGTGTGTATAGATATGATACCGACGCAATATAATGTGCATTCATCAAAATTCTCAGCCGCGTCATGTACGTGATTTGCTGGTAGTTGTTGATAATTTTTTGAATTCTTTTACCAAAATCATCGCCTACCGGAAAAAAGCTATTCTTGTTATTGCTTTCAAGATAAGCCGCCGTGCGGCGCACATGCTCACGATGCACGTTCAAATAGCTTTTTTCAATTTCAAGAAGCCTGTTGGGGGGGCGCGTGACGAGCAGGCTGGCGGACATGCGCGTGTAATTCTCAAGGAATTTTTCTTTTTGAATGTCTTTTGCGAAGGTGTCTTGTATGAGGTCAAAATCGTAGCGTATCTGCTTTAAGGCCGCCGTATAATCATTGCCGATTAACAGGCTTTCTTTTGCAATGGTTTTGTCCATCATCTCCATATTGCGCCCGAAACCTTCGAACACTTTTTTCTGATGGCCGTCCGTTGGCTCTAACAAGTGATTGGTGTAGTTACGCATCTGCGCCATGGCGGCAGCGGCGGCCTCATGCGACTCAATGGAGGTGCGGATTTCATCATCCAGGCGGTTTTTGTATTTGGTGGTGAGATAATACGGCGTGAGAGAAATCGACAGCAAAAGCATGGTAATGATGAGCAAGGGCATCATTGAGCCGACATAAATTGCCTTAACTGATATCTTCACGCACTCACTCCCAACCGGTGGAGCGCATGTTTGCGCCCGCACACTGGAAAAGCGAGAATATCTTATTGCAAAACAACAGGAAAGAAAAGCGCTAAGGCGCGTTTTCCCTAAGAAGACATAATCAATTCTTCGGCGATTGTTTCTATTGGCACACTCTCATGCAGAATGCGCTGCACCGCTTCGCAAATGGGCATGGATACACCCATTTTTTTTGCGAGACGCGTGACGGAGTCTGCCGAATAGACGCCTTCGGCCACGGTTTTGCGGCCTGCCATATATTCTTTCAGTGTTTGTCCTTGCCCCAGCGCCATGCCGAGCGACATGTTGCGGGATTTTGGGCTGCCGCAGGTGAGAATCACATCGCCCAAACCACACAAACCCATAATGGTTTCAGAGCGCCCGCCCTTGGCGATGCAGAGGCGGCGGATTTCAGCAAGCCCGCCTGTAATCAGCGCGGCCTGCGCGTTCTGCCCAAGGTTACGGCCTGCCGCAATGCCACATGCAATGGCGAGTACGTTTTTCACCGAACCGCTAATCTGTGCGCCAATCATGTCATTCGTCGTATAGATTTTAAACATGCGGTGACGCAGCATTTTTGCCAATTTTTCGGCAAGCTTTTCATCTTTGCAGGCCAGTGTGACAGAGGCCGGAAGACCATCGGCCACTTCATCGGCAAAGGTGGGGCCGGAAAGCACGGCGACAGGATTTGGCAAAATTTCTTCCGTCACTTCGCTCATCAGTTTAAGTGATTGCTGGTCTACGCCCTTGCTGCACAGCACGAGTGGAATGTTTTTACCAAGGCCGATGGCTTTGAGTTGCTCGCATGTGGCTGCCATGAATTGTGATGGGGTGACCGTGAAAATGGCCTCGACGTCTTTTAAATCTTCTAGCTTACCGGTGGCTTTCAGCGCTTTCGGTAGTTTGGTACCTTCAAGGAATAACGTGTTTTCGTTTTTTGAATTGATGGATTCAACCACTTCAGGCTCGCGCGCCCACAGCATCACTTCGCAGCCTGCCCGCGTGAGGGTAATCGCAATCGCCGTGCCCCATGCACCCGCACCTAACACACCTGCTTTCATTTTGCCTGCCACGCGAGTTACCTTTTTGTGTTTAGGATTGATGCGAGAGAATAAAATAATTTAGCACCGACATGCAACCATTGAAATGCGAGACGCTACTCGCCACGCCACGGACGGCGGGTTTCCGGCTTACCGAAATAATAGCCCTGCATGTAGTCGACGTTAATTTCCATCAGGATTTTTGCCACCTCGCCCGTTTCAACGCACTCGGCAATGGTTTTGAGGCCGTAGCAATTGTTGAAATCGATAAGTGTTTTGATGAAAAGTAAGTTTTCAGAATTCTCGGCCAAGTCCATCACGAACGTGCCATCGATTTTCACCATATCCACAGAAAGGCTTTTGAGCTGGCGGAAGGATGTATAACCCGCACCAAAGTCATCGAGCGCCACACCACAACCCAGCGATTGCAGCGATGCCACGAAGTAGGCCGTTTGACGCAAGTCGCGCTGCGCGGCGGTTTCAGTGATTTCAACGATGATGCGGTTTGCAATGTCTTCACGCCCAGCAAGCAGTTTCGTGCACAGCGCGAGCCATTTGGGGCTATCGGTCGTGAGGTTTGATACGTTGAAGGTGAATTTAATGTCTTTTGACGCCTCAAGCTCCCCAATCACTTTTTCCATCACGAACTGGTCGATAACGTCGATAAAGCCCATCTTCTCGGCAATGGGGATAATGCCGCCCGCCGAAGAAACGCGGCCTTTTTCATCTAAGATACGCAGCAAGCATTCGTAGTGGTCAATCTTGCCGGTTTTGGTTTCCACAATCGGCTGGAAGGCCAGCTTCAACCTATCTTTATGCACGGCACTACGCATGTAGTGCATGATACCAATTTGGTTTTTGGAGTAAGTTTGTGAAGCCTCGGCTTCGCGATAATCACAATAAATGGACGTTGCCGATGGGTCACGTGCCGCGGAAAGCGCGATATACGCACGGTTCATCGCTTCCTGAGCCGTGTTGGCGTTCGAGGGGAAATACACGCCGCCAATAAGACAGCGGAAGGTGACGGGTTCTTCCACCCACTCGCATTTATAATTGCGGATGAACTCATCCACATGGCGCACAATCGCGGCCACTTCCTCATGCGAGGTAGTTTTCAGAATAATGCCAATCTGATCGATATAGATGCGGGTGATGATGTCTTCCGCCTTCGTGTATTTGCGGATTTTGCCGACTAAATCAGCCATCACCTGATCGGCCACCTGCTTGCCATACCAGCTCATGACCGTGGGCAGGTTCGTGACGCAGACTTTTAAAAAACAGCCCTCCTGCCCTTTTTCCACCACTTGCTGGATGATGCCATCGAGCTTTTTAATGAATGCGGGCTTAAAGGCATGCTCGCCATCGGCATAGGCGCTTTCATGCGCCTCGACCTGACGGATGATGCCGACAAATAACTTTTCCTTACCCTGCTTCATAGGCGTGGCGTTATCCACCACCCACACCGCCTGACCATCGGGCTTCTTTAGGCGGTATTCAAGCGAGAATGGCTTATTCTGCCGCACCGCATTTTCAAATGCCTTCTCATAAAACGGCTGGTCTTCATCGTGAATGTGGGACATGAGCCATTTATGGCTGCCATCGAGCGGCGTGATACCAAAGGCGGCTTCCGGATTGCCCGTCCAGCTGAAGGATTTATTCTCGGTGGAATACGCATAGACCACACTCTTCGTATGCTCGAGGCTGGCCTTAATGCGGGCTAATTCATCCATGTTTATCAATTCGTTCGCTTTTTTAATGGGCACCCTTATTGAATATAGTACATTGGTTAAAAAAGAATTAATTGTTTTTTAATAAAATTCTCTTTTTAACCATCGTGCCGCGCTTGTGGCAAAATTACAATGCACCACGGGCATCCTCGAACCAGCCTTGCGGCACAATAAAACCATTATTAACAAAAATGCCGCCGACGACAGCATGCACCATCACTGGTTTTTGCAAGGCAGCAAGTTGTTGCTGCAATTCTTGCATCGATAGGCTTTGTCTTTCACCAAAAACCGCGCCCGTAAGAAGCCACTCTCTTTTATCACTACATATATACCAGTGTTCAGCCATGCCGGAGAGAAGCCCAAGACTGCCTGCCTCAAGCCACCAACCCACAGCATGCTCCGGCGCCGCCCAATTTGCACGGGATTGCGATTGCCACTGCACTAACGGATAAAAAAGCTGCCCCTTTAAAAGCGCCCGCGCATCATCCGGCACTGGCAACCCCTGCGCGGCAAGCTGCTCGATGACCCGTGGATTTTTAGAAAGCAGCAACTGGATTGCCGTGAGTTTTGTGTGCTTACGTGCCATGCTGTCGCGCACATTCGTGCCCACCCAATGTGCCATGTTGTGCATATCGCCAATGCAGAGGTAAAACTTCGCTGCCAGCTCCAGATGCAGCACTTTACCATTCTGGCGGAGCAAAAAATCCATCTCGCCGATGGTCTGGCGGTTTTCAAAGAATTGGATATTCTGTGCCAGCAACTCTGCCTGCCCACCCTGCCGTATCGCCTCAGCCGCCAAAGCCTCGATATAAGCCCCGAGCGTTGCCCGCCCACCATATTCAACCAAGGGTTGATTTTCTGGCAAATTTCCTACAATTTTTTTCCACTCAGAAAGCGCCAAATAAGCCCCACCTTGCATGAGCACGGGAGCCTCAAAAAGCCACATTTTACAGGCTGTTTTTGTGCAATCTGGTGATTTATTTTTCATATATATAACAGTATGATAGGTTATTTTTCTCTAAAATAGAAACAAACAATTTAAAATTTTAACAAAATTGGTTGCTGCGTTGTTTTTTTGCTGCTATAAGGCATCGTCGCGCAGAAGGCTCCCTCCTCTGCGTTTTTGGGGAACTAATATCTTTTACACTGGGGTTACATATCATGAAATTGTTTGCTGATGCGCTGAAAAAGGGCAACCGTACGGAATATATGTGGAAAATCCGCAAACGTAATAAGCAGGTGTATAACTGCTATACTGCGTTGGTATTCGGTGTGCTGTCTGTCGCCATCCCAGCTGTTTCATTCTCAGCACCAACAGGCGGTGAAATCGTCGCTGGTACTGGTAGTATCGGGCAACAAGGCCTCAATACGAACATTAATCAGGGTTCCCAAAAACTCGACATTAACTGGCAAACATTCTCCACAAACACCAATGAAGCAGTAAACTTCTTCCAGCCAAACAGCGACGCTGTGGCGGTGAACTATGTCATCGGCGGCGTCCCCAGCCAGCTGAAAGGCGCATTGAACGCCAATGGTAATGTGTTCATCCTCAATGATTCCGGCATCACTTTCTATGGCACGTCTAAAGTAAACGTGGGCTCGCTCGTTGCAACAACGGCGAAGAACGTAACCATTGATGAAAACGGCAAAGCCAATTTCTCTAACATCGGCAATGCTTCTGTTATCAACAGCGGTGACATCACGGTTTCTGACGGTGGCTTTGCGGTTCTTGCCGCTCCGCGCGTGGAAAACCTCGGCACCATTAAAGCCAACCTCGGCCGCGTAGAACTGGCCGGCACGAATGGCGGCTATGCAGTGGATTTGCGTGGCGATGGCCTGATTACCTTCGGCGTGTCTGAAGGCGCAGCAAACAGCCTGCTGGTGAGCAACCAAGGCAGCATTACGGCGAAATCTGGCACGGTGAACATCACGACGCAGCAAGCGAATGACGTTGTTTCCAACGTGATTAACCTCGCTGGCGTGGTGGATGCCAATGCACTCGGCGCGACCGACAATGGCGGCACGGTGCTGGTGAAATCCGGCGGCAGCATCAACACGGCAGGTGTAGTGTCTGCTAACGCAACGCAGGGCAATGGCGGCAAAGCCATTCTGTTTGCCGATGCGGTCGGTAATTTCGATGGCAAAGTCACGACGACTTCTGAAAGCGGCAAAGGCGGCTTCATTGAAACGTCTGGCAAGTACGTTGATTTTGGTGAAAATTTCTCTGTTGACGCTGGTAAAGGCGGGCACTGGTTAATTGATCCAATTAACATCACAATTAACAGTGCTCTGGCATCAACCATTGTTGGCCAGCTTGCCACAGCTGATGTGACTGTTGATACCAACAACGCTCCGTTTGGTGGCGCAGGGGGTGATCAGGGCGATATTACCGTTACCTCTGCTATTAACTGGAACAGCGCGTTCTCTCTTTCTCTGTTAGCTAATGACGATATAACTGTTAACGCTGGGATTGATAACGATGGCACGGGCGGCCTCACACTTGATGCAGGTAATGGTGGCGGCAATAACATCACCATTAGCGGCAATATCAGCCTGGCAGGCGGCAATTTCCTTGCCACAGCGGGCGGTGCTATTGACGCGAACAACACGATTGCCAACACGGGCGCGGGCAATGTGACCCTCGACGCAGGCGGCACGATTGATATCGACAATGCCATCAGCCTTGTTGATGGTAATTTCCTTGCCGATACTGACGGAACAATCAACATAAACAACAACGTAACCGCTTCCGGCCTTGGTGGCATTACTTTCATTGCAGGCGGTAATGTCAACTCTGACACCACGGCTGCAAACCGCTCTATCACAACAACCTCTGGTAACATCAGCATCACGGGTGATGATGTTACGCTGCAGGGTACACGCAGCGGCGGTGGCAACGCCCGCAACCTGCTGGTGCAGACCACCTCTGGCAATATCGACATTACCGCGAACGGTGCTTTTGACCTGAGCCGCACGCATAATAGCGCAGGCACGGCGAAAATCCTGTCTGACACGGGCAATATCAGCGTGACGACGACTGCTGGCAGCAACCGCAACATCACGATTGATGACCGCGACAATGACAAAGCAGTGGTTGTGAAAAGCAACAGCGGCAATATTACGCTGACGGCTGATGACAATGTGAGCGTGACTGACACGGCACTCGTGCAGGCCACGAATGGCGACGGCAGCATCACCGCTGGCGGCGATGTGACCATTGATGACGGTTCATTCGTTTACGCAGCACAGGGTTTTGACGTTACGGCAGATGACATTAACGTAGACGCCTCTACCACCACGGGTGAAGACGGCTATGTGGCAAACGGTATTGAGCTTGGTAACCTGACGGTTCGCAACGACAATCTCCAGCTGTCATTAAATTTTGATAGCGGCGCGATTAAAACCGGCAACATCAACGCGCTGGCTGGTGCTGACGTGAACGTGTCTGTGAACGGCAATGGTGCAAGCATTGATATCGGTGATGTATCTGTTACCAACCAGTTCCTTACGGTTGGCGACATTATCGTTACCGCAAATGGCCTCGGCAACAGCATCGAAACCGGCGTATTGAGCAGCAACTTTGGCTCTATCACGGTCGAAACCGATGACGGTGAAGGCGTGGATGGCGACTCCATCAACGTGGCTGGCATCACCAGCCAATATGGCAACATTGAAGTCAACGGCGCTGGTGAAAATGCCTCCGTAACCGTAGGTAACGTAAGCACGGGCGATACAACCGTCATCGTGTTCCCAGTGATTGGCAATGTGGACATCACGGCAAATAATACGGGTGGTAAAGTAACCACCGGCAGCGTGAGCACCACGAAGGGCGATATCGACATTTCCGCTAACAGCGTGGATGGCGCAGTGAATGCCGGTGACCTGACCACAACAAACGGCGGCACGATTACTGTGCTGGCAGGCAACGGCCTTGCAGTGGACAATGAAGGTGAAGAAAACGACCTGTTCGGCATCGTGCTCGGCAATGTAAGCATTGGCGACGGCGAACTGAACGTGACCGCGCTTAACAGCGGCGATGTGAAAACGGGCGACCTGACGGCCACTTCCGGTGACCTGAATGTTTCCGGCTTCGACATTACGGCTGGCAACATCACCACCAACGATGGCGCGCTGAACTTCAGCGTAGACAGCATTGGCGGCGGCTTCACCGCAGGCGACATTTCCGCCACAGTGACGAACGTGGATGTGACGGCAGGCGCTGGCGGTATTAACGTTGGCAATGTGGTCAACAACACCGACAACAGCATCCGTTTCTATTCCAACGAAGGCTCGGTAACCACGGGCAATCTGACCACCACCACGGGCAGCATTACGCTCGGCACGGGCGGTGCAGAAACTGCTGACAATATCACCGCAGGCGATGTGACGACCGATAGCGGCCTGTTCACGGCGAATGCCGGTGAAGGCGGCGAAATAGGTGGCGACCTCTTTATCGGTGACATCACCGTGAAGACTTCGAACATCCAAAGCTTCGATGGCAGCTACGGCCTTGCTGGTAAAGACATTACCACGGGCGTGCTGACCTCCGGCGGCGCAGGCATTGCTAATGCCGGTGACATCACCATCAACGCTTTCAACGACCTGACGGTTGGCGGCGTGAATGTGGTTGCTGACATCACCAACAGCAATGAAAGCGCGTATGCCTCTGAGTATGTGAGCCTTCAGGCTGGCAACTCGGTGACGGTAACGGGTGACATTCTGGTGGATGTGAATGCTTCCTCCATCGGCAGCGAAGGTGGCAACGCCACGGCAGATGCTGACTTCTATGTGAATGCTCCGACGGTGGACCTTGAAGGCACCACCACGGTGAATGCAGATGCATTCTCGGCAGATGATTCTGCCTATGCCTATGCAGATATTTCTGTGAATGGCACAACCATCAACACGGGTTCACTGGCCGCAAACGCCGATGCGCTGGATGGCTCTGCTTCAAGCAATGCCTATGCTGACGCGTATGTGTATGTAAGCGGCACGGATGTAACCGTGGGTGATGTTTCTGCCGATGCGGATGCCGATGGCCTCTACTCGGCCGATGCCTTTGCTGATATTTATGTTTACGCTGGCAACACGGTGGAAACCGGTAGCCTGACGGTGGCAGCAGCTGCCGATGCAAGCAGCTATGCCGATGCAGAAGCGAATCTGGATGTAACCGGCAGTGAAGGCGTGACCGTTAACGGCAACGTAAACGTAACGGCGAACACGCTGGCGAATTATGCCTACTCTGAAGGCAGCGAAAGTGACTCTCCGGAAGGTGATTTTGCCTATGCGGACGTTAATGTTCAAGCCTATGATGGCAACACTTCCATCACCGGCAATGTGGATGTTTCCGCAACCGGCACGGCTAATGAAGATGAAGGCATTGCCAAAGCATTCCTGTTTGCTGGTGCAGGCACGGAAGGCTCCGGTGACCTGAGCATTGAAGGCAACATCAGCGTTGCGGCCAATGCAACCGGTGGCAGCTTTGAAGAAGGCGACGACACCTATGGTTATGGCGCCTTTGCAACCGCAGAAGCTGAACTGTCTGCAGATGGCAACATTACGCTCGGCACCGAAGAAGGTGGCGGCGATGTGAATGTGCTGGCAACCGCTGATGGTAACTTGACGGTTTACACAGACACTGCTTTCTTCGGCGAAAGTTCGTCTGAAACCTATACCAACTACGAAGCTCCGAGCGGTTATGCAAACGCGAACCTCGATATTTACGCCGACAGCGCGGAAGGCGATAGCGATATCGTCATCCACGGCGACGTGAATGTAGACGCAACTGCTACGAACGTAACGGGTTATAACTCTTCTTACTACAGCAGCTACTATAGCTATGCTGCCGCTGAGGCGGATGTTGAAATTACCACTGAACGTGGCGACATCACGATTGACGGCAACGTGCAGGTTGCAGCTTCTGCCACCACCACAGCCACTTCCACGGAAGTGACTGAGCCGGTGCAAGTTGCAGGCAGCTCAACGGAAGGCACGGAAGATGACGTGTTTGAAGATCCAGCTGACATTGTAACCAACCTTCCGGTTGGCGACATTGAAGCCGATGCTGAACTTTCCATCACCGCTAATGGCGAGTGGGTGGAAGGCGGCGAAAGCAGCGAAGGCAGCTTTGAAGGCGGCAACGTGCAGATTGGCAATGGCGTAACGGTAACGGCAACGGCTGAAACGGGTTACGAAGCTAGCGCCGACGCTTACGCTGAAATCGATGCCGACGCAAACGTGAATGTGGATGGTACGGTGTCTGTCGCAGCAACGGCAAATGGCTCCTCCTCTGCCGACGCTTCTGCTTCGTTCAATGTGTATGCAGGTCAGGATACGGGCGCAGGCAGCGTGACGCTGGACGGCGTTATCGTGACGGCGGATGCCGAGCTGGCAAACTCCAGCGAAGGTGCTTCCAGCATTGAAGCGGATGCTTCTGTTGACATCCACGCCGCTAACGATGTGACCATCGATGGCGACGTGCTGATTGTGGCAGGTGCAACCATCAATAACGTGGAAGTAGAATCCAGCGCTGAAGCGAGTGCGAATTTACATGTTCGCGCAGGCGCTTTCCGCGACATTGAGCAGTACACCTACTCCTATTCCTACTCAGGGGAAACGTATTACAGCTATTATTCTTCTTCGGTGGATAGGACTTCCGAAAACGGTGGCTCTGTAACCATCAACGGTAACGTTGAATTGCAGGCAAACGTCATTATTGACGGCGGCAGCGTAGAGTCTAGCGCGGAAGCGGATGCGGATGCTGAGATTGAAGCTGCAAATGATGTGACCATTACGGGTGACGTTACGGTGGCAGCGCTTGTTCAGAACAACGACGGTTACGTTGACAGCTCAGCAGAAGCCTCTGCTGACTTCGACGTGTATGCCGGCAAAGAGTTTGGTGAAGGCAGCAGCGAGTTTAGCCCTGAAGAAGAGCAGACTGGCTCCATCCTCATCAATGGCAACATCAACGTGGATGCTACGGCAGAAGTGAACAGCGGCGGATACATGGATTCGTCTAACTCCGCTGACGCTGACGTGCGCCTGTTCGCTGCTAACGACGTGACCGTGAATGGCAACATTCGCGTGAACGCCGCAGCGGAAGTGAATGGCACGGAAGAGTCGAATGCTTTTGCATACAGCAACGATGCCGATGCTGAACTCTACATCTATGCCGGTGGGTATGAAGGCGCTGCCGCTTATGGCGACGGCTCTGTAAACATCACAGGCGATGTGGATGTGCTGGCAACGGCAGCAGTGAGCGAAAATGCTTCTGCTGATTATAACAGCGCATCTGCCGATGCTGAAATTTACGCAGCAAACGATGTGAACATCACGGGTAATGTGAATGTGGCAGCACTTGCACAAGGCGGCATGTCGAGCGAAGGCTATGACTACGCTAATGGCAGCGCTTCTGCTGAACTCGACATCTCCGCTGGTGATTCAGAAGGTGGAAATGGTGACGTGTTCGTGGATGGCGACATCACGGTCCTCGCCAAAGAAGATGGTGTTGTTCCGCAAGAGTTCGACGATGCCTATGCATCGGTTGATGTTCGCGGCAGCAATGTAACCGTCACAGGTGACGTAACCGCTTATGCTGAAAACGATGCTACTGGCCTTTATGGCAGCGAATACAATGATGAAATCGCTGCTTATGCTGAAGTTCTCATCACCGCCTTTGGTACCGAAGAGTACATTGAAGGCGAAGAAGAGGAAGAAGGCGAGTATGTCTTCACGCCAGGCAACATTGAACTGGGTGGCAATGTCATTGCTACGGCGCTGACAACCATACCGGAAGAATCTAGCTGGTATCAGGATGCACAGGCATTCATCAACGTGGATGCAGGTGAAAACGGTGCAGTGGTCTATGGTGAAGAAACCACGCTGACTGCAACGGCTGGCAACCTAGTTCAGGTGGGCGAAGGCTCGCAGGAAAACAGCAACGAAGGCACGTATGAGTATGCTGAAGTGCTGCAGACCCCAGATGTGCCAAGCAGCACCTCAAGCAGCAGCTCAGGCGGTGGTTCAGGTAGCGGCTCTTCTTCTGGCGGCTCGTCCTCCGGTGGTTCGTCCTCCGGCGGTGAAATCCCTGGTGGCAGCTCTTCCGGTGGCGCTTCTTCCGGCGGTACCAGCTCCGGTGGTTCTGGCAGCAGCAGCTCGTCGGGCGGCAATGATCAGGTGAATAACCTCATCAATGTGCTCGTCTCGCAGCTGGGCAAAGGTAACCGCAACGTGACACTGACTGACAGCACACAGCTTGGTTCATTAGAGCCAGCCGCTGGCGGTGAACTCGGCGGCGCAGACGGTGAGTTCTGCGGCGTGGTAAACTGTGCAGGTATTGAATAACACCTGCACGTGTTGCACACTTGCAAAGAAAGGCCCGTAAATTACGGGCCTTTCTTTTGAATATCAGTGTTTTGTTTTGACTTTTTAAAAACGCGTAACTAAAACTGACTAAACCTTATTAGCGAGTAGAAAATGGCCAACAAGTATCTCTCCACTTTCACCAGCTTAACCGCGCTTGCGCTTTTGCCGATTGCCGCCAGTGCCGCTAATGAGCAGCGCCTTCCCGGCGTGATTGACAAAGACCTGCCAAAGGTTGAGGTGCCGAAGTCCCACTCGCTGGACAAAAAGAAAGCAGAGCCAATTGAAAAAGCCCCTACCCGCGCAGACGGTGGCAGTGGCGTGGTCGCCACACTGAAGGCGGTAAAATTTGAAGGCAACACGGTTATTTCCGATGAAGCCCTGAGTGAAGTAGTTGCGCCGTATATCGGCCAGAAAATCACGGGCGCAGACTTAGAGCAGATTAAATATGACCTGACCCGCCTCTTCTACGATAAAGGCTATATCCTTGTGAAGGTCGTCACCCCGCCACAAAGCATTTCCGGCGGCGTACTGACCGTGAAAGTGTATGAAGCCAAAGTGGGCACCGTTGAAATTCATGATAATGACGGCGTACTGAACCCCGCCATTGCCAATGCCATCACCAGCCGCATTGACTCGGATGAAGTGTTCCGCGAGAAGCCAATTGAATCTGTCATCAGCGACCTTGATCAGCTGGAAAATATCGGCGCATCCATGAACCTGCGCCCCGGCAAGAAATTCAGCACTACGGACTTACACGTGACCGTTGAAGAAGCCAGCGAAGAAGAGCAGTCCATTACGGTGGATAACTATGGCAGCGAGCTAACCGGCCGCGCCGTGGGCACGCTGCATGTTGAAAAGAAAAACCTGCTAAATCTTGGTGAAGTGGTACAAGCTGACCTGCGCCGTTCTAGCGGTGACCTGTGGAGTGCCAACGTTGGAACGGTTGTTCCGCTCCCGCTGCACAACCTGAAGCTGGAAGCAAATTACCTGCACAGCGAAAATGAAATTGGCGACCGTCTTGCCGCACTTGATGCAACGGGCGAAACCGACAGTGTGAACGTAGCTCTCGCTAGCAACATTTTAAATACGCGCGACCATCAAATCACCGCACGCGCTGGTGTTGATGTACGCCAGCATGAATCTTTCCGTAGCGATATCGTTGAAACAGAAGATGACATTCGCCGTGGTTATTTTGCAGGTTCTTATTTGTACCGTGCATTTGACAGCGTGTTCTTCGTGTCTTCAAAAGTGTCTAAGGGCCTTAGCATTATGGGTGCTAGCGATCAGGGTGATGCACTTGCAACTCGCGCAGCGGGCGACCCTGAAGCATGGTTGTTTGAACCACTCTTTATTGCGCAAAGCCGCGCATTGCACCCAGACGGTGCGCTGAAAGCGGTGGCTTCCGGCCAGCTGGCTTCTGACACCCTGCTGTCTTCCGACCTGTTTTCGCTGGGCGGTTATGGCAGCATTCGCGGCTTTGAACCAGCATCTGAAACCGGTGAAGCCGGTTACCAGTTCACACTGGAATATAACCACGACATTCCGGTGGATGCCGAATGGACGGTGAGCGCTGGCCCATTCCTTGATGGTGGTGCCGTGTATAACCGCTTACCAGGCCAGTCGCTGGACAATCATCTCTATAGCGCTGGTATTGGCGTTGAGATTAGCACGCAATTCGTGCCTGACATCAACCCGACCACGCTCCGCTTTGATTGGGCGCACCCACTCGGTGATTACAATTCAACCGAAGTGGATGACGACATGATTTACTTCCGCGTCAGTCAAACCTTCTAACGGAACGCACCATGGGATTAACCCTCACACTGACCGATGCTGAGATACCAGCGTCGCCTGCGTTCATCGACTTTTTATATACCACCATTAAGGGCGAAGCCTACCATGCGGGTGAGTGGTATAAACAGGATGAAGAAAGCCTCGCCAGCACCCGCGACCGTTATAAAAACATTCAGGGAAAAGCCTCCACTGTTCTAGCGGATGAAATGGGCAAAAAAGCGGTACTGCGCTCTTACCGCTATTTCAAAGAAATGCTGACTGGCAGAATTACCTCGCTAAAATCAGCCGAGCGTTTTGCGTTTAATATGGTGGTGGGTATTCCGCGCACCGGCGGAACTTACCTGACCAAGCAGCTCTTCCGCGCCTGCGAGATTGACTATAAAACCGTGCAGAATGCAGTGGCACATGATGGCTTCCCGCATCTTGACCACCTCGCCTTCCGTAACAAATCAAATGTGCACACAAACAGCCTGCTGCAAGTCGCAGAATATCTCACCATGGTGGAGATTTATTTCGGCAAGCACAACAAATTGCAGCAAGGCGGCAAAATTGTGGTGCCGAAAAAATTTACCAAAGGCGTATATAATTTTTCGCTGATTGACGAAGTGCTCGGCGAGAACGCGCGTTACATTATTACGCTGCGCCACCCGCTTTCAATGATTCAATCGGTGATGGAAAAAAGCGGTGGTATGCCCAAGGGCGGAAGGTTTGCCTTGCGCAGCGCGATTGAACGCTGGGCCTTAAACGATTGGGTTCACCATGGCTATGACGAAGCCGCCGTGCGCGAAATGGATTATGTGGAAGTGCTGCTCGGCTACTGGAAGCGTTTCCACTTCCAGATGGCGATAACCGGCATGCCACGCACGAAAAACGCACTGATTGTGCCTTACAGCCGCGAAGGTATGACTGGCGCAGTAAGTAAGCTGTATAAAGAGTTTGGCGTGAAGTTGAAGCCGGAAGAGTTTAAGCTTTCAGAACAGGAAACCTTCAGTAAATCTCACACCCAAAAAGCCAACACCGTACTGAAGGAAGTAAACGCATTTTGGGAATCGCTCGATTTAGAGTTTCCAATAGAAGCGCTTAGCAAAAGATGTTAGCCTAAGGACACATTGTTTTAGGAGGATTCAAAGATGGCTAAAAAGAAAAATAAAGCACCGAGCAAAAAGCCATCTTCCGGTTCTGCCAAAAAACCCGCTGCGAAGCCAGCCGCAAAACCAACACCACAAACCAAAGCGCCGGCTGCTGTTTTAAAGCCCGTTGCCGCACAAAAGCCCGTTACCCCAACCACGCAAAAAATACCGCAGCAGCAAGCGCTAACCACTGGCCCTTTGAAACTATTTCCCACCGTGTGTTTCATCCATCAGCAACCTAATGCTGAAAAAATGAATGAAGAGCTGAAAAAAATTATCCTTGCTTCAGAAGTGAAAGGCACAGATTTACCGCGCAGCGCGATTAAAGGCGGCTACCGTTCTGATAGAACATTTTTAGATACAAATAACTGGGCCGTTCAGGACCTGCGTAAAATTATTACCGCCACGGCACTGCGCCATGTGCGTGAATTCTGGAAAAATGAAAGCAGCACGCCGCTGGAAAAAGTGTCGGACTTCCGCATGAAACTTTCCGGCTGGTCGGTAATTTTACGTGATGGCAGTGCTGGTGCACCACATATTCACCCGCGCGCGAATTTAAGCGGTGTGTATTATGTTTCTGTGCCGCCGGACAAACCTTCCTATCGCGGTGCAGGTAATTTGGTATTGGCAGACCCACGCATCCGTGCATCCGTTGCACCTGTTCGTGACCAGGTTTCCAGCGTGATGATTCCGCCAAAGCCTGGCCTGATGGTTATTTTTCCGAGCTATGTGGAGCATTACATTCTGCCGTTTAAGGGCGATGGCACACGCGTTTCCGTGGCGTTTAACCTTACATTCTCGCCGAATGCTTTAAGCCGCGGCTATTAGCTTTCCTCAAGCGCAACCTTCAATGCCTGCACCGATGCCAGCAGTGTAACGGGTAGTAATAGCAGCAGCAGGAATCCGAGCCCCATATAACCCTGTTCTGGTTTTGCGCCAAGCGCAGCGGTGGCAAATATCAGCACTGGTACGTAGAGCGGCAGCACCAGCAGCGACACCAGCATGCCCGCCTTGCGTACACCAAGTGATAGCGCCGCACCCAGCGAGCCAATCAACGTAAGTAGCAGACCACCAAGCGCGAGTGATGCCGCAAGGTGAATCCATGAAGCCGCATCAAGGCCAAGCAACATCGCGAAAAATGGTGAGAATAGTGCCAACACCAACGGCCCTGTGAGCCAGTGCGCAAACAACTTTCCGCACACGACTTTATGTAAACCAATGGGTGTGAGGGCCATACCTTCAAGGCTGCCATCTTCAAAATCATCCTCAAACAGAGAGGGAAGATTGAGCGTGGAAATCACCAATGCTGCTACCCAGATAACCCCTGCGCCGATGGTTTGCAGCAGCGTGCTATCCGCACCGAAAGCAAGCGGATACATCACCACCAGCATCAGGCAGAAAACAATGCTGTGTGCCACGCCGCCGCGCCGCCGCACGGCAAGCACCATGTCACGCTTAAGGATGTGCAGCAGCGCGCTCATGCCTCACCACCTTTCAGCACCACTTCATGCGCGGGTTTTAGCGGTGCATCACCGTGGTTGCTGATAAGTGCCATGCCGCCTTGGTCAAGCCGCACCGCCAGCAGGTTGCTGAGCATCTGCGCGCCCTCATCATCCAGATTGCTCCACGGTTCATCGAGCAGCCAGAGTGCCGTGTTTGAAAGCATCAACCGCGCTAAGGCTACGCGGCGCTGCCAACCCTGCGAAAGTTGCGCGAAGCGCGTATCAGCATAATTATCGAGCTTAAAGTAGCGAATGGAGGCGGAAAGCATTTCTTCCGTGCCGTAGAGCTTCGCATAAAATTTCAGGTTCTCTTTTACGGTAGCGAGCGCCTTCATGCCTGTTTTATGGCCGATGAATGCGCAGTCGTGATAATAATCCGCCCCCAGCTCGCGGATGTTTTTTCTATCCCACAGCACTGCACCATTTTGCGGCACGAACAAACCCGCTACGATTTTCAATAGTGTGGTTTTGCCGCTGCCGTTGGCGCCACGCACCAGCACCATTTCGCCCACATCGAGCGAAAGTGAAAGGTTTTGAAACAGACTTTTGCCGCCGCGCTGGCAGGTAATTTTGTCACAGGTGAGCATGTTTTTCTTGTCGCACCTTGTTTAAGCAATTTGCATCCTGTTGTTTTGTAACCCAAAGCCATGTATTATTCAAAACTAATTCGGTTTTACAGGGAGATGCTACTATGACTGCAATCGGTAAGGACACCTTAAAAACCCGCACTTCATTAGAAGCCGGTGGTAAAACTTACGATTACTTCAGCATCGCCGCTGCCTCAAAGGCGCTCGGCAAAGACTTCTCCCGCCTACCTTATTCCTTAAAAGTGATTCTCGAAAATATGCTCCGCTGGGAAGATGGCCGCACCGTGACGGTGGACGACATTAAAGCCATCGCCACCTGGATGGAAAAGCGCACCAGCGAACATGAAATTGCTTACCGCCCTGCCCGCGTGCTGATGCAGGATTTCACCGGCGTACCTGCCGTGGTGGACCTTGCCGCCATGCGCGACGCGATGAAAGCCCTCGGCGGCGACCCGAAGAAAATTAACCCGCTCACGCCAGTTGACCTTGTGATTGACCACTCGGTGCAGGTGGATAATTACGGCACGGGCACATCGTTTAAAGAAAACGTGCAGCTGGAAATGGAACGCAACCTTGAGCGCTATGAATTCCTGCGCTGGGGCCAAAAGGCGTTTGATAACTTCCGCGTGGTGCCACCAGGCACGGGTATTTGCCATCAGGTGAATCTGGAATACCTCGCCCAAGTGGTGTGGACGAAAAAAGAAGGCGGCAAAACCGTTGCCTACCCTGACACACTGGTGGGCACTGATAGCCACACGACCATGGTGAATGGCCTTGCCGTGCTGGGTTGGGGTGTGGGCGGCATTGAAGCCGAAGCAGCCATGCTGGGCCAGCCGACCTCGATGCTGATTCCGGAAGTGATTGGCTTTAAACTGACAGGTTCTTTAAAAGAAGGCACTACGGCCACTGACCTCGTGCTGACGGTGACGCAGATGCTGCGTAAAAAAGGCGTGGTGAATAAATTTGTAGAGTTCTTCGGCCCCGGCCTGAACAACCTGCCGCTGGCAGACCGTGCTACCATCGCCAACATGGCACCGGAATATGGCGCAACCTGCGGCTTCTTCCCGATTGACCGTGAAACGATTAAATATCTTGAACTGACCGCACGCAGCAAAGATACCATCGCGCTGACCGAAGCCTATGCGAAAGCACAAGGTATGTGGCGTGAGAATGACGCGCCAGACCCCGTGTTTACTGACACACTGGAACTGGACCTTGGTAGCGTGGAAGCCTGCATTGCCGGCCCTAAACGCCCGCAGGACAAAATTGCACTCAGCGCTGCTGCTGCTGGTTTCAAAGAAGGCATCAAAACTTTGGGCGGCGACAAAGCCAACCTTGACCGCAAAGCCAAAATTGAAGGCATGGATGGCGAAATGGGCGATGGCGCCGTGGTGATTGCCGCCATTACCAGCTGCACGAACACATCGAACCCAAGCGTCATGATTGCCGCCGGTTTGCTTGCCAAGAAGGCCCTTGAAAAAGGCCTGAAGGTGAAGACGTGGGTGAAGACGTCACTCGCACCAGGCTCGAAGGTGGTTTCGGAATATTTAAGTGCTGCAAAGCTTGATGGCGCGCTCGATAAACTGGGCTTCAACCTTGTGGGCTATGGCTGCACCACGTGCATCGGTAACTCCGGCCCGCTCAAAGAAACCGTTGAAAAATCCATTAAAGATAACGACCTGCTGGTGGCCAGCGTGCTTTCCGGCAACCGTAACTTTGAAGGCCGCGTACACCCGCTGACGAAGGCGAACTATCTGATGTCTCCGCCGCTGGTGGTGCTGTATGCGCTGGTCGGCAATATGCGCGTGGATGTCACGAAGGAATCGCTCGGCAAAGGCAGTGATGGCAAAGATGTGTTCTTGAAGGACATCTGGCCCTCAAACAAAGAAGTGTCTGATACAGTGAACTCCGTTGTGACCTCAAAAATGTTCGCCAGCAAATATGCTGACGTGTTCAGCGGCGATGAAGACTGGCAGAAAATTAAGGTCGCCGAAGGCATGACCTATAAATGGAACAACAACAGCACCTACGTGCAGAACCCGCCTTACTTCGTGGGTATGCAGAAAGCCCCAGGCGGCATTAAGCCAATCAAGGGCGCGAAGATGCTGGCACTATTGGGTGATAGTATCACCACCGACCATATCTCACCGGCGGGCAATATCTCGAAAACCAGCCCTGCGGCGAAATACCTTGCTGACAAAGGCGTTCCGGCGAAAGACTTTAACTCCTACGGCGCACGCCGCGGCAACCACGAGATTATGATGCGCGGCACGTTTGCCAACATCCGCATCAAGAACTTGCTGGCACCGGGCACGGAAGGCGGCGTAACCAAGTATCTGCCCACGGGCGAAACCATGAGCATTTACGAAGCCTCGATGAAATATCAGCAGGACGGCACACCGCTCGTGGTGGTGGCTGGTAAGGAATATGGCACTGGTTCGTCCCGCGACTGGGCAGCCAAGGGCACCTTGCTGCTGGGCATCAAAGCCGTGATTGCGGAAAGCTTTGAGCGCATTCACCGTTCGAACCTTGTGGGCATGGGTGTGCTTCCGCTGGTGTTCAAAAACGGCATGACGAAAGACACGCTGAAACTGGATGGCTCGGAAACGTTCGACGTGCTCGGCCTTGAAAAAGGCATCAAGCCGCGCATGGATATGGATGTGGTGATTACGCGCAAAGATGGCAAACAAGAAACCATCAGCGTGCTGTGCCGCATCGATACGGCGGATGAAATTGAGTATTACCGCAACGGCGGCATCTTGCAAAACGTGATGCGCCATTTGATGACGGCGGCTTAAGCTTAAAAACTTAGCCCCTTCCGGCTAGCCGCGAGCCCGCTTACGATGAATGAAAATTCACCGTGAACGAGGTGCGTCACCATGAGCTTGCATACACTGCTTTACCGAAAAGCGTTTACTGAATATCTGCGCCGTGGCACAGCCATTTGCATTTCCCATAAAGCTGCAGAACAACCAACCACCCATTATATTTGGCGCACGGCTGGCGATGACAAGGTGCGGTCTTCACACGCCGCCAATAATGGAAAAATATTTAGCTGGGACAACCCACCCGAAACCGGGAACCCCGGCGAGGATTACGGCTGCCGGTGTTGGGCAGAGCCTTTGAATGGCGATTATTCTGCAACGCAGGTTCTGATAAGCTCTGCAAATGATAATCCCAAAAAGTGGGGTAACAATGATTTCTGGAATCATTATAGGAATAATGGGGGCGGCTCAGTAACATTACAAGAGACGGGCTACTTATCTGATATAATTGATTATTATGAACATCGCGCAATTGCATCAGATGGGCAGCCTGGTGTTTATCGGGCATTAAATCAACAAATCATAGATGAGGCGATAAAAGCTGGAAATGGTCACTTCAGCTACCCCTTTGGAGCTCCCTATAACTTCTATGACGTGCTGTACACTTTTAGAAATTCAACGGTAGGTGGAGAATTTCAGGGGGATGTTAGAGAAGAAGGTAATTTTTTGATTATAAATGGAGTCATTGCATACGATTTCAAAGATGAATTTGCAGACGTCTTTACCCTTGTGGAAATACAGCAAAGGATCTTTGGTGTTGGCCGGCTAGAAGCGGAAGAAAGAATAAGAGGTATTGATGATGCGCTTGGCGATGTGTACCTTATTACTGATAAATGGAAAACAAAATTTAACGCCACAGCAAAAATAGAAAAACCATGAAACGAATAGTAAAAAAAATTATAAAATGGGTTTGTATAACATATGTGGCAATCGCGGCTTTAGTGGGAACGGTTGTGATGGCATGGCCGTTTGTGGTTATATTTTACAATGGGGTTTTTGCGCCCGCTCCCCTTCCTATATATCTCCCAAATGGATTTCTTTACCAAATCGATTTTGACGCACCTTATCACTCCTACATCATTACTGACAAAAACAAGAAGCGGGTTGTCATAGCTGATGTAAGGGATGTGATGTGGCATAAGGACACCGTGTACGGATACAGGAGAGGCCTCGCCAAAGAGCCTTATTATTACATTTGCACTTATGGAAAAAGCTGCTCGGATACACAGCATTTAAACGAAGCCGATTTTATTCGGTTATTGGAAGAAAGAAGGTTGCCTCCCTATGACTCTCGCAAAGCGCAGACCTACGACCAGTTGCTTTCGGAGCAATCAAAGACAGATATTGGTAAACATGGCGGCTAATTGACGCGCCTAAATGGCCTATTTTTACCTGTCAAAGTAAGGTTTTATAGGACGTATGGGGTATGGGACAACCCACCCGAAACCGGAAACCCCGGCGCAGATTGTGGCTGCCTATATTTTAGGATTTTGATTTAGCGAGGAGCTTTTCAAGCCGCTGGGAAACACTCACCACTTTGCCGATGATGACGAGTGTGGGTGGCTCGAACTTTTTGCGCTTCACTTGTGCGGCGATAGATTTGACCGTGCTGTAGTAGCGTTTTTCACCCGGCAGTGTACCGTTTTCAACCGCCACGGCAGGTGTGCTGGCCGGAAGCCCAGCCTTAATCAGATGCTTCGTGATGTTTTCCAGATTCGCCAAGCCCATATACACCACCAACGTGGTTTCGTTATTGGCGAGCCCTTTCCAGTCGAGCTTCACCGCCTCGCCTTTCTGCTGATGGCCGGTGATAAAACGTACACCCGTGGCAAGGCCGCGATGCGTGAGCGGCACGCCGAGCAGCGAACTAATCGCAGAGGCAGAGCTGATACCCGGAACGACTTCAAACGGAATACCGTTTTTGGCGAGATACTCAATCTCTTCGCCGCCACGCCCAAAAATAAACGGATCGCCGCCTTTCAGGCGCACGACTTTCTTTCCGGATTTTGCCTGTGACACCAGCTCGGCGTTGATTTCATCTTGCGTCATGACATGCTTGCGGCACGACTTGCCCGCATAGACCATCTGCACTTTTTTAGGAATCAGCTTCAGGATTTTTTTTGGCACCAAGCGGTCATACACCACGACGTCGGCATATTCGCGAAGCAAGCGATAGGTTTTGAGGGTAAGGAGTTCAGGGTCCCCCGGGCCAGCACCCGCGATGTAGACCTTGTGTAAAGTCTGCCGCTTGCCAGCCATGGGGGAACCCTAGTTTGAAGTTAGTTAGGCCGCAACAGAAGCTGCTGTTACCTTGGAATCCACCCAAGAGATGTTGCCATCTTTGCGCACATACACCACGTTCAGGTGGTCGTTCTTTTTGTTGATGAACATCAGCGCCGGCAAATCTGCCAGATTCATACGCATCACCGCTTCGCTCACCGAAAGGCGCTCAATGGAGGCGGGCTTTTCAGCAATGATAAGCGGGGTTTCTTCTTCCGCCGATTCTTCTTCCACCGATTCATCGTTCTGCAGCACGTATTTTTTGCCCTGAAGCAGCGCTTTCACGTCATCAATCTCATTCAGGCTGGTGCCTTTGTGATTTTTGATGCGGCGCTTATAGCGGCGCAGCTGCTTTTCGATGCGGTCCGCGGCTTGGTCAAATGCGGCGTATACGTCTTCCGACTCGCCCGTGCCTTTAATGAAAATACCCGTACCCGTGCCTTCATTCACCTGCACATTGGCGGTGAAGAAGTGGCCACGCTTTGAAAACACAACATCCGCGTTAATCGCGCGGTCAAAATATTTATTTACGCCTTTTTCCAGACGCTCATGCACAGTGTCTTTCAGTGCAGCACCAACTTCCATACCTTGACCGGTCACAGAAACTTGCATAGTTAAAAATCCTGTTCTGAATATTACGAAAATTTAGAGAGCATTATCGGCGGCCATCATACGGCCTTGCTCCCTTTCCACAAGTTAAATTTTACTCTTTCGCAACTGCGAAATCAACTGCTACGAGCCCTGCATTTTCTTCAGACGACGGCGCTCAACAGAGGATGGAATATGCATCGCCTCGCGATACTTCGCCACCGTGCGCCGTGCCACGCTGATGCCGCGTTCCTGCAGCATATCCACCAGCGTATCATCTGACAGCACGTCTTTTATATTTTCTTTATCTATCAGTTGCTTAATCAGATGTTTTACGGCAGTGCTTGAAACATCTTCACCCGTTTCAATGCTGGTAACCGAAGACGAAAAGAAAAACTTCATTTCAAACACACCTTGCGGCGTGGCCATATATTTACTGGTGGTAACGCGCCCAACGGTACTTTCATGCACCCCGATTTTATCGGCAATAATTTTAAGCGTGAGCGGCTTTAAGTATGCCACGCCTTTTTCGAAGAAATCCTGCTGGGTTTGCACCAACTCGGTCGCCACCTTTAAAATGGTCTCGGCACGCTGGTTCAGCGTTTTCACCAGCCAGTTGGCATCACCCAACTGGTCGCTTAAGTATTTTTTCTCAGTTTCACCTTTGGCGTGCTGCTTCACCTGCGCATAATAACGGCGGTTTACCAGCATCCGCGGGAGTGTTTCGTTATTCAACTCCAACTGCCATGAGCCGTCTTTGCCGCGCTTTACGAATACATCCGGCCGCATGGTTTCCACCTGCTGATAGTCAAAGTCGCTACCCGGCTTGGGGTTCAGCGCGCGGATTTCTGCGCACATCTGCACCATGTCTTCATGGTTCACATGGCATATTTTTTCGAGCTTCGGCATGTCTCCTGTTGCGAGCAGCGGCAGATTATCCAGCAGCAATTGCATCGCGGGGTCGAGACGGTTTTTCTCCCTCAGTTGCAGCGCGAGGCATTCTTTCAAATCGCGCGCGAAAATGCCAGGAGGGTCAAACCGATGCAGCTTCTCCAGCACTTTTTCAACCTGCGCCAAAGGCACGCCGAGCTGCTGTGCGAATTCCGACAATGGCGCAGAAAGATACCCGGCTGCATCAAGCCCATCCATCAAATGCGTGGCGATAATACGCTCCTGCGGCTCAGGAATATCCAGATAAATCTGGTCGAGCAGTGAATCGCGCAGCGAAGGCTTTTCGCCCTCCATCTGCTCAAGGTCGAATTCGTTGCTATCAAAATTATGATTGCCGGAACGGGTGTGTTCGTAGACAAGGCTGTTATTGCCCTGCCCGAAATCCTGCCCCTCTTCCCAGCGGTTTTCATGGCTGATGTCGAGCGCTTCGTCCTCGGATGAGCCGCCTTGCTCTGACTGGCTCACAATGTCCTGTGTTTCTTCAGACTCTATGCCATCGGATAATTCCAGTGCCGCTTGTTCTTCGCCCTCTTCGCGAACATCCTCCTGCCCTTCTTTGGCCAGAAGCGGGTTTTTTTCAAGCTGTTCGTCGATATAGGCTTGGAGTTCTTGTGAAGAATATTGCAACAGTTTCAGCGCCTGCTGTAATTGCGGCGTCATGACCAGTGACTGGCCTTGCCGTATCTCTAAACCCTGCATGGGCCGCTGTGTGGGTGCCATTTACCTAAACCACCAATAACTTCTGCTTTGATTATACAAAAGTTACCCACCCACTCCAAGAGCGGTTTAAGCAAAAACTATGCCAAAATGAAAATAATACTGTTGACTAGAGCGTAAAGCGCTCGCCGAGATAGACTTTGCGGACCTCTTCGCTGCCCACGATTTCCTGCGGTTGGCCTTCCATGAGCACGCTGCCATCATGGATGATGTAAGCGCGGTCCACAATACGCAGTGTTTCGCGCACGTTGTGGTCGGTAATCAGCACGCCGATGCCACGGTCTTTCAGGTGGGAGATAAGGTTACGCACCTCGCCCACCGCAATCGGGTCAATCCCCGCCAGCGGTTCATCAAGCAGAATAAAGGACGGGCGCGATGCCAGCGCGCGGGCAATTTCCACCCTGCGGCGCTCACCGCCAGACAGGGCCAAGGCCGACACGGTGCGCAAATGGTCGATAGAAAATTCCGCCAGCAGTTCATCGAGTATCACTTGGCGTTTATCAGGAATCGGCTCGCTGACTTCTAAAATTGCCATGATGTTTTCTTCCACCGTGAGGCCACGAAAAATCGAGGCTTCCTGCGGCAGATAGCCTACGCCCATGCGTGCACGGCGGTATACCGGCAGTTCGGTGACATCCGCACCATCGAGAAAAATATGCCCGTAATCTGGCTGAATCAAACCGGTAATCATGTAAAATAAAGTGGTTTTGCCCGCACCGTTCGGCCCCAAAAGCCCCACGGCCTCACCACGGTTCACACTAAGGCTTACGTCACGAATCACTGGCTTTTTGGCATAGCTCTTGCCGAGCTTTTCTGCCCTTAGACCCGAACTCGACAGAAGCGACTTGGATTTTGTGAAATCCACCTGCCCATGCGGCGCGCCGATGTGAATGACTTTATCTGCCATGTTTTTAAAATGTGTGAATTAGCTAACTAACCGATTGAGAATAAAAGAATTTCACAGAAATGTCATGCTAATTCTTCTGCCCGCCCGGCACAAACAGGCCTTTTACGCGCCCGCCGCTGGTGGTGGTGCCGTCCGGCTTAACCTCGCCAGAACCGCCGAAAAGCTCGCTTTTTCCGGTATCCATGTTGTACACCAGCTTGTTGCCGTTCAGCACGTTCTTGTCCCGTGTGAGCACCACGTCCCCGCTTAGCGTTACCATGGTTCTATCCACGTCATAGACCCCTTCGCGGCCTTTGGCGGTTTCGCGTGGGTTGGCGAGGAATACGTTGCCTTCCACGATGATTTTAGATACCGCAGGCTGACCCGCTGCCTTTTTTTCTTCACCACCGCCACGGTAAAACACTGTCATCTTATCTGACGTGAGGCGGATGTTACCTTGAATGGCTTCAACTTTACCCTCAAACACCGCCACTTGGTCTTTCTGCAAGACTTTCAGATTGTCTGCCGTGATTTCAATCGGCAAGGATGTGTCCTTTGCGCCCGGAATAATTTGTGCAAAAGCCGGAGCCGCACACAGCGCCACTACCGCCACACCTGTTAACATCCATTTTTTCATATCGTCCTCATCTGTCGGTATAGATAGTCATTTTCACGGGGCCGGTAAAATAAATTTCATCGCCACGGTTTAAGATTTTAAACCCGCTTGCCTCAAGCCGCCCCGGCGGCCCCTGTACAGACACGGCGGTTTCGCTGGTAGCCGTGCCTGCATCCATATCGGCATGGGCAGTTGCGGTGCGCACCTGAAAACCTGTGTCGGTAAACACGCTTACATCACCTTCCATCGTCATCTTCTTCGCCTTGATGAAGATAGTGCCCTCAACCGCCGTAATGGAATACCACTTCCCATCCTGAAGTGTCATTTCGCCGCTGAGCTGCTTTAAAATCACCTCTTCTTCACTTTTCTGCACCGCCTCTTCCGCTACCACGCTATAGGGCTGGTTGTTACGGTCCATGCCATGAAATCGGGGTTTCAGCATGCGGTTCGTATCCACAATCTCGCCTTCTACTGCCATCGGCGGAAGGTCTTTATCGGAGAACACAATTTGCAGACGCTTTTCTTCCGGCACCACGAACGGCCATATCATGAGCACCGCAACGAGCAGCAATGCGAGCACAAGCACGATGCGCTTGGTGAGGTTCACTAATATTTTATGAAGAGAAAGAAAGCCTAAGATGTTGCTGTCGTGCCGACGGCGCACCCATTCATCAATCATGCGTGGAACAGAGGGCTTACCTTCTGTGCCTTGGGGCACCGGCTCGGTGTTCATGCCGCGCCCGCTTTCAGTAGGTCGTGGATGTGGATGATGCCGAGAAGCTTATCGCCCTCAACCACAAACAGGCTGGTGATGGATTTTTTATTCATCACCGCCACCGCTTCTTCCGCCAGCGCGTTCGGGCGGATGCACACGGGTTTTGCCGTCATCACTTTTTCAGCCTTCTGGCGGATGATGTTGTCGCCCATGTGGCGGCGTAAATCACCATCAGTGATGATGCCAATCAGCTTACCTTTTGCATCCACCACCGCGGTGCAGCCAAGGCGCTTTGAGGTAATTTCAAGCAGTGCTTCTGACATCGGGGATGAGGCTTTTACTACCGGCAGGGCTTTGCCTGCTCGCATTAAATCTTTCACTTTGGTAAGCTTGCTGCCCAGCTTTCCGCCCGGGTGGAATACTTTGAAATCGTCCTTACCAAAACCACGGCGTTCCAGCAGGGCCATCGCCACCGCATCACCCCACACGAGCATCATGGTGGTGGATGTGGTCGGCGCACCCAGCGGCGAAGCTTCCGGAATTTCCGGCAGCACAAAGGCAATGTCTGCTGCATCAACCAGCGAAGAAGTTTTACGGCGCACCACGCCAATGAGCGGAATAGAAAAGCGTTTGGTGTAGGTGATGATGTCTTTCAGCTCTGCCGTTTCACCGGAGTTCGAAAGCAGAATCACGGCATCATCTGCCGTAATCATGCCAAGGTCGCCGTGGCTTGCCTCACCCGGATGCACGAAGTGCGCGGGCGTGCCGGTGGAAGAAAGGGTGGCGGCAATTTTGCGCGCGATGTGACCGCTTTTGCCCATACCGCTGATAATGACGCGCCCCTTGAGGTTCGCGATGATATCCACCGCTTTGGTGAAGCGACCATCCAGCGCCAGCTCAAGCGCACGGATGCCTTCAATGGCGGTTTCCAGCACATTGATGGCCACCTTAATATCACGGTTTACAGACAGTGCCTTGGCTTGCGGTTTCTTTGCCATAATTCTACGCATGCGAGAAAATATCGTGATCCTGCCAGCCTGCCATGTCGAGCGCCACACGCGCCGGAAGGAAGGTAAAGCAGGCTTTCGCCAACTCGGTGCGGCCAGTGTCTTTGAGCATCGCTTCTAGCTTGGCTCTCAGCTCATGTAAATACAGCACGTCAGACGCGGCGTATTTTACCTGCTCTTCGGTTAAACTATCGGAGCCCCAGTACGAGGACTGCTGCTGCTTGGAAAGTTCGAAATTCAGGAATTCACGGCATAAATCCTTCAGGCCGTGTTTATCCGTATACGTGCGCACCAGCTTGGAGGCAATTTTGGTGCAATAGACCGAGTTTTTCAATTCCACATCGAGATAAATTTTAAGCGCTGCAAGGTCGAAGCGGGCGTAATGGAAAATTTTGGTGCCTTTGCTTTCACGCAGCAGTTTACGAAGATTCGGCGCATCGTATTTCGGCTCAGGGAAATGCACCAGATGCGCGTTACCATCCCCATTTGAAATCTGCACCACACACAGACGGTCGCGTGACAGGTTGAGGCCCAGCGTTTCGGTATCAATCGCCAAGTCACCCGCAAGGCTAAGGCCAGCCGGTAGGTCGTAAGTATATAAATGGTTCGCCACGGGCAGCACCCCTTCACGTGTTTTAATAGCTTGTTTTGCCAGTAATTTATATCATTTACAGTGCTTTGAGTAGTTCTTTTTGCTGCGGTAAACCTATCGCTTTGCAAATGGGTTTATTTTCTTTATAAATGGCGGCTGGTAACGCGGATAAGGATGGCTATGGCAGAACGTAAAATCATCACGATTATTGGCGGCAGCGGCTTTGTGGGCGGCTATGTGGCCAACGCGCTCGCTAAGGCCGGTCATCTGGTGAATATCGCCTCACGCAACCCCGAAAAAGCCCTCTTTGCCAAAACCGCTGGCATGGTGGGGCAAGTAAGCCTTGTGAAGTGCAATGTCCGCAAGTCTGAATCCGTTAAAGCTGCGATTACCAACTCTGATGTTGTTATTAACCTCACGGGTATTTTATTTCAAAGCGGCAAACAGCGCTTCGGCGCCGTGCATGCCAAGGGCGCCGAAATTGCGGCACAGGAAGCCAAAAAAGCAGGCGTGAAGCAGTTTATTCATATGTCTGCCCTTGGGGTGGATAAGGCTGTGCTTTCAAACTACGCGCGCACGAAACTCAACGGCGAAAAGGCGGTGCTCGCCGCGTTCCCCGGCGCGGTTATTTTACGCCCCAGTATTATTTTCGGCGCGGAAGACCAGTTCTTTAACCGCTTTGCAAAAATTGCCACCCTTGCCCCTGCCCTGCCTTTAATTGGCGGCGGCAAAACAAAATTCCAGCCCGTGTATGTGAATGACGTGGCCGAAGCCATTGTGCGAATTATCGAAAATGGCGGATATGAAGGCGCGGTATTCGAGCTCGGCGGCCCAAGGACATATAGTTTCCGCGAGCTGATGGAATATGTGCTGAAGGCCACTGGCCGCAAACGTTTCCTTGTTTCCATTCCGGTTCCGTTTGCTAAATATGCCATAGCTGGCCCCAGTGAGCTATTACCCACGCCGCCGCTAACACGCGACCAAGTGACGCTTCTGCAATATGATAATGTGGTGAGTGATAACGCGGTATATACGTTCAAAACGCTCGGTCTCAAGCCCGCCAAAGTGGAAGACGTGGTGCCGAAATATCTCGACCGCTATCAGTGTGCTTAAATGCAGGCCGTGCCGCATCTGCCCCTTAGCCCCGCTTCCGTTTCAAGCTCCGCACAGGAATTAGCCTCAAACCCTCTGCATAGCGTGTGGGTGAGTGCCTCAGCCGGAACAGGCAAAACCAAAGTACTGACGGACCGCGTGCTGCGCCTGCTGCTGGAAGGCACACGGCCGGAAGAAATTCTCTGCATCACCTTCACCAAGGCCGCCGCCGCTGAAATGGCCCTGCGCGTGCATAAAGAATTAGCGCGATGGGTGATGATGGAAGATGCGCCACTGCGTAGCACCCTAAAAGCACTTACCGCACAGCAGCCAAACAGCAAACAACTTGGCAACGCCCGTACATTATTTGCCACAGTGGTCGATAAACCGGAGAGTCTGAAAATTCTTACTATCCATTCTTTCTGCCAGTCGCTGCTGAAGCGCTTTCCGCTTGAAGCAGGATTAGCACCGCATTTTTCAGTGGCCGAGGAAGACCGAACACGCGCCATGCTGGAAGAAGCACGCCTGCGGCTTATTACGGGCGGCAGTAGTTTTTTACCTGAGCAAAAACAGGAACGCATCGCGGTTGCCCTGCGGCATATTGCCCAGAATGTAGGAGATAAAAGCTTCAACGAAGTGCTGCAGGAAATTATTAACCAGCGCGGCAGACTGGCAGAGCAAATAAAATTGCATGGTAGTTCCGATGCCTTTGCGCGGAACGTGTATGGCGCACTGGGCGTAAAGCCAACCGATAATGTGAGTACGCTACTGCTGGCAGCGTGTAAGGATGAGGCGTTTGATACCATAAACTTACGCCGCCTCGCAGGGGTGCTGCGTGATGGAAAAAACAAAACTGACCATAAAAACAGCGCTGCCATTTTTACTTTTTTAGAAGCGCCACCAGAAAAACGTGCGTTCTTTTTTGACAAGTCCTACGTCTCTGTTTTCATCGCAGCCAGTGGTGAGGCGAAAGTATTAAAAAGCATTATTACGGAAAAAACACAGCCCGCCCTGCCAGAAGCAGCAGACATCGTACATGCTGAACAGCGGCGTATTTTAAAAGTGCTGGATGACTGCGCGAATATCACTACTGCACAGCTTACCGAAAGCATGATTCATGTGAGCGAAGGACTGATGGAACTATATGCGTTCCTGAAAAAAAACCAGTGTCTTTTAGATTTTGATGACCTGATTAAGAGCGCCGCAAACCTGCTGGAAAAAAGCGAGTTCGCCCCGTGGATACGCTTCAAGCTGGACGGCGGCATCAATCACGTGCTGGTGGATGAAGCACAGGATACGTCACCCCTGCAATGGCAGATTTTAAAAGCACTCTGCGAAGAATTTTTCAGCGGCGAAAGTAGCGGCGCTCTCACCCGCACCCTGTTTGTGGTGGGAGACGAAAAACAATCCATCTACAGCTTCCAAGGTGCTGATATCAGCGGGTTTAACGCCATGCATACTATGCTGAAGCAAAAAGCAAAAGACGCAAAGCAGCCGTGGCATTCGGTTTCGCTTGATAAGTCTTTCCGTTCGGTAAAAGCGGTACTGGATGTGGTGGATGCCGTGTTTGAAGATGAAGCCCTCGCTCGGGCTGTAACATCTGATGCTTATGTTCCGCACGAAGCGCACCGACTTGGTCACGCCGGAAGGGTGGAGCTCTGGCCCGCACTAACCACGCCAAAGAAAAATGAAAAAGAATTTTGGCCCCTGCCCGACCATTACCGCACCAAAGAAGACCCTGCCGTACGGCTGGCAGATACGATTGCAAGCCAGATTCAGCACTGGCTAGAATCTGGCCGCATGCTGCCCGCCAAAGGGCGTGCCGTGGCCGCAGGCGACATTATGATACTCATCCAGCAGCGCAATGAGTTTGTGGATACGCTGATTCATGCACTAAAGCGCCACAACGTGCCCGTAGCGGGCATCGATCGTCTGAAGCTTACTGAGCATATTGCGATTATGGATTTGATGGCGCTGGGGCATTTTGCGCTGCTGCCAGATGACGACTATACCCTCGCCTGCTTGCTCAAAAGCCCGCTTTTTGGTTTCAGCGAGGAGCAGCTTTTTGAACTGGCTTACGGGCGCGGCAAACAAAGCCTGTGGGAACGCCTGAAACAAAATGCCTCTAAAGACGAAACCCACCGCCATGCCTGCGACGCGCTTTCCACTGCGCTCGCCGCTGCGGATTACATGACACCATTTGCCTTCTTTGCAAAAGTGTTGGATGCCGAAGGCGGGCGCAGCCGCTTCATCAGCCGCATGGGCACGGAAGTGAACGACCCCATTGATGAATTTTTAAATTTAAGCCTGAACTACGCCAGCCAATATACTGCATCGCTCCAACATTTCCTGCATTGGCTGGCAACGAGCGATATTGTGATTAAACGCAACATGGAGCATACGCGCAGCGAAGTGCGGGTGATGACCGTGCACGCTGCCAAAGGCCTGCAGGCACCCATTGTGATTCTGCCTGACACCACCCGCGAAAAGGGCACCGGAAAAATCAGGTTCTTGTGGAATAGCGATGGGCTGGTGTTCTGGCCCGGCCGTTCGGAAAACATCAGCCATTACACCGAAAGCCTTAAAACCGTACAAAAAGCGCAGATGGACGAAGAATCCGCCCGCCTGCTGTATGTCGCTCTGACCCGCGCGGAAGATGAGCTTTACATCTGCGGCCACCACCTGCAAAAAATGCAGGAGGATTGCTGGCACCAGTTAGTCTGGAGGGGCATTAAAAATATGGCGGGTGCAAAAGAGACTCCGTTTGCATTCCTACCTGCGGATAACAACAAAGGGTTTGTGGTAGAATGCGCGCAAACTGTGGAAACCGAAAAACCAAAAACACACGTTGCCACTACTCCCGCAGCAAAATTGCCAGAGTTTTTGCAGCACGAAGCCACTAAAGAAGAAGCCCGCATATACCAATCGCCCTCACGTATTGCAGGAACAGAGGGCGGTGAGCATTCGCCTGTTAGCGGGCAGAACGCGCGTGCACGCGGCGTGGCCATTCACCGCTTACTTGAATTGTTGCCTACTCTGCCGGAGGCGCAATGGCAACACGCCGCTGAACGCATGGTGGCGAGTATCAAAGATGTTGAAGATAAAAGAAGCCTCATCGCCGAAACATTGAAGGTGATGCGGCATGATGCATTTCGCGTTTTGTTCTTGGCTAATTCACGTGCGGAAGTTTCACTGGCAGGGCAGATTGGCAGCAAATATTACGCCGGTCAGATAGACCGCATCACTATTACCGAAAATGAGATTTTCCTAATCGACTATAAAACCAACATCAACCCACCGAAAGCAACAGCAGAGGTATCGGAAGCTTATTTAAGCCAAATGGCTGTTTATGCTACGTTATTGCAGGAAATATACCCGAACAAAACCATTCGCGCCGCTTTGCTATGGACCCAAACCCCTCACCTAATGCCGCTCGATAGCAGCCTGCTAAAAAAATATCTGCCATAATATGGCTCTCAGCTTGCTTGACTTGGTGGTTTTTCATACTACATAATAGCTGTCACCAATAATTACGGAGGTCCCTGTGGCTTTAGCGACAACTGATAAGAATTTTGAAAAAGATGTTTTGAAATCTGACCTGCCCGTGCTGGTGGACTTCTGGGCAGAATGGTGCGGCCCTTGCCGCCAGCTGATGCCGCATGTGGAAGAGCTCTCCAAACAAATGGGTGATAAGGTGAAGGTGGTGAAAGTCAATATCGACGAAAACCCAGACACCCCAACCAGCTATGGTGTGCGCGGTATTCCGACGCTTATCGTATTCAAAGATGGTAAGCCAGTGGCAACTAAAGTTGGCTCACTGCCAAAGACCAGCCTGTTTGAGTGGGTGCAGTCCATCGTGGCAGCATAAGTCGTAATGAACATTGCTAACAAAAAGGCCCGCAGTATCTGCGGGCCTTTTTGTTAGTCACTAAACAGGAAGCGCTGTACTGCAGCAATCATTCCTAAAACTATCATCGCAAGTGCAAAAGTGTGCACGGAAATAAGAAACCAAAAGATTTTTGGTTCTTTTTCACGCGTATAAGAGCGGGAACTTTTACCGCGTGCAGTGCCCGTTTTTAATTCATGGTATATGCACCATGAAACATAGGCGGCTCCGGACACACCAAGTAGAAGAAAGAGTAAAGCTTTTACTATCTCCACGTTACTTCTTATCAACCATCATGTTGCGTGTGGCAGATGGCAAGGAAAGCGTAATGCCATCCAGCGCATCAGACACTTTAATCTGGCAGCCAAGGCGCGAAGTGTGCGTGAGGCCGAAGGCGAGATCGAGCATGTCTTCTTCATCTTCAGAAGCGGGCGCGAGTTTATCGAAATATTCTTCGTCCACAATCACGTGGCAGGTGGAACACGCCAGCGAGCCTTCGCAAGCACCTTCCAGCGAAATTTTATTCTGGTGCGCCACTTCAAGGATGGAAATGCCAACCGGCGCTTCAATTTCCTTCACTTCGCCCGTGGGCAATTTAAAAATCACTTTTGGCATGAGCACTCTCCCGTTACTGTGATGCCGTTTTTTTATCACCCGTCATCTGCCCCTCTACGGCAGAGACGGACTTGCCTTTCATGGCCTGCGTCAAGGCGCGGTTCACGCGCTTATCGGCAAAATCTTCCGCTACTTTCTCAAGCTCGCGCAATTCGATGTCAATCGTATCGCGGTCAGTGCCCTGTATGGCTTTCTTAAGCACCATTATCTGGGCATCTATCTTTTGGCGGCTGCTGTTATCCAACAAATCACCATCCTTTGCAATAGCAGATTCTACCGTGCGGCACATTACATCGGCCTCTACCCGCGCTTCGGCAAGCAGGCGTTCGCGGATATCCTCGCGGGCATTATCAATGCTTTCACGCAGCATCTGCTCAATCTTTTCAACCGGCAGACCGTAGGAAGGCTTTACTTCAATCTGCTGTTCCACCCCTGTGGTTTCTTCGCGAGCGGAGACTTTCAGCAAACCATCCGCATCAATCGTGAAGGTAATTTTTATTTTAGGGATGCCTGCAGGCATGGGCGGAATGCCTTTGAGTTCAAACCGCGCCAACGAACGGCACTGGTTCACCATTTCGCGCTCGCCTTGCAGAATGTGAATCATCATGCCGGATTGGCCGTCTTCATAGGTGGTGAATTCCTGCGCACGTGCCACTGGAATGGGCGTATTGCGGTGAATGATTTTTTCAACGAGATTACCCATCGTTTCAATGCCGAGCGACAGCGGAGTTACGTCAAGCAGTAGTGTGTCGCCACCGCGCGTTAAGGCTTCCGCCTGCACCGCCGCACCGAGCGCCACGACCTTGTCGGGGTCTACGTCCGCATACAGCTCTGACTTAAAGAATTCTGCAACCTTGCTGCGCACAAGCGGCACACGGGTGGAGCCACCCACCATCACCACACCGTTGATTTCGGAATTTGAAAGGTTTGCATCTTCCATCACGTCGCGGCAGATGGAAATGGTGCGCGATATTTTCTGGGAAATCAATTTTTCCAGTGTGGATTTATCTAAGGTGATGGCAAATGTTTTACCCTTGCAATCAAACGCCATGCGGGTGCTATTCCCCTGCGTGAGTTCCTCCTTTGCTTTGCGTGCCACGACTAAAAGCTGTGCAAGTTGGCGCGGGCTGAGTTTTTCGGCAAGGCCGGAAGCAGAAACAAAATGCTCGGCAATCACGTCGTCAAAATCATCACCACCCAATGCGGCATCGCCGCCCGTGGCCAGCACTTTGAAAACGCCTTTTTCCATTTTGAGCAGCGAGATATCAAACGTGCCGCCACCTAAATCATACACCGCATAAATACCTTCGGCGGCATTATCGAGGCCATAGGCAAGCGCCGCAGCAGTGGGTTCATTTAGTAAGCGAAGCACTTCAATGCCCGCCAGGCGGGCGGCGTCTTTGGTGGCGGTGCGAGCGGCGTCATCAAAATACGCTGGGACAGTAATGACCGCTTTTTTAACTTCATGCTCCAGCGCATGTTCGGCTCGCGCTTTGAGTGACTTTAAGATTTCAGCAGAAATTTCAACCGGCGTGACGCTACGCCCCGCAAGCAGAAGCGACACCATGCCGCCGGATTTTGCATCAATATCATAGGGTAGCGTACCCGCGATTTCTTTTAGGTCATCCTTGCCACGGCCCATAAGGCGCTTGATGGAGCTGACGACCTGCACGCTCTCTTCACCCAGCAGTGCGGCAGCCTCTTGCCCCACGGTGATTGAGCCATCCTTGTGGTAGGCCACGATGGAAGGCAGTAATGCCCTCTCGCGCGCATCGCGAATCACCTGACGCATGCCCTTGTCGGAAATCGCCACCAGCGAATTAGTGGTGCCAAGGTCGATACCCACCGCTAGCGTTTCTTCATGCGGCATGGGGGATTGACCCGGCTCATGTATCTGCAGGTAGTTCACCATTAATGTTCCAGCTTCCGGCGCTTAAGCCGCGCTTCTTCTAAAAATTTCTTAATATATTTAAGGCGCATCACCTGTTGCACTACAGCCTTATCGTCATGCTCATCGAAGGCTTTTGAGAGCGCCGCGATGCACGCGCCCATGTCCTTTTGCATGTCTTTTTCAAGCAGGGAAATGGTGCCGACATCCTCTGCCTCCATCAACTCGGCACGTTCTTCCATCACGCGCATGAGCAGCGCCTCATCCGGCCTTACCGCCTTGCGGCTGTCGGTAAGGTCTACGCCTTTCAGCGTAAGGAGGTACTCTGCGCGTTGCAGCGGGTCTTTAAGCGTTTCATAAGCCGCATTAATATCGGTGGCCATCTGCAGTGCCAGCACACGCTCGCGCTCCGGCTTCATCAGATACACATCGGGGTGGTAGCGCTGTTGCTTTTCGATATAGCGTTGCTCGAGTTCCTGCGCGTCGATATCGAAAGACGGAATCATGTCCAGAATTGAAAAGTAGGATTCCACCATAACAAAATGCCTTGCTTAAACGTGGAACGATTCGCCACACCCGCAACGACCCTTTTCGTTGGGGTTGACGAACACAAAACCGGATTTGAATTTATCCTGTTTGAAGTCCATCGTGGTACCAATCAGATATAAAATGGCCTTGGGGTCAATCAGCACCTTCACGCCTTTTTCATCAATCACTTCTTCGAACTTACGCACGTCGTCAGCATATTCGATGGTGTAAGCAAGGCCGGAGCAGCCGCCGCTGCGCACACCAACGCGCACACCGAGGGATTCTTTCCCACGGCTAGCCAGCAGATTTTTAATCTGTTCGGCAGCGGCATCAGTAAGCGTGACGGGTGCGGCAGGCATGGCTAATCCTATTGCTCGTGCTTTTTACGGTAATCCGCCACAGCGGCTTTAATGGCGTCTTCCGCCAGCACCGAACAGTGGATTTTTACCGGCGGCAGAGAAAGATGCTCTGCAATCTGGTTGTTTTTAATGGTTTCCGCTTCGTCCAGCGTCTTGCCTTTAATCCACTCTGTCGCGAGCGAGCTGGAAGCAATGGCCGAACCACAGCCGAAGGTTTTGAATTTGGCGTCTTGAATGACGCCGTCTTTCACCTGAATTTGTAGCTTCATCACGTCGCCGCAGGCAGGCGCGCCAACAAGACCAGTGCCTACTTCTGGGTTTTCTTTATCGAGCGAGCCCACGTTCCGCGGGTTCTCGTAGTGATCGATTACTTTATTGCTGTAAGCCATGATTTTTTCCCTTCAAGTTTAATGTCCAACCCACTCAATCTTTGAGATATCGATGCCTTCCTGCACCATTTCCCAAAGCGGGCTCATTTCACGCAACCGCTGCACGTTGTTCTTCACAACATTTACAGCGTAATCAATTTCTGCATCCGTGGTGAAGCGGCCAAAACCAAAGCGGATGGAGGTGTGCGCCATATCTTCGGTTACACCCAGTGCACGCAGCACATAAGACGGCTCAAGGCTGGCTGATGTGCAGGCCGAGCCGCTGGAAACCGCAAGGTCGCGAATTGCCATAATCATCGACTCACCTTCGACGTAAGCAAAGCTTAAGTTCAAGTTGCCCGGAATGCGGTGCTCTTTGTCGCCATTTAAATAGACTTCCGGAATCGCCTTGGTGATGGCGCTGTAAAATTTTTCGCTGAGCGCGTGAATGCGTTCATTTTCTGACTTCATTTCCTGCTGCGCGATGTGCGCGGCTTCGCCAAAACCAACCACCAGCGGAGTCGGTAAGGTGCCGGAGCGGAAGCCACGTTCCTGCCCACCACCTTTGATAATGGGGTTTAAGCGCACGCGCGGACGGCGACGCACAAACAGCGCGCCCACACCCCTCGGGCCATAAATTTTGTGACCGGAGATACTCATCAGGTCAATATTCATTTCTTCGACATCGAGCGGAATTTTACCAAACGCCTGCGCAGCATCCGTGTGGAAAAATGCCCCATGCTCGCGGCAGATTTTGCCAATTTCTTTCAAAGGCTGAATCACGCCGATTTCATTATTCACCGCCATAACAGAAACAAGCAGCGTTTTGTCAGTGATGGCTTTTTTCAGCACTTCCAAATCAACAAGACCATTTTTCTGCACGGGCAGATACGTGACTTTAAAGCCTTCTTCCACTTCCAAGTGGCGGCACGTATCGAGCACACACTTATGCTCGGTTACCACGGTGATGATGTGGTTTTTCTTATCCTTATAAAAATGCGCCGCACCCTGAATGGCAAGGTTATTGGATTCCGTCGCACCGGACGTAAAGATGATTTCCTTCGGATTCGCTTTAATGAGCGAAGCCACCTGCTCACGTGCTTTTTCTACCGCCTCTTCCGCTTCCCAGCCATAGCTGTGGCTGCGCGAGTGTGGATTGCCGAACTTGGTGGTGAAATATGGCATCATGGCTTCGAGCACGCGCGGATCCATCGGCGTAGTCGCCTGATAGTCTAGATACACTGGCAATTTCATGTTCGTGTTTGACATTATCACCCTCTTTAAGCCGCCTTCGACTTTTTGTTATTAGCTTTTGTATAAATCTTTTTCCACGTAGTAACGAATGATGCGATATCCTTTTCCGTTGTGGCCTCTCCCATGCTGACGCGGATAACAGATGAAGCGATTTCATTTGCCACACCCATAGCACGCAGCACGTGCGATACTTCCACCTTGCCAGACGAACAGGCAGAACCTGCACTGACGGCGATATTTTCTAAGTCGAATGCAATGAGTTGCGTTTCGTTATGCATACCCGGCATCGCAATACTGCTGGTATTTGGTAGGCGGGCAACATCGCGGCCAATGATAGCAGCATCAGCGGCAAGCCCTAAAATTTCTGCTTCCATTGCATCACGCAGTGCGGCAATTTTTTTCATCGTGGCTATCTGCTGCGAAGCTAATGCGGCAGCAACGCCAAAGCCTGCAATCGCCGGAACATTTTCTGTGCCCGCGCGGAAACCGAATTCCTGACCACCACCCAATGTGACAGCCTGAAGCGGCACACCTTTTTTAACCACCAGCGCGGCCGCACCCAGTGCGCCGCCAAATTTATGAGCGGAGACCGTAAGCATATCCACATTCAGCGCCTGAATGTCTACTGGCAGTTTACCGAAGCCTTGAACGGCATCACAATGCACATAACCGCCATGAGCGTATACGAGTTGCGCGACTTCCTGAATCGGCTGAAGGATGCCCGTTTCATTATTCGCGAGCTGCACGGAAACCAGCGCCTTGCTACCGGCATTATCTTCCAGCAGGCGGCGGAGTGCATCGAGGCGGATAATGCCTTTTTCATCCACAGGGCAAATGATGGACTGGCCATACGCCTTGAGCACACTGGCATGCTCCACCGCAGAAACGATGCGCACGACCTGCTTACCAAAACCTTGCAGCGCAAGATTGTTTGCTTCCGTGCCGCTGGAGGTAAAGATAATATGGTAGGCATCGCTGGCGCCCACGAGCGTGCGTACGCTGGCGCGGGCATCTTCCACTATCTTATGCGCCGCACGGCCAAACCCATGCACCGAAGATGGATTGCTCGGCGACTGCATCGCTTGCACCACGGCCTGCGCCACTTCCGGCCTGACCGGCGCGGTGGCGTTATAATCCAGATATATGGCGGTTTGGTTTTTCATTGCCTATGACCTTATGCCTGCACCCGCTGCGTGAAGCAGGAATTGCCATGCACCGCAGCGCCACCGCTGGTGGCTGCCATGTTTTCGAGTGTGATACTTTGCTTATCTTTCACACGGCGCTGGCATACGTCTTCCAGCGACACCGAACGCAGATACGCGAAAATTTGATTACCAAGACCATCCCACAAATCATGCGTCAGGCAGCGCACCTTCGTGGAGAGGCAGCCTTTGCCGGGGTTGTGGTTGCAGCGCGTCATTTTAATCGGCTCATCCACCGCCACGATAATTTCAGAAATGAACGTTTCAGCCGGCGTACGCGTGAGCATGTAACCACCACCCGGACCGCGGAATGCTTTCACAAGGCCATCTTTTTTCAGGCGTGAAAAAATCTGCTCAAGGTAGGTGAGTGCGATTTCTTGGCGCTCAGCGATATCGGCCAGCACTACGGGTTTTTCGCCGCTGTGCGTCGCTAAATCCACCATCGCCATTACTGCGTAACGTCCTTTAGTTGTTAGCATCATGAGCGCTTCTCCCATTTTTTGGCTGTGTGTTCGATATCGTCTTCGTTGGATTCGAGCGTTTTCATTTTCTTGGTCAGCGTTTCGACCTGCTTGATGAGGTTATCAATCGCAAGCTGGCGCGAATCTACGCCGCTTTCTGCCGCCGTGCCATAGGCCGCGAATTCTTTTTCTTCTGACTTCTTAGATTTTTTGACGACCTCGCGGGCAGGAATACCCACCATGGTCGCGTTCTTGGCGACATCGCGCACCACTACGGCATTTGAACCGATACGCGCACCATCACCCACTTTAATAGGGCCAAGCAACTGCGCACCAGAGCCGACGATAACGTTATTACCAATTTGCGGATGGCGCAGCGCGCCCTTTTTCTCATCGCCTGGGGCCACACCGCCCAGCGTCACGCCGTGGTAAATAGTCACGTCGTTGCCGATTTTAGCAGTTTCACCAATCACCACGCCCATACCGTGGTCGATAAAGAAGCGGCGGCCGATTTTAGCACCCGGATGGATTTCAACACCCGTGATGAAACGCGCAAATTGCGAAAGCACGCGTGCCACCAACTTCCAGCGCCACTGCCACAAACGGTGTGATACGCGGTAAATCAGCACCGCATGAAAACCCGGATAGCACAGCACAATCTCGATACGAGATTTCGCCGCAGGGTCGCGGTCAAAGAAGGAATCAATCTCTTCTAACAGTCGCTTAAACATCTTCAAAACCAGAATTTCCTTTACATTCGTGGGGGTGATGGCTATAAAATGCCGCTCGCTGTACAGCGCCCCCATGAAATCATTCCCATAGTGGTGTGTGTACAATAACCAAGTATTTTAGTCAAGTATCTTTATTAAGATATTGGATATGTTGACTTTTTAAACCATCTTGAAGGTGAGTTTATTCATGCCCGAGATTATCATTACCGGCTCTGAAGGCCGCTTAGAAGCGCGCTACCACCAAAGCCCGCATAAAAATGCCCCTGCAGCATTGATTCTGCACCCCCACCCCAAACACGGTGGCACCATGAATAATAAGGTGGTGTATAACCTGTTCCATATGTTCGTGAAGAACGGTTTTTCCGTGCTTCGCTTCAATTTCCGCGGCGTGGGCCGCTCCCAGGGCCAGTTTGACAATGGTATCGGCGAATTGACGGATGCCGCCGCTGCGCTCGACTGGCTGCAAATGCAAAACCAAGACGCCAGCACCTTCTGGATTGGTGGCTTTTCCTTCGGCGCGTGGATTTCCATGCAGCTGTTGATGCGCCGCCCCGAGCTAGACAGCTTCCTGGTGGTTGCCCCGCCGACCAACCTCTATGACTTCTCGTTCCTTTCCCCTTGCCCAGCCTCTGGCCTGATTGTCCAGGGTGATCAGGACAGCATCGTGCCGGAAGAAAGCGTTGCGCAGTTCTCGAAAAAGCTGGGTGCGCAGAAAAGCATCAGTGTGGACTATAAAGTGGTGCGCGGTGCCGACCACTTCTTCCGCGATAAACTCGATGAAATGAACGCCTCATGCGATGAGTATATCAATGAGAACATTGATAAGTTTATACGGCGTCCGCGTGTAAAGCCTGATAGAAGGCGCCGCCAGTTACCGCACGGCTAACACCGGTTGTGGTGGGCAGCGAAAGCGGCATTTTATTCAACGAGCGAACAGCCAAAAAGGCAAATGCCTGTGCCTCAAGCGCGTCCCCATTTAGGGCCAGCACTTCAATTGCATCGACCTCACCGGGCAGATATTCCTTCAGCTTTGCCATAATCACCTGATTAAACCGGCTGCCGCCAGTCACATACCAGCGCTTAGGCTTCTCAGGGAAATACTTACAGCCATGATACACCGCACGCGCCGTGAAGGCCGCCAGCGTAGCCGCGCCGTCCTCCACCGAAAGGCGTCCGATGTTGCTTTCGCCTTCAATGTGTCGCATAAAGTTTTGTTTGAACCTATCCCTGTCGAGCGACTTTGGCGGCTGCTGATTAAAAAACGGGTCTTCCAGCAATGCTTCTAATATCTCGCCATTGATGCGGCCTGACAGCGCCGTACGACCGCCTTCATCAAAGCGTTTGCCGGTGTGTTGCAACATCCAATCATCCAGCAGCGCACCACCAGGGCCAGTATCAAATGCCAGAATATAAGGTTCTGAATTCTTCTCAGCCTTGCCGACATAGGTCACGTTCGCCACACCGCCGATGTTCAAAACAGCCACAGGCTTTTCGACTTCGCTCATTAACGCCGCATGGAATAACGGCACCAGCGGAGCACCCTGCCCGCCTGCCCGCATGTCCGCAGAGCGAAAATCATTCACCACGTTAATGCCAGTGAGCTGTGCGAGCAGCGCACCATCACCAATCTGCCATGTTGTGCCTTCTTCGGGGCGGTGCTGAATGGTTTGACCGTGAAAACCCACCACATCAATCTGCCGCGCAGAAAAGCCGGAACGCTTGATAAGCTCTTTCACCGCATCGGCATGCGCTACGGTCATCTCGCGCTCAATGTCAGGAATTGCCTCTTTGTTTTTGCCGCCAAAGCAGCTGCGCATTTTGGCGCGGAGTTCATCGGTATACGGCACGCCTAAACAATGTTCGGTCAGCTCTACGCGCTCACCATCCGTGCGGATAATCGCGGCGTCAATCCCATCCAGCGAGGTGCCGCTCATCAGGCCGAGTGCTGTCAGCATCGAAGGCATTTTCTTTCTAGACCTGCCTGTGTGAACATGTTAGTTTTTCGCGCCATGGGCGCTTACAAGTGCTTATTATAGGCGCATTTTTACGATTATAACAGAAAATTAGCGAAAATTTTTGCAGAACAATATGCCTAATTTTGAGTCACCCTTCCTGAAGACACTTTCGGCACGTGGATTCATCCACCAGTGCACGGATGATGCCGGGCTAGACGCACTGCTGAAACAGCAAACGCCCGTTCCGGCCTATATCGGGTTTGACTGCACCGCCCCCAGTTTGCATGTGGGCAGCCTGCTGCAAATTATGGCGCTGCGCTGGCTACAGAAAAAAGGCCATAAGCCGATTGTACTTATGGGCGGCGGCACCACCAAAGTGGGCGACCCCAGTGGCAAAGACGAAAGCCGCAAACTGCTCGACGACGCCGGCATCCAAAAGAATATGGACGGCATTAAAACCGTGTTCTCTAAATTCATTGAATTTGAAAACAGCTTCGACGCGAATTCAAATAAAGCCTTCATGGTAAATAATGCCGACTGGCTGGACGGGCTGAAATATATCGAATTCCTCCGCGACTATGGCCGCCACTTTTCAGTGAACCGCATGATGAGTATGGACAGCGTGAAGCTGCGCCTCGAACGCGAGCAACATTTAAGCTTCCTTGAATTTAATTACATGATTCTGCAAGCCTATGACTTCGTGGAACTAAACAAAAAATACCAGTGCCGTTTGCAAATTGGCGGCAGCGACCAGTGGAGTAATATTATTAATGGCGCTGAACTGAACCGAAAAATTCTTGCCGAAAAATCCGCTGGCACAAAGTCCACTGAACTCTTTGGCCTAACCACGCCACTCATCACAACATCAAGCGGTAGCAAGATGGGCAAAACATCTGCCGGAGCTGTGTGGCTGAATGCGGATATGACGAGCCCGTATGATTACTGGCAGTTCTGGCGCAACACGGAAGACGGTGATGTTGGCCGCTTCCTAAGCTTCTTCACCGAGCTTTCCGATGCAGAAGTAGCAGCACTTGCAGCACTGCAAGGGGCAGACATTAACAAAGCGAAAATCGTGCTCGCGAACGAAGCGACCAAACTGGCGCATGGCGAAGCCGCCGCAAAAGCCGCCGAAGAAACCGCACGCCAAACCTTCGAGCATGGCGGCGTGGGCGGCGCACTGCCGGTGTTTGAAGTGCCGAGCAGCAAACTGAAAGAAGGCGTGGAACTATTCGCACTGCTGTTTGACGCCAAGCTCGCTACCTCAAAAGGCGAAGCCCGCAAACAGGTGCAGCAAGGCGCGGCTTATATTAACGGTGAGCAGATTAAAGACGAGAAGTATAAAGTGACGCTGGCCGACGTGAAGGGCGAAGGCATCAAGCTTTCCAAGGGCAAGAAAAACCACGTACTGGTGAAGGCTGTTTAGCTACTCCGCTTTTTTACCGACTTTTTCTTTCGGTTTTTCTTCCGCAGGTTTTTTCTCAGCAGGTTTCGTTTCCTCAGGCTTTTGCGGCACAGCTTTTTCCTCTGGCAATTTTGTATCTTCCGGCAGACCCCACACATTACGCAGGAAACCCGGCGTGAGCATGCTTAAGGGGTTCACCTGAATCTCGGGCTTTTCAAATGTGCCTGAAAGTTTATAACGCGTAGCCACCACACCCTGCCCGCCGCCACCCGTAACAATCGTGCCAACCACCGGCACGTTGCCAAGCACGTTACCGAGCATACGGTTCACCATGAAGGCAGGCACCACATCACCGCGCAGCAACACCTGCCCTGTGTGGGTGTTGGTTTCGCCCTCTGCCGTTAGGCCAATCGCATTACCTGCCGCCTTGAGGCCTTGGATGCCGAGCACCTTGCCGTCATACGTATATTCACCATCGGCCTTATCAAACACGATGCCCTGCCCGCCAAGCAAATCCGCCATACCGGTGAGCGAGCCCACCGAAAGCAACTGCGCCAGCACGGGCGCTTTCACCACGCGAAAATCTTTCATGTTGAATTTACCTTTTGAAAGCGCGGCTTCGTTTTTATCATCCGTGCGCGCGGTGGTTTCAAGCTTGCCTGCGCGGATATGATTCGTGAATGCAAGCCCTGACAAAAGCGCGCCACCGTTGTCGGACTTCAGTTCCATTACGCGCTCGCCATTTTCTTTTTTGTAATCGAGGCTCACGGAACCTGAACCATCTTCCCATGTGCCGCTGATAGCCGCGCCGCTACACACTTTGACGCCGCAGTCGATAAACCCGTTTACGTTCTTGAGTATGTTCCCACCCGCAAGCGCCAGCCGCTCCAGCTTACTTTCCACCAGTACACCGAACTCGCGCGGCTTGGAATCCGTCTGCGCCATGTAATATTCAATAGCGGGTCCAAGGTTTAAACTTTTACCCATCACCAGCAGGCGGTATTTATTCGCTTCGGCCGTGGAAAGATTCGCGGTGAAATCATTGCGGCCAAACTTCGCTTCTGAAATATCGAGGCTGCGCGGGAAGCTGCTGGCAGCATCAATCTCACCTTTTGCTTTAAGTCTGATATATTTGCCGGTAAGCGTCGCTTCTTCAATCTGCATAGATGTGCTGGATTCCGTGGCTTTAAACATTATCGCCGCATCTTCACCCACTGGTTTATCAATGCCAATTTCAGGTACACTGATCTGTGCGGCGGTGGTGTCGGCTTCTACCTGCATCAGTGTATTATCGCCCTTGTTAGTGAGGATAGCCTTTGCATCCACCTTGCCGGACTTTACATATTGCGCCAGCGGCATGCCCATCGCGGCAAGCTCGGTGCCATCGGCTTTAAAGCGCACGTCATAGCGGCTATCAAACTCTGCCCTCTCGCCACTCTGTTCGTAATAATTGAGCGCTATCGGTACACCACCCAGCTTGGCATCGCCGCCCACAGACATGTTGATATTATCGATACTGAGGGTCAGGTTGCCTTCGGTTAAATCCACCCCCTTATTCACTGCGGGGATAGTGATGTTCTGCATTTTTGAGGTGGCGTAATAATTGATTTGCGAAACCAGCAAGTCTTTCAGCAGCGGGAATTTAAAGTGATAATCGGTTTGATGCGTGCCCGTCATGCCCGCCACTTCCAAAGGCTTTTTGCTGGTAGCCTTTTGCAGCATAAAGAAGGGCAGCAAATCTGCCACGCTGCCCTCGGTGACGCCATCAATTTCGATTTCCTCGTCACCACGCCCGATGTGATGAATACGCACCGTGGTGTTCACCACACGTGAACTTGGCATGGTTCCGCCCGTGGCGTTCAGCGTCATGGAGTTGCCATCAAATTTCGCTACGCCTTCGGCATTGTTTACGGCAGGCAATGTTTCTAGATACATCACGCGGATGCCGGAAAAAACCACCTCAGCATCCACCGCTGATTTATCCGGCAGCGGTGCAAGAAAATCATCCGGCCGCATGTGAACATCCGCCTTCGCGCTTTTTATTACCCCGCCGGAAAGGCTGGCAAGCATCCACTCGCGCGGGTCTGCCCCCACACCCGGTGGCCAGAACCGCTTAAGCTGATCGTAAGGCATATTCGCCAATTCAACATGCGCCTTCAGCTCTGGCACAGCCGCATTGTTTTTATAGTTTCTATGGTTCTCGATTGAGCCTTGGGCAAAGAAGCGCATCACGTCGGAATCCATGCGCATATCAAGGCTGCCCTTTTTTATGCCTTCTGCCGGATTGAGGTTCAGCACCACTTCGCCACTAAAGTTCGCGCCTAGTTTACGCATCCATTTTTCAGCGGGCAGAATGTCCGCCATCATTTCCGCAATAAAATCTTTTACACGAAAACGTAAGGTCGATTCACGTGTTTCATACACACCACCCTCGGCTTCAAGGTTTACCTTCTCACCCCAGAAATCGACTTCGATGTTGGCCAGAATATCCACCCCGTCCTTTTCCGGTGTGATGGCTATATTCGCCTTTGGAATTTCCCATACATTTTCCTGAATGCCGTTATCAATGATAAGCCGCGCACGCTCAAAGCCGATGCTTTGCACCGGCATCTGCCGCAGCACTACTGCCGCCGTTTTCACAAGTTCGGCCACGGATGCCTGAACCTGCGCGTATGAGGAAGGCTTCACGTCAGCGCCAGCCTGCTCAGGCTCGGCAACCTTAATGCGCAGCGAGGGGCCAATGAGCCGCGCGTCTTTCAGTGTGATATCACCAAATAACAGCCGCGTGAGCTTCAGGCTGATTTTAACATCAGGGAAGGATGCGATCTCTTTGCTATCCGCATCAGCAATGCGGAAGCTGTAAAGGTGGATGCCCACCGCTTCACGCCAGCCATCCCACTGCAGCACCGTGTTGCCTACCGTGGCTTTATAGCCCGAACCGCTGGCCTCAAACGCCGCCTCCACCTGACTTGAAAGATATGGGACGGAACGCGGCTTTAAATATACCCACGTTAAAAAGCCGGTAAAATTCACCAGTGCGGCAAAAAGAAAAATAGAAAAGATGCGAACGACAATATGACGTCGCTTTGGTTTTCGCTTTTCTTCATTCATGCTTTATACTTCACAGCACTGGTATCCGGTGTTACATCTTTAGGTGCAATATCATAAGCGTTACGCATTATCTTACAAAGAAATAATGAAGTTTTTACAGCAGAATCTTGCACCAATACGCCCACCCAAAGCAGCCAGCGAAGGTCCGCTTGCTACCTATTTAGGGCAATGGCAGGAAGCCGCAATCGGCAAAGAGCCTGACATTCAGGCCTTCATGCAGGCGCTTTCTGAAGACGCAGCGGGAAAAAAATTACTGGCCACCTTATTCGGTAACAGCCCTTATTTGGCAGCGCAAGCCCTTCGCCACCCGGAAAAACTTAAAACATTGTGCGAGGAAGGGTTTGATGCCGCCATTGAACAGGTTTTTAACAACCTACGTGCCATAGATTTTGCGGGCAGCAAAGATGACATTATGGCCGCCATGCGCCTTGCGCGCGGTGCCGCCTCGCTCGTGATTGCCGTAGCAGATATTTATGCACTCTGGCCGCTGGAAAAAATCACCGGAACATTGACAAAACTCGCGGAAGAAACGCTAAGCCTTAGTGTGAATCACCTGCTGTTGAAATCAGCACAGGCTGGAAACATTGTGCTGAAAGACACTGCAAACCCTAGCCTCGACTGTGGGCTGGTGGTGCTGGGTGTGGGCAAGCTAGGTTCACATGAACTGAATTACTCCAGCGACATCGACCTGATGTTTTTCTACGACTCTGACAAAGTACAGTTCAATGGCCGCACCACCGTGGGGCAGTTTTTTGTGCGCCTCGCGCAGGAGGTTGCAAGCCTGATGCAGGAACGCACAAAAGATGGCTACGTCTTCCGCGTGGATTTACGCCTGCGGCCTGACCCCGGATCTACGCCCGCCGCTATGTCTATCAAGGCAGCGGAATATTATTACGAAACCGTGGGGCAAAACTGGGAACGCGCCGCCATGATTAAGGCCCGCCCCGTGGCAGGCGATATAGATGCGGGCAAACATTTCATTCAGTTTTTGGCATCCTACATTTGGCGTAAATCACTTGATTTCGCTAGTATTCAGGACATTCACTCCATCAAACGCCAAATCAGCAGCAAGGTCGGCAAGCTGCCGGATGGCCTGCTCGGTTACAACGTGAAGCTAGGGCATGGCGGCATCCGCGAAATTGAATTTTATGCGCAAACACAGCAGCTGATTTGGGGTGGCCGCGAACTGCCGCTGCGCGTACCCGCCACCTGCGAAGCGCTCGATGTACTGACCAAGCTGGGCAAAGTAACACCAAAGGCTTTTGAAGAGCTCACCGAGGCGTATCGCTTTTACCGCACGGTGGAACACCGCCTGCAAATGGTGGCCGACCAACAAACCCACTCGCTGCCAGAAACGACCGAAGAGATGGATGTGTTTGCCGTGTTTATGGGTTTTGAAAGCGGCACGGAATTCGTAAAAACGATGACGCGTTACCTCACCTGCGTGCAGGGCCATTATGCGAAATTGTTTGAAACCTCGCCCTCGCTTGCCAGCGAAGATATTGAAGGCAGCCTTGTGTTTACGGGCATTGAGAACGACCCTGAAACACTGCAAACCATCACCCGCATGGGCTTTCAGAATGCGGCGGCGATTTCAGAAAACATCCGCGGCTGGCACCACGGCCGCGCCCGCGCCATGCGCACCAAACGCGCGCGCGAATTGCTCACCGAATTAACCCCCGTGCTGCTGAAAGAGCTGGCCGGCACCGCAAACCCCGACCTTGCCTTCACGAAATTTAATGAGTTCCTATTCCGCCTTCCGGCGGGCGTGCAAATCTTTTCGCTGTTCCACGCACAACCGCAATTGCTGGAACTGATTGCAGAAATCATGGGTGGTTACCCGTACATCGCCGAAAATTTAAGCCGCAAGCCTGCGCTGCTGGAATACGTGCTTTCCTCAGAATTTTTTGACGACCTGCCTGAACCCACACGCCTGAAAGAAAAGCTGGATGCCGCGCTAAAGCAGGCGCGGGATTATCAGGATGTGCTCGACATCTGCCGCAGCTGGACGCATGACCGTCAGTTCCGCGTAGGTATTCAATTCATCAAACAAAAAATTAATGCATTCGAGGCCAGCCTGCATTTGAGCAACATCGCTGACACGGTGCTCTCCATCTTATTGCAGCACGTGATGGAAGACTTCGCGCGGCAATATGGCAAGGTCGGCAAAAACTCCTTCGCTGTGATTGCCATGGGCAAGCTGGGCGGAAGGGAAATCACCTTCGCGTCAGACCTTGACCTTGTGTTCGTATATGACCCCACAGGATACCCCACAGAAAATGCCAGCCTTTCCGCCAGCGAATATTTCATGCGGCTTTCACGGCGCTTTATCGCCGCCATTACCTCGCTCACACCCGAAGGCACGCTGTATGAGGTGGATACGCGCCTGCGCCCATCCGGCAATGACGGGGCGGTGGCTTGCAGCCTTGAGGCATTTGATGCCTACTACGCCATCGCCCGCGAGGAAAATGCGGCGTGGGAATGGGAATATATGGCGCTCACCCGCGCGCGCGTGCTAACGGGCGGAAAATCCATTTCCGAAAAAATCGACGAACTTATCCGCAAAAAATTGACGACCACATGGGACAGTAAACTATTGGCAAAAAAAGCCTTCGACATGCGTGAGCGTATTGCCCAATCCGGAAAAAATGTAGAAAACCCCTTGAAAATCAAACAAGTACGGGGCGGCATCATTGACGTAGAATTCATTGTGCAATATCTGCAACTGGTGCACGGAAACAAAAAACCTGAGGTTTTGAGCCAAAATACGCCTGAAGCCCTGCAAAATCTGGTGACATTGGGGCTGGTGGAAAAGGAGGACGGCCAAGCGCTCATTGATGCCTATGCCCTGTATCACCGCTTGCAGGCCCTGCGCCGCATTACCGGCAACCGCGACCCCGACGAGGCCAATTTAAGCCCCGCCGGACGTGATATTCTGGCGCAGGCCGATGCCTCAAAAGATTTTGAAACCCTTAAGAAAAGGCTTGTGACAAGCCAAAAAAAAGTGCACAACCTGTTTGACAAATTCATTACGTCGCACACGAACCCTTAAACGATAAAAATCTAAGGAGTATCGCATGAGTCAGACCCCTGCAAATAAGAACGCACGCGCCCTTGCTGAAGGCGATTTTGCACCAGACTTTGTATTGGCGACAGATGGCGGCGGCGAAGTAGACCTTTCCAAGCTGCGCGGCAAAAATGTAGTCCTCTATTTTTACCCAAAAGATGACACCCCCGGCTGCACAGTGGAAGCCAAAGACTTCCGCGACCGCAAGGAAGATTTCGACCTCTACAACACAGTGATTATCGGCGTGTCGAAAGACAGCGTGGAAAGCCACAATGCCTTTAAAGATAAATACTGCCTGCCGTTTGCACTGGCCGCGGACGAAGACGGCACCGTGGTGGAAGCCTATGACGTGTGGGTGGAAAAAAACATGTACGGCAAAAAATATATGGGCATTCAGCGCGACACTTTCCTGATCAACGAAGAAGGTAAGATTGCCAAAATCTGGCACAAGGTGAAGGTGGATGGCCACGCGGAAGAAGTACTGCAAGCAGTGAAAGATTTAGAGCGTAAGGGATAGTTAGAGTTATCATGGCGGCGTATCGTTTTCCGTATAAGCACCTGCTCGGGGTTAAAGACCTCACCGCCAAAGATATCACCGCTATTTTAGATCTCGCGGAAGACTATGTAGCCCTAAACCGCCAGAAAGATAAAAAGCGCGCGACCTTGCGCGGCAGCACGCTCATCAATTTATTCTTTGAAAATTCCACCCGCACCCGTACCTCGTTTGAGCTGGCAGGCAAGCGCCTTTCGGCAGACGTGATTAACATGCAGGTTGCAACCTCGGCGGTGGAAAAAGGTGAAACGCTGCTCGACACAGCGATGACGCTGAATGCCATGCATCCCGATTTTATCACCGTGCGCCACCCGGAAAGCGGCGCGGTGCAACTTCTTTCGCACAAAGTAAAGTGCTCGGTGATTAACGCGGGCGATGGCTGCCACGAACACCCCACACAAGCACTGCTGGATGCGCTGACCATCCGCCGCCGCGTAGGTAAAATCAAGGGCCTTAAAATTGCTATCTGCGGCGACATTCTGCACAGCCGCGTGGCGCGCTCGAACATTTATCTGCTCACCACCATGGGTGCGGAAGTGCGCATTATTGCGCCGCCGACGCTGATGCCACCTTTTGCAGCAACACTCGGCGCCAAGGTGTTTTATTCGATGAAAAAAGGCATCAAGGACGTGGATGTGATTATGATGCTGCGCCTGCAGCGCGAGCGCATGAGCGGCAGCTACGTGCCTTCGTTCGCTGAATATTTCCACCTGTATGGTTTGGATTATAAGAAATTGAAACTGGCAAAGCCGGACGTATTCGTGATGCATCCCGGCCCGATTAACCGCGGCGTTGAAATTGACAGCGAACTAGCCGATGATATCAACCGCAGCGTGATTCTCGACCAAGTGGAAATGGGCGTGGCCGTGCGCCAAGCGATACTGGAACTTTTAGCAACGCATAAGTAAAACTGTAAGTAAGGTGTTATGAGCAAAAAACTGAAGCAGGCCTGGAATCTCCCCAAGGAAAAATGGAATAAGTCCCGCCGGACTGCTTACATCAACGCCCGCCTATTCGACCCAGAAACCAAGCTGGATAAAAAGGGTGCGTTGCTCACCGAGGGTTCCAAAATTGCCGACCTCGGCCCACGCTTGTTTAACGACGGTGTGCCGGAAGGCATCGAAGTGGTGGACTGCAAGGGCCACCTGCTCTGCCCCGGCCTGATTGATTTGCAGGTGCACTTCCGCGAACCGGGTCAGGAACATAAAGAAACCATCGCGACGGGTAGTAAGTCTGCAGCCGCAGGCGGTATCACCACTGTTGTATGCCAGCCCAACACCAAGCCGGTGCTGGATGAAGTGCCGATTCTGGAATTCGTAAAAAATCGTGCCCGTGAAACGGCTTATGTGAATATCCGCGCTTACGCTGCTATTTCAAAAGGCATGAAGGGCGAAGCACTCACCGAAATGGGCCTACTCAAGGAAACCGGCATCGTGGTGGGTTTCACCGACGATGGCCTGCCGGTGATGAACAGCCTGCTGATGCGCCGCGCCATGGAATATGCCAGCATGCTCGGCCTGCCTTGTGCGCAGCACGCGGAAGACCTGCACCTTTCAAACGGCGGCTGCATTAATGAAGGCCGCGTTTCTACCGTGCTGGGCGTAACGGGCATTCCGAATGCCTCCGAAGCCATTTGCGTGGAGCGTGACCTACTGCTGCTGGAACTGACCGGTGGGCATTACCACGTGCTGCATGTTTCGACCCGCCAAGCCGTAGAAGCCATCCGCCGCGCGAAGAAAAAAGGATTGAACGTAACGGCAGAAGCGGCACCACACCATTTTATGCTGACCGACGAAGCCGTGCTGGAATACAAAACCTTCGCGAAAATGAACCCGCCGCTGCGCTCGGAAGAAGACAGGCTGGCAATTATCGAAGGCCTCGCCGACGGCACGATTGACGCCATCGCCACCGACCACGCCCCGCACGACCAAGAATCTAAGCGTGTGCCGCTGGCTTCCGCCGCATTCGGTATCGTGGGGGTGGAAACCATGCTGCCGCTATCACTCGAACTGGTGCACCAGAAGCACCTGACCTTACGCGATGCGATTGGCAAAATGACGAACAAGGCGGCAGATATTATCCACCAGCCAGCCGGACGCCTGAAAAAAGGCCTTCGTGCCGACCTGACGCTGATTGACCTCGACCATAAATGGACCATAGAACCGGATGATTTTGTCAGCAAATCAAAAAATTCGCCGTTCCAAGGCGTAAAAGCCAAGGGGCGCGCCATTCGCACCGTGGTGCGCGGCCAAACCGTCTACACATTGGGCTGATGCATTTAACGCTTTGAAATGCGTTATTTTTCTGCTAATTTTGCCGCAAGTTTTGGTGAGCTATGAAACAGACATCGTATAAAATCGCGCTTGCGGCTCTTTTGGTTAGCGTTAGCCTACCTGCCGCCTCGCACGCCGCAACGCTGAAAGAAGCGCTTGGTCAGGCCTATATGGCCAACCCTTCGCTGCAAGCCGCGCGCTCGCAGCTGGAAGCCACCGCAGAAGAATTACCCTCCGCCTATGCCGGATTTTTACCCAACGTGAGCGCTAATTATGAGCGCGGGCGCGATGAGCAGAAATATGGCAGCCGCACGGACGATAATCAGGTCAAAAACCGCCAGATTCAGGCAACGCAGCCAATATTCAACGGCTTCGGCAGTGTCGCTGAGGTCAAACGCGCGCAAAACCTTATCACCGCCGAGCAACATCGCTTAACGGCCGTGGAGCAGGAAATCCTCTCCGATGCCGTTACGGCGTATATGGACGTGGTGCGTGCCCAGCGCGTGCTGGAACTGAACCTGAGCAACGTACAGGTACTGACCGAACAGCTTCAAGCCACTAAAGACCGATTTGAACTGGGAGAAACCACGCGCACGGACGTTGCACAGTCTGAGGCACGCCTTTCCCGCGCTGTGTCTGACAAAACCGTGGCAGAGGGCGCACTGGTAGCGGCCAAAGCCAATTACCTGCAAGTGGTCGGCACAGAGCCTGTGAATGTTTCCATGCCAACCAGCCTGCCTGGTATTCCCGGCACACTGACGGAATCGATTAACCTTGCCACTGAACATAACCCGAATGTGCTTTTTTCTGAATACCGCGCCGATGCGGCAGAAAACGATATCTACATCGCGGGTTCACGCATTCTGCCTTCTGCCAACGTGCAAGCCATCAAGCGTAAGGAAGACGGCCTTGCCAGTTTCTTCGGCAGCACCGAGCGTGAAGTGGATTCCGTGATGTTCAATGTGAACATCCCCCTCTATCAAAGCGGTTCGGAATATGCACAGGTGCGCCAAAACAAACGCACCCGCGAGCAGCGCAATAACGAGCTGCAGGACTCGCGCAACAAGGCAGTCGAACAAGTAACCCGCGCGTGGGAAAACGTGCGTACGTCACGCGCCACGATTAAATCGACTACCGATGCCGTGAACGCCGCGCAGATTGCGCTCGAAGGCGTGAAGCAGGAAGCCGAGCTCGGCGCCCGCACCGTGCTTGATATTCTGGATGCTGAACAAGAATTGTTTATCACCCGTGTGAACCTTGTTTCCGCACAGCGCAATGAAGTGATTGCCACTTATAGCCTGCTGGCTGCACTGGGTGAACTGACGGCGGAATCGCAGCAGCTTGACGTAGAGCGCTACGACCAGAACGAATATAAAGACAAAGTGAAATACAAAGTAATTGGTTTTTAACCTGCCTTTTACAAGGACGGTTGTAGGGTAAGGATTTGTTTGTTATGCTGCCTAAAGTAGAGTTAGAAAATTATGGCGGCTGAAGAAAAAGCAACGTCTGAAGAAAAATCGATGGAGGACATTCTTTCCTCCATCCGTGAAATCATTTCGGGTGAAACCCCCAAGAACGCGAGCAGTGATGCCATGGCTGATAAAAAGAAAGCACCCGATAAAGCAAAAAAAGATGAAAAGCCAAAGCAAGACGACGTTTTGGAGTTAACCACGAAAGTGACCGACACCCCACCGCCACCAATCAAAGAAACCGCGCCTGTTGCTGAAGCCCCTTCCGCACCGGGTGACGTGCTGGACAACATTGATGCTGCGTTAGGATCTGAAATGCCACAGGAACAGACACCATCACCCGCTATGCAAGAATTTTCTGCACCCGCTTACACGCCGCCTGCTGCCAGTAGCAGCGAAAGCACCGAGCGCTTGCTTTCACGCCAGAGCGCCGAAGCCGCCGCTGAGTCGCTCCGCAACCTCGTGAAAAATATTCCGGCACCTAAAATCGATTCGCCCGCTTTCCGTTCCGGCAACACGCTGGAAGACATTGTGGCAGAATCCTTAAAGCCGATGCTCGCACAGTGGCTGGACCGCAACCTGCCCGTGATTGTGGAGCGCATCGTGGAAAAAGAAGTCCGCAAACTCCTGCCAGATAAATAGGCAGCGCCATGCCGTTTGTTATCCTTGGCCTCGGCTCCAACCTTGGGGACAGGGAAATGTTCTTCGGAACCGCCATCCGCGCACTTGAACAGCAACAGGTTCTGAAAAATATTGCACGCTCTGCCGTGTATGAGTCTGATGCGTTGATGCCCGAAGGCGCACCCGAAAGCTGGAACATTCCATTTTTAAATATGGCAATCGGCGGAGAAACATCGCTCGCACCTTTGGACTTACTGCGCGCCATAAAAGCCATCGAAGCTGAAATGGGCCGCAAGCCAGACCACGCTTTTTGGGGCCCGCGCGAAATCGACATTGATATACTGACGTATGAGAATGTAACGATGGCGGAAGACACGCTGCATATCCCTCACCGCTTTATTGCAGAACGCCCTTTCGCGCTGCTACCCCTGCTGGATATTGCACCGAACTGGGCATTCCCCGATGGAAGAAAAGGCACCGATGTCGCCAACACTTTTCCAAACCCCATGCCGTGCAATACGCATAAAAAAATCAGCACGCAGTGTGTGGGAATTCTGAACATCACACCGGATTCTTTTTCCGACGGGAATCTGTACCTGAAACCGGAAGAGGCCGTGCATCATGCCCAGCAGATGGTGAATGACGGCGCACGCGTGATTGATATCGGCGCTGAATCCACCCGCCCCGGCGCAACACCACTGCGCCCCGATGAAGAATGGCGGCGCTTAAAGCCCGTGCTGGAGGCCCTGCAAAAATATGGCCTAAGCGCTCAGATAAGCGTGGACACCCGCCATGCCGGAACCGCTGCAAAAGCCCTTGAGCTTGGCGCAGCATGGATTAACGACGTAAGCGGCCTTAGCACGCCTGCCATGCTGGATGCGGTAAAACACAGCACCTGTAAACTGGTACTCATGCATAACCTTGGTGTGCCTGCCAGCAAGGATTTTTTGCTGCCGGATGATGTGGATGTGATTGCAACACTCATCGCATGGTTTAATGAAAAAATAAAATATTGCGAAGATGCGGGCATTGCCCGCTCGCGCCTGATTTTAGACCCCGGCATCGGCTTTGGTAAAACCGCCGAGCAATCGCTGCAATTAATAAAGCGCGTGAGTGAACTCAAAGCCCTCGGCCTGCCACTTCTTTATGGCCATTCGCGCAAATCATTCCTTGCGATGCTGACACAAAAACCTGCCAGTGAGCGCGATGCGGAAACAGCGCTCATTACAGGATACCTTGCTGCGAATAAAGTTGATTATGTGCGGGTGCATCATGTAGCACTAAACCGTGAGGCAATCACAAACCCGAAGAAAGCGCCCGCATGGCTAAAGTAAACATCACGCAATTTCCGCCGATGGAAAAAGCACTGGAAGAGGCACGCGCCGCCGCCGCACGCGATGAAGTGCCTGTGGGCGCCGTGGTGGTGGATGCAAAAGGCACCATTATCGCCCGCGCCGGAAACCGCGTGGAAGAGTTAAACGACCCCAGCGCTCATGCTGAAATTCTGGCATTGCGGCAAGCCTGCGCAAAACTCGGCACACCACGGCTTGAAGGCTGCGATTTGTATGTGACGCTGGAGCCCTGCCCCATGTGCGCACAGGCGATAAGTTTTGCACGTGTTCGCCGTGTGTATTATGGCGCGGCAGATGAAAAAATGGGTGGCGTGGAAAACGGCGCGCGCATTTTCAAAAGCAGCAGCTGCCACCACAAGCCGGAAGTGATAGACGGCATCATGGCCACGCCATGCCGCGAATTGTTGCAGGATTTTTTTAAGAAGAAGCGCTAAAGAAGCTTAGTTGTTTTTGTTTGCCTTCACGCGGGCTTCCAGCTTTTCAACAAAGCCATCGACACCACCTTGTGAAATGGCACCGCCAAAGTCGGAGCGCTGCGTGGTGATAAGGCTGATGCCTTCACCAATGATGTCCACCAGCTTGTAGCTGCCCGCATTTTCACGCAGGCGGTAATCCACCAGCACCGGAGGCCTGCCGTCTGGGCGAACGATTTCGGTCTGCACAAAATATTCGTTGTTCTTGTCAGGACGCACGCTCACGATTTTGATTTTTTCGCCGGTATATTCTCTAAAGCGGGGAATGTAGCTCTGAATCAGATAATCCTTATACAGACCAAGATATTTGGCTTTCTTATCTTCAGAGAGCTTTTTGAAATGCTGGCCCATGGCGAAACGACCCATCCATGCCGTATCCACCGACTGTTCAAAAATGCTGACGAGCTTTTTCTCTTTTTCGCTGTCGCTGGCTTTAGACTGAATCACGGCCAGCACTTTGTCGCTGAGGCCCTGCACGAAACCGCGGGCGGCATCTGCCGATGCTGCAGCCGGTGTAGCCAGCAGAAGCACGCTTACGCAAATGGCAACAACGAACGTATACATACGAGCGGAGATAGGGGAGATAACGTACTGCATGGTTACTGAGCGCCTTTCGGAACGTCATGATGGTTTTTAACCTGTGCCTTCCGGTGCTGGAAGTAGGCACTGCGGATTGTAGCATAAGGGTCAAACGATGTCCGCTCAATTTCGTCCGTCAGCTCAAGTGCGTCGGAACGGCGGCTGACCACTTCAGTGCCCACGCGGGTAGCCGTCACTGCGGTGCCTGCATAGTTGAACGGATTGGTCACGCTATCCACGCCCAAGCCGAAAATGCCGCGCAGCGTGGTCGAGCCCAGCAGCGGCAGCATGACGTAAGGGCCGGTTTGAACGCCATAAAAACCAAGCGTCTGGTCAAAGTCTTCTTTGCGCTGCTCAAGGCCTGCAACACCAGCAGTGTCGAACAAGCCGCCAATACCCAGCGTGGAGTTAATCGTGAAGCGCCAGAATGAACCGAACGCATTATTCACATCGCCCTGCAACAGGGAGTTCACAAACGTCACCGGCTCAGAGAGGTTGTTCACAAAGCTACCGATACGGTCGCGGCCCCATTCAGGCACCACCGCTTTATACACTTTGGCAACTGGCTTCACGGCCGCTTTATCGACCACCTGATTGAATTCATAGATGGCACGGTTTGCGCCTTCAGCGGGGTCAGGTTGCTCGGCATCAAGCTTTTCGCCTTTAATTTCAATTCCCACGCCCGTTACAACGGCGGAATACGCTGGCGAAGAAACACTCACCAGAGCAGCAACGGCAACACCCGCCAACATATACGTGAAAGCGCTAGATTTCTGCATAATCAAACTCTGGTATCCCCCTGAAGTTCCCCTATTGCCACCCCATCGATTTCGGCAACATGGATTTGAGCGTAACAAAAACTGGTTAAAATAGCGTTAAGTCCGCCGTTTTCGCCTCGTTTTTTATACATTAGCCACTGATAACGCAAAGTAATTGTGGCGGCGTTTCCTCACTTACGCCGCATTCGTTGCAAAAATGCAACTTATTGCTATCCACACGGCAAAAACTGCCTCAAATTTGTAACTTGGCCACGTTCTCCGTGGCGGCTTTAATGTCGCCGGTTCTAATGGCATCGACAATGAACTTCGCTACCGCCTGTTCACCCACCTGGCCTTGGCTGAATTCTTCCGCGTATTTATCGAACG
>CAYXPR010000011.1:0-87829 GCA_964467255.1 uncultured Rickettsiales bacterium | reverse complement strand
TCAGGCGCGCATCATTACGTGCCACATGGAGTTGGCAATTCGTTTCTTTCAGCACATGCTGAAAAGCAAATGCCTCACCGCCTTCCAGCACCGAGCATATTTGATTCCCGGGAATATAGAGCGGTTCCGCGTCTTTTATTTTCATACGCTGCTTCCCGAGAAGTCAAACGCCTTCAATTTTTGCATCATTGTGCCGCTCGCATAGCGTTCAGGAACCGGTGCCTTGCCGGTGAGCCACGCAAAAATATCGCGGTCTTCTTCATGCAGTATGGATTCAAAATCATCCAATTCTTGCGCGCTCATAGTAGCAATTTCTGCGCGCGCGAAAACACCTAGCAGGCGATCTGTTTCTTTACAGCCGCGATACCAGCTTTGGTACAAAAGGCGCTTGATACGTTTTTCGGGGCTTTCTTTCATGCCTGCCCTTTTGGGTAACGGGGCACGATTTATGGCGCAGATTGCAGGATATTTCAAGCCTGCCGCTTAGTAATTGTAATAGGTATTATAATCGTCCACGTTTGTACCCGAATAGCCGGAAGGAATTTGATACGCATTATCGGCATCTTCCACGGTGTTGCTATAAATTTTATTCAGGTCAGGCAGGCGTGATGGTTTTCCCGTAGCCGTTTGGGCTGGCGGCTGTTGTGCCTTTGGTAAAATAGGCGCGGCGGCCGCCCTTTCCTTAGCTTCGTTCTCCACCTGTTCTGGCGTCACCGCAATGGAGTACCCTTCATCGTTGTCGCCGGAATATCCGGTTGGCAGCACGGGCCGCCTCACAACTGGCGCGTATGCAGGCGGCGTGCCTTGCGCCGGAGCATACGGGTTAATGGCATAGGGTGGCTGCTGCCCATAGGTTGGCGGAGGCGCATACGCAGCGCCCGCTGCGCCGTAAGCAACTCCTCCGGCGGCGGCTCCAGCAGCGGCTTGCTGCTGGCTATATGCGCCACTAGGGTCCACGCGGGGCGGTACCGCCGCTCCCGGCGCTCCCTGTTGGGGTACAACAACATACGGCTGACCAGCCGGAACTAGCTGACCGGGGCGCACTTGCATTGGCTGTTGGCCACCGGGCGGTACCTGCCCTGGCTGCACCTGCTGCTGGCCCTGCGGCACAATCACGGAATAGCCCTTCAAATCAGGCCGATACCCATAGTCCAGCGGCATAAAGCTGCCGTCCCTATCCACAGGGTAATACCTCCCATCCGGGCCTTGTTTATAGGTTGGAAAATTGCCTTGGTAATACGTTACTGACTCACGGCTACGAAACGCACACGCGTCCAGCATCAGCGCCTGCACACACACCAGCAGCGCCACCAACACACGCGTCCCTAGCTCAAAAACTCTCTCCATAGCTCCAACATCATAGAATAATTGCGCGATTATGGCAAATTTGTTCCACTTTTGTAAAACCAGCGTAACGGGTTGTAAAACGCTTGAACGTGAATGGGTTACGCGCTAGAACAGTGATACTTGATGTTCACGCGGAGGCGAGTTTATGAATTTCTTTGATGTGGTGTTCTGGGACGGCGATTACATGGTGGTATTGCTCACCAAGCTGTTTGTTGCTGTTGCTTTATTTGCCTGCTTACGATTTTTCTCCGGAGCAATCTCCAGCATCAACTCCACACAACAACTCACTGAAAAAGACAACCCCGCATTTGGCATCTCGATGGCTGGCGTAGTGATTGCCGTCACGATTATGCTCACAGGTACGATTTACGGTAACCCAGAGCAGTCTATCGTGGACACGCTTGTTTCCACCGGTCTTTACGGCCTACTTGGTATTGGTCTCATGTCACTTTCGCGCCTCATTTTTGATGACCTCGCCATGCCAAAACTTTCTGTGCGTGACCAAATCCTCAAAGGCAATATTGCCGCTGGTTTGGTTGACGCTGGCAACGTCATTGCAACGGCAATCATCATCCGCGCCGTAATGATGTGGGTGGAATATAACACGGTGGATGGCATTAAAGCCGTTATCGTGGGCTACCTCATTTCGCAGGCGCTGCTCTCTGGCGTAACGTATTTGCGTATCAAAGCGTTTGCACATCTGCATGGCGGAAAGTCCCTGCAATCGCTGCTTGAAAAAGGTAACGTTGCTGTGGCGCTGCGTTTTAGTGGTCGCCGCATCGGTTCTGCACTCGCCATTTCTGCTGCCGCAAATACGCTGCTTTATGAACTGAGCAATTTCTTTACCCTGCTGGTTGCATGGGTGCTAATTTCCGTGATTGCCGTGGCACTGCTGCAGCTTCTTTCCTATCTGGCAGACCGCGTGATTATGGCAAAAATCAACGTAGAAGACGAAGTCATTCGCCAGAAAAACGTCGCGCTCGGCGCGGTGCAGGGCACAATTTACTTCGCCCTCGGCCTGTTCCTTGCCGAGATGATGTCGTAAGAATTACGGGCGTTACCGTCTAGCGGTTCAGCCTTGTGTTCCGTATCACTCGTTCGTGATTTACTTGGTTTTTCAAGGGTTTTTTGAGTTTTCGGTGCCGCGCGCACGCTTAATATTTGAGCATTCTTTGCAAAAATATTCTTTCTTTTTAGCTTCGCTCACTTTTCTCTTAGAGCGTTTTACCTAATAAAATCTTGGTTTTTTAGCACAAGTTGCTTGATATCTTATTATTTCAGGCATAGCTTATGGGGCTCTAACCCTTATAATTACTTCAAACCTAAAGGAGCCTCGCATGGCTGCAAAAAAGAAAAGCAAAGCTACTGTTACTATTCGTCCAGTAAAAGAAACGCTGACCAAGTCAGCTTTACTGAACATCATTGCTGAAAAAAATGGTATCACCCGTAAACAGGCTGCTGACATCCTCAGCACGCTGGAAGAAGTGATGCTCGGTTCCGTTCACCCGAACGGTGCTGGCCAGTTCATTTTCCCTGGTCTGTTCAAAGTAACGCTGCGTAAAGTTCCTGCTCGTAAAGCAGGCACGCTGATTCGCAACCCCGCCACGGGCGAAATGATGAAAGCAGCTGCAAAGCCTGCTTCCGTTCGCGTTAAAGTGCGTGCGCTTTCGAAACTGAAAGCAGCTGCAACGCGCTAATTTTTTAGCTGCGTTTACTCTAAAGAGGCGTTCTGGAAACAGAACGCCTCTTTTTTTATTACATTTACGAATGATTTTTTCTTGAGCTGCGAGACTTCCATATCAACGCAATAAACAATCCCTTCATGCTTGGCAGCATCAGAAGCGACATCACAAGGGCAACAGAAGGCCAGACCACAATAGACACCCAATCTGGCCACGTGCTATTTGGCACCACCCACAGCATCACCGGAGCCAGAATGTGTCCCACCACAATAATCGTAAGCCACGCTGGGCCGTCGTCTGCCTTAATGTGGCCAAATTCTTCACTACACGCACCACAGCTGCCTACTTGTTTGAGATACCCCTTCAGCAGCCGCCCCTTACCACATTTGGGGCAGTGTGTCATAAGGCCGCGCCCCACCACCTGCCCCAAGGGGGGATGCTCTAAGTCCGCATTGAATAAATCTGATTTCGTCATACCAGCCTCTAATACAATAAATACTGGAAAATCCCTAGGGCAATTACCCGCCTCCCTGCTTCTCCAGACCGCAATAAAAGATTTGCTTATTCTCCCAAGCGTGATATAGACACGGGCCTGATTGCTTGGGGATTTTCAACATCCCCTTTTTTTCTTGTCGCGGGGTAGAGCAGCCCGGTAGCTCGTCAGGCTCATAACCTGAAGGTCGTTGGTTCAAATCCAGCCCCCCGCAACCAACTTCCCATCCAATAAAATCCGATAAAGTCCATAAAATTGGCTTCCATAGCCCATTACATCAGGATTTGATGTCCGATGTAGTTTATTGTATTCTAGGTACAGCCTAAATTTTTTAGGGTATAGAATTAGGGTACAGGCGCTATACCTAGGAAGCATTTATTATGCCTAAGTTAAATCGTAAACTTACTGAAACAGAGATTCGCAACGCTAAGCCCAAGGATAAGGCTTATAAGCTTTATGATGAAGGCGGACTTTACCTTTTGATACGCCCTACAGGCACGAAGGTTTGGCAATACCCGTATCGGCATAATAATAAATACAACGTATACACTATTGGCAGGGTCGGAGAAATTGGCTCTGCAGAAGCACGCCAATTGCGTGACCAAGCCAGGAAGATGATTAGAGAGGGTTTAGACCCCAATCAAAATAAGAAAAGTAAGCGCCAAGAAGTAATAGAGACGCATAAGAACAACTTTGAGGCTATGGCACGAGAGTGGTATTCCAAACAGCAATGGGCCGACAAATATGCAACCAATATCCTTAACCGATTAGAGAAGGATGTTTTCCCTTATATTGGCCGCAAGCCTGTTAAGGATGTAAGTGTAAGGGATATACTTGAGGTTCTAAAGCGAATGGAGGGACGCGGCGCTCTGGAGGTGGCCAAGCGGGTTAACCAGTACTGCACCAATATCTTTGATTACGCTATTGCAAAAGACCTTTGCGATAATAATCCTGCGCTTGGCCGCTCTAAGCTAATAAAAAGTTATAAGGTTAAGAATCGCCCACACTTGTCAGAGAAGGAGTTGCCTACATTCATTGAAAACCTCAAAGCCTCTCCTCATAGCCTTACCAAATTAGCCGTCGAATTGTTGGTTCTTACCTTTGTGCGCCCAGGTGAACTACGCGGAGCACGATGGGGGGAAATAGATGAAGAAAAGGCTATATGGCACATTCCAGCAGAACGTATGAAAAGGGGACGCGACCATCTTGTGCCTCTCTCCTCTCAAGCCCTAGAAGTAATAAGAGCCATAAAGCAGATTTCCGGAAACCGAGAATTCTTATTCCCCGGCCAACCACCTATAAAGCCTATTTCTGATGTAGGTCTCATTAAAGCGGTCAAAAAGTTAAGCCAAGGAAAATCTGTTCCTCATGGTTTTCGCCACACGGCTTCAACTATTCTTAATGAACGTGGCTTTAACGGCGATCACGTTGAAATGCAACTTTCACATATGGAAGAAAACAAAATACGTGGTACTTACAATAAAGCACAGTACTTAGATGCTAGGCGACAAATGATGCAGTGGTGGGGAGATTATTTGAGACTAGGACACGAATTTAACTCACAACCTGCTGTCTTATAAGAAGCATTGCTGATGTGGGTAACTGACATGCCCCCAATTATGCCCCCATATCAGCTTGCCAAGGGAGCACTAGCCCACAACTTCCTTAACCTCTAGAACTTCTTCTATAACCTTATCCTTGCTAATTGGAGGAAGGGCAATCACTCGTCGCTGTTCTGTGTGGATACTACGAGGAGCATCATCCTTTCCTATAGGCTCAATACCTCGTTCATTCAGTGCGTTAATTAAATCGTCTATTACTTCTTTACGGTTTTTAACGAAATTAGAAGCAAAAGAGCGCCAGAACTGCCAACCGACACGCTCCAAAATGCGCTGGCGATTCATATCATTTTCCCACTGCTCGATACCGTGATATTGGTCACCATCGCACTCAATTGCCAAACGTGTATCATTATGACCTTCAACGACCATATCAATACGATATTCACCGACTCGCACTTGCGGAATAACCCTATAACCCCTCTCCGTTAACAAATCATAGATTTCTCTCTCAAAGTCCGATTCACAGAGTGAGCGAAGATTTTCTACTCGCTGTTCATTTTGAGCATACGGCACAGCAAAATGTGAAATAAGATTACGCCTTAACTTATCATTTGGGCTTAATTGGTCGAGCTCAATACTTCTTACTAAATACATGCGGTCGCGTGCACGAGAGGCCGCAACATTTAAACGTTGCGCATTTGAGTCTCTGTTCTGGGCATGTGCGTCGCCTGCAGAAACTATCATGGAAAGGAACATGATATCGCGTTCTTTTCCTTGGAATGTACGCGCATCGCCGCAGGCAATTTCATGGCGCTGAATTTCTTCAGGGCCCAACTCATCTTCTAGCATTTCCCATATCTTTAATGACTGCTTATCTGCCAGAAGCGAAACAACACCTATAGTCCGACGTTGCATCTTTTCATCCGAGCAGATTTTCTTAATCTCATCTACAATAAAACGTGCTTCAGGCAGATTGATGTCACCTTTGCGGAACCCATCCTCAACCAGAACATCTACAAGGGGTGGGTCAAGCCTCTCGGAAGCCTTAGGTAATCTTACAGGCTTAATTTCGTGATTATAGAATTCCCGCTTCGAGTATTCAATGATGGGGCCTACACATCTAAAATGCTCTTTAAGCATTACTCCAGATTGTGCAAATACAACTTTGAACAAATCATAGATAGACTGACCCGGATCCATCTGCGCCCGGTATATATCCACCTGATTCTTTAAGTATCTGGTCATTAAGTTCTTAATCTTATCTACTTCCATAAATGCACCATCAGGAGAAACTTGTTTTTCATCTCCCACAATAAGAACTTTATTGGCACGCAGTAAGGCAGGTAGAGCAGCAAAGTCAGATTGAGATGCTTCATCAATGATTACTAAATCAAAACAACCAAAATTAGCAGGCAACGATTCTGATACTCTCCAATGCGGCATAATCCAGCATGGGATAGCCTGATTCGCTCTATCAGAGGCATTACGAGCATTCTGCCTGTGTATAACAGCGCGTTTACCGGTACCGCGCCCTATTTTTGATACAGCGGTGCGGAATGCTTCTAAAGCTGCACGAATTTCTGGCGTTGCGTTCTCAGCCAATTTTAACCAAGTACGCTTAGAAATGGCTTCTTTGTATGTATTTGCTAGCTGCTTCTCTGTCTTAGTGCGCTCATGGCTTAATTTCTTCAGATGTTCTGTGGCATCTGCTGCCTCTAAGTAGTCAGCTAGCCGTTTTAAACGCCATGCAGACTGCCAGTTATCCGGTAAAAGAGGGTCGATGGTCTCGTTTGCGGTAACCGACATAAGTTTTTCTGCCCACTTTTTCGCACCTGACTTTTCTATACGACCACAAATCTCTTGAATATCGGTAAAGCTGCTTCTTAAGCTGCTTACACGTTTAAGTTCATCCATGAGAGATGACCATTTAGCTTGCATCTCTGCGTCATGTACAGTTGGATTGCCTAGAGTAGATGCTAAAAATTTCTTAAATTCGTCTGTAATGGTGCTTTTGTACGGAGAAAGAATCTTCTGAAGCTGCTCCTTGCTGGTCCAAGCACTTGCTAAACGATGGCGCAACGTATGACTATCAAGAAAATCTTGTAATTCTTTAACGTGCTTAGGATTTTTCTCAATCTCAGAAGCTTTCTTCCAAGTAGGCATTAACTGCTTAGCTTGCTTAATAATATCTTGCTCAAGTTTTATATGTTCTCGAAGTTTTAGGTGTAAGGAATAAAACTGAGCAGCCTCCATTGCGTGAGCGGGGTCAATCTCAATAAAAGCTTCCACTTGTAATTCGGACGCTACACCATTCCAGCGAGTTAATAAATCACGGAAACTTTTTTGAAGAATAACGTAAGCTTGAACATGCTTCCAATCTTCCTGGCTAGAAGGCTGGCTATTAAGAATGCGTATTTCCTCCAGTTTCTTCTTTGCCTCAGCCTTACCAATTAAACCACCTAAACCAAAAGGTGACTTTCCATTTACTTTATTGGCGATAGCCTGGGTTAGTTCGATATCTAACTCTATATCTTTAGGAGCACTGACAGGTTTAGCTAGAAAATTTGTTCGTTCTGAAACAGTATCTGTAAGTTCTTTTCCAAGAGCATCAAAGATTTCTATAATAGATACTATATCAGTTTTAGGTTGTTTTAGAAGCTTACGGGCATTGATACACCATTTGCCCCCGTTGCTTATTTCCTGATTCAAATCAGAAAATGCCTTAATTTTATCCAATAATTGGTGCGCCTTCTCTACCACTTCTTTCTTAGAAGAAGACAAGGGCGGCAAATCTCCGGAATCAATCTCTGCCTCTAGTTCCGCGTGGCGAGAGAGGTCTTGGTGTATTCGCATTAGTTCATGTGAATCGAGAAACGCAGATATTTCAGGCAAGGATACTCCCAAATAATGCATATCCTTAGCTACTTCGCGCCGCGCCTCTCTTAGTCGGGCAATATCCTTGTTATTAAATAGAGCAGTATTATCTGGTAATAACTTATCTTCTAACCATTCGTATTGACCCGCCCCTTTAACAACTTCTTCAGCTGCGTCGGTAGGCGTAATTGAATCTTTATCAATAATTATTGGGTCTATGTTTTTCTTAGCCCATTCCAATATATTTCTATCAACGCGAGCTAATGTTGCATGCAGTCCATCAACATTCTGCTCAAGAAGAGTTATGTCTTTTTTGTAAACAGTCTTATCAATAGATTGTATCTCGGAGGCGATGCGAGTAATGGCATGCTCAAACTGTTTCATTCCCTCACGCTCACTTGATAGTAAGCTAATTGCAAGAGGACGAATTTCTTCCGGAAGTTTATCGCGTAGAACAGCTAAGGCAGGTTCTTTCATAGAGGTTACTAGAACTCGCTTACCATTCGCAAAATAGTGGGCAATTATATTGGCAATAGTGTGTGTTTTTCCCGTACCGGGGGGGCCCTGTACAACAACACCATCATGTTGCTCAAGAAGCTGTATAATTCTAACCTGCTCATCATTGAATGGCATAGGAAAATACAGGTCTGCAGATTTCTCGCTTTTACCTTTCGACTCGTTACCATAACCCTGTACCATTGAAAGTCCACGGAAGCTCGGCAGTGCTATATCTTTGTTCTTTTTAAGAGGCTCTTTAAGAACGGCCAATATTGCTTGTGGTATAGAAACATTCTTTTCGTCTTCTAAGATATCTTTGAATCGTTCTAAATCTTGAATGAAAAGACTTTTGCTACGAGGGCGAGCCAATAAAACCCATGTATCTGTTACCTTTAGTTCTTCTGATGCAGTTGGGAGACTGCGATCGTCTGCTTTCGTTTCGCCTGGCCAATAAATACCTTTAGGGTCTAAGCAAGCAACCGCTGACTGTAAAACGGGGTCGTAAGTTGACCTATCAAACGGAGAAAATGTTTGCGTACTCTTTGCCAGTAACTTCTTGTATATTTTCTCAAGCTCCGAAGTGCCAAGGTTATTAACGGAGGCGTAGATATCTAATTCCAGCCTGGCCTCTATATCTCTAGGTCTAATCTCAATAGCCATTGATTTGTCATTGATAGATATATCTACTAACTTACTCATCAATGGGTAAGAAACCTTGATGCCACCCATATTCCAAATGGCCATCCCTACACCCCAAGCAATTTCCACTTGTGCGTCTGTAATAGAACCTTCTAACTGCTGCTTTAATGTAAATAGCTTTCCGTAAATCTGAATAGTACGGCGACGCCTTTTTTCTTCGTTAGACCAAGGATGCCACTGCGTTTTGATGTATGCTTTGAGAAGAGAATTTAGCTCTGCGGCCTCTGAGAATTCCGCCAATAAAACTAGTTCTTTTACTTCAGCAGGGCTTTGTTGTACTAGGCCAGACTCTATTAATTTAGAAAACTCGATACTCCCCTTTAATGTAGGTTCTATCGCCGGATTATTTGAAAGATTAATCCATAATTCCAATAAAGGATTCTTAGGGGTAGGAGGGGTGGCTTCTTTTAATCGCTCAACCGTCAACCAAACTTCGTCTTCTTCACCTCCTTTATTAAAGTGAATTCCCGGCAGTCCTTGGAGTGTATGCTCATATTCACCGAATTCATGACGAGCTACATCGCAAATAGGATTACCCCTTAATTTTGCAGATTCAGTGGCAAATTCGATTAAAGACAATAGTCTTTCCTGCTCCAAGCCCATTGGACTTCCCCCAAGCACAAATGAAACCGTTGATAATACTAAGTGCCTGAAGCTAATCAACTGTTGAGTACGCCACAGATATATGCTTGAAAAATCAGATACTTAGTTTCTGGCGGCAAGAAATACCAAATTGGAACAGCTCTACTTATAATTATATCTGACATTAAGTTGAGCATTCTTAATTATTCCATTAGTTTAATGCTTACATATTGTAGGTTTTATGGATTGTACAATCTTACAAGGGCTAATAGGTTCTATTGCAGCTTCTGCGGCGATAGTAACTGCCAGTACCGCCGTCATCGCTTATAGATTGGCCAAAAAGAATCTAGGGTTCACGGCAGACAAACATGACCGCGAAAGTGTTTCTATAGTATTTCAGTCTATAGATATTTCTCGTTACGTTATGAAAGCCACATTTGTGATTTATAACCGTGCAAATGTTGATTTAATTATTGAAGACATATTTCCAAAATTAGCTTCAATAACTCAGGGGTGGAAAGTTAGTTTCTATACTTCCAAGAACATTGACAACGAATCAAAGGAGCCCAAATTCGTCTGGTCAGAACAGGGGCGCAATATCCAAAACTATTCCGCGTCTTCCTATAGGGCATTAGCTATCGTTCCAGAAAGTAAAATGCTAATTAAGGCAGAAATATTAATGCATGATGCCCCAAGTGAAAGCCTGAACCTTGGGAAGATAAAGGCGCGGCTTTGCTACAACCAGGCCAAATCAAGAGAATATGAAATGGTAATTCCAGATGTGCCAGATATACAGCGTATAATGAAAGCTCAATTAGCCTTAGTAAATGGGAAGAAAAACTTATGAACACCGCATCTCAAAAACCAATTGTCAGCCGCCTTCTGAGAAAATAAGTTAATTTAGTTTATCAATTTCAGCTTAAAGTTAATGAGCTCTTTGTTGGCTTCTAGTGTTTGTTTATCTCTTGGAAGTTCTAAAAATTGAATCCACTTTTGTTTCGTTTCAAACCTATGTGCGTTTAGAACCATAAAGATTAATATTCTTGTTATATATTGATTCAACTGGAAGACTATAGTCTCGCTATCGCTATAGGTCTGGAAATCGTGTACTATATTATTTCTTCTATTTTTTAAATGATGCAATTCTAATTCCGATTCTGGCATCAGAGAGATAAGTTTTTTAATTATATCAAAATGCTGAAAACTGCCTGTAATTTTCTCAAGCAATGTCCACAAAGCCAGAAAGCTTGCTTCCAAATCATTTACAGAAGCTGCGCGCATGTAATTTATTATTAAATCTCCAATAAAATTACCAAAAGAATTCTTGCCAATTTTTTTCCTAAATACTTTCTCCCATTTTAGAAGTTCCTTATATTCTTCGCTATTCATAGGTTTTGGCTTTACTTGAACAGTCAGCTGATTGTTGAACCAAAATCCCTCATTTTCATCTTCATTTTCTCCCAGCACACAAGAAAGTGGGTGTAAGGCAAGTTTGTTAATAGGAAGCTTCTTGGCCGATCCGGTGATAGAGGAAATTCTTGAAAACTGCGTGTGATTGCTACGGAGATTCCAAATGCCCAGTAATAGATCACTTTGCTCAGAAATCTTTTGATGTGCTTGAATTCTTGTTTTAGCAGGACAGGAGGCCACAAAATAGCAGTATCCATTATAGAACTTTTTTTGTTTCTCGGATAAATCAATACAGCTGCTTAAAGTATTACTCCAGTATCGCCGGTGATTTTTTTGAAGGGAACGGGAAATCTTGATATTTACATCTTCAAGTCGACGTTTTATCGGAAAAGGCTTGTTGATTGAGTGCCCCTCTAATGAAATCATTGATATATAAAAATACTTCTTAGTGGGTTGAGAGAAATGCTTCTTTTCTATTTCTTTTAGAGTTAGGCGAAGGTTGCTAACATTCAGAGGTTTTCTGTTTTCTATAACGCGACACAAGGCAGAAAAGATCATTCTTCTATATTCTAAATGGGGTATATCCTTATTTGGAGGCAAGAAGCTGCTAAGAATAGATTCTGCCGTAAAGGCAAAAGGTCCTTCTAAAGAGGCTTTTCCTGCTTCATTTAGAGAAAAATATTTCTCCATTTCAGAAAGAAACTTATTTACTTCTTTCTCGGGAATCTCCTTGTTTCTGTGATTCTTCTGCACTTGGACTATCTCTGATAATTGGACTAATTATATTGTTACTTTTTACCCCATCAAATCTCCCTTTTACAGCTTGAAAAGCAGCATACAACCCAAGCCCCTAATTTACCAAAGCTTTTGACCTTGCCCACAGAGGCAATTCCCCATATCCTAACCCCTGAACGTAACAGTTCCGGGGCTTAAGAATCCCGTGATTAGCGGTTGGCATCGACCGTCATTTGATGCCGCTTTCCCAGCTTATGGCCGGGAGGCGGCAATTATGTCCAAGCCTCGCGGCCAAAGATTGCCGCGGTCGTCTAATCACGACTTCTTAACTCCCGGCTACCAGACTTTGTTTGGTAGCCGTTTTTCTGACTGGTTAGAAATAAGGAGAATGAGATGAAGACACCGCTTGAGATATTGATGCTCAAAGACCTTTTCATGAAGATATTTGGCATAATAAAAACGATATTACGGAAGATAAGGGAGCGTTACAAAAGAACCAAGTGGCGCAAAACAAAGCTATTTATCATAGGCTTTTTTCTTTTGGGGCTAACACATGAACCCAGCACTCTTGATAAAATAAAAGATGTCTCTGTAAAGTATTGTCAGCAAGTGGCTTTGGAATCTGCCACTTATAAGAAAAATGCCAGTGTGCACCTTGGGCGCGCACATACTGATGATGCTGGCGTAACGGTCACTGTGGTAGGCGAGGCCGAATTTATGAACGGTTTTGGTGCGATGATACCATTAAAGTACAAATGTATATTTACCGCCGGAGCGTTGACCAAATTCGATTTCTATGACAATTAGTTCTAACCAGTTAGAACTAATTTATTTTACTACTTCCAGAAGATACCATCTAGACGTACGATAAGTATGTAGGGGGGGTATGGTTTCAAATAAAGATATTTATAGAACAGCACGTTTATTTATAAAAATGCACGGTGCGGATGCGGAGTCCCACGCTGCAACGCGTATGCGAGAATTCACCAAGAGAGATGATGCAAAGGGCGCTTCTGTGTGGCTGGCGGTTATGCAGGCAATACAGGATTTGTCTTACAAGAACCGAGGGGAGAGCGTTCATTGATGCTTATCAAATATATTCGAGTTTTAGCTCTGCTAATCATTATCAGCGCATCTACGGCTTATGGCGCAGACCCGAACTATGAGGTTGCCTTTTCACCCAACGGAGGCAGTACGGAGCTAATCGTGAAGACAATTTCTGGAGCGAAGTCGAGTATCAGAGTGGCGGCCTATTCATTTACATCTAAGCCCATCGCAAAAGCACTGGTGGATGCTCATAAAAAAGGAGTGGATGTTAGAGTGGTGTTGGATAAAAGCCAGAGAACGGCAAAATACACATCAGCAACCTTCCTGGCAAACATGAATGTCCCAACCAGAATCAACCACAAGTATGCCATCATGCATAACAAATACATGATTATTGATGGGAAGGATGTTCAGTTGGGCAGCTTCAATTATTCAAAGGCTGCCGAAGAAAAAAACGCAGAGAACGTTATGGTCATTAGAGATAATCAAACACTTGCCAAAAAGTATCTAGATAATTGGAACAAGCTTTGGGATGAAGCCGAAGAATATAAACCCAAATATTAGATGGCCCTACTCATCTAACTCTATTTGTATAGAGTCGCCCCGAGAATTATAGCCAGTCGCTTCGCCATCATCAATTTCGCCACTATATACGTGCATATTGCCGCCATTAGGCCAGTGAACTTCCGTGACTTCATCATCCTCCACCTCTACGGGCACAGTATATGTGCCACTATCTGTTGTTACAACCGCATCATGTGTTCCGTCTTCTACGGCAAATGCAGATATCGGAAGTAAAGTTAAAAGAATAGGAAGAATCATTTTTGATGCCTTCCTATTTTCAAGAAAATTCGCCATTAGTGCTGCCATAACGGTTAAAAGCCAAATCCCAGAATAAACGATATTCCATATCAAAGAAAATTTAGGCCAAAACAGCCAGCTATTTGCTAACAGAAAGAGCGTTATGAGTAGGGCTAGAAAGCCTATATCTCTTATTGCCATATTGCCTACCAAGCTTTCTTAAAAAATAAGAACCAAATGTTTATTGAACACTTCAACGCACCTTGTCATTCTATATAAAATAACCTATCTGGGCTTCCAGTTGCCTTGATTATCATAATACGGCGATTTCTCATAACCGAAAGCATTCCATAATTGGTCAAAAATGGGACGAAGCACTGTCTGTGCCGGAATTTTATAATCTCCAATAGACTGTGGAGAGCATTGAACAATATCTTTAAGCGAGCGGGGTGCTCTATTAAAATTCGAATATTCGTTAGGAATTGACATTCTATACCCCTTAACCCCAATCAATGAAAAGAAAAGGAAAATAGGGGGGATAACTTGGAATTTCTCGTAAAGCGAAATGTAGTGGGTAATGCCCTTAATAACCTCCCTTTCTAATGGGAGGGACGGAATATATTTTTCCTCAGGATTGAGAAGATTGGCAAACAAAGAGCGGTTAACAATTTCTAAAACGCCATTCTTAGAAAACTGAGTGTAAGTATTCACATTCTCAGAATCACTGTAACGACTGTATTTAACTATTCCATCAATCGTAATTTGATTGGAATACCCCGAGCTGTCTAAAGGCGCTAAATCAGCGTGATTCCTCTTTAACTCTAAAACAGGATATTCACTCTCTAAATCGAATGCATTGATGGGGATAAGGTGAATAATAAGAAGGGCGCCATCTTGAAGAATTAGTGGCGCGTCTCCTGAAGAAATCGCAAACAGCCTTTCTTTGTGGAAAGAACGAATCTTATCTAGCGCCCCCTCTGCGATTAAGAAAGCGCTTCTTATTTGTTGCCAGTCGTAAGAATAAACCCCATTAGAGGTTCGTCCAAAGAACTTATAGTGCTCATTTGCCTTTATGCCATGTGGCTTAATCCAGCTGTTGCCAACACGAATAATTAAAACACTTTTCCCACTTTTCAGCTTGCAACCGATAGACCCTATATTGGGGAGCCGAGGTTCAATTCCAGAATGGAGAATATTTTCAATCCGGGCTATTTCTTTATCGGTGTCAACGTCAACACCTGTAATATTTCTTGGAATTCCGCCTTCTTCTTCTATACCTATAATCAAATCACCGCCGCCGCTGTTGGCAAGAGAGGTAACGTCTTTTTTTAGTTCGTATTTTCCCTTATCATCACTGCCATATATTTCTCTCTTATATTCTATATTTCTTCCTTCCCCCACCTCTTGCTCAATTAACGTTAGCAAATCAGCTTCCTGGATGTCTGCTAAGGATTTTTTTATGTGATACATGTTTCGGCCAACTAATATTAGAATACAAGAAGTAGGACAAGGTACGCCGCCTACTTCTTGATAGTTTAGTCTATTCTAACTGGTTAGAACTCTTCTTTTGTTCCATCTGTGTAAATGATGGCTGTAGGGACAAAGACAATATTCATATCTTTCTCCTTCGTACCTAATACCCAGTCATGTTCCTGTTTGAATTGATTATATTCAAAGCCAGTGCCTTTTTCCGTATAAGGTTTTCCTGGCTCTAGTGGTGTATCAATCGTGGTATTGATGCTTAATTTCGGCTCTCCAAAAACATCCACAATATGCAGCACACCTTTCACTGCCCGCGTTGATTTAGGTAATTTGGTGGTATCCCAACTAATATCGAACCAGATAAAGTCCTCGTAGCCCTGACGGTCAAATCGTTTGTTCTTAAGGGTGGGAACAAGGTAGGAATTTTTAGGGTAATCTTCACCAGCACCCTCCACGGAACCATCTGAATAGACCACGGCAAGAGGGGTAAATTTAAGTTTCAGGTTCTCCACCTCAACAGTTTTCATCCAATTATGAGAATCTTTGAATTTATTGTATTCAAAACCCGTGCCTTTCTCAGTAAAGGCCTTTCCCTCTTCTAGTGGCTCGTTCAGTGTGTAGTTAAGGCGGAATTTTTCTTCATCGAATAAATCTGTTGCGTGCAAGACGCCTTTTATGGCTTTCGCCGGTTTCTTTGCTTTCTTTACTTTCCAATCAATATCAAACCAAACATTTTCATCATAACGCCCTTTATCAAACCGCTTATTCTTCATTACGGGTTCAAGAACGAAATCTTCTTCAAGGTCAGATTTTTTGGCAAAGGATGGTAAACTTGGAAGAATGGAGGATTCTTGATGAGTGTCTTTTACGGGTCTTAGATTGCCCGCAGAGGACTGTGTAAAAATAAGTGCGGCAATAATAAAAATACTGGCTTGGATTATTGCAAAGAATTTTATCTTATCTTTGAATTTATGTAAGGTAATAAAAGCTAAAGAGGCAGATAGCACTACCGCGCCCAACAAGCCAAAATACAAGCCTGGCCCTGCCCCAACCTGGGAAGAAAATAGGGTAGCAAAAGGATTATCTTTAAGGTCTGATGCATCAAATATTGTGCTTACCTTCCATATCAGAGTGGCCATCCAAACAATGGCAAAGACGCCCCATGCCTGCACCACTGCAAGCAACCAGAATCGCCACTGGCGCTTAATATGAGCATATAAAAGCACCCCTCCAGAAATGAGGGAGGCTAGAAGGAAGTATTTTCCATCTCCATTTAGACCAGAAATCCCACCACCAAGAATACTTAACCAATTCATGAACGAACTGATAATCATCAGCAAGGTGCCGCCTCCGGCAACGTAAACAGCTTTCTCTACATAGAGATTAGGGACACTCTTCTTCTTTTTGGGCATAAACGCTCTTCCTCTACCACTAGTTTCCTACCCAATAAATATTACTCCTAGCAATATTGAGCAAGTTCTTAAGTATTTTGCCCCAAAGTGGCTATTTCTGGCACTATTAAGACCTTGCCCGCAGAGGTAATTCCCCATATCCTAACCCTGAACGTAATAGTTCCGGGGCTTCAAAACCTTGTGATTAGCGGTTGGCATCGACCGTCATTTGATGCCGCTTTCCCAGCTTATGGCCGGGAGGCGGCAATTATGTCCAAGCCTCGCGGCCAAAGATTGCCGCGGTCGTCTAATCACGACTTTTGAACTCCCGGCTACCAGACTCACGTTTGGTAGCCGTTTTTTTAACAACGGGAGAAGAGGCATTATGAAAAAGCCATTTTATTGCGCTATCACCACCGCACTATTTCTTTCTGCGTGTGCCAGTTATCAGCCGGTGGTGGATATGAAAGGCGTTAAGCCAGAGAAATATCAGAAAGACCTCGCAGAGTGCCAGAATTACGCCATGCAGGTAGACCCAGCTAACCAAGCCCTTGCAGGTGCACTTATAGGGGCAGCGCTCGGTGCAGCGATGGTAGGCAGCTTTGATGATAGCTATGCACTTTCTGGCGCAGGGACAGGTGCGGTAGCTGGTGCCGCCGCCGGAACAGGCAAAGGTGCCCAAGACCAGGTAACCATCATTAACAACTGCATGAAAGGTCGGGGATACAAAGTCCTCAACTAAGGGAACTTCTAACCAGTTAGAAATAAATGGACAGCTAAGGAGATGGTTATGTCTAATAAACTTGAAATATTTGTATTCCAAAATCCGAAAGATAAAAAGCAGATTGATATTTGCACCTACCCCTGGGTGTGGACATTGCTGTTCTGTCCATTTTATTTCATGTCAAAAAGTATATGGACGCATGGGGTTATTTCCTTAATCGTTAGCATTTTTCTTCCTTTTGTACCAAGTGTTATTTATGCCTTCGGTGCAAAGGATATAGTGCGCAAACACTACAGGGATAAAGGATGGAACGAAGTAGATGTACCTATTTTAAACCAAGGCTAGCCCAACTATCAGGTGCCAATAATCTAAGGCACCTGATAGGTATTCGCTGGTCAATTAAGCGGCCTTATTAAGCTCTTCCGTTATGATAAGGCCTTGCCTAATTGGCGAGACAGAACCATAGCTGGTAAAGGTTGTACTCACATGCTCGTGTCCAAGATTTTGACTCCATGCCTTGAAGTGCTCCGGTGTCTTGCAAATCCTTTCCCCCAACTGGGTTAGGGTACGCCTAAAGGAGTGGGGATGGTGGTATTCCAATTTTACAGCCTCAAATGCACGCCGATAGATAGCACGCAGAGGATTGGTGCTTTCCCAGAACTCTTTTGAAAGACCGATTATGCCAAGCTCCCCATTTGAGCCTATTCCCGTATGTGTTTTAGGGAATAAAGGGTCATTTGGTTCGAAGGATTCAACTTCGATAAGGTAACGCACCCATTCCTTTGCAATGTCCTCGAAGTTTTGGCCAATAGGAAAAAACCATGTGTGAATAATCTTCCTGTATTTTGTCCGCACTTCCTTTGGGTCTTGGATAATCATCTTATCTTTTAGGGAGACGTGCTTTATCCGAAGTGAAATAAGCGCATCCGCACGGGTGCCCGTGAGAATAGCAAAGGCGAGAAGTGCTCTATCCCGCTTCTCAATATCTGTGCTGGACGGCATAGTATTAACGACTTTGCTTATTTCTTCAAGGCTGGGGAAGCTCCTAAATCTCTCACTTTTGGCGGCGCGGATTTCATTACCTGGAAGATTGAAATATTCTACATCCCCCAAAGTAAAGTGGGCACTCTTATATTCTGCTTTCATCCATTTAAAGAACGCTTTTAATGTACTCAAAGCATAGTAAGTACTAGCCCTAGAAATAAGGTCTTTGCTTCTGGCAGTTCTCTTCTGGTTAAGAAGAAATTCCTTAAAACCTATTGCCTGTTCTTTCTTGAAGGAATGGAAGTCTTGGTAGTTAGTATATTTCTCAAACCAGACTAAAGACTTTCTGACTTTATAAAGTGTCTTTGGTGATTTACCTTTTGCTTCCGTAAGACGCTCAAAATATGTGCGCTTAATACGTTCATTATTGGGATTAAAAGTAGTCATAGTTTAAACTCCTAAATTATTACAGTTATCGAGAGGCTGTAAACGCACCCTTATGCGCTCACGCCGGTTCATTCCTTGGAAATTAGATTTGTATTCCTCAAGGTTCTTTTCGTACCCAAAGCGGTACATTGTATTTAGGCAAAAATAACATTGCCCACTTAAGAGAATCCGTTTGGCGGTTAAACTTTTAACTACCAGCGTCCCCTCTAAAACATGCCTTGCTTTTCTACAGCGGCAACAAAACATCTCCTTCGGGCCGCAGGGCCTTCTCCGTTGTTTTATTTTGCTGCTTAAAAACTGCTTTAGCTCACTGCCGTGGTAAAGGACGGGGCAAACCCTATCAATGGGCTTAAGCCCGTCCTTTCTCCAACCATGTACGGTGTTGACATGAACCTTAAATAGCAGAGCGATTTCCTGGGTAGAGTAGCTATAATTGCGCCTTATTAGGCGTACATTGTACCTTGCCATAATACCGCCCCCGCCATTACTGGTTATGCTGAGTATCGGGGTACTTTTCCAAGTACTCCCGTATGTCAGCCACCGACCAGCCAACCGCACGTGGGCCAATCTTTTTAGGTTTGGGGAAGGTGCCTAGCTTTATACGCGCATAAAGCGAACTTCGGCTTATTGGGATAAGCTTAAGCACTTCGGGTAGTCGTAAGAATCCTATGTCGTTGAGTGACATATAGTTGCTCCTTCTAATAAGGTTTAATTACACTTCGTGGGCCTTATTATAGTGCGGGGGGATTCAGCGGCTGTGAGATAGAAGGAGCGGTTCTTATTTCCGATAGAAAGATGCGATAAATAAGTATTCGCAATCGCGCAGTTCCTTAGCTCGTTGGAATGAATCATTTACGCGCTTGGTCATTACATCTGGGTTGTCATCAACAAATTTGGGATATAGTACCTTGGCAATATCAAAATCTTTTATACCCCGTGACTTAGCGTCAAGTATGCGTAGGTACTCATTATATTTTGTAAGGGTTTTACGTTTATTTGGGTTTTCGATTATATAGTGATCCAGCAAGAGCTTCTGGTGACTTCTTGCAAATGAAGCAATCACATCTACTTGTGGTTTAACGGGGTAACGAAGATTAATTTTCGTTACGATTTCTCCTAGTTTTGAATCTATACTATGTTTAGTAGGTTCAGATTCTAAAGGATAGAAACTGTGTAGGACAAAGGTCAGCACATTTGATATGAAACTTATTTCCGAGTTACTTTGGCGATAATCAGGGGGAGTGTTTTTGCTGATGCCAAATTTCTTTTTTATATCGTCTACAAGATTCTTGTTTGCACTACTGCTCAAAGAGCAGGTCACAGAATCAAAATAAGGTGCAATTTCTTTATCCCATTGTTTTTGGTATTCTGGGTTCCGTCTGAGAAATTCCCAAGCCCATTCCTTTGAAGTAGCCTTTTTTATATTCGGATACTCACTTTCATCGCGCCAATCTGGTAGCCAATCGTGGTTATTTTTTTGCACTTCTTTCATACCTAGAATCTCGCTAATATTACCAGCAATGCATTTCTCAGGGGGTGGTTATGTCGATGTTAGATGAAATACGGCCTACAAGAAAGCATCATGGATAAGGCCATTGAAATTGCCTTTACCAATCGCCTACCTGTCCGAGTAATAGTTCTAACCGGTAAGAAACGAGAAACCAAAGATTATGGTGCAGAGCCATCACGAGTAAAGGCTAGGTTTTAGACCCTTTAGGGTGGTGTGTAACAAGCTATGACAACGCAACAGGAGAATACGGGCTTGTTAGAAATCACAAGTCTAAATTTGTTGACCAATACACAATTAATCCAGAAATATCTGGCACTAAGTGCCACACCGTTACAAGTTGTGTTTATATTCGTGAAAGAGAGGACGCACCGGAATGAAACGCAGCGGCCGCTTAACCGACAAGTTTACTGCTGACAGAGGGACTTAATGCCTTGAGGTTTTCTTGGCATTCCTCTAGTTTCTCATAAGGTACATTAAAGTTTCAGAGTGAAAGAACCATGCAGAAGATCGAAAGCGATATGATTACCATCCGCGAGCTTGGAGTGTATCTGAAGATGGCAGAAAAGACGCTCTACCGCCTCGCAGCCGAAGGAAAAGTCCCCGGTTTCAAGGTCGGCGCTTCGTGGCGTTTTCGGAAAAGTGAGATTGATAAATGGATTAAGAAGCAGGAACAAATAAGGGCGGGGTGAAGGCATTGCTGATTAAATCGAAACAAAGGGTTGCAGATCATGGGGAAGTGTTTACGCCCGCATGGATGGTTGAGGCCATGCTTGATCTTGTCAAAGGGGAGTCAGAGCGAATTGATTCGCGCTTTCTGGAACCTGCCTGCGGTAGCGGTAATTTCCTCACGCATGTGCTGCGGCGTAAGCTTGCAGCTGTTGAGCTGAAATATGGTAAGACAGACTTTGAAAAGCGTCATTTTGCGTTGCTGGCTGTGATGTGTATCTATGGCATCGAACTCTTGCCTGATAATATTGTCGAATGCCGTGACCACTTGCTTGCTATCTTTGCCGAATATCTTGGCCTCGAAGAAACAGACGACCTCTACCGAGCGGCCAGTTTTGTTTTGAAGGCCAATCTTGTGCATGGCGATGCGCTGACCATGAAAGCAAGCGATGATAAGCCCATCACGTTCGCGGAGTGGGGTTATCTCGGTAAAGGCAAATTCCAGCGACGCGATTTTCGTCTTGATGTGCTGACTGGATCATCAGCCTTTAGTGCAGAAGGCTCGCTCTTTGCTCATCTTGGCAAGCACGAAATATTTACCCCGATTAAAGTTTGGCCACCAATGAGTGTGAGAGATCTTGCTGGTGCAGACGTTCAGGAGGTTGCATGACTCAAGCGTCTATAGACAAAGCTCATTTCACCTTGCGTGGCCGCAACCCCGATGTCCTGACCTGCATCGCCAATTTAAGTAACGACGAGGTATTCACACCCCCGGAGTTTGCTAACCGTATGCTCGACACTCTGGCTGCTGCTTGGGCAGCAGACAACAATGGGGCAAATTTATGGGCGGACAGAACGGTACGTTTTTTAGACCCCTTCACCAAAAGCGGAATTTTTTTGCGCGAAATTACCAGTCGTTTAACTGAAGGACTGAAGGATGAGATTTCAGATTTGCAGGAACGGGTCGATCACATTCTGACGCAGCAGGTATTTGGGATTGCTATAACACAACTAACGAGCTTGCTAGCAAGGCGCAGCGTCTATTGTAGCAAGCATGCAGATGGTGAGCATTCGATTGCCCAATCATTTGAGAACAATTCAGGCAATATCTGGTTTGAGCGGATGGAACATACTTGGGAAGGTAAGAAATGTACGTTTTGCGGTGCAAGTCAGAAGGTTCTTGACCGAGGCAATGAACGAGAAACGCATGCCTATGCATTTATTCATACAGACGACGTAAAAACTAGAATCGACGATTTTTTTGGAGGCAATATGCAATTTGATGTCATCATTGGCAATCCGCCATATCAACTGGATGATGGGGGTTTTGGAAAAAGCGCAGCACCTATTTATCATTTGTTTGCCGAGCAGGCTAAGAGACTAGAGCCGCGCTACCTTTCGCTGGTTATTCCTTCTCGTTGGTTTGCAGGTGGCAAGGGATTAGATGATTTTCGTGAATCTATGCTAAACGACACACGTATGCGCTCAATAGATGATTATTTGAGCGCGGCAGATGTTTTCCCGGGCGTTGGGTTAAAAGGTGGAGTGTGTTATTTCCTTTGGAAACGAGACAATCCCGGTCTTTGTCGTGTTACTACACACTTCAAAGATTGGCCTGATTCGACTGAAACGCGCGCCCTACTCGAAGAAGGTGTTGATGTATTTATTCGCTTTAACGAAGGTCTTTCAATTCTAAAGAAAGTGATCGCTACTGAAACGGGTCAGTCAAATAATTTGTCTTTGCCAGAAAATAAGCGTTTTGACAGTCTTGTGAGCTCTCGTAAACCGTTTGGACTAGAAACAAAGTTCCAAGGCCGTAAGGTTCGTAAGGAGGGCGATGTTTTGGTCTATCAAAATGGTGGTAAAGGCTACACACAAAAAGAAACAATCAAAGCGGGGACTAATCTCATCGACAAATGGAAAGTCTATGTAGGCCGAGCTGCACCTGGCACCGGCAATAGAGACACATATCCGCACAGAATTATCAGCACCCCCTTTATCGGAGAGCCAGAAAGCATTTCATCTGAAACGTATCTTTGTATAGGTCCCTTCGAATCTAAAACCGAGGCCGAAAGCGTCCTCTCCTACCTCACTTGTAGGCTAACACGACTATTGATTTTGCTCAGAAAACCCTCGCAAGACACCACGCGGAAAGTATATACCTCCGTTCCTACTCAAGATTGGACAAAGCAATGGACGGATGCCGACCTCTACGCGAAATATGACCTTAGCGAAGAGGAAATCGCCTTCATCGAAAAAATTGTTCGCCCAATGGATTTGACGACCAACCTTTTTGATGAAATCAGTGTGGATGATATCGACGATGACTAAACCAATCGAAGAAATTCTTGCTCCCAAGCCGCAAGCTCGTCCGCGCATCTACGCATATTCCATTGGGGATGAAACGCACAAGGGCTTGTTAAAAGTTGGGCAAACCATCCGTGATGTAAAGCAGCGAGTGGCTGAACAGACAAAAACGGCTGCGATCACTGCCACCATCGTTTTGGATGAAAGTGCAGAACGCGACGATGGTAGCATCATCAGCGACCATGAGGTTCGCGCTGCACTCGTTCGCAAAGGATGTGAAAATACTCAACTAGAATGGATGCGCTGTACGGTTAAGGATGTAAGAGCGGTGCTGATTGCCCTGCGTAAGGGCGAGATCATTACAGGCACGCGTGACCAGAACTTCCCGCCTCGTGCGGAGCAGCAGGCCGCAGTGGACAAAACCTTTGACTATTTTCAGAGCATTTGGGCTGAGAACAAAAATGCTGCTCCACGATTCCTTTGGAATGCAAAGATGCGTTTTGGCAAGACTTTTACCAGCTATCAGCTTGCCAAGAAGCTTGGGGCTAAGCGTGTACTTGTTATTACCTTCAAACCAGCCGTGGAAGATGCATGGCAGACTGACTTGGAAAGCCATGTAGATTTTGAAGGCTGGCAATATCTATCCCGTAGCTCAGGCAGTGATCCAACGCAGGTGGATGACAACAAGCCGATAGTCTATTTCGGATCATTCCAAGACCTTTTAGGGCGTGATAATTTTGGGAATATTAAGCCACGGCACAAATGGCTTCGAGAGATTAAATGGGATTTAGTTGTCTTTGATGAATACCATTTTGGCGCATGGCGTGAATCTGCCAAGGAGCTTGTGGAGGGTGAAGAAGAATCGATTTCCAGAAAAGAAGCACAAGCAGAAGATGCCAAAAAATTAAAAGAGAAAATTGCTGATCTACAAGAGCCCTTGGATAAGGAATCGGATTTCCTTCCGATCATGACGCGTGCCTTTCTTTATCTTTCAGGGACTCCGTTCAAAGCCTTGGCAACGGGTGAATTTATTGAAGAGCAAATCTTTAATTGGACGTACACCGACGAGCAACGTGCAAAGGCAGAGTTTGCAGACAAAAATCCAGGCAAGCGTAACCCCTACGGTGCGCTGCCACAGTTACGGTTGCTTACCTACCAAATGCCAGAAGAGTTGCTTTCTATCGCCAGCGGTGGGGAGTTTGACGAATTCGACTTAAACGCATTCTTTGAAGCTTCCGGGGAAGGAAAGAAAGCACAGTTTAAGCATAAAAGTGATGTGCAGAAGTGGCTGGACATCATTCGCGGGCAGTATGCCCCAAAATCACATGAACACCTCAAAACTGGTAAGCCTGTACCTTTCCCATATTCGGATTCACGGTTGTTGCCATACCTGCAACACTCGTTTTGGTTTTTACCGAATGTGGCAGCTTGTCAAGCCATGGCCAACCTTCTGGCTGAACGTCATAATACTTTCTGGCATGAGTATAAAGTGCTGGTAGTGGCTGGCACACAAGCAGGGATTGGGCTAAGTGCAGTGCCACCTGTACGCCAAGCTATAGGGAGCGGTTTTGATAGTAAAACAATCACGCTATCCTGCGGCAAGTTGACTACTGGAGTAACGGTCGCTCAGTGGTCAAGCATCATGATGCTACGTAACTTGAAAAGCCCTGAGACCTACTTTCAGGCAGCATTTCGTGTCCAGTCACCATGGAGTATAAAAAACCCTAACGGTGACAATCCAAACGAGGAGTTAATTCTCAAGCCTGCATGTTTTGTGTTCGATTTTGCTCCTACTCGCGCACTGCGACAACTCAGTGAATACGGAATCGGCCTTGCGCCGGGTGAAGCAAACCCTGAAAACGCTGTGCGGGAACTGGTAAGTTTTCTGCCTGTGCTGGCATATAATGGCGCACACATGGCGCAAATTGATGCGGGTGCTATTCTTGACATCGCAATGTCGGGAACCACCGGCACGTTACTTGCCCGAAAATGGGAGAGTCCTCTTCTGGTGAATGTGGACAACGACACATTGCGACGCGTCCTCGAAAATGAAGCGGCCATGGAAGCCGTGGGGCGTATCGAAGGATGGCGTTCTTTGGGTGATAATATCATCGAAACCATCGTCAATAAGGCAGAGACAATCAAAGATTTGAAGAACAAAGCGAAGGAGAAAGAGCTTTCTACTAAGGAGAAAAAGGAACTCAGTGCTGAAGAAAAGGAATTTAAGAGCAAGCGCAAACTGGTGCAGGAGAAGCTCATTAAGTTCGCCACACGCATCCCAGCTTTTATGTACCTTACTGATTTCCGTGAAAATACCTTGCAGGATGTCATCACCAAGATCGAACCCGACTTGTTCCGCACCGTCACTGGTCTGACGGTTCAGGATTTTCACCTACTAGTGAAACTGCGCGTTTTCAATACTGAGCAAATGAACCAAGCAGTATTTGCTTTCCGCCGCTATGAAGATGCCTCGCTTCGTTATACAGGTATTGAAAGCCACGAGGGGCTCACCCGCTATGGCCTTTACGATACGGTTATTAGCATCGAAGAACACCGGAAGAATAATTAAAGGTAAGCAACAATGGAAGCATATGCACGTTCACTTGATGTGGTCTTAAAAGAACGCCAACAATGGGTCGTGCCTGTGTATCAGCGGCATTATTCGTGGAAATCGGATGATGACGAACAAATCCCGAATCTGTGGAGCGACCTCCGCGACCAGACGCTAACGATTCTTGAAGGCCGGAAACCATTTCCGCATTATTTCGGCGCAATTATCTATTCGCAACCAACGAAACAGCCGTTCGGAGCTGTTACCCAGCGCCATCTGGTAGACGGACAGCAACGCATCACTACCTTCCAGCTTGTCTTGGTAGCACTGCGCGAATCAGCACGGGATTTGGGGCTTGATAAAGACGATGTGATTAATGCTTACCTGCTCAATGATGTAAGCAAATCCATGTCTGATCCTGAGCGCGAAAAGTTCAAGCTGTGGCCATCAAGCTATGACCGCAGCCTATATAAAAACATCGTGTCTAATACACCGGATGGATTGCGCGAGAAAGAAAGCAGTTACTTCTATAAAAACGGCAATCTCATCAAAGGCTCTACACCCAAGCTCTTACGGGCTTTCTTTTACTTGCATGAGAATATCGTAGAGTTCGTTCGGGAACGGCAGCAGAATGAGGAAGAAACAGTAGAGTATGTGTTTGAATCCCTACTGGATGCGTTCCTAACCGCGTTTCAAATCGTCATTATCCAGCTAGATGAAAATGATGATGCTCAAGAAATTTTTGCATCGCTCAACGGCAAGGCTGAACCGCTGGCTCCTTTTGACCTTATCCGCAATGACGTATTCCACCGCGCACGCAAGCAGGATGAAGATGGCGAGGCGTTATTTGATGAGAAATGGAAGCCGTTTGAAACGCCTTTCTGGAGCGAAATGGTTAAGCAAGGGCGCTTTAAGAAAGCGCGTGCTGACCATTTCGTAGGACATACCGTTGTTGCCCAGACTGCCCGTGAAGTAAATCTCGGAAAAATTGCCACGGAATATCAAAACTATGCGCGTGAGAGAGGCTATGATTCGGTAGCCAGTGAATTAGACGTGCTGCTGGAGTACGGGGCTGCATACCGTGCCTTGGAACAGAAGCCAGAAGGAGCAATTACCAATCGAGTTGCAAATGTTCTCAGCATTTGGGATTTATCAACTTTTCATCCGCTGATTCTGTGGGTTACAACCCAAAAGATATCCGCTGAAGATAAGCAGCGCCTCTATATGCTTGTGGAAAGCTACATTATTCGGCGGGAATTATGCGGCTTGACCCCTAAAAATTTCAATAAAGTTGTAATCGGCGTCATCCGCGAAGCGAAGGGCAAGGAAAACATTATTGAGGCAGTCAACGCGCACATTGCCTCACTCACCGGCGATGCCTCAAAAATGCCTAGCAATGCTGAAATTGCGGCAGCCTGCGAACAATTTAACGCCTACGGAAGTATTTCTTCTCAGAAGCTGCGCTACATTCTGAAATGCGTAGAAGAAAGCATGAGAACTAAGTTCGACGAAGTAACTGTTACAACGTCTAACCTTTCTGTTGAGCATGTACTGCCGCAAAGCTGGGCGGAGAACTGGCCGCTCAAGAATGGTAAGTCTGCACCATGTGAAGATGTGTGGAAGCTTGAATTGTTGAATGAAAAAACTGCACTGGATGATGAAACCAAGAGTTTGATGCAGGAACGCCAGCGCATGGTGAATACACTCGGTAACCTGACCCTGATAACTGGCTCGCTAAACCCAAGTCTTGGTAATGCTGCGTGGGAAAGTATCGAAGGAAAACCCGGAAAGAAAGAACGTCTTGCGAAGTCATTGCTGGCATTGAATCGTGATATTTCAGAAGTTCAAACGTGGAATGAAGGCGCGATTAAAAACCGGGCTGTATTGCTTGCGGAGAGAATCAATACGATTTGGCCAAGCGCACAAAATCACATTCTCACCATAATTGAGGAGGCTGTGTAATGAGCGATTTATTTCCGGCGGCGGCAGAACATCACTATCTGCTTTTTTCTAAAAAACAGGTCGTAGAGATTAATGGCGAGGAAGTTAAGATCAATGGCGCATCCCCTGCAACCCTGCCGGAAGGCGTAACCGCTAAAGACTATGCCGCGCAGTATGCGCGAAGTGCGTATGAGCGATACATGCGGGATTGCCTGATGGCGGATAATCTCATCGTCCTTACTGGTGCAGGAAGCTCTATTTTTGACGACAACTCAGGTGGCCTATCCATGAAGGGGCTGTGGGCTGAAGCTAAGAAGCTGTTGAACGGAACGGCTGCCACGGGTGATTTTGAGAAATTTTGCCAGATAGTGCATTTCTATGAAACATCCGAAAACATAGAAACACTCCTGACGCACGCTGAATTATTCATCAGCTATAACAAAAACATGCCTGCAAAGCCTGAAAAACCTAATGAGGCATTAAAATTTGTTACCGATAATACGGTAAAAATTAAGAAGCTTATTCTCGCTAAATGTGATTTTGCAGATAAGAAACCCGACTGCACTTTTAATGAAAATACGCACCTTCAGTTTCTGAAGAATCTTTCCTACCGCAAGAGCCGCCTTAGCAGGCCAAAGGTGTTCACAACCAATTATGACCGCACTTTCGAAGTGGCTGCTGCAAGCGGTGGATTTATCACCATCGACGGATTTTCGTTCGATAGCCGCCGATGCTTTAACGGCAAGTTTTTTGACTATGACATCGTGCTTACTAAGAACAACCGCGTCACAACTGAAGATAACTTCGCGCCAAACGTCATTCACCTCTACAAACTTCATGGCTCTATAGATTGGTTCCAAGAGGGAAAGGCTATTATTCAGCGTCCAGCACCATCTGCGGATGCGCTGCCGCTGATGATTTTTCCTAATCGAGATAAGTTCCAGCTGTCATATGACCAGCCTTACTTTGAAATGATGAGCCGCTTCCAGAATGAATTAAGGAAATCTGGCTCCACAACGCTCATCATTATCGGGTTCAGTTTTGGCGATAATCATATCAACCGCGTGATCGAGGAAGCCCTGCGCCACAACGCTTTCTTGAAAATCATCGTTATCGACAAATTCCTTAGCATTCCATACCCCGCTGGCCAGCAGCCACAAGGCTTCCTGCAAACTAAGGCAAGTGAAACTGAGCAGGTTTTATTTATCCAGGAGGCTTTTACGGACTTTGTTAAATACATGCCATCCCCACGCGAACGTGGGGTAGAAATTTTTGGTGAAAATGATGACAGTCGGATCAGAGAGCAAGATTAGGTCACCACTAAATAACGACCTGTTTCTGGGATATATTTCCAAGGTGACTTCGCGTTTCTGCGACGTGCATTTCCCTAACGCCAATTTATTGCGTAAATTTTGGCATAGCGGCGAAGAATACATTGGCGGCATTGTTGGGAACTATGTAATTATTGAAGGCGAGAATCATGGATTTCTAGGCATTTTGCAGGAAATCGGCCTGTCGGAAAATGATATATATTCCATCGACAAGGAACAACCCCAGCAACGCCACCCATTCCACCCGGACGGTAAAATCGAAGTTCTTCTGTCTTTCGATTTCTTCGATATAGCAGTGAAAAAAGGACTGGATAGCTTTCCTATCGCAGGTTCAAAAGTTTACCTTTGCCCAAAAGATTTCCTACAATATTTGCTGTCAAAGGCGGATTCTAAAAAAGCTGATGGTCAGCAGGCAGTGTTCAAATTTGCTACCCTTCATAATTCGCTAGATACTGATTTTGAAATTACGCCCAATAGCCTTTTCGAGAGGCATTGTGCGGTAGTGGGAACAACCGGCGGCGGCAAAAGCTACACCATCGCGCAGTTGTTACAGCAGTTTATCGAGCTGAATAAGGGAAAGACGCGCAAACAAAAGGCTATTTTGATTGATGCCACCGGAGAATTTCACAAGCTGGCAACATTGCCAGAGGTGGACTCTCTCTATTTCGGAAACTCCGTAAAATATAAAGACAGCAGCACACAATCTCACTTCCATTATTCCAAGCTGCGAATCTCCGACATTCTAGCCCTATTGCGCCCAGCCGGTCAGGTTCAACGGCCAAAATTAATGGATGCGGTGAAAAGCCTAAAAATCGCTGAAATCATAAAGCCGTTAGTAACGGATGAGGCCAATAAGCAAGTGGCAGAACTCGTGTTCCTGTATCAGATCGACGTACAGGATGGCGTGGTGGTTAAAAAGCAGCATGAGAAGAAACCATTTGAAACAGCCTATGCGCGATATATTACGCAGGTAGAAGCTGACTCAGCGAATTTCGACATTACGAAGCTGGCCAATCAAGTTACGGCTGAATGCGTGTGGGATAATGGTCCTAAATGGGGTGACCCCCAGCAGAATGAGCGAGGTAATGTCAGCAGCCTTGTGTCGCGTATTAATCATGTGGTGTACGAAGACAGTTTTAATTCAGTGTTCCGCTTTCAGAAACCAACCGCTGCGGCAGATGCAAACGAATTTGGCACTAGATTTTCGCAATTCCTGACCAATGATAAGAGTGTTCTGATTATTTCTGTAGAATCTGTTTCGTTCGAATTTGGCCTCAGAGAGATTTTGATTAACGCAGTCGGTCGCCTGCTCTTGGAAAAAGCCAGAAAATCCGAATTCGTTAGCAATCCCATTGTTCTTTTCCTTGATGAGGCTCACCAATTCCTGAAAAAGTCAGTGCATGATGAATATTTCGCCGAACTGGAACTGGATTCGTTCGACAAAATTTCAAAGGAATGCCGAAAACACGGGCTTTACCTTTGTATCTCCACTCAAATGCCGCGTGATATTCCAGATGGTACATTGAGTCAAATGGGAACCTTTATCGTTCACCGATTAATCAATGAGAAAGACCGTGAGAAAATCCAGAACGCATGTTCTGAAGCCAATAAACAATCTTTGTCATATCTACCCATCCTTGGCGAAGGTGTAGCACTGCTGGTGAGCGTTAATCTGCCAATGCCGGTACTTATCAAGGTTAAAAAGCCCGTCCGCGAACCAGATTCTAAATCGCCAATTTTATTCCCGCCTGTGCAAGCGCCCTCCGAGGATGACACTTAGTTTTTTCTCGCGCTGGATATTCAATAGTTCTTGTTTCACTCGCCCGCTTCACGGCTTCTCCTTTCCGTTCTTCTGCCCTATTCCGCTTTGCCTTCGCCGTTGATACCGGCGAAGGCAAACAGCGGGCCATAATCGCCTCTGTCCGCTGCCCTGAGCGCCTGTATATATTCTCTGCGGCGGTCATTCATGGTGCCGAGATCATGTCCGCCCGCCCAGTCTATCGGCGGATGCTTATAGAGTTTGAGCAGCAGCGCATCGGCCATGATCCGGGCATGTCGCCCGTTGCCGTTGGGGAACGGGTGGATGAACACCAGCCGGTGATGAAAGCGCATGGCGGCTTCCTGCGCTGGATAGGTTTGATGATCTATCCAGTAGCGCATATCGTCCAGCAGGGTTCGCAGCTCTACGCCGATATAGACTGGGTCGATACCAATGTTCTTACCCGTGCGGCGGAAATCACCAGCCCAATTCCAGACTTCCCCGAACAGGCGGGTATGCAGGTCGCGGACATAGGCTTCCGTCAAGAGATCGGAACGCCTGCTTTTACGCGTCCACACCATACCACTCTGGATATTAGCCTGCTCCAGATGGTCAAGCTCACCCCGTGTTGTGATGTGCCTGAATTTCAGGCCAGCCATTTCATCGGGGTCAAGCGGTGTTGCGCCATCGGGGGTTTCCATCATTATCGCTTATGCCTCGTCGTTCCAGAAATCGGCAGGTGGGTTTTTCAACATGCCCGCCGCCAGCCGTTCTATCTCAAAAGCAATCTGCTGTTGGGAAAGGGACTGCTGCTCCAGCGCCATGTGCTTGCTGCCCGCCTCCACCAGCTTGTGGGCTTTCTCATAGGCGCGGGATTTCAGGATGGCGTCTACGTTGCCATTCGGTACGATGGCATAGACGAACCGGCAGTTCATGGCCTCAGCCATAGACTGCATGGCTTTAAGCGTCACTCCGCCCTCCAGTTCCGCTTTTTCGGTATTGGAGACAAGGGCGCGGGTTTTGCCAAGCCGACGCGCTAATGCCGCCGCCGACATGCCTAGTGCATTGCGGACAGTGCAAAGCCAGCCTTCAGGGGGCAAGGTCATACCCTGAAGCTGTGCGGAAGCCCGATTAACCTTCTCGCGGTACTGGCTGGAGATGATGGTTTTAACGCCCATTGTATAGCCCTATATTGACATCGGGAACATAAATGTATACCTATAAGTATACTATATGAAGTATAATGTCAATATATAAATATACGTCATAATGCGTAGTGTATATTTATTGATATACAGCTCTAAGCGTATCCGCGTATCCAATCCGCGCAGCGTTGGTCCGTTATCCAAGGGCGAAACCATTGGCGCACATCCAAACTGCGAAAGGTTGGTCGAGGGTTCGAAGGGGCTATGGAATGCCCCTTTGGTCGTGGAGGTGTCGGAGGGAGCAGGAATGCTCCCCTGGCTGGTGATCAAAGGCCCTTAAGCAGGAAACCAGATTCCCAATCGCAAGGACATTCATCTGGATTTCCTACTGCGGGTTTTACAACCAGATTCATGGAAGGCTTAAAAAAATGGTATGGGTCGCCATTTGCCTACGGGGACAGCAAATGTTTTTATTATCAATCCGGACCAAGAGGCGGCCCGAAGAATAGAAAAAATCGCAGGCTCCAGAATTTCGTGTGACTGGATACCCGAGCGCGCAAAAGCATGGGTAAAAAAAGCACCATGAAAGCGTCTGGCGTTGTCGTAACGTTATGCCAATAGGACGCCTCTTCGGTGGGTGGCTATATTGAACTACAACTTACTTTTTATGCCCAGATAAATTCGATGGGAGTTTTAATATCGGGGTGGAGGCTGTGGTACACGGGGCAATTCAGGGCAGCTTTTGTCAGCTGCTCCCTTTTCTTATCATCGAGTGTTGTTGGCACATTGATGGTAACGGTAAGCGTATCAATGCGGCGCACAGGCTTGGCGGCCATTTCTTTTTTCACATGCACTTTGGTTCCAGTTAGATCCACTTGCAGGGTGCGGGCGGCAATGCCCATCACGGTGAGCATGCAGCTGCCCAGAGCGGTTGCCACGAGGTCTGTGGGTGAGAAGCTCTCGCCCTTGCCGTGGTTGTCCTTAGGTGCATCAGTGGTGAGAATGGTGCCAGAAGGCCCGTGTGTGGCCTCAGAACGTAATTCACCTTGATAGACGATGTTAATATCGACCATTTTACTTATTCGCAGCTTGTGTGGGAAATGGTGCCTCGAGCCGGAATCGAACCAGCGACACAGGGATTTTCAATCCCTTGCTCTACCAACTGAGCTATCGAGGCACATCTATAGACTTTATTGGAGCTAGGTTTATAAAAGAAGCGACTTGGCTTGTCATCCCTATTTTTGACACTTCCAGGGATAATAAGCATTTTGAACAAAAAAACACATATATTTCAGATGACTAATATGAAAGCAATCTTAGAAAAACTTTTAAAAGATGCTATTGAGGCAACAATTGAAATTGCAATAGAGTTTAGAGGAGACCGCAATTTACCCTCACAAAAATTTTTAATTGGATGGATGGAATCACAAAGCGACACCAGCTCTTTAGGAAAAGAGCAAGAATGGGTGGAATTTTCATATTCCCTGTTACCTTCAGAAATACGAATTAAAATACATCAAAATGATAAGGTAAAAAAACTTGATGAGTATGCCAAAACTTTTGCTTTGAGTAGTGGAAAATTTTTTCCTTTTTTCCCTCCTACTTCATACGCCAACAGAGCAGGTGAAATTTTACTGGAGACTTATTTTGATATTGTAAAATCATTCGTGGTCAGAGAAAAAATTATCATTAAACTGATTGCTAAATTTATTGAAGATATCCAATCAGATAATGTCATATTAAAGATTGTACTTCATATTAAAGATTTCAAAGCCCCTAAAGCATTCAGGCTTTCTGATAGCCTCTATTTTAGGCCAATAAATATGGAGGATATAAAGAAATATGGACGAAGAAGTTCTGATCGGTCATTCCATATTTTTAGTTATTCTCACCAAAAATGGTATGACCTAAAGGATTGGATCTGCGAAGCAGAATATAAAGTCTCTAAATCAAACAGCGATGCATACAACAATCTTCATGGTCAGTACATAGCTGAAGAATTGTCGTCTTCAATCAATATCACCAAATGCGGAAGAGCTACTTTTTTCCCATTAGAACGATATATTCAAAGCCCATTTGTACGAGTTGGAGTTGGATTCGGTGGAATTGAAGTTCATACTAGCCGGACGGGAGCGGCAGTAAATTTGAATAGTAACGATATTGTTGGATTACGAAAAGTACACAAAAAATTATCTGAAGTAAGAAACAAGAAAGATTTTCAATATTTTAGATTGCCTTTAGAAAGGTTGCGGTCTTCTTCTTATAGAAGAAACGGAGAAGATCAATTGGTTGATTGCGTTATTGGTTTAGAAAGATTGTTGGCACCTGGCGGGGGTGAATCTAGTTTTAAATTTCGTATTAGGGGTGCTTCACTGCTTCCAGATAGTTATGGAAGTAACAAAAAGAAAATAGAGTTAATGGGTAAACTTTATAAATTGCGGAGCGATATTGTTCATGGAAACTCCTATACAAAGCAAGATGTAGAAAATTTCTCTATAAAAGCTGAAGAAGTTTTACGGGAAATATTAAAGTGGTACCTTTTTAAGGGCATTAATATTGGTAATCCTTTAGAAGTAGTAGAAAAGCTAGACCAAGAATTTGTAATTAGCGGGAACAGGGTGCGAAGTGGAGCGCCATAATCTCAATTAGGTACAGTCTAGGGTACAAACTACCCTTGGATTTTGATAAATCCCATTATTTCAATAACTTACATAAGATATTCAAATGCAGCCCCCGCAACCAGAGATCGAGAACAAGAAGTGCCTCGATAGCTCAGTTGGTAGAGCAAGGGATTGAAAATCCCTGTGTCGCTGGTTCGATTCCGGCTCGAGGCACCATTTCTTTTGTTATATGACCAGACCATCTGTCATTCAGCCACAGCGTACGAATCCTTAGGCCTTTATCGCATAGATTAAAAGCGCCCCATGTAAGTCTAGACAAATGTAGTGGATTCCCTTATAAGAGCGACTCTTTCGGCAGCTGCGCATAGCGCACTCCTGCCCTTGCTGGGAGATCGTCTAATGGTAGGACAACAGACTCTGACTCTGTTTATCTAGGTTCGAGTCCTAGTCTCCCAGCCAATTTCTAATTCTATCCCTGCGCAGCGGTTTCCAGCTTTTCCTGTGCCTGCAACCATTCTTCCTGCGCGGCATCAAGCTCCTTCAGAAGCTTGGCATACGAAATATTCATTGCAGCCAAATTCTTACCGCCGCCTTTTTGTGACATTTCTGCAATATCATTTTCCAGCACGTTGCGCTGGGTGGTTAAATCGGCCACTTTGTCTTCCAGCTTGCGCGCCTCTTTTTCCAGCGGCGATACGCTGTTTTTTGATTTTTCCTTTTTATTGCTGCGCGTGGCCTCACGTGCCTCTTTTCGTTCTTTGCGGCGCTGATTCACAATCAGGTTACGGTAGGCCTCAAGGTCGTCTTCATACGGCACACATGTGCCATCTGCCACCAGCCACAAGCGGTCTGCCACACATTCTACCAGATGCGGATCGTGGCTGACGAGAATCACTGCACCTTCATAGTTATTCAGCGCCTGCATCAGTGCTTCGCGTGCGTCGATATCCAGATGGTTGGTCGGCTCGTCAAGCAGCATCAAATGCGGAGCATCAAAACTCATGAGGCAGAACAGCAGTCGTGCTTTTTCACCACCCGAAATTTCCGCCACTTTGGTATCGGCCTTGTGCTTGTTAAATCCAAACTCGCCCAGCTTGGCGCGCACTTTGTGCTCAGGCATATCTTTAAGCACGCCTTTCATGATTTCATATGGCGTTTGCGTGATATCAAGCTCATCGGTTTGGTGCTGGGCAAAATAACCTATCTTCAGTTTGCTGGCCTTGTCCACCACGCCTTTAAGTGGCGGAAGGTTGCCGGAAAGCAACTTCACTAGTGTGGATTTACCGTTACCGTTGGCGCCCAGCAGTGCAATGCGGTCATCCATATCAATGCGTAGGTCAAGGTGGCGCAGCACCGGCTTGCCTTTTTCATAACCAGCATCCACGGCGTCGAGCGTAATCATCGGCGAGGGCAATTTGGTGGGTTGCGGAAAGACAAATGCAGTCACGCGTTCGGCTATCACAGCGTCTACAATATCCATCTTCTCAATCATTTTCAGGCGGCTTTGTGCCTGACGCGCCTTGCTTGCCTTGGCGCGGAAGCGGTCGACGAATTTCATCATATGCGCTTTTTGCGCCATTTGCTTTTCATGCAGCGCCTGCTGATTCATTGCTTTTTCGGCGCGGCGGCGTTCAAACTGATCGTAATTTCCGGTGTAGCTGGTGATTTGCAGCTGGTCCACATGCAGAATATGGTCGACGGTTTTGTTCAAGATGTCGCGGTCATGGCTGATGATGATAAGCGTCTTTTTATAATTGATGAGGTAATTTTCGAGCCATACCATGGCTTCAAAGTCCAAGTGGTTGGTTGGTTCATCGAGCATGAGCAGGTCGGGGTCACGGAACAGCACGGCTGCCAGTGCGACACGCATACGCCAGCCACCCGAGAAACTGGAAATAGGGCTGTTCTGCGCCGCATCGTTAAACCCTAGACCCGCCAGAATGGAGGCCGCGCGCGACGGCGCCTCATAGGCATTAATTTCCTCGAGCCGCGCATAGATGTAACCAATCCGCTCCATGTCTTCAGTCGTTTCAGCTTCTTTCAGCAATTCGGCACGCTCAGTATCCGCACTCAGCACAATGTCAATCAGGGTGGTGTCATCTTCCGGCAAGTCCTGCCGTACCATACCGAAAGTGGCGCGGCTAATCATACTGATTTCACCTTCATCGGGCGTTAACTCGCCCGAGATAAGCTTAAATAATGTGGATTTGCCTGTGCCATTCGGTCCCACCAGCCCCACTTTACGACCCGTGGGGATGTTGAATGACGTCTTTTCGAGCAGGGTGCGGCCTGCAATGCGGAAGGTGAGATTTCGTACAGAAAGCATGAAAAAATGAGGGGGTAAAATGAAGAGGCCAGAGAAATAGTCGTTTAAGTGCCCGCGGTCAAGCTGGAGTTACGCTTTACGCCTACATTATTTCGGACTCCTGCAGCATATAATACCTTTCTATGTCTGCTCTGCCGAAAAGCATATCCTGTTACAAAAAACATCCGATGCGGCCTCTTAAAATAGACTATTTATCAGCTAGTTATTGGCATCCTTACTACAGGGAATCCCGTAATAAAGTTGATGACAACCCGATTATCTTCTTTTATAAACCTACCCTCTTACGCTCTCTTTCAGAGTGCGGGTATAGCTTCCAAAGTGCCCGGATAGCTCAGTTGGTAGAGCAAGGGATTGAAAATCCCTGTGTCGCTGGTTCGATTCCGGCTCCGGGCACCATTTTACATAGGCGCAGATATGAAATTTCTCATTTTAGCTTTATTGTTTCTTTTCTGCGTGAGTACTGCACACGCCAGTTGCATGCCCTCGCCCGATGAAACAAAAACGGTGACGCTTGAAAAAATTGATGCGCCCGTGTTTGACGGCAATGGCAGCGAATTCAAAAAAGGTTGCATACTGCATGCTGGCGGCGCCGTGCTCGGTTATGCCAGCGATCCTGCTTTATGCCAGCACCCGCTGGGCAAAGAAATACCCGTCATCCTTTCTCGTGGTTGCTGCGACACGGGGCCTGATTCCGGCGATGCAGAATGTGTTGCCCGTTCCAAGCCAAACAAAGGTGTAGCCGCACATAGCAATGGTATTTCTGTAAAGCTCTCTACGGCAAAAAATTAATCATGAAGAATGTAAAACCTCGTACCGTCGGCACTAAAGAATTTACGATTCTGATGGCGGTGTTGATGTCCATCGTTGCCATCTCGATTGATGCGATGCTGCCCGCGCTTGGCATTATCGGTGCCGACCTTCAGGTGACGCACCAGAACCACGTGCAGTACGTTGTGAGCTTTATCTTCATCGGCATGATGCTGGGCGAACTCGTCTGCGGCCCTCTTTCTGATGCTATTGGCCGCAAAAAAGTGCTCTATCTCGGCATTGGTTTTTACCTTGTAGGCAGCGTCATCTGCTTTCTAGCCCCCAGCTTTACCCTATTGCTCGTAGGCCGCTTTATTCAGGGCTTGGGTGTTGCAGGGCCTTATGTTTCCACCATGTCTATCGTGCGCGATAAATATAGCGGCCGCGAGATGGCGCGGGTGATGTCCCTCGTCATGATGATTTTTATCATGGTACCCGCCATTGCACCCACACTCGGACAGGGCATTTTGTTCATCGCCTCATGGCGTTATATTTTTCTGCTCTATATCATCTATTCTATCGTAGTGGGCTTGTGGCTTTTCCTCCGGCTTGATGAAACGCTGGCGCCAGAAAACCGTATTCCCTTCAAGTGGGCATCAATTCTTCATGGCTTTAAGGAAGTCGTCAGCAATCGTATCACCATCGGCTACACCGTATGCGTGGGGCTTATTTTCGGCAGCCTGATTGGCTACCTCAACTCCTGCCAGCAGATTTTTCAAGTGCAGTTCAACACAGGTGCGCTGTTCACAGTCTATTTCGGCTGTCTGGCGCTGGTGTTTGGCGTTTCTTCGCTCGTGAACTCAAAGTTCGTAGAAAAATTGGGCATGCGTTATATCTGCTACCGTGCGGCACTTACGCTCATCGCTGCCTCATTTTTATTTTTAGGCGTGAACCTGCTGATAACCGTGCAACTCTGGATGTTCCTTACTTATGTCGGCACGTTATTTTTCTGTTTCGGGCTGATGTTCGGGAATTTAAATTCCATCGCCATGGAGCCGATGGGGCATATCGCCGGCATCGCCTCCGCCGTGATTGGTGCCATTTCCTCAGCCATTGCTATTCCGCTCGGTGCTCTCATCGGCCAGCTCTATAACAACACGCTGATTCCAATTGCCGCTGGCTTCTTGATATTGGGCATTTTATCCATTATCGCGATGCGCTATGCTGACCACACACCCCGCCCCGTATAATAAAGAAAGGCATCCTCATGGACGACATCACCAAAGACAGTAACGGCGCAGAACTGAAAGATGGCGATTCCGTATGCCTGATTAAAGACCTTAAGGTAAAAGGCGCAAACGCCACCTTAAAGCGTGGCACGGTGGTGAAGAACATCCGCCTCACGAACGACCCGGAAGAAATCGAAGGCCGCGCTGAAAACATCAAAGGCTTGGTGCTGAAATCCTGCTTCGTGAAAAAGGCGTAGGGTTTACGACTTCAAAATATCACCATGCTCTGTGTGGCGTCTGAACCATGCCACGGCATACGAACATATGGGATATATTTTGAGGCCTTCGGCGCGCGCACTTTCCACCACACCTGCCATCAATTGCCCTGCTACACCACCACCCCGTAGTTCCGGCGGTGTTTCTACATGCAGTATCTGCACCACATGGCCTTCACGTCGGTAATCGGCAAAGGCCACATGCTCGCCTACTGCCAGCTCATACCGGCTTTTGCTTTCATTTTTTCTAAAGGCTTTTTCCATCACAAAACCTCCAGATACTAAAGCCAATTATTGGCCTGTTTGTTTAGCTTTACGGTTCATTAAAACCGCTTCGGCCAGCTGCGTGGGGGTTTGCATACGTAGATTATTCACATACGCCCATGCTGTCCCCAATTCCATGCCAAAGTCCTTCATCAGCGTTTGCTGGATATTTTCTTCATAAAAGCCGCATTTGGAAGAGGCAATTTCACCAATCTTACTGGCATCGGTCACACCATCATCCAGCTGCTGCACCTGCGTGACGAGGCAACGATTACGCTCTTCTAACATGCTATCAAGCTTCCGTTTATCCACTTCACCCAAGTCGTGAACGCTTTTGGGCGCGCACGCGCTGACCAATATTATAACGCTAAACAGGCTCAATATTTTCTGCATGGTAAATCCTATTGCTTGATGGGCTTATAGGTTTATATACTCACGCCTCACCTCAATTACCAGTGTTAATGGATTTTTATGGCTAAACATTATTCTATCGTTTGCATCTGCCTGCTGCTTTCAGCGTGTGCTACCTCCGCAAAAATGACCCGGATTGATATCGCACCCACCGAAGCCATTCAAAGCACGCAGCGCGTGGAGGCTGAAAAAAATTATGTTATTGGCCAAATTCAAACCTCTTATGTCGGTCAGCCTGTTATCCAGCGCAAGGCGTACCTCGTCAGCATTCAGGATAAATACGCCGGCATCCCAACCATGGATATTTCTGTCAGCTCGCCGCGTATTTCCTTCATGTTAAAGCAGGGTGTTGCCTACCCCGCCACCTATCAGGTGGAAGTCGATGGCAAACGCTACAGCGCCATTGAGGTGATGTTTGAAGAAGAGCCTTATCAAATCCTGATGGATGAAACCGGCCTTGTCAGCAACAAAGTCATCGCCCCAGGGAACAAAGTGGAAACATTGGTGAATGTTAGCCCCGTCAATGCACGCGTTCAAATCTCCCGCCCGGGTGATGTGCTGCGCCGCGACTTTCAAGAATGGGTGGAACTGATTTACAGCGGCTTTTCCAACAACCAGATTAACCTATCGCAGAAGCAATACACGGAACAGGGCGCGCCACTCCCCAACATGGCAGAAGCGCTCACTTACCCTGCTAACTCAGAGTATATCCGGTATAAGTCGGTAAAAATCAAAGTGCACAAGGCCGATGGCGAAGTGCTGATTTACGAAGTGGTCAGCGAGTAAGCGATTAGCGCTTCTTCCAGCTACCGTCAGCACCCTGATACATGCTACCCGGTGCCAATTTCTGCACAATCTGTTCGGCCGCAAGCTTCCCAACGATGTCTACCGGCTGGCCGTTTTCTTTTGAAATGCGCTGATATTCTTCGCGGCGGCGCTGGTTCACTTGTGCCGCAAGTTCTTTGGCTTCTGGGCTTTGCTGTAACACAGCCACATAGCCATCTGCCTGTTCGCCCAACTGACCACCTGTGCGGGCCTGCTGTAAATCAAGTGCAAATACAGGGAACGATGCCGCAGAAATCAGCAGCGCTACGGCAGCGGTCGACATAATACGTGTATATTTTTTCATCATACTCTCCAACACTAGAATATATCAGGATTGCTTGTAATTGCCTTTTTGACGTCTTTTTCGATTTCAACTTTGATGCGATGTTCGATGTTCACATTCAAATTGATTTCCACCGGCTTATCCGGCGCAGCAAGCTGCACCTGCGGTGTGCATGCCATCAGCGCTGGCACAAAGAGCGCCAGCATCAGAATCATATTTTTTGCGGTCTGTTTTTTCATTGCTTATCCTCTGTGTGGAGCAATTGCCTGAAGTCATTCATCGGCAGCAGGCTCTGCTGAATTAAAGGGAGAATATCGCCGGTTAAATTCACGTTTAGTTTTACGGGCCGCCCCTCAAAAGCGTCAGGGTTTTGCCCTTCCAAAGCAAGGCTAATCAGCGACTTATCTCCTGCGTCTGACGATACCTTAATTTTAAGGGAAGTATAGTGAAAATTCTGCAAAGCCGCCTTCAGCACATCCAGCTCTGCACCGCCTTGCGCAGGCAATGCATCCGGCGAAAGCGAAATTGTACCACTTTCAATCGCTTCCGCGCCGCCCTCGCCTAGCACAATCTTTCCATCGGGATAATAGGTAATCGGCAAAACACCGCTCATTTTACCCGTGCCCTGCACTTTACCTTGGCTCGCAGCGCTCAAAAGCGCTTCCACGTCTACATCGTCTAGGCGCAGGGCAATGTCGATAGACCTATCCATTGCCAGTGGAACTTTAACGGATTTTGCGCTGATGCGCCCACCGCCCCACGGCATAACAAAATGGTTTACCGTCAGCAGTGTTTTTTCCGGAGCTTTTATGGGCATATCCAGAGCAAGCTTTAACTCTTCTTCGCCTTTTGTTTTAAGATGAAAGTTGCCGGCGAATCCTTCATGATTCAGAACAAGACTTCCTTCGAGTTTTGCTTCCGGTAAAGGTTGCGGCAGTCCTGCTGCTACAATTTTTGGGGAATTAATCGTACCATTCCATATTTTTGCGGCTTCCTCTAAAATCAATGTCATCTTCACTGGTTCCATATCCACCGTATATGGCTTCTGCTCTATAGCAATCCGTGAGCTAGAGACAGTGAGCGTTGGCACCGGAGCATAGGCATACGACGCTTCAAACGGTATGGAAGCCTTCAAAGCAACGCCCCTCACATTCAATACGCTATCGGTTATTTGTAAGCTACCCGGCAGAAACAGTGCAGCTAACGCAACTTGTGTTAAAGGCAATTCTGTTGGCGAGGCTTCTGTTTTCGGGCGCCCCAGCAGCACCTCAAGGCCACCCAACACCCACGCATTGTTTTTTTGATATGCATTGAGGGTTAGGCCTTTTATTTCCACACTGGTAAGAGTTCGCGAAAGAGGATTATAAGAAACATCCACTTGTTTGATGGTGAATGCTTCCTCAGCACCCAATTCAATATCCTTCAGCACCGCTTTATCTGCAGACAGATATTCCACCTGAAGTGATTTTACTGTAATTCCTTCTTTTTCAAGCAGCGCCACAACGTGGCGGGCTGCAGCATTTTTATAGGGCAGCTTTTGCCATAAAAGCACCACCGTGCCTGCGGCAGCTATCACTAAAATAAAAAAGATGGTAATCCATTTTTTCATATGGCTTAAAGTATACAGTGCCGCACGATTTATGCAATAGTAATTGAACATTGTTCAGTTTTGATGTAGAATCACTCCCCATAACCGCAAGGAATAGCCTTATGGCCAAAAAGCCACGCCAACCACACGATGTGCTCAAAGAAAAAACCCTGAATGCGGCGGAAAAAATTGTTCGCAGCCAGGGCTTTTCTGCACTCACGGCGCGTAGCATCAGCACAGAAGTCGGCTATGCTTTAGGCACACTCTATAATCTGTTTGATAACCTTGATGATGTTATTTTACACGTTAATGCCCGCACGCTCGACGCCATGCATGATGAAATGAAGTCCGCCCGCTCTATCAGCGCGTTAGCAAAAGCCTATCTTCGCTTTGCGGGCGCTAACCCACATGTGTGGAATATGCTTTTTGAGCACACACGCAAAACATCGAGCGCTTTACCGGGGTGGTATCAAGCCCGCATCGACCGCATGTTCTCGCTTGCCGAACAACTCTTAACAAAAGAAATAGAGGTCGATAAAAAGGCGCTCAGAAAATCTGCAAAAGTGCTTTGGGCCAGCATTCACGGCATTTGTTCCCTTTCGCTGAATGGAACACTGGAAACCACAAAATCTGAATCCGCGGCCGTGCTCGCTCAGGCATTGATTGATGCGTATCTAAGTGGGGTACGGCGCCATGCGTAAATGGTTTATATGCCTGTTTATTTTTCTCTGCCTTATGCCAATGCCTTTACTGGCGGCTGAACATGTCATCGTGCTGCATGGCATTGCCCGCACCAGCAGCTCTATGGACAAGCTTGCCAGCGCCTTGGAAAAAGAAGGCTACACGGTACACAATATCAACTACCCCTCAACCGATCACGACATCACCGCGCTCACAGAATACGTACACAAGCAAACAGCGCCACTGTGGAAAAACAAAAAAGACACGGTTCACTTTGTCGGCTATTCGATGGGCTGCATTATAACCCGCGCCTTTATTGCCAAATATAAACCCACACACTTGGGGCGCGTGGTGATGTTGGGGCCGCCCAACCAAGGTAGCGAAGTGGCCGACTTCTGGAAAAACAACCCACTATTTAAGCGTGCTTATGGCCCCGCAGGGCAAGAACTGACGACCGCAATTAATAGTGTTCCGAACACGCTGCCGAAAGTCACCTATCCTGTGGGAGTCATTGCGGGCACAAGCACCATCGACCCCATTTCTTCGGTCATTATCCCGGGGGAAGACGACGGCAAAGTAAGTGTTCAAAGCACACGCCTCAAAGGCATGAAAGACCATATCACAATAGCAGCCAGCCACACCTTCATCATGACAAACGCTGAGGCCATTAAACAAACCACCCATTTCCTTAAAAAAGGAAAATTTATCCGTGAATCAAAAAGCAAAAAATAGCCTGCTGCTCTTGGTATCAATCAGCACTTGTATGGCAACCATGTTGCTTTTACCAACGGTTGCTCAAAACCCGGAATATCATCGTTTTGCCGATGTCAGGCCCTTTCTGGGCATCGCTAATTTTTTTGACGTGGCGTCTAATTTCTTTTTCGCATTCTTTGGTATCATGGGCCTTAAAGTAATTTTTCTGAACAAGCAGAATCCTTCCTTTTTTACCCTTCGCTATGAAGCAATGGTGTGGAAGCTTTTCTTTCTCGCCAGTATTCTGATTAGCCTTGGTTCTGCGTATTACCACATGAATCCCACCAACCATACGCTAGTCTGGGACAGGCTGCCGATGACCATTGCATTCATGTCATTTTTCTCATTGCTGCTGATGGAGCGGGTGAATGAAAAAGCTGGGTTCTTGTTGTTACCAGTTCTCCTTCTCTGTGGCGCAGCAAGCGTCTTGTATTGGAGTTACACGGAATCACTCGGCCATGGCGATTTGCGCCCTTACCTGCTGGTGCAGTTTCTACCCCTTGCGTTAATGCCTGCCTTGTTTTTCTTTTTCCCCGGGCGCTATACCAGCATACGCTACTTGGCTTACGCCCTACTGTGGTACATTCTCGCAAAATTGCTAGAGCATTTTGACAATCGTGTTTTTGAGTATACAGGGCAACTGGTTAGCGGCCATAGCCTCAAACACATTGCCGCCTCATTTTCGATTGCAGCCGTGGCTCTTTACCTAAAACGCCGAGCGCTTATTCCCACAAAAACAGAAGCCTAGAACCACTCATCCATCTGACAGCTGGGAAAATACGGGGTTGCGGCATGGCAGCTTTTTATAAGAGCAAAACCGATAGCCACTGCTCCTAATCCGGCCAAAAAACCCACAAAAAATGCCATAACAACCTCATATCATGAACTTTGTTCATATCAATATATAAAACACCCTCCCCTTTGTCAATCTTATATTGAACATTGTTCATTATTGCGATAAACTACACCCCATAATCTTAAAACAAACCCTTCCCCGCCCCCAGCGAAGGTGCTATGAAATTCTAGGTAAATATAAAGGACTTTTGCTTATGTCTAAGCACACACAGTTTTACCTTTTGGGAACCCGTCGTTTCTTACCCCTCTTCTGCACGCAGTTTTTAGGAGCGTTCAATGACAACGTGCTGAAAAACGCACTGGTAATTCTGATTACCTACGTCATTGCAGAGCGAACAGGGCAAAATGCCCAGATTATGGTCACCATGGCCGCCGGTATTTTCATTCTGCCATTTTTTCTCTTCTCATCTATTGCAGGCCAGCTTGCCGATAAATACGAAAAATCAAACCTCACTCGCATCATCAAACTGATTGAGGTTTTCATTATGATGGGGGCCGTCGCCGGTTTTTACATGGAAAATGCTTACATCCTGCTTGCCGCACTTTTTCTTTCCGGCACACAATCTGCCTTCTTTGGCCCGATCAAATACAGCATCCTACCTGACCACCTCCACAAAGATGAGCTCATTGGCGGCAATGCCCTCATTGAGGCAGGCACGTTTCTTTCCATCCTGCTTGGCACCATCATTGGCGGCGTCACGGTGCTGGCGGAAAACGGCACTTTCACCGTCAGTGCCATTATTATGCTCGGCGCCGTCATCGGCCTTATTTCAAGTTTTTTTATGCCAAAAGCGCTACCGCCCGCGCCCGATATGCGCCTGAACCTGAATCTAATCACCGAAACATGGCGCATTATCCAATATTCGCGCACCAACCGTGATGTATTTCTTTCCATTCTGGGCATCTCGTGGTTCTGGTTGATTGGCGCTACGTTCCTTTCTCAGTTCCCGACCTATGCCAAAAACGTTCTGGGCGGAAATGAGCATGTCGTAACCCTATTCCTAACTGTGTTCTCGGTGGGTATCGGCATTGGCTCACTATTTTGCAATCGCTTGCTGAAAGGCCGCGTGGAAGCCACCTATGTTCCTGCCGCCGCACTCGGTATCACCGTTTTCACACTCGACCTTGTCTATGCCAGCAGCCAGCTTAAGCCCATTGCGGGCACTGCAATCGGGCTTGCGGCATTTCTGGCTTCGCCGGAATACTGGCGCATTTTGTTTGATCTGCTAATGGTTTCCGCCTGTGGCGGTATTTATATCGTCCCGCTTTATGCCATCATGCAAACGCGTAGCGATAAAGGCCACCGCTCGCGTACCATTGCTAGCAATAACGTGATGAACGCCTTATTCATGGTGGTGGCTGCTATCGCCACCGTAGTGATGTTTGCTTTTCATTTTACGGTCATCGATGTATTCCTCTTTACCGGCATCATCAATGGGCTGATGGCAATTTATATCTGCAAACTACTGCCACACGCCGTGCTGCGTACGTTTGTGCGCTGGCTGCTCAAGGCGCTCTATGGCGTACGCGCTACAGGCATTGAAAACTATAAAGATGCCGGCGATAAGGTGCTGATTATTGCCAACCATACTTCGTTCCTGGATGCAGCGCTTATTGCGGCTTATTCACCGGATCGCCTTACCTTTGCCGTAAATACGCATATCGCCAAAAAATGGTGGATAAAGCCATTCCTTGTGCTGGTAGATGCCTTTCCGCTCGACCCCACAAATCCCATGGCAATTAAATCGCTTATTGAAGCCGTCAAGCAGGGCAAAAAGGTTGTTATTTTCCCCGAGGGTAGAATTACTGTCACCGGTTCGCTGATGAAAATTTATGAAGGCCCAGGCATGATTGCAGACAAGGCTGGCGCCACACTGCTCCCCGTGCGGATTGATGGCGCGCAGTATTCCCCTCTTTCCCGCTTGCGCGGAAAAGTGCGCATTCAGAAGTTCCCGCGTATACGCCTCACCTTCCTGCCTCCGCGTAATTTCGTGGTGCCAGCTGAACTGCGTGGCAAAAAACGCCGTCAGGCCGCTGGTGCCCAGCTCTATGACCTGATGACGGAAATGATGTTTGAAAGCAGCGATTGTAACCGCACTTTCTTCCAGGCCCTGCTGGATGCCAGAGCCATTCATGGTGGCAGCCACAAGGTGATTGAAGATGTCGAGCGAAAGCCTTTAACTTACACACAGCTTATCCGCCGCTGCCTCGTGCTAAGCCGTGTTCTCAAACGTCATACGAAAAAAGCTGAATATGTGGGCGTTCTCATGCCCAACATGAACAGCACAGTCGTTCTATTCTCTGCGCTGCACGCGGCACAGCGTGTTCCTGCTATGCTGAACTTTTCAACAGGCGCACATGCTGTGGCGGCTGCTTGCAAAACAGCGCAAATCAAAAATGTGTATACATCACGCCGCTTCGTTGAGCTTGGCAAGCTTGAAGCTCTGATCACCGCCATTGAGAAAGAAAATGTAACCGTGCATTATCTGGAAGATGTGCGGCAACAGGTAAATGTCATGGACAAACTCTACGGCCTTGCCAACACTCACTCTTCTCACATTCGCGTTCCCAAAACCGCGCCAGACAAGCCTGCGGTGGTATTATTCACCTCGGGCTCGGAAGGCTCACCTAAAGGCGTGGTGCTTAGTCACAGAAACCTGCTTTCTAATTACCAACAGCTAGCGTCCCGTGTGGATTTTGGGCCAACGGACATTGTGTTCAATGCACTGCCCATATTCCATTCCTTCGGCCTAACGGGCGGCACGCTCCTGCCGCTGCTTTCGGGGATAAAAACATTTTTCTACCCTTCGCCGCTGCATTACCGCATCGTGCCCGAGCTGGTATATGACACCAATGCCACCGTCATGTTCGGCACTGATACGTTCCTTTCCGGTTATGCCCGCTTTGCGCACCCGTATGATTTCTACAGCATTCGTTATGTGTTTGCTGGTGCAGAAAAGCTGAAAGAAGAAACGCGAAGAATTTGGTCCGAAAAATTCGGCGTAAGGATTTTTGAAGGCTATGGCGCCACTGAAACCTCCCCTGTTATTGCCACCAACACCCCCATGCAAAATAAAGCCGGCACCGTGGGGCGCTTTATGCCCGGCGTGAAACGCCGCTTAGAGAATGTTCCCGGTGTTGATGAAGGAAAACGCCTGTTCGTACAGGGCCCCAACATCATGCTGGGTTATCTGCTCAGCACGTCGCCGGGCACCATCGTGCCACCCGCCGACGGATGGTATGACACGGGTGACATCGTGGATGTAGACGAACAGGGCTACATCACCATCAAGGGGCGCGCCAAGCGCTTCGCCAAAGTGGGCGGCGAGATGGTTTCACTCACCGCAGTGGAATCCTACATCGCAAGCCTGTGGCCACAAAAGCAGCATGCCGTTGTGGCGCTGCCGGATGCTAAAAAAGGTGAGCAGCTTGTGCTTCTTACCACTCAGGCGGATGCTAAACGTCAGGATATTCTAGCTCACTTTAAAAAGCAGGGCATCGCAGAGTTAAGCATACCTAAATATGTGCTGCCTATTGCAGCCATTCCGCTTCTTGGTACAGGTAAGGTCGATTATGTGAAAGCCAAGAAGATGGCAGAAGACTTAGTGAAGTAACTTATTTTGCTGATTCTGCCAGTTTACGGAAGCATGCGGCCGTGGCCTCTGCTTTACTCCCTTCTGCAAAGATTTTCGCTTTATTCTGGCTGATTTTTTCCCGCATAGACTTGTTGAACGCTTTGTCGGCACCAAGCCTTACGGCCAAGCGTACATAATCTGCATTATCTTTGGCCACCAACTCATCCATCTGCATCATGGTATAACAACTGAGCGTGGCGCGGGCACGGCTAAATTCACCCGGTAATGTCACGATAGGAATATCCATGCCTAGCGCCATATAGCTGGTTGTACCGCCGCCAAAATGAGGTGTATCCAGTATCACATCTGCTGCCAGCAAATAATGCGGAAATCTTTCCGGTGCAATAAACGGCAAGAACATAATGCGGCTCAAATATTCTCTTTCAGGGATGGTGCGTTGTAGCCTTTCTAAAAGCAGCACATGCCAATCTGCCAGATTATCTTTGAATAAAATAACGCAACCCTCCGGATCAGCTGCCAGCACATCCCGTATCATGAAATCAAAATCGGGATGAATTTTTTGTAACTTCATTGGGCAGAGATAAAGATTCGCCGTTTCGGGTAAACCCAGTTCCTTGCGCGAAAATGTGGCGGCAGGCATAACCGGCGGTGGAATAAGTCCGGGAATAAAATCCATCAGCACCAGTTTTTCGGAATAATGCTCCTGTGCATTTTCTGGCTCAAGCAGCGTGGAAGAAATCATGTAATCCACCGTTTGAATACCGCTGGTATCGGGGTGGCCACCCAGCATCACCTGCGCCGGTGCAAGCCGCGCGAACGAAAGGTAATAGGCCAGGCCATCCATGCCGATTTCCGTAAATACCAGTACATCTAGCGCAAGCTCTGACACCTGCTGCTGCGCCTGCTTAATGTCATGCGATAGCGGCACATAGCTTCTGCAGGCGGCTTTGATTTTTTTGAATGTATCGTCTTCTTTCGGCGTTTTATCAGTGGAAAGAATGGTTACCTCAAAATCCGCATCTGCAGCGAGGGCAATAATCATTTCGTTATAGCAACTGGAAACAGAATGGCTGTGGAAATATTTTGAAACGAAGCCAATGCGTATTGGTTTTGTAGATTTTTCATTTTTTGACAGGCAGTGCGGTGCCGTAAATTCTAGTGCGGGGCATAATTTTAGGTAAAGCTCGGCCAGTTTCTGCATCAGCGCTTTATTATTCATGCCATGATAGGCCAGATAAAAGCTGCTACGCAGCAATTCCTGATATGGGTTCTCGATACGTATGCCTTCTTTCATCAGTGCATCTATGCTGGCTTCGTATTCTGCACGTATGGCAGGAATTGCATCGCGGCTCGGGATAATCGGCGGAATTAAAAGCCGTGAGGTCACATAAAGCCCGGGCACTTTTTGTATCGCCAGCATCTTCTCGTAATAACTCCGCGCCTCCTCCACCGTGCCTTGGTGGTAAATCAACGCACAGATTTCAGCTAGTGTCTGTGCGTGCTTGGGCAATAACTCATGGGCCTTTTTAAAAGCCACCAACGCTTCTTTCGCCCTGCCGGATTTTTTAAGCGCAAGGCCGAACTGATAAAACACCGCACCTTGCGAGGGATTTAAATTCACCGCACGAGTATAGGCTTTCAGAGCGGCATCAATTTGCCCGGTGGCCTGATAGCTGTTTGCTAAATTCACCAGCACTTCAGCATCCTCTGGCTTCAGACTCACCACTTTTTCAAATAGCGGCACGGCGGCCTTAAAGTCACCCGAGGAAGCTAAAATCACACCCGCCAGATGCAGCGCTTCCATATTTTCAGGGAATATTCTGAGCGCCTCATTGCAAAAACCAAGCGCCACCGCACCCTGACCCGCCTGATAGGCTTGGTAGGCTTTTTTAAATGCCTCGAACGAGGCGTTCGGCGCGGCTTGATTCATAATGTTTTTTTACTCTCCGTGGCACTTGACCTTAACGTAATCCCGCCACATTATGATTATGAGAAAACCTCACCTGTTTGTCTAACACAGAATCGTTGCATGAAGCCGCTCGAAATCACTTATATTTCCCATGCCTGCCTTAAAATCACCGGTGATTTTGGCGCGCTCGTGGTAGATCCGTGGATTTTGAACGAGCCGATTTACAACTTCACGACGTGGAAGTTTCCTGCCGCCATCGTGCCGCCTGCTGATGTATTCCGTGGTGTGAATTATGTGTATTTTTCGCACCCGCATGAAGACCATTTCCACGTGCCTTCGATTGACCATATTCCGCGTGATGTGTGCATTTTACTGGCAGAATACACCTCAAATCCCGGCCTTAGGGCGCAAACCATGGAACGCACCTTGCGCGACATGGGCTTCTACAACATCCGCAAAATTCTACCGTGGGAACAAATTGATTTAGGCAGTAATGCCCTCCTTACCCTTATACCTGCCTGTAAAATGAAGTATTGGGACTGGGAGAACTCTGGTTTTGTGCTGGAGTATGATGGCTGCAAAATTCTGAATATGAATGACTGCCCCTCTGACCCTGAACTCTATCTGGAAGTCGATAAACGTTTCGGCGAGATTGATTTAGGCTTCATTCAATATGCTGGCGTTTCCATGTTCCCCGGCTGTTACCGTATGACCGAAGAAAAAATGCGCGAGGCTACAAAAGTGCGCCGCGCCAGCTGGGTACAGCAAAGCAACATGGTCGAGCGCCTGAAGGTAAAGCGCATTGCTCCCTTCGCAGGCGATTTCTGCTGGCTGGATGATGCCATGTATCATTGTAACTGGGCCAACCGCGCAACGCCGAAGCTGTTTGAAGATTTCGTAAAAGAAAAATACCCCGACAAAAATATTGATGTTGTCATCATGTACCCTTCCGATACATGGTCCCTCAAAGGCGGGCTCGTCCGTAACCACCCCGAGCTGGATTGGTCACGTTATCTGGAATCCATCGATGCGGTAAAGAAGGTGCTGAACCCCAAGGTCAGAGCCCTGCGTCAGTGGCTGGATGATAACGACTACAGCAACCTCAAGGCCCGCAGCAAGAAACATACGGATTATCTCAACCGCTGGCTGGCAAAATATGGTATCGATTTTAGCGCGCGGGTGCGCTTTGAAATTGAAGGCAAAAATGCTGGCTTTTCATTCGTGTTGAAAGCAGACTCTGTTCACAAATATCGCATCGATTGGGATGACAAAGACCCCACCGACCAAACACTCTATGTCTCTGAGCAGCTTTGGGCAGCCATCCTTGATGGTAAAATGCTAATGAACAATATGCAGTGGGCGAGTGAGAACCAGCAACATGTGGAGTTCCGTCTTGAAATCGCGCGATTTTGGTTCTGGTTTGAAACGCATATCGACCTCAATAACCGCAACCCACAAGCGCTGATTGATAATGCGCTGCACCCTGAAATTACTCCCCGCATTCGCCCACAGCATGGCGTGTTTCCTCTGGCCGACGAGTGGAAGGCCGCATGGCTACCCCACATGAAAACCTTACCTACCAAGCAACGTGCCTGAACAGCGGCTCATACCCCTTGCGGATGAAAAAAGCTGGCAGCTGGCGCTGAAGGCTTTGCCTTACCTTCCAGCACACAGCTACGCCTACAACCATGCGATTGCTCAGCATATGGGTGCAGAGCATTTCCTGTATGTTTTCTCTGAAGGCCCCACCACAGTGTGCTGCCCATTCGCAGTTCGTGAAAAGGGTGGAATAAAAGAAGTCTTCACGCCGTATGGCTTCAGTGGCCTATGCACGAATGGTTCTATAAACAATTTCTGGAAGCAATTTCACGCGTTCATGCAGCATCAGGGTTTTGTGACGGGCTATATGTTGCAACACCCGCTGTGTTCGCCGCCAGAACAAAGAGCGGCCTTCCCCACGCGTCCGCTCTTTGCGCTTAATTTACGAGTTTCATTAGATGAGCTATTAAGCACGATGCATCAAACGCACCGCTATGAAATCCGCCGCTGGCTTGAACTTCCTGACATAAAAATCTCAACTGAAAAAATCCCTGAAGCACGCGGTGCTTTCCTAAAATTTTACCCAGAGGCAATGGCGCGTTCGGGCGCTTCTTCTGCCTACGCTTTTAATCCAAAAACTCTGAATGCCTTCATGGATATGCCGGAATGTCTTATCGTTAGTGCGGCGCACAAAGGCCAGATTGAAGCGGTGTCTCTGTTTTTATATACGTCTTCTGGCGCAGATTATTTCTTAAGCGCCGCGACTGAGAATGGCCGCCATCATTCCCGCGGCCTCATCTGGAAAGCAGCGGAAGCATTAAAGGCAAAATCCATCCCTCAACTGTTTTTGGGTGGCGGCATCAAGGCGGGAGATGATTTAGAGCAGTTCAAGCGTCGTTTCGGCAGCAAACAGTTTGAGAGCACATGTTACAAAGAAATATTTAATCAAACTGCCTATAACAACCTCTGCACACAGCATAAAGTCAGCCCCGAAATCGGCCTAGGCTACTTCCCACCTTACTGGGCTTAAGAAAGCTGGCACTGCGCCTTTAACTCTTGTGCCACTGCGGCAGGTTCTTCCACAAGGCAGCGGTGCAATATGCTGGCATATGCACCCTGATATTCCGGCAAAAAACCCAGCTGAATATTGTATTTTTTGAATGTCGTGGAATCGTATAATTCTCTACCGCCCGGCGCATTCACATAGTGCTTTGCGCGCATGGCCTCGCAGATGGCAAGAATACGTTCCTGCCCCTTCACTTCCTCCGGTATCGCCAGCGCGCTGGAGCGCACGACATTAAAGTGCGTTCCCAGCACTTCGCACGCCGCATGAAGGTTTTTTTCAATGTAAGCCAGCGGTGAGCCCTCTAAAACATCCACCGTTTTCAACAACGGGTTGTTCCTATTTTTTTTATCGGTGAGTATTGGAAATCTGCGTTTTTGCTCATCCCACCGCGCGGGCGCATCTGGCGCAAAGGCAAGGTCTTTGATTTTGATATCTTGCGGTGCCTTGGCAAGTGGCAAAGTAAGCCAGTCTGTTTCACCGCTCGCCAGCTGCATGTAATTCCGGTGAATCCAACCACGGCGGATAAACTGCACACAGTCATACACCACAAATAAATCCGTGGCGGCAAATAGCCTGAAATACCCCGCATACGGAATAAAATAAGGCTGCATGATGGCGATGCGCGTCATGAAATCGTGGCAACATCCGATAAGTTACGCTAAAACATAAGGATGAACTCACCTGATTACATGCAGCTTGTCAATCATTATGAGGCGTGCCTTGCCAAACATGGCACCACGCATCAGGGGCTTGATTGGCCAAGCATGGATGATTTATTGCGCCGCTATCAGGTGATGCTGGATGTTATCAATACGCGGCCTTCCTCACCTTCACTACTCGACCTTGGTTGCGGCTTTGGCATGATGGTGGACTACATCAAAAACAAATCTCTTAATCTGAGTTATACAGGAATCGACCTCTCTGCAGCCATGATTGCAGAAGCAAAAAAACGCCACCCCGAATGTTCTTTCAGTGTGCAAGATGTACTTAAAAAGCCGATTGTCCCGCAACATGATTACGTCATTCTAAATGGCGTATTAACGGTTAAATCCACCCTACCGAAAGAGTCGATGACGCAGTTCGCCCGTGCGATTTTAAAAGCGGCTTATGCAGGCTGCAAAAAAGGCATCGCGTTTAATGTCATGAGTACGGCCGTCGATTGGCAGCGCGATGATTTGTTCCACTGGAGCTTTGACGAGGCGGCGCAGTTTATTACCGCACACCTCAGCAAACATTTCTCCTTCAGGCAAGATTACGGCCTGTATGAATATACGGCCTATGTGTACCGGAGCCCTTCCCATGAGCGTTAATATCCTAAAAGCCGATGAAAAAAGCCTACCGAAGCTGAGCGCAATCGCCCACCGCGCCATCACCGAAGCACTGGGCTTTTTTCCCACAAATGCGCGTGACTATTACGCCAAAAACCTCAGTGCCGAATCGTTAAAAAAACGGCTGGAGGAATCTGGGGCGCTTGTTCTAGGTGCTTGGGGCGAAGGCATCGCAAAGGGCTTCATGCTGTGTGCACCGCCTGAGGGGAATGTTGGCACCATCATTTGGATATTGGTGGATGCGCCCGCCCGCAGCACGGGCATCGGGAAGATGCTGTTTGAAGAAGCTTGCGCACATTACCGCAGCATTGGCTGCCATAAAATAAAGCTGACTGCGCCCACAGAACAAGCCCGCCAGTTTTATCTGAACCTTGGCATGCGCGAAGAAGGCTTCCACCCAAAACACTGGTGGGGCGTGGATTTTTGGTCTTTTGGAAAGGATTTAGCCTAATGGCATGGGAAAAACTTGGCTGCATCTTTGAGCCGAACACGAATTTGCCGTGGGTGAAATCCCATGCCATGCTGCCAACGGCGCTGCTGCTGGGTAATGTGATTCGCGTGTTTTATTGTGCCCGCGGGCACGACGGCAAAAGCCGCACCAGCTATTTTGATGTGAGCGCGGCAGACCCCACAAAAGTCATCTACACCCACGATAAACCCGTGTTAGAACCTGAAGCACTCGGCACGTTTGACGATAGCGGGACATTACCCGGCTCAGTGCTGAAGGTCGGTAAAACCGTATTTTTATATTATGTCGGTTACAATCTGCGTATCACCGTGCCTTACAGCAACGCTATCGGTGTTGCTGTAAGTGAGGATGATGGCAAAAGTTTTAAGCGGCCTTTTCTGGGCCCAATTGTCGACCGCAACGCAGCAGAACCTTATTTTGCCATTTCCCCCTGCGTGATGCATGAAAACGGCCTGTGGCGCATGTGGTACGGTTCCGGCACGGGCTGGATTGACGTAAATGGCAAGCCGGAATCGCTCTACCATATCAAATATGCTGAATCGAAAGACGGCATGACGTGGCAGCGCGATAATCTTTCCTGCATTGTACCGCGCGATGAAAAAGAAGCGAACGTCCGCCCCACTCTTGTGAAAGAAGGCAAGCTATACCGCATGTGGTACAGCTTCCGTGGCAGCCTCGATTTTCGTGATGGCGCTGATAGCTATCGCATCGGTTACGCCGAATCTGCGGATGGCAAAAAATGGAACCGCATGGACGATAAAAGCGGTATTGAAAAATCAGGCGCAGGCTGGGATAGCACCATGCTGGCTTACCCCAATGCACTGAGTGTGAGCGGCACTCTTTATCTGTTTTATAATGGTAATGGCTTCGGCCAAACCGGCATTGGCGTCGCAAGGTGGGAATCTAAGAGCTAGGCTTTCTGGCTGCTGATAACTTCAGCCAGATTCTGCGTGATGTAATTAATTTCCTGCTCTTTCAAGTCCAGTGAGAATGGCAGCGCAATCACAGAGTCCACTAGCGCTTCTGTTACATCCAGTTTTCCATGCGGGAATTTGGCATAGGCTGGCTGGCGGTGGCAGCCCTTTACCCACCATTGGCGCGATTCAATTCCGCGCTCACCCAGCGCCTTAATCACAGATTCTGCTGTTGTTGCGGGCAGGCGCACATTGCAGGTGGAACTCACCCATTCTTCAGCCAACCACGGTGAGGAAATACCCTTGCTGACCGCCACTTCGAGCGCTTTGATGTAATGCAATTTCAGGCGCATCCACATCTCGCGTTTTTGTGGCCACAAATCCATCGCGGCCAGCGCAATCGCGGCGCTGTATTCACTCATTTTACCATTCGTGCCCGGCACTACAATGAGTCGCGGAGCAGAAAACCCGAAATTCGACATTTCACGCACGCGTGTAATCAGCTGGCTATTTTTACTGAGTATCAAACCGCCTTCGCCCACGCCCAGCACTTTGGTTGCATGCAAACTTATCATGATGGGGGTTTTGCCCACCGCTGCTTCCGCCACGCTACTAACGCTATCAAATGCCGCCGCACCATCAATAATCACCGCAATACCGGTTTCTTCTGTAAAAGCATCCCACGTGGCCGTATTCACCGGAGCGCCAAACGGCGCAACCACAATCACTACACTCACTTGGCCCGGCACATTCTTCAATTGCTTCCGCACCATCTCCGGCTCTAGGGCCCAACTGATTTCATTCACATCCATAAAATAAGGCGTCAGTCCGCATGCACAGGCGGCACCTGCTGTGGCCACAAATGTCCATGAAGGCACAATGCAAAATGTGTTATGCGGCAAATCCAGCGCGCGCAATGTGTTGGTAAGTCCTGCCGTGCCATTGCCCATGGAAACCACCTGACCTACTTCAAGCGAGAAGAATTCTGCCATTCTTTTCTCAAGCTGTATGGTGAGCGGGCCGAAATTGGAATACCAGCGATTTTGGTCAATCTCGCGCAGGTAAGGCATAATAAATTCTGCCTGCGGCAATAACGGGCGCATGATGGGAATCATATTGGGGGGCATATATTTCCTTCCGGCTGCCATTCTGTTGAAACCGCTGCATTGGGTCAAGCACGAAACGCGGTTGAAGATTGCCACCCAATCCGCCATCATACGTGGCATGTCAGCACCTTCTGCAGAATCAATGAGCTTAGTAAAACAGGCGCTTGAAGCGCTTCAACGGGGCGATATGTCTGCCGCCGCCACGCATACGCAGCAGGCACTGGAAAAGGATATCGCAAATCCCGATGCCTACATGCTGTTCGCTCACTTGCTGAAAAAAATTGGCAACCCGAGCAGCGCTGCAGATAAAATCACCACAGCCATCCGCCTCGCCCCCCATAAGGTACCTTACTATATTTTACATGCAGACATACTGACTGACTTGGGGCGCGACAAAGAGGCGCTGGACACACTCACAAAAGCCTATGACATGGCCCCCAATGATGCAAATGTGCTCAGTAAACTCTCAGGGGTGTACTTCCAACTCTTCATGTTCGATAAAGCCGCTGATGCTGGCGAGAAGGCTTTCACTTTAAGCCCCAATCACCCCGAAGCGTGGCTCCTGACTTACCACGCTTATTACAGGCTCGGAAATACGGCTGCGGCTGAAAAAATTCTTAAAGCTGCCGCACCCTATCATGGATCCCTTAAGCTCCATTTCTTGCAGGCAACATTGTTGCCATCACTCATTGAAAGTGCGAACGAAGGCGCCGAAGCGATGACATGTTCCGCAGCGGCGCTTAAGAACTTGGCAGAGGCGGCGAAACACTCACACGGCAGGCAGGAGGATATTTTCAGTATCCCATTTTACCAAAGTTATTATGGCGTATCCGTTAAGCCTTATATGGAGCAGCTCTCAAGCACCATCCGTGCCTGCATTCCCGCCGTTAATTTCACCGCGCCACACACTGCCACACCGCCTGCAACACTTAAGCGTATTGCATTTGTGTCGGAATATTTTTATGGGCATGTAGTTAGCAAATACCTCTCACCGATTATCCGTACGCTGGCCGAAGAATCGCCCGATTTAGAACTCACCGTTTTCAGTGCCTCTGATAAATCAGACCATTTTTCTGAAATGCTGCGCGGGGATAAAATCAAGTTTCTCACTTTGCCAAAAGAGCTTTCTGCGGCCCAGCGACTGATTGCGAGTCACAAACCCGATATCCTTGTGCATCTTGATATCGGCATGAGCATTTACACCTATCTGCTCGCACACGCGCGGCTTGCACCCGTGCAGTGCGTAGTGGCGGGGCACCCCATCACCACCGGCATCAACACAATGGATTACCTCTTTTCGACCACGCTGGCGGAAGAAGAAAATTATGCTGAGGACTACACGGAGACGGCCGTACTATTTGAGCATATACCCATCATGTTCTCGCCAAAGCCTGAGTTGCCCGCACAGTATAAATCCCGCGCGGAGCTTGGTTTACCTACTGACAAAACCTTGTATGCCTGCCCCGTATATTTGCACCGCGTGCATCCGGATATGGATGAGGTCTTTGCACGCATTTTAAAAGCCGATAGCGCCGCTGAAATTATTCTGTTCGGCATGTTCCACGCCAGCCTGTGGCCAGAGCAAATCTGTACTCGTTTTTCAAAAAATATGCCGGAAGCGCTCGCAAAAAGAATCCGCATCATCCCTTATGCACAGGGTGAAAATTTTATCCATACCATCAAGGCGATGGATGCCATCCTCGACCCGATGCATTTCTCGATGGGCACAACATTATGCACTTTATTTGCCGCAGGCGTGCCGGTTGCCACATTGCCGGGTAAGTTCATGCGCGGACGCTTTAGCAGCATGCTATATCAAACAGCCGGTATTCCTGATGCGCCCATTGCCCGTAATGTTGATGAATTCGTTACCCTCGCTTTACGGCTGGCGCAGGATAAAAATTACAAGGCGCAGCTTGAGAAGGCTCTTTTATCCAAGGATTCTGTGCTATTCAGCAACCGCCATATTCTAGATGAATGGAAACAATTCTTCCAGACTGCTTGGCAAAAACATCTTAGCGCGAAGCAATAAAATACCCTTCCGGCCTTTCCATCCATCACCTATCCTTGGTCTATTAAGGGAGGCATGTATGGCAAAACGTACCAATACCGTGATAACCGCGCAGCAACGTGAGCTGGAACAACTCAAAAAAGATACTGAAAAACGCCTGAATGAACTGGAGGGAGACACACGCCGCCAGTTACAGCTTCTCATCAGCAATGTGCTGGAAGGCGACATCGCCAACATCAAGCGCGAATTCCGCCAAAGCTTAGAGCGCGAACGCCAGCAACAACTGCGCTCAGATAGCAATGTGCTTCAAAACCTGCTGGTGCAGCAATTGGCCGCCTCACTGCTTGGCGGTTCATCGCACAGTGTTCGTGCCTTATTTGAGCGGCCATCCGCATCGCAAAACAGTATCGGCTTACACGAAACGCTGCAAAAAGCGTTGCGGAATATTTAGCTCCTGGGTTTATTTCTTGCCCAGGGATTCCAACAGGCTGTTTGTCACCTTCTGCTCTTCTGCCATCTGATTCATAATGGTGACCATCAACTTCATCGTTTCGCCTTGTTCGCGCATCCCGCGTGAAAGCTCCATCGTCAGCGCCCGCTGCGTATCCACATTCGGCTGTGGCGCTGTTGGCGCGCTTGTCGTGGGTACGGCGCCGGGTTTTCCAGCCTGCATAGCCATTAATGTATTTAATTTTTGCATTTCCTGCAGATTGGCCATGCTGGCTTGCAACAGCTTGCCAAGCTCTTCGTTGGTTTTTTGCTGCGATGCTTGCAGTGCCGCAATCTGCGCACTGATATCTGCTATTTTATTGGCTACATCGGCAAAGCGCCGCTCCTGAATTTCGTAGTTTGTGGGTACTGCCTCGCCTTGCTTTTCGCCGAACGTATAGGTCTTTTGCGCCATCACAGGGGCTGATAACAGCAGCACGCCAATCACAAAAACCGCAGATATCGTATATTTTTTCATAGGCTCCTCGCTTCCATCAGCAGCATACAGGACTTAAGCACCTGAAACAAATTACTAAATGACGCTTAAAACTTCAATTTGCCTTTCAGACGTTGTATGATACCGACACCTTCGACATTCAGGGAGTATGTAACCATGCCGCAGAGTGCCTCTTCTGTTTCCAACCCCGTCATCTTGCAGCGTTTATTCGATACGCTATGGTCAACTTACTGCCAGCGCGTGTCATACGCCCGAAAATATGCTGAACTCGTTACATCGCTCGGCGGCACCGTGCAAAATGACCATATCGCGCTCCGCACCCTCAATTGCCCCACAGGCGCACAACCCGCCGGAATTCCTGCCATGCTGCGGTTGTTTGAGCCGCTAGGTTATGCCGTGCGTGGCAATTATGAATTTAAAGATAAACACCTGAACGCCGTGCATTTGGAGCATCTTGAGAACCCAAATCTGCCCAAAGTGTTCATCAGCCAGCTTGAGGTAAACCGGCTTTCTGCTGAAGCTCAAAGTCTGATTCAAAAAAATGTCGAGGGTGCAAAGGACCCACTCTCCGCTGAAGTGCTGACATTGCTAAATCAGGCAAAAGATAAAAAGAGCGTGCCCGTAGATGTCGCAAATCGCCTGGTAAAAGGCCTTGCCGCCTGTTTTACACGGCCCTGGCAGCCACCTTTTAAGGACGCAGTTGTTTCCTTAAACAAAGAATCGCAGTACGGTGCGTGGACGCTGATTCACGGCAATGCCGTCAACCATTTCACGGCCTATTTAAATGCGCAGAATGTGCCGAAATGGGGTGATATTGAAGGCACGGTTGCCGCACTCCGCAAAGAAGGCATCCCCATGAAAACAGAAATTGAAGGCGAGCGCGGCACGAAGCTGCGCCAATCTTCTACCGAGGCGGTCAATATCCCCTGCGAGGCCCGCACGGCAGAAGGCAAAGTCATCCCGATTGAGTGGAGCTATGCTTACTACGAACTGGCCGAGCGCAATCCTATTCCGGGGCCAGATGGCAAACCCTTCCTTTACCAAGGCTTCCTCGGTGCACAGGCCACCAATTTATTCGAGATGACGCGTGTCAAAAAAAGCTAGTGCCAGAACAAAGCGGCAATTGCAGCATGTGCTCGTCGTCGGCATGGGCAAGGTCGGCTCACTGGTAGCGATATTGTTAGAAGAAGGCGGCTTTCATGTGCAGGGGCTTGATAGTGCGCCAAACCCCAAACATCCCATTCATTGTATCAAAGGCAATGTCACCAACGCCGCCTCGCTACAAAAAGCTATGAAAGGCTGCGATGCGGTTGTTTCTTGCCTGCCTTACCATTTAAACCTTGCCGTTGCCAAAGCCGCGTTTAAGGCTGGTATTCATTATTTTGACCTAACGGAAGACGTTCCCACCACCAACGCCATCCGCAAAATGGCAAGTAAATCGAAAGGGGTCATGGCGCCGCAATGCGGCCTTGCCCCCGGATTCATCGGCATTGTGGGCACACATCTTACGCACCAGTTTTCGCAATTACGCAGCATTGAATTGCGCGTGGGCGCTTTACCGCAGCACCCCAAAGGCCTGCTGGGATACGCCTTTAACTGGTCGCCGGAAGGTGTGGTGAATGAATATTTGAATGACTGTGAAGTGATTCGCGATAGCACCATTAAAATGGTTCCTGCCATGCAGGACATTGAAACCATCGTGATTGAGGGAAAGGCGCTTGAAGCCTTCACCACCTCCGGCGGGCTCGGCACCATGTGCGAAACATTTAAAGGCCGCGTGGATAAACTCGATTATAAAACCATGCGCTACCCCGGCCACTGCCAACTGATGCGCTTCTTTTTCCATGAACTGCTGATGCGTGAAGACCGTAAAAGAGCAGGCGAGATTTTGGTGCACGCCAAACCGCCGGTGGATGATGACGTGGTGTATGTGCACGCTGCCGTGGAGGGTTTTTCAAAAAATACGCTTCAGCGCATTGAATATGTGCGCAGCTATTATCCCAAAATCATTCGTGGTACACGCTGGCGCGCTATTTCATGGACCACCGCCGCCTCGGTTGCCGCTGTGGTGGAAATGGTTGCCTCCGATCAGCTTGCGGCCAAGGGTTTTATACGGCAGGAAGATATCCCGCTCGATAGTTTTCTTAAAACCAAGGCCGGAAAATTATACAATCCTACCCGCGCATCATAGGAGAACGCCGTTATGTCACTGGCAGAAAAAACCCGTAAAATTCTTCAGTTGCTGGGCGTACGCAAAGAAGAAGTTACGGGCGGAAACCTGAAAGTACACTCGCCTATTGATGGCAGTTTACTTGCCAGTGTAAGGACGGATACCAGTGCGTCTGCCAACAAAAAAATCGCGCAATCCGCCGCTGCGTTTGATGCATGGCGCCACATCCCTGCCCCGCGCCGCGGGGAACTGGTGCGCTTGCTCGGCGAAGAATTACGCGCTCATAAAGAAATACTTGCCCAACTGGTGACCATTGAATGCGGGAAGATTCTCGAAGAAGGGCGCGGCGAAGTGCAGGAGATGATTGATATCTGCGACTTCGCTGTTGGGCTTTCCCGCCAGCTCTATGGTTTAACTATTGCTTCTGAACGTCCTAGCCACGTGATGCAGGAAAACTGGCTGCCGCTCGGCCCCGTGGGCGTTGTTAGCGCCTTTAATTTCCCGGTGGCCGTGTGGGCGTGGAACGCTGCACTGGCATGGGTGTGCGGCGATAGTGTGGTGTGGAAACCCTCTGAAAAAACGCCGCTCTGCGCACTGGCCTGCCAGTCTATTTTTCTTCAGGCTGCCGCTAAATTTCATAAAAACACGGGCACTGCTGTTCCAGCCGGCCTTTCGCTGTTGCTAATTGGTGAGCGTAGCATTGGCGAAGCCTTGGTGGATGACCACCGCATCGCACTCGTAAGCGCCACAGGCAGCTGCCGCATGGGTGGTGCCGTTGGCCCTGCCGTTGCAAAACGTTTTGGCAAATGCTTGCTAGAACTAGGCGGCAACAACGCCATTATTGTTACCCCATCTGCTGATTTAAACCTTGCACTGCCCTCCATCCTTTTCGGCGCGGTGGGCACGGCGGGGCAGCGCTGCACTTCCACACGGCGCGTGTTTGCACATGAATCCATTTATTCTGCACTGCTCGCCAAGCTCAAGAAGGCTTATGGCAGCATTGCAGCGCATAAAATCGGGAGTCCGCTGGAGGCCAAAACACTCGTCGGCCCGCTCATTGATAAAGCCTCATTTGAGGCCATGCAAGCCGCCGTCAAACAATCTGCGAAAGAAGGCGGCACGGTGTATTTCGGCAAACGCTATAGCGTGAAAGGCGCTGCCGGTGGTTACTATACTGAACCCGCACTGGTGGCTATGCCAAAGCAAACTGCCGTGGTGATGAAAGAAACCTTCGCACCCATTTTGTATGTGATGCCTTATACCTCACTTGAAAAAGCGATGAAACTGCACAATGCCGTGCCGCAGGGTCTTTCCTCTGCCATCTTTACCACTGACCTGCGTGAAGCAGAATACTTCAAACATGAAAGCGATTGCGGCATCGCCAACGTGAATATCGGCACCAGCGGCGCTGAAATCGGCGGGGCGTTCGGTGGCGAGAAGGAAACCGGCGGCGGGCGCGAATCCGGCTCTGACTCATGGAAGGCTTACATGCGCCGCCAAACCAGCACCACTTACTACGGCACCACCCGCCCTGCGCTCGCGCAAGGCATCACGTTTGATACAGAATAATATGCCGAAGACAGATGATGATCTGATATTTGACCCGCAGTTGCTCTCTATCAGCAAGCAAGCCCTTGTGCCTGAAAAACCGCTGGTAGAAAAACTGGTGAAAAAAGCCGCCATCATCAGCGACAATTATCAGGAAGATTATGCTTTCGCTAAAAAACTGGTGGAAAAAGCGCGCAAATCCGAAGGCAAGGTTCGGGTGGAAGGTTTCATCCGCGAATATGGCCTCAACACCCACGAAGGGGTGATGATTATGTGCCTCGCCGAAGCACTGCTCCGCGTACCTGACAGCCACACAGCCGATGAACTCATTCAAGCGAGTTTTAAAAATTCGGATTGGGATAAATATCTCGGCAAAAGCGGCTCTGTGTTCGTAAATGCCTCTACATGGGGGCTGATGCTGACAGGGAACATTGTCAACCTTGGCGATGTGCGGCAGGCCTCTGTTTCCTCCACGCTTGGCAAGCTTGTTTCGCGGCTAGGTGAGCCAGTTATCCGCGAAGCGCTAAAAAAAGCCATGCAGATTATCGGTAACCAATTTGTGATGGGTGAAACGATTGAAGATGCTTTTAAGAATTCTGCCAGCTTACGCAAAGAAGGCTTCCTCATGTCATTTGACATGCTGGGTGAAGGCGCGCGGTCAGGGGCACAGGCTGAGCAGTATTTTGCATCGTACCAACATGCGATTCGCTATCTGGGCAGTAAAACCGAAACTAAAAAACCGCTGCATAAGCGCACGAGTATTTCCGTAAAACTCTCTGCGCTTTACCCGCGTTACGAATTGTCGCACGCAGCAGAAGTGAACCGCGTGCTGTTGCCGCGCCTTAAAACAATTATCCTGCAGGCGATGGACGCAGGCATGGCCGTTTCCATCGATGCCGAGGAAGCCAGCCGCCTCGAGCTTTCATTGCAGCTTTACACTGCGCTTATCACCGATAAGGCCTTTGATGGCTATGACGGCATCGGCTTTGTGCTACAAGCATATCAGAAGCGCGCCTACCCTGTGCTGGAGCATTTGATTGCGCTAGCGAAAAAAACCCATAAGCAAGTTCCGCTGCGGCTGGTAAAGGGTGCATATTGGGACACGGAAATAAAGCGCGCACAAGATTTAGGGCTTGAAGGCTATCCTGTGTACACGCGCAAAAGTTATACAGATGTTTCGTATCTGGCGTGCGCGGTCGAAATGCTAAAACATGAAAAATTTATCTACCCGCAATTTGCCACGCATAACGCGCTCACCATCGCCAGCATCATGAACATTGCCAAAGGCAAGGCGTTTGAATTCCAACGGCTGCGCGGCATGGGCCGCAATTTTTATACGCCCCTGCTCGACACAGTGCCCTGCCGTGTGTATGCACCCGTGGGCCGGCATGAAGAATTGCTCGCATACCTCATTCGCCGCCTACTAGAAAACGGCGCCAATAGTTCGTTTGTCAACATCATGGCGGATACCGAAAAACCGCTGACGGAAGTGTTGGTAAACCCGGTGGCACGAGCCACTGAACGCCGCGGCATGCCACACCCGAACATCCCACTGCCGCGTGATATTTTTTCTGAACGCAAAAATTCTTCCGGTGTAGATATTGGCTATCTCGCCCATCTTTTGCCGCTAAAAGAACGTCTTTCCGCCATTACTACTCCGCTCTATGCGGCGCCAATCATCGGCGGAAAAGAACGGAAAGGGAAAGCAGAAATTGTCCACGCACCCTTTGATTCTTCGTATGAAATCGGCACCGTTTTCTCGGCAACCGCAACCGACGCAAAGGACGCTATTGCAGCCACGCAAAAGGGTTATGACGCCTGGAATCAGCAGGGTGTGCATATCCGCGCAGACATTCTACATAAAGCTGCTGATATTCTGGAAGGCAAAACAGAAGAAGCGGCACTCCTCATTGTGCGTGAGGCCGGGCGTCTGATACACGATGCCATTCAGGAAGTCCGTGAAGCTATCGATTTTTGCCGTTATTACGCACAGCAAGCCATCCGTATTTCTGAAGCACATACCGTATTGCCGCATATCACAGGCGAGCTGAATACGCTTACTCTGAACGGACGCGGCGTGTTCGCCGCCATCAGCCCCTGGAATTTTCCAGTTTCTATTTTCACCGGACAAGTGGCTGCCGCGCTGGTGACAGGTAATAGCGTTATCGCTAAACCTGCCGAGCAGTCTCCGCTGTGTGCCGCATTCATCACGCAAATTTTTTATGAAGCAGGCGTGCCTGCTAACTGCCTGCAATTCCTTCCGGGTGATGGTGAAACCGTCGGTAAAGCCTTGGTTGCGAACGACGACGTGGCCGGAGTGGTCTTCACCGGCTCATTTGAAACAGCAAAGCTTATTCAGCGCGCCTTGGCGGCACGCAGCGGCCCCATCGCGACACTGATTGCCGAAACGGGCGGCCAGAACTGCATGGTGGTTGACAGCACCTGCCTGCCTGAGCAAGTGGTGGATGACATCATCACCTCCGCCTTCAACAGTGCAGGCCAGCGCTGTTCTGCGCTGCGCGTACTCTATGTGCAGGAAGAAATTGCAGATAAAGTGCTCGGCCTGCTGTGCGGCGCACTTGAAAACAGGAACATTGGCTCGCCGCTCGATGTGGCAACCGACATCGGCCCCGTGATTGATGAGACGGCCAAAAAAATGGTAATAGAACATATTGCCGCAATAAAAAAGACAGCAAAAACCATCTATGCAGGCAAGATTGCAAGCGGCCTTGAAAAGCGCGGGTATTTTGTAGCACCCCACATTTTCCAGATTGAAAATATCGCAGAATTAAAGCAGGAAGTGTTCGGGCCTGTGCTACATGTCGTGCGCTACAAAGCCAAGCAGTTGGATAAAATATTAGATGAAATCAATGCCACAGGCTATGGCCTCACACTTGGCATCCACACCCGCATTCAGGAGAAAGCCGCTTATATTCAAAGCCGCGTGAATGCTGGCAACACATACGTGAACCGCAGTCAGGTCGGTGCCGTGGTTGGCACGCAGCCTTTTGGCGGTGAAGGTCTTTCCGGCACGGGCCCAAAGGCAGGCGGCCCACATTATTTGCTGCGCTTTGTAACGGAGCGCAGCCTGTGTGTGAATAGCGCTGCCATTGGTGGTAATCTTGATTTATTATCGTAAACCATGAGCATTGAAGCCATCAAATCCCTACTGGGCCCCAAGCAGTTCCTCGAAAGACAAGAGGATATGGCGCCCCATCTGGCTTCATGGCGCGGTGGCTACACCGGAAAAGCCGCATTGGTGGCCTTTCCCAACTCCGCAGAACAAGTATCAAGAATCGTGAAAGTCTGCGCAGCCGATGGCATCGCAGTGGTACCGCAAGGCGGTAATACGGGGCTTGTTGGCGGTGCCGTGCCTGATAACTCTGGCCACTCGGTGCTTTTAAATCTCTCTAAGATGAACCGCGTCCGCGCACTGGATGCTGTAAATTTCACCGTCACCGCCGAAGCGGGCGTTATTCTTGAATCCCTGCAAAACACCTGCGCGGATAAAGGGTTTCTTTTCCCCTTGAGCATGGCATCCGAAGGCAGTGCCGAGGTTGGTGGCTTTGTTTCAACGAATGCAGGTGGCACTGCGGTGCTGAAATATGGCACCACGCGCGAGTTAGTGCTTGGGGTAGAAGTAGTCCTGCCGAATGGTGAAATTTGGCATGGCCTAAACGGCCTGCGCAAAAACAATACTGGTTATGATTTAAAGCAGCTTTTCATCGGCGCAGAAGGCACGCTGGGTATCGTAACGGCAGCCACGCTGAAACTTTTCCCGCTACCACGGCAAGTTGAAACAGCTTTCGTAAGCGTGCCAAGCATCAAAGATGCCGTAGATGTGTTCGGCCTGCTCAAAAAAGAAGCGGGCGAAGCGCTGGGTGCATTTGAATGTATTTCAGACGCCGCCATGCGCCTCGTGCTAAAACACGTGCCCGATGCCCGCCTGCCTTTGGCAGCCACAGCACCTTATTATCTGCTGATAGAACTTTCTTCACCTTCTGAAAAAATGAGCCTGCGTGAATCGTTAGAAGCTGCGCTGAGTGATGCGATTGAGCGCGGTAGTGCAACAGATGGGGTGATTGCCACTTCTCTCACCCATGCCAGAAGCTTCTGGCACATCAGGGAAACCATTTCAGAAGCAGAAAAAAAGGAAGGCAAAGGCATTCACTTTGATATCTCGGTGCCTATTTCCAATGTGGCTGGCTTTATTAACGCCGCCAATGCAGAAATCACTAAGCAATTTCCAGATGCCATCATTCTGCCCTTCGGCCATATCGGCGATGGCAATATCCATTACAATCTGTGCTTCCGCAGCGATACCACTGCCGCAAGTAATTTCCCTGCAACCAAAGACGCTTTGAAAAAAATAGTCTACGCCATTCTTGCACAGTATCACGGCAGCATCAGCGCCGAGCATGGTGTGGGTGTGGAGCGCAAGCAGGATTTATTAACCGTGAAGGATGCAACCAGCCTCGCGCTCATGCGTACACTCAAAAAGGCCATCGACCCTAAAAACCTGATGAACCCGGGGAAAATGCTCGACGTTTAGGCCGCGTGCGGAGCAGCCAGCAGGTGGTTCTGTGTCCAGCGGGCAAACCATTCTTGGAATTTTTCAGCCAGCTTGTTTTCATCCATGCGTGTTGTTTCTATCAGGCTTTCCATTGCCTCACCCACTGACTTGCCTTCTTTTAAGTAGGCAAGAAACAAGTATTCTTCTTTTTCCAGTGGTAGCCGCCACACCTCATCTTCATCGCGGAACACCGCGAGGTGGTTTTTTTTCTGCGCGATTTTGGAAAGCTTCATACCCTTAGCTGCGGCGCGCACATAGGTATTCACATCATGTTCAAACGTCAGCAGCATCAACGCTGCACGCGGCGGTACTCTCAGTTCTAAAAATGCATCCGGCGTAATGGCACCCAACATACGCGGCGAGAAAGCTTCTGTTTCCTTAATGTCTGCGACCTGTGTTACTGCCGTTTCAAGGGCTGCAATTTCTTGTGCCACCTGAGCATTCTGCCCCTCGGCGAAGCTGTCCCATGCGCCCACATACTTGGGAAAATCATCCGTATAGCGCGAAAGGTTAAAATGCGTAGGAGTGTGCGATTCAACATACGCATCCAGCAATGCGTTCATGCCTTCGTCACCCATATAGAGCCGCAGGGCCGGATAATCTTCATCCACCACATCGAACAGACGAAAACGGTACCCATCCACATACACGCCCAGCTGCGATTCTGCCGGAAAGTCCTTTTTCGGACGCACCCATTCGGCTGGCTTTGCTTTTTGCATATCCGCAGTCAATATCACATCCTGAAAGCCATCCATCATGGCATTAAATGTGGCCTTACGGGCGGCCACGCCATCTTCCGGCATGGTTTGAGTGAAATCCGGCAACTGGTTGGGAGATTGTTTGCTGCGCGCGAAGGCGCGGGCTTTTTCTACTTCTGCCAGCACCACTTCAAATGCAGGAATGTTATCGTCCCACTCCACCATGGTGGCCACATCGCCCGTTTTAGCGATGATGTAGCGGTAGATATTCCACACCGCATCAATCACCTCACCGCCATGGGTGTCGATGATGTGCGTGCCCTTATTATCGTGCCCCGCCAAATGAATCTGCACCACCCTGTCCATCGGAATAGCATCAATATAGTCTTTCGTATCCGTCCGGTGGTTATAGCAAGAAACATAAATGTTATTTGCATCCAGCAGCAAGCCGCAATCCGCTTCTTCGGCCATGCGGGCAATAAACTCCCATTCAGGAATAGTAGACTGCTTGAACTCCATGTAGGTGGATGGGTTTTCCATCAGAATTCTGCGGCCTAAATAATCCTGCACCTGCTTGATGCGCTCTACCGTATGCTTCAGTGACGCTTCCGTATAGGGCACTGGCAGCAAGTCGTGGCTGTTTTTGCCGTGCACGCCCGTCCAGCACAGATGGTCTGAAATCCAAGGCGGATTTACTTTGGCGGCAAGTGCCTTCAGCTTCTTCAAATATTCCATGTTGAGCGGGTCAGTGCTGCCGACGGAAAGCCCCACGCCATGCATCACCACTGGGTAATGCGCCAGCACCTTTTCAAGGTTGCGGATAGGCCTACCATCCGTATCCATGAAATTCTCAGAAATAATCTCAAACCAATCGACAGCCTTGGGCCATGTCGAAAAGATGGTGTCGTAGTGCTGCGTCCGCAGCCCCATGCCATAGCCAAGCACCGGAAAGCCAAAACGATTGGTCATATTGCTGTTATTTCCACAAATAAATAAGGCCCCCCAAATATGGGGAGCCTTATTAAAGCAAGAAAAATAAGGTTTTAAAAGACCTTATTACTTACCGCATTTGCTCTTGCCTTTGCAGCCAGACTTGCCTTTGCAGCTGGATTTGCCACCGCAAGAAGCTTTGCCGCCATCAAGGTAAGCAGCGCGCTCTTTCTGAGCTTTCGTCTGAGCTGCAGTGCCGCTCGTGGAGCAAGCGCTGAGGGCGGAAGCTGCCAGAACGCCCACCAGGGCAGCAGCAGCCATTTTCGTGGCAATTTTCTTGGTCATAGTAATTATCCTTTTAAAATATTGTTTGTACAAACCAAACCAAAACACTTGAAATATCAGGCTGGTGTATCCACCTCCCCGACACAAGTGTTTTGCACTCTATAGGCAAAAATAACAAGTTTGAAGTGATTTTTTAGGTTAGGTGCCAGATATTTTTGCCGCCCCACTGTTACCAAGTGGGCACAGGGCAAAAGAGCCGCAGAAAATCGGCCTTTTTAAGGCCTGCCCTTACAGGAGCAGTTAGGCGTGCTGGCCACCTTTAGCCTCAAGCCATGTGGCATCTTTAGCATGGTTTTCAACGTAATTTATCAGCGCCACCACCACGTTACGGTCAAATTTCTTGGCAATTTCACCCAGCAGCACTTCAATGGCCTTCTCGCGGCCAAGGCTTTCGCGGTACGCACGCGGGCTTAACATACCAATGAACGCATTGCAGGCCGCGATAATACGGGCGGAAAGCAGTATATCTTCGCCCATCATGCCTTTAGGGCCGGAACCATCCCAGCATTCAATGGATTGCAGCAATGTATCCACCACGGGTCCCTCAAACTCAATACCCTCAAGAAAGTCTGCGCTGGCATAAATGGAATCACGAATGCTTTTCAGCTCATCATCGCGCAGCGTATCTTTTTTCACCAGCAGGTCAGTAGAAACCAGCACCTTGCCGATATTCATCAGTTTGCCAGCAACCTCGGTGGCATTGGTCAATTTTTTATCAAGCTTCATTTCATCGGCTACACCTCGGGCAAGGCGCGCCACGCGGGCAGAGTGATTTGCAGCATAGGGATTGTGCTTATCCACAATGAGCACCAGCGTATCCACCAACTCATTTAAGATACGCTCGTTTTTCTCGCGCTCTTTCATGACCTCAGTAATATCCTGCTCCACCACCAGTACACCTGCATTTTCGCCTTCGCTCAAATGCACCGGCACCCGCGTGACAGGCACGTGTTTTGACTGGATCACGGCATTATCCACATGGTGCAATTCCACAATGGATTCCACCATCTCAAGCGCCTTTTTATTGGCAATCTTATATTCTTTTACTTTGCCGGGCCCCAGCACGCTGTCGAGCGTTTTGCCAATCATATCTTCGGGGCTAATACCCACACGAAGTGCTGCTTCCATATTCGCAAAACGGTATTTATTCTGGTCATCCACAATATACATCGGGTCAGGCTGGTTGTCCGAAACGAGGCGCAGCAACAACTCTTGACTTTTATATTGCTCAGAAAGTTTTTTGTAACGCTGCGCGGCTTCTTCATAGCGCACCGACTCACCGTGACGCCACGCCGCGACAATGCTGACAATCACCACCACCAGAATAAGGGAAAAAACACCAATCGCGCGCGAGCGGCGCTTGTTGCTATCTGCCAAGGCATCTTTCAGTTTAATTGTGTGCACCAGCATCCAGTTCGTACCGCTTACCTTGCGGCCCACCACCAATACGTCGTTAAACTGGTGGTCGCGCTTCGTAGCAAAGATATCGGGGCGAAGGGCCGCAAATGCCGCATCCAAATCCGGCGTAGAAATATCAAGGCGGCGCGAAAGTGGCGGCGTGCCATCTTTCTGCGGTGAGAGGTATTCCACCAAATTACCGTTGATGCGCACCAGAACGCTTTCGCTTTTTGCAAGTGCATCGGCTGTTTTAAGTGCCTCAAACACCGAAACCACTGGGCGTACACCCAGCACAATGCCGATTTGCTGGCTGGCTTCCTTGTCACCCTGAATCGCAAATACGGGCACAGAGAATGCCATCGTCGCATCGCCGCCGGCACCCAAGTAAATATCGAGCATGCCACGGCTACCCTTTGGCACTTCCTTCACGAACTTCATCAATGCACCGGCAATCGGCGGCATACCTTTAGTGCCAACCATCACGCGGCCTTCATTATCCAGCAATGCAAGGCCTGATGTTCCAAGACGGCGGATATTCGCCGACACATCATCGTTTTCTGAAGTCAGCGCGAAGCCATTTTTCTCTGCGGTAACCGCCAGCAGATTCCTTAAGAAGCCCTGCTCCGGCAGTGGTTCGCCGGTTGCCTGCTCGGGGTTGTTGATAATTTCAGTCATGTATAGCTGAAGGCTGGCATTGTCGGCGAGCATCGAAAGCGCACTATATTGGCGCTCCACCCACGCACTCACTTCGCGCGACTGATTATCAGCCTGCAGGTTCATATTCACCTGCCACACGCGCACGGCATTTTCGCGCTCTGTTTCAGCGTAATTCCAGATAAGCAGGGCACCAAACAAGGCAATCGCAATCACCAACAAAATAATGAGCGATACCTTGGGGTTCATCGCCAGAATTTTATCTTTTTGGAATTTTATCTTCAGTGCCATGTGCTTTTTCTGATTCCTTACCCTCATAACTTAAGTACATTGGACTTTGCGATTTATCAATGGAATGTTACATTTTTCACCATGAAGTACTTATTTTGGAGCACACTGCTGCTTCTTTCCATCACAGGCCTTTTTGCACACGCCACATCGGCACACGCGGGTGATTCGCTTTTCGGCAGCAGGGAAATGCGCTCCGGAAACCTCAGGCCCTTCCCGAAATGGACCGGCGTGCTGGATCGCTATTTCGACCAAGGCAAAATCCGCGACCGGGAATGCAGCCCGAAAAACATCAACCGCTGCACTTTAAAACAGTGGAAGGGCTTTTTGTCAGGTCTGCAGGGCAAACCCCTCATGACACAAATCAAGGAAGTAAACCGGCACATGAACCGGAAACGCTACATCATCGACCCCATCAACTGGGGGGTTACGGATTACTGGGCCACGCCATATCAGTTTTTTTCCAAAGATGGTGATTGCGAGGATTACGCGATTGCTAAATTCATGTCTTTGCGTGCTCTGGGCGTGCCGAGCGAACAGATGCGCATTGTTATCTTAAACGATACAAACCTCAACATCCTGCATGCGGTGCTGGCAGTCTATGTGGATGGGAAGCCTTATATCCTCGATAATCAGATCAAACAGGTCATCGCCGCCAGCAAAGTGTACCACTACAAACCCATTTACTCGATTAACGAGTCCCATTGGTGGCGACACCGCTAAAATTTCTTTTAAAGACACATGTTTTCTTATCTTTCGTTTAAGGCGCTGGAAAGCTTCAAAATTTGTTAAAAACGGCATTTTTCTCATGCTCTTTTTTCCAATTCGCTTGACTTCCATCCCTAGCGCCAGATCCCGCCATTTTCGGCAGAAAACAGCCAATTATATAGCAAGTCCCGTGCCAGTTTTATACCGCTTTGCACAAATTTTTTATTAGGCTTTCATGTCCCCGATGCTATACTTGGCCTTACTGCAGTCGCAGTAGTTAAAAAACTTCATTATTATCACAGTGAAAGGGAGGGAACGCCTATGTCACTACAGACCCATCTTGATGCCTTGTACACTAAACACGCTAGGCTCGAAGAGGAAATCCACGATGCTTATGCCCACCATCAAGATGAGAAGGCAGTCGCCCTTAAAAAGAAGAAGTTAGCGATTAAAGATGAGATAAATCAGACGCTTAGTGCCAAGCCCCTGAAAAAGACCGGTTAACAGTGCCATGTAGACTTCAAAAGTCTGCAAAAACGGGGCGCCTTTTAAAAAGGGCGCCCCGTTTTTTTGTGCAGCGTAAAAATAACGGCTTAATTAATCATCGTGCCGGCGCCATGCTCGGTAAATATCTCGAGCAGCAGCACGTGCGGTTCACGGCCGTCCAGAATATGCGCGGCTTCCACACTATTTTTTACAGCAGAAATACAGGTTTCCACTTTCGGAATCATCCCGCCGCTGATAGTGCCGTCTTTCATCAGCGCCTCAGCCTGCTCCACCGTCAGGTCGGAAATCAACTCACCCTTTTTAGAAAGCAGCCCCGGAATATCCGACAGCATAATCAGTTTGCGCGCGGCCAGCGCAGCGGCAATCGCGCCCGCTGCCGTATCAGCATTGATATTATACGTTTCGCCGTTCTCGCCCATACCAATCGGCGCAATAACGGGAATGATATCTGATTCTTCAAACACCACGAGTATCTCAGGGTTCACGCGCACAGGCTCACCCACAAAACCAAGGTCGAGAATTTTTTCGATGTTAGAGTCTGGGTCTTTTTGCGTGCGGCGCAGCTTACGCGCTTCAATCAGGTTGCTGTCTTTGCCGGAAAGCCCCACAGCGGCACCGCCTGCTTCATTAATGGCCGTAACAATCTGCTTGTTAATGGAACCAGAAAGCACCATCTCCACAATTTCCACCGTCGCTTTGTCCGTCACGCGCAGACCGTCCACAAACGAGCTCTGAATTTTCAGCTTCTCGAGCATTTTACCAATCTGCGGGCCACCACCATGCACAATCACGGGGTTAATGCCCACCTGCTTCAGCAGCACCACATCTTCGGCGAATGATTCTGCCAGCTTGGCATCACCCATTGCGCTACCGCCATATTTAATCACGAAGGTTTCACCGGCAAACTGGCGCATATAGGGCAAGGCTTCCGCAAGCGTCTGCACCTTGAAGCGGTTTTCCTCGCGAATATTCTCGCTGATTTTTTTAATCGTCATTTGTTCCTCTATACCAGTGCCAAAATGGCCATTTGCAATGTATCAATGCCCTGCTTTTTTGACGCACTGGTCACCAGAATTTCTGGGTGCAGCGCCACGCAGCCCTCCACTTGCTCTTTAACATTTTTGAGCGCCTTGTCAATCTCCGATGCACTCAGCTTGTCGGCCTTGGTCAGCACCAGTTGATAGGAAATGGCACTTTCATCCAGCATCTTCATCACCTGCAGGTCAGAATCTTTGATGCCGTGGCGACTGTCTGCCAGCAAGTAAACGCGCTTCAATTGCTTGCGTTTATACAGGTATGCACCAATCAATTCACCCCACTGGGCTGACATCGCCTTTGGCACTTTGGCATAGCCATAGCCTGGCATATCCACAAACACGACACGCTCATCGAGCAAAAAGAAATTCAGCATCTGGGTGCGGCCCGGCGTAGAGGATGTGCGCGCGATGTTGCGACGGCCAAACAGCGCGTTAATCAAGCTGGACTTGCCCACGTTTGAACGGCCAGCAAACGCCACTTCGGGTAAATCGAAGTTCGGAATCGTGTCCATTGAGGGGGCGGAAAGCAAAAATTGTGGCTCGCGCGAAAACACGCGCGCGGCCGCCTTTGCGCCAATAACAGGTACTGGGCGCTTTTCCGGCACTTACACTTTTCCTTTAGACTGGCTTTTTTTGAGACCACCCGCCAGTAGGCGCTGCTGGAGAATGGAAAGGATATTGCTCCACGTCCAGTAAATCACGAGGCCTGCGGGGAAGGATGCCAACATCACCACAAAAATAAAGGGCAGCAGCTTCATCACCTTCGCCTGCACAGGGTCAGCGGGTGGCGGGTTAATCAGCTGCTGTATCAGCATCGTAATGCCCATCAGAATCGGCCATACGCCAATGTGTAAAAACGCAGGCACTTCATATGGCAGCAGACCAAATAAATTAAACAAAGAGGTTGGATCCGGTGCCGAAAGGTCATGAATCCAGCCATAGAACGGCGCATGGCGCATTTCGATGGTGATGTAGAGCACCTTGTACAGCGCAAAGAAAATCGGAATTTGCACCAGAATCGGCAAGCAACCTGCCATCGGGTTAATCTTTTTCCGCTTATAAAAATCCATGATTTCCTGATTCAGGCGCATCTTGTCGTTTTTATATTCTTCACGCAGGCGCGTGATTTCCGGATGCAGTTCTTTCATCTGGTTCATGGAGCGGTACGACTTGTTTGCCAGCGGGAATAGCAGCAGCTTCACCACCACGGTGAGCGCTAAAATCGCAATCCCGAAATTGTCAAAGAAACGGTAAAACAGCTGCAATGCTTTGAAAATCGGCTTGGTCATGAAATAAAGCCAGCCAAAATCCACCGCGCGGTCAAAAAACGGTATTTGCAAATTCTTTGCATACTGGTCGAGCAGACCCACTTTTTTGGCACCCGCAAAAAAATGTGTGGTCACAGACCATTTTTCGCCCGCCGCCAACTCCTTGGTTTCGCCAGTATAATCTGCCTGAAAGCGCGGCTTATTGTCGACTGGTGCATAATTAAACGCAGCATCAAACGTGCGGTTATCGGAAGGAATTACCGCCGTCAGCCAGTATTTATCACCCACGCCAAACCAGCCTGTTGTTTTTTCAAAGCCGGAGCGCTTGTCGTCAATCAAGTCATCATAGGTAATTTCTTGCAGCGTACCCCCTAACACGGCCACGGGGCCAATGTGTGAAATCGCCATATCTTCCGCACTCACATGGCCGCGGTTAATCAAGCCATACGGCAGCAGCGCAGATGCTTTGGCGGAAAGATTTTGCACGGACTGCTCAATGGTGAACATATAATGCTCATCCAGCGCGATTTTAATCGTGAACAACAACCCTTGCGGGCTCTGCCATGTGAGCGTCACGGGCTCAGTCGGCGTCAGCTTGCTGCGGCCTGCCTGCCACACGGTTTCGGGCGTAGGCACCACAACGCCACTCTGCGCAGCCAACCAACCGAATTCAGCGAAATATACTTCTTCCGTGCGGGAAGGTGAAAGCAGCACCACTTCTTTACTATCCGGCGCAATAGTGTCTTTAAATTTTGCTAATGTCAGATCGTCAAAGCGGGCACCTTTAAGATTAATAGAGCCATGCAGAAAATCTGAAACGATTTTGACGCGCTTTTCCTGCGTTAGCGCTTCAGCACGCGGCACAACACCTTTCGACGCATCCGCAACAAGCGACGCAAGGGGCTTCGTCGGTGATGCCTGGCTGGCGGCGCGCTGCTGCTCAACTTGCTGGATACGCGGCAGATCCACAAAATAATACCAGCCCCCCAATATCAGCATGGAGAGGATAACAGCAAGAATCAGATTGCGACTTTCGGACATGAGTAAAACCGTGAGGTATTAGTTTCTGGTGGCAGTGGTTATAACGTGTTTTTTATGAATGTTGAGTATTATTTTTTAAGGTCGGGCACAGGGTCGTGGCCACAGCCACCCCATGGGTGGCATTTTCCAATGCGCCGGGCGGTCAGCCACAGCCCCCGAAGTGCCCCATGTTTCTCGATTGCCTCCACCGCATAGGCCGAACATGTTGGGGTAAAGCGGCAACTGGCAGGCATGAGCGGCGAAACAACCAGCCTGTAGGCCTTAATGAAGGCGATGGGAATCCATTTAAATACGTTTCTCATCTTTTTCTTTCGGAGCGTTCTTGATGTTTTGTAGCGCTGTTTTCAAATCGCGCAGCATTTTTTCAAACTCCATATCGTGGCCTGCATAACGGCCAATCAGCACATAGTCCCACCCTGGTGTGCCGTGTTCGGGCAATATTTGCTGGCATATCATGCGCAAGCGGCGCTTCACTTTATTCCGGCGCACGGCGCCGCCCAGCTTGCGGCTGGCGATCACACCAAAACGCACCATCTCTGCCTGCCCTTCTTTGGGGCAACCAAGCAACACAAAGCCGCGCGTAACCACACGCGCAGCGTTAGCGCTTACATATTGATATTCAAAATTTTTTCTGATTTTTTGCAGCAGCAAGGCATGCCTGCGGCGCGCAGCTTATGCGCTAAGGCGTTTGCGGCCCTTGGCGCGACGGTCATTCAGCACTCTACGACCACCCACCGTTGCCATACGGGCACGGAAGCCATGACGGCGTTTCCTGACGATTTTGCTTGGCTGATATGTACGTTTCATGGCTGTTTCCCTTAACTTTTCCTGTAGGAGGCGAAGTATATACAGATAATAGCGGCAAAGGTCAACCCTCGATTCACGAATTTTTATCCCGTGCGGGTGGTTTTTGTAAAAAACTACTCCTAATCCTTTCAAATCTCTCGATTTTTTTGTCAGTTTTGTTATAACCTTATATAGAAGGTCACATGTTTAACACCATTCGATACATCGCGCTGGTAGCGCTTGCGGTTGTTTTGCCGCTGGCAATCTTTGTCAGCTACTACCTGCGCTCGCACATTGAAGAAAGCGTCATCCTGCAGCTGGCGGAAGACCAAAGCACTGCTGCGGCCATTGGTTTCAGCGGCACGGTGTGGCAGCGTTACGCCCCCTCCCTGCAGCAGCTTCCCTGCCGTGAAGAGCCCTGCCCTGACACATCAAAATTCTATGCCGCGCTGGATCAGGACATCAAAGACTATTTCGATAAGCTCCATGTTATCAAATACAGCATCTACTTCGCCTCGGGCGAAAAGGTTGTAACCGAAGAACGTTTTGATGCCGATGCCACGCTCGATAAAAAAAGCGAGCTGGCATTTATCGCCGCCCAATACGGCAAAACACAAAGCGTCCTGCTGAAAGGGTACCTGATTGGCGGCTTGCCTTATAACGTGGTACGCACCTTCGTGCCCATTTTTTCAGGCGCAGGGGTAGAAAGCAAAAGCCGCGTGGAGGGTGTTGCAGAAATTTTTTATGACATCACCCCCATGTGGAAAAGCCCTGGCATGTGGCAGTTTTTAGGCCTCGGCCTTTTTGGTGGCATGCTCGTATTCACACTAGGCTTCATGTTTGTGGTCGCCCGCAGCGCTGAAAAAATTATCACCAAGCAGCATGAGGTCACCGAAGAACTCACGCAGGCCAAGGCCAGCGCTGAAGAGGAAAATCAGGCGAAGTCTCGCTTCCTTGCCAACGTAAGTCACGAATTGCGCACACCGCTAAATGCCATCATCGGCTTTTCTGAAATTTTAAAAGATGAAGTGATGGGGCCGGTGGGTAACCAGCAATATAAGGAATATTCAAAAGATATTTATTCTTCGGGTGTGCACCTGCTCAGCCTGATTAACGATATTCTGGACTTCTCCAAGGCCGAAGCTGGCAAGCTTGAGGTGCAGATTGCCGATGTAGACGTAAACAAAATCCTGCGCTCTTCCATGAGGCTGGTTGAGCCACGCGCCATGGAATCAGAGGTCAAGCTGATTGAAGACCTGCCCAAAGACCATGTGGTGGTAAAAACCGATGCGAAGCGTCTTAAGCAGGTGGTGCTTAACATGCTCTCCAATTCCGTAAAATTTACTCCCTCGGGTGGCTCGGTTACCCTGCACGCCCGTGCGGTTACATCAGACAAGCAATTTATTATCGAGGTGCGCGACACAGGCGTGGGTATTTCTGCAAAAGATATCGCCAAGGTGATGCAAACCTTCGGTCAGGCGGAAAACAAACTCAGCCGCCGCTATGAAGGCACAGGGCTTGGTCTGCCGCTTTCTAAAAAGCTGGTGGAGCTGATGAACGGTACATTCGATATCCGCAGCAAAGAAGGTGAAGGCACTACGGTCACCATCACCCTGCCCTATGCACATGGTTAAACCGCTATGTCCAAGCGCATCACCGCACCGGCAATATTAAAACGTAAGGGTGGCGATAAAATCGTCTGCCTCACCTGCTACACCACGCCTTATGCCCGCATTCTTGACGCGCACGCCGACATTTTGCTGGTGGGCGATTCGCTCGGCATGGTGTTATATGGTATGGATTCCACCCTGCCTGTCTCGCTCCGCATGATGGCGCAGCATGCTGCAGCGGTGGTGCGTGGCTCTTCCAAAGCGCTCGTGGTGGTAGACATGCCGTTTGGCAGTTATCAGGTTTCCGCGCAGCAAGCCTTTAAAAATGCTTCGTGGTTGCTCAAAGCATCCGGCTGCCATGCGGTAAAGCTGGAAGGCGGCACCGTCATGGCGAAAACGATTCGTTACCTTACCGAGCGCGGCATCCCCGTCATGGGGCATATCGGGCTTGAGCCCCAATCGGTTCACCGCGCGGGCGGTTATCACTACCACGGCAAGACCCCCACTGAACAAAAGAAATTGCTGGCTGACGCGCAGGCGGTGGCAAAAGCTGGTGCCTTCAGCGTGGTGCTAGAGGGTATGTTTGAGCCGTTGGCCAGAAAAATATCTGAGAAAACTACCATCCCCACCATCGGCATTGGTGCTTCTGCCGCATGCGATGGACAAGTGCTGGTAACGGAAGACATGCTCGGTCTGTTTGAAACCACGCCACGCTTCGTGAAGCGTTATGCAAACCTCGCCGATACCGTCAGCAAGGCAGCAGCTTCTTATGCCAAAGATGTGCGCGCGGGCACCTTCCCGGGAAGCGCCCAGCTTTTCACCGGCAAAAAGAAATAGCTTATTTGGTTTTATCTGGAGCCGGCGTCTGCTTTAACTTGCGCTGGCTGCTGCGATACGCTGTGGGTGAAAGCCCCGTATACTGTTTAAACACCCGATTAAAAGATGCAATGCTTGAAAAGCCTGTGTCATACGAAATAGCGGTGACCGGATCATTTTTCTCAACCAAAAGCATTTGCGCTTCGCGAATGCGATATTCGTTCATCAGTTCGCTAAAACTCTTACCGTATTTCTGGTTAATGGCTTTGGAGAGCTGATGCTCCTTCACACCCACCATGTCAGACATGGTCCGGCGCTTAAAGCCAATTTTCCGATACGGTTTCACGTCACGCAGAAGGCTTTCTACCTTGTCCACAATGTCTTGGTCTTTCAGCGTAAATAAGCGCGGCGTTATCTGAATCGGCTTCAAGCCAAAACTCTCCGAAAACACTCGGAACACGGAAGAAAGCACCAGATACACAAATGTGACCGACACCATGGTGCGAACAAACACGGCATCTTTTTCCAACACACTGCCAGCAATTTCAAACAAATCCACCGCCAGCTGGATAATGTTAAAAAGTATCAGCGTAATAATCAGCCAGTATTTGGTACGTTTCCGTGGGTCCTGATGGCTGATATGGAGCAGGCTGCGGCTGATAAAAAACACCAGCAGCATAAAGATAAGGCTGGCGCCAAGCACACGGTAGAGTTTGAGCAAATATGCCGTCTGGTAACACACATCGTCGGCCATGCACACATCGCGGCCGTTCAGCATCAAATAGATAAATGGGCTACCGCCAATCAGCGGAATCGCCAGCACCAGCCAGAAGACTGGCTTCGGCCTTGCGCCGGTGGCAAACTGAATAATCAGCAGAAAGCTAAGCTCCGGCAGCATGTTTTCCAGTAGCAGCAGCGCGCCATAAAACACACCACCTTCTGATGCGCCAAATACGGTTTTCACCAGCGGAATTAGAAACGTGCTGCTCAACGCAATAAAATAGATCGCAGGCAAAAACGTATGACGGACGTTGCGGATCGATAAAAGCAGCAAAATGGCAATAAACAAACACGGGCCAATCGCCGCGAGCTGAAAGGCCTGAGTGGCAGAAAGCACGATGTTATTCATGCGTTCTCTCTGGCGCGCCGGCACCCTGCTGCTGGCTACGGGCCTTTATCGCATCAAGCTGCTCGTTGATGTAATAATTCATGAAGTTGATTTCACCTTCATTGAGCGTGCCCTTTGCCTCATATTCTTTGAGCAGCGTTTCAATAATCACCGCCGACTGCTCTAATTGCCCCATATCTGCCAGAATGAAGGCGGGCAATTGGCGAGTCCAGATTGGCATATCCGGATTTTCTACTTTAGCCAGCTTCTCTGAAATCTTCAGCGCAAGCGGCTTATTGTGTAATTTATAATTGGCAATAAACGATGCTTGCGCATACCACCACCAGTTCGGCACCGGGTCTGCATCCGCATGCTGCTCAAGGTAATCAATCACGTAGTATAAATCTGGCCTGTGTTGGGTGTTGCTATAGTAATAGGCCACCAGTGCAGGCACAAAGTGAGAGCGGCTATTCAGCATATCTAGTAGCACCCACCACTGATACAATTTTTTATAATTGTAATCCTTCAGCGGCGTGATGCGGCCATAGCTATCACCTGCATTTTGAATCTGGTAGGCCAACAGGCGGAAATACATTTCCTCATCACCAAACGAGGTCGCTTTCACGGTGGTTTCGGTGGGCGGTTCCGGCACGATGGAAAAGTCCGGACTGGCCTGCCTTAATACTAGCCACGTGCCAATTTGCAGCAGAAGAAAAACAAAGAACGCCCAATCCTTGCGTAAGGCGCGCAGCATATCAGAACTGCCTGCGCTTAAAGTCAAACGACGCCATCAGCAGCAACAGCGGAATATACACCACGGACTGCATCAGGAAAATCGGCACTATTTGGAATACCCACAATGCGGCATCGTTATCCACGCCATAGACCAGCCATTTTGTTTTGCCATACAAATCAAGGCGTGGCAGCGCCACCGAAACCGTTTCCATTGCCGTGCGCAGCACCCAGGTGAGCCCAAATTCGGGCAAGGGCGCCTTCACCATCACTGCCGTAAAAAAGCCCATCATACGGGCGATGAGATAAAACCCGCATGTCACCATCACGGAAAGAACGGCGCTCTGTAATATCAACGAACAGGCCAGCGCAAAGGCTATCACTAGCAGTGTTTCAAGTATCATGCTGGCGCCCCAAAACATCAGCCCCTCAATGTTGGGCTTTAAAATTGTGCCCAGCATTGCAATCACCAGTAGGTTCAGCGCCAGTGCTAAAACGGAAAAACCCGTCCAGTATGAAAAAATGAAGGCTGTGCGTGAAATCGGGCGGGTGAGCATCACTTCTATTTCTCTGTTCTCAAACGCGCGGCGCACATGAAAACACACAAAAACCACAAGCCCCAGATTCACAATCACGCGGGCAGCGCCGGCCATATAGGTCAGCGCCATCTGGCCTTGCTCTACAAGGGCCGTACCTCCGAGAAAATATGAAACAGACGCTGCAAGAGCAATCGCCCCCACCAGCCCCAAAAAGAACCAGTCGCGGCGCGCAGTTAGTAAAATATAACGGATGGTAGTAAGCATATCCTGCCTCGTGGTTAGAAGGTCAGCGGCCGGCGATCGTTTGTAAATTTACGATACAGCTCTTTATCTTCACGTGCCACGCCTTGCGATGGCACAATCGTGGCCTTGATAAAAATCACGGTCTCTACCACTTCATTTTGCTTGTCCACGCTCTTGAAAATGTTGCCGATGTAAGGCACGCTCTGCAGGCCTGGAACGCCCGTATCCTGGTTGACAGATTTTTCTGTCATCAAGCCGCCTATGACCATTACTTGCCCACTCTTGATACGCAATATCGAGTCAATTTCACGGACTTCCACAATCGGTACCGAGCTGGTGATGTTGCTATTTGTTCGCGCAGCAAGTAGCGCCACACCAGGGTCCGACACACTCTCCGTGATACGCGAAAGTGTCGGACGGATATTCATCACCACCTCGCCTTTTTTCAGGTCAATCGTTGGCTGCAATGTCAGAATTACGCCAATTGGCACCGTGCGCACGTTACTTTGCACCGTGAGATTGGTCTCTCTCGTATCCCCCGTGCCAATCTGCTGTTCTTGCACATCAAGGTCGAAATACACAAAATTTTCAGCGAACGTCAGCACGGCTTGCTGGTTATTCATCGCATTAATACGCGGGCTGGAGAGTGTCCGCGTTACGCCAAATTCCTGAATAAGCGAAACAGCTGTTTCAAGCGACACATCGTCAATCCCAAAAATCTCAGAAGGCAGCGTGGTAAACTGCAACACCTGATTACCGAGCGCACCCGTTGTACTGGTAAAGCCGCTTTTTATGTTGAAGTCAGTAAAGCGTTTATTAATCAGGTCCCAGCGAACGCCGCTCCGGTACCTGTCATTCAAAGCCACTTCAACGATTTTTGCTTCAATCAGCACTTGCGAAGCCTGCGATTCCGTCACGCGCTCGAGATATTGCTTAATGGCCTTATGTTGCTTCTCTGTTGCCAAAACACTCACAATGCCAGACTGCTTGTTTACCGAAAGTATCGCACTGCCGCCCGCAGCCGCAGGTGCAGCACCACGGGGAGCGCCCGCAGGCGGTTGACCAAGCACGTCATTCAATGCTGCATCCGCCGAAGCCCCGGCACCTTGCGCCAGTGTTCCCGGAGCACCTTTGTAACTATCCAAAATCTTCTGCACCGCCTTTTCTACCTCGGCCCACACATTGCCGTCCGACGAAGAACTCAGGCTGTTGCTTGAGCCCGTCGAAAATGCGTTAGCACCGCCGCCGCCGCTACCAGCACCCGCCACAGCACTCAGCACCTGCGTAGAAATATTCACCGAACCCGTGCTAGAGCGGGTGAGGTTCAGAATGTCCACGTTATAGTTCACGATATAGGCCGAATCACGTTCGACTTTCAGTACACCATTTTTGATGGAATAACGCAAACCCGCCAGCTCGCAAATGCGCTCCAGTACTTCAGAAAACGGTTTGTCTTTCGCACGGAAAATAATACCGCCGGAAATACCAGGGTCCACTTCCACATCCACATCCGCACGGCGGGCGAGCTCAATCAGCACTTCTTTGAGCGGAACGTCTTCCGTCACTGAAAGCGTCACCAATTTATCCTGCCCAATTACGGGCGGGCGTGGGGCAACCAACAACTGCGACACGTCCGGCAAAATCGGATCCGGTGGATTGTCTTCAACAGTCGGAGTGCCGGGTTTAATCATTTCGCGGCGATAATCTTCGCGCGACAGACCCAGATTCGGGTCAATCAGGTCGTTTGTTTCAGGGTCAAAGGTCTGATCTACTTTTTTCTTCGCGGTATCATACGTATCTTCTGCAACGTCTTTTGCTTGGCGCGCAGCGTTCTTCGCATCTTGCTCCAGCGTGGGCACGTTGCATGAAGCAAGCAGATGAACTGCAATCACCGTAGAAAAAACAACAGCGGCGCGCTTCAGACGGCGCGGCGCACAGGCCAAAAATTTCGATAAGACGCTGACTTGGATGGAACGTTGTTTCATTCGTACACTTCGTTAACAGGCATCATATACTCAACCAGTATTTCCGTCACCTGTTCCCTCAACATCCCTTGCAGCTCCGGGAAAAGCACACACACAAAGAGCGAAAGTGCGAGCGCAGGACCAAATGGAAAGTGCCGACCCCTACCAGCAAATCCCCACAAAACTGCTGTTACTACGCCTATCACACCCGCCAGAAAAAAGAAAGCTATAAATAAATCCACGCCTAAAAAAATCCCCGCCGCCGCAATGAATTTTACGTCACCCAATCCGAGCGCTTCTACTTTTTTCCACTGCGTAAAAATCCAGCGCAACGCAAGGCTACTCACCGCACCAATTGCAGCGCCTGCTCCTGCCACAAAAACATCGCGGTACAAAAATGCATAGAGCACGCCGATACATGCAATCGTGATATTGAGCGGGTCAGGAATAATCAGGCACTCAAAATCAACAACAATCATCACCAGCAGCGCAACCGACAACGCCATCAGTAGCGCCGCCTCAACGCTCACGCCATACTGCAAATACACCGCATAAAACATCGCCGCCTGCACAAGCTCGATGAGGGGGTATTTTCCACTCACCCGTACATTGCAATATCGGCATTTCGCTTTTAGCATCATCCACGACAATACGGGAAAAAGGTCGAGTACATTCAGCACATGATGGCAATTCGGACACCGCGACCGCCCGGCAATAATTCCCGACTCCTCATGAATCAACCGATAGCTGGCAAGCGTGCAAAAGCTGCCGAACAAAAGCCCGATCAACACCACCGCCACATGCTCTAGCCACACAGGTTCAATCATACGCCCATCAAACACCAATTTGGTGTATTATACCCGCAATACTTCCACATTGCACCATCAATCCCGTTGAATAATTTAGACAAATTTTGCTTTCTGCAATATAATTATTCAACATTTTATTTTAAGGGTCGGAATGGGAAGGGTCGCGCGCAGCATTCCCCGTAAGGGCAGAGTATTAAAACCGCGAGTGGCGGGATTCTCGATTATTGAACTCAGCATCATCCTCGCCATCGCAGCCTTTGTCATTGCCAATGCCTTTATCATCAGTGTTGCCAAAAGAGAGCTTCGTAAATTCAGCACCACCTACGACAAAATGGAAGACATCAAGCTGGCGCTGACCAAGCACGTGGAGCGTTACGGCTTTTATCCCTGCCCGGCAGGCGGGCTTGTGCCACACAATAATGAAACACTGGGCTCACCTATCTGTGACTTTGAAGGGGAAGAAGACACCGTAAATGGGCTGTTCAAAATATCAACCTATGGTTACGATTTCCAAACCGTGTTGCTCGGCGTTCTACCCACCAAGGCGTTAGGGCTACCCTCTTCTTACATGATGGACCAATGGGGCAACCGCATCACCTATGCCGTTGTCAAAAATCTTACAACCCGTGAGTCTTACACCGCCACCACCGACGGTACGATTCAGGTTAACTCCGCCGTTGGCCCGCTCTCGCGCCGCGTCGCTTACGTTGCCATCAGCCACGGCGAAAATGGCGTGGGTTCATGGCCGTTTAATGGCACAATGCGCAAGAGAAGCCCCGCAGAGGGTCTTTACGAAGGCGGCGAGCAGGAAAACCACCACATGGATATCACTGACCCGTGGGACGAAGTATTTTATTATGCTACGCGCCCACCGCTTGATACCACTGGCCATGCCATGATTTTTGACGACATCTTAATCTGGTCAGAACAAGAAGACCCCGAGATGCCAGATGAAATCGTTAATTTTTCACCGCAGGATATCCGCGGCCTTGCGGTGTGGCTAGATGGCACAGAAGAAACAACGATTCAGCGTGATGTGAATAATCGTGTCACCCGCTGGCAGGATAAAACAAGCATGCACAACAACGCCGTTGCAAACGATGCGCTCGGCACCGATGCCGCACACATGCCTCTTTATGTGCCCGCGGGGCAAAATGCGTTTTCTGGCCAAACAAGCACCTTCACTCTGAACGCCGTGCGCTTCAACGGCGGTGAGAGCAACGCGCTCACTATCGACGTGCCCGTGGGCGATACCAGTCTCAATACTGCGCACCTCACTTTATTCATTGTTGCAACCTCCAACACCGATGGCACGCCAGACCGTAAAATGTTTATGGGGCGCGGCGTCAGCACCACCGATAACAGCACGATGGTCAATGGCTGGGGGTTCGGCAGCACCGTTGATAACATCACCCGCGGCTTGTGGCTGCAGGATCACGCGGACGATCTCAAGCGCGTGGATGCAACGTTTCAGGTGAATGACTTTAACGCGCCCAAAATCTGGTCGGCAAAATATGATAGTTCATACTGGCTGTTTGGCTTAATGAAATTCTATCAAGCTTGCGCTGACCTTGGTAGCCAAGTGTATAGCACGCAAAGCCTTATCCCCACCGGCAACCTTCCTATCCGCATTGGCGCACAATATCTCGATGTGAATAACGCTGCTGTGCACACGTTAGAGGGCGATATTGGTGAGGTTATTATCTACAGCACCCCGCTGTCTGACTGGGACCGCGAAAGGGTTGCGCGCTATCTTGCTACAAAGTGGGGCATTGCTGCAGACCTTGCAACCTGCACCCTGCCTCCACCACAGTGTTTGCCAGGCACACAGCCGAAGGGCGGCGACTGCACCTCCAACTCCGGATGCTGCAGTGGGGCCTGCTCAGGGGCTGGCAAATGCTGCATACCAATCAATTACTCCGGTGGATTTGAAAGTTGCGTTGTCGATGCAGATTGTTGCCCCGGTGCTATTTGCAGCTTGGGCGGCATTTGCTGGCGCCCCTAGTTAAGGCTTGGCACTTTGCTTAAAAAATCATTACGCCATATCTGCTGATAGGTTTCTGCGGACATATTCCCGCCGGAAAGAATCACCATCACGCGTTTCGTTTCGTTCTGGTTTTTAAGCCATGATGCTGCCGCAGCCATCCCCATGGCCGATGTGGGCTCCACCGTTACTTTCAACAAATGCGAAAGCCACTGCGTCCAATACATAATGGGCTCTTCCGGAACCTCAATAATCCCAGCCAGCTTTTTTAAGCCCTCAAATGTCCGCGGCGTCAGTGAAAGTGTGCGCGCACCATCGGCAATCGTTTGTGGTGAGTCTTTAAAGCGGAAAATACTGCCCTGC